>URMS01000014.1 GCA_900548975.1 uncultured Porphyromonadaceae bacterium
TGACAAAATTATTTACCTACAAATCAAGGACCGAAGAGAATTTTTCGCCTCGGTCCTTAGTATATTACGCTTTTTTGAGGGATTTTATAGGTTGAAGTAATCGTAGCTGTTCTCGCGCGGTGCAAACGGTCCTTCAGGATTCAGAGGATGCGACGGAAAACCGCCGTCGTACCATATGTAGCAGCCCAGACCGAAAGCGCATCCGAGCAGCACGGCGGCGCCATACTGTATGAACTTTGGCGTAGCCTCCACATCGGCGGTTACGGGCGGCACTTCTTCCTCTTCATTATATGCTTCAAGCCGGGCCGGTTCGGGATGAGCGGCCAGCTTTTCAGGTTCTTTATGCGCCCTGAGGCTCCCCGAGCCGTCGGTTTTAGGCGCTTTCTGATCGTTTGTTGCCATGATAACTGAATTTTGGTAGTTGTAACGTAGAGTTCTTATTTTTATAATAAGAACACCGCGAGAGAGTTGGCGGTTTTGGCTTCTTACTGTTAAAAATGCTGAACCATAGACAGGTGCACCGCGTTATAAGATAAATACAAACATAAACACGATGAAAAAATACGGTATATTCTACGCATCCAACACCGGCACCACAGCCGATGTGGCCTCACGCCTCGCCGAAATCATGGGCATTGCCGGCGAAGACATACACAACGTGGCCGACACGGCCCCGTCGGAACTCGGTCAATACGAAACCATAATCATAGGCAGCTCCACATGGGGCCACGGCGACCTCGAAGACGATATGTACGACTTTATCGACGGCGCACAGGCCCTCGACATGCACGGACACCGGGTGGCCATATTCGGCTGCGGCGACCAGACCATGAGCGATACCTTCTGCAATGCTGTCGGCAAGCTCTACCACAAAATGAAAGAGACCGGCGCCACCATGATCGGCGAATATCCGGCCGACGGATACTCCTTCCGCCACTCCGACGCCTCTGTCGGCGACACCATGCGCGGCCTTGTCCTCGACCAGGTCAACCACCCCGAGTACACCGACCGCCGCCTCCGCGAATGGGCGGCGCTGCTGGCATAAACTCAGAGAGCTTAGAGTACTCGGAGTACTCTGAGCTCTCTGAGTTCTCTGAACTCGCCGTCTAAAGCCGGTACCTCGTCAGGAAACCGTCGTCGAAATACAGGTAGACGCCGTCGGAGTACTGCCACTGCTCGCGCATGCCGCCATAGGTGGGTATGCGCCGCAGGGTTGTGGGGGCACCGAGAGCCAGACGGCACTCCTCGCGGGTCATGCCTTCTTTGACGCGCGACCGCACTATCAGCTGCCATACATCGTCCTTAATGCCGGGATAGATCTCGCGCGGATCGCGGAACGAAAACAGCAGCTCGAAATTTCGTGTGGCCGCACGGCTTTTGCCGACGGTCATGAACACCATGCGAGTGCACTGCGCCCCAGACGGCTCGAGCAGGCGCGCCTGATCGGCATCGACGAGGGTGAAAACAACTCCGAGAGGATAGTTGGAATCGCCTGCCACCACACTGTCTACAACCACGGGCACATGGCGCAGTCCGGCCACGGCGCTACGGTTGCCGTCGGCACGATACCACATGGGTGTGCGCACATAGAGCCTGCGGCCGCGCATCATGCTGTCGACGCGGGCCACGAGGTCCATATCGACCGTAAACGGCACATGGATGGCCTCGAGGGTGTCGAGCTCCGACATATCGACAGACACACGATAGAAATATTCGGCGCGTCCGCCGGGAAGCTCGGCATGGAAGGCTATTTCGGTAGCATCGGTACCTGTGAGCGACACCGCCGGCGAAAAACTGTCGAAGACAAGGTCGCGGCCCGGCAGACTGTCGGCCGACGCCGATGCCGAAGTGAGGGCAAGCCCTATCTTGGCATCGTCGACACGCAGACGGTGCCCGGGGCGCCACTGCGACGGCGGAGTCGGAGCAAGACCGGCAAGAAATCGCTGCTCGTCGGTCACAGTAGCCGCCTGCTGCTTGCGGACATCGCTGAGGCTGATTTTCGGCGTACTCTCCACACCGGTGAAACAGCTCTGCAGCGACACCAGAGCGATGCCGGCGGCTACGGCAATGACTGCGAGGCGGCTTCTCATTCGGCGTTGGCAGGCTCGCGGCCTATGTTCTCGAAGATAAACGAATAGATGTCGGTATACTCGTCGATAACCTTGGCAACAGGCTTGCCGGCTCCGTGTCCGGCCTTGGAGTCGATGCGTATGAGCTTGGGAGCGTCGCCGGTATCGGAAGCCTGAAGGGTGGCCGCATACTTGAACGAGTGAGCGGGCACCACGCGGTCGTCATGGTCGGCAGTGGTGACCATGATGGCCGGATAGGGAGTGCCGTCGTTCTTAATGTTATGAATGGGCGAGTAACCGAGCAGATAAGAGGCCATTTCGGCGGAATCGTCGGCCGTGCCGTAGTCGTGGGCCCAGTTCCAGCCTATGGTAAAGAGATGATAGCGCATCATGTCCATGACGCCTACGCGGGGTATGGCCACGCGGAAGAGGTCGGGACGCATGTTGACGGTGGCGCCTACGAGCAGACCGCCGTTGCTGCCGCCTTCGATGGTGATGAGTTCGGGTTTGGTCCAGCCCTGCTCTATCATATACTCGGCAGCGGCGATGAAGTCGTTGAACACATTGAGCTTCTCGAGCTTGGTACCGGCCTCGTGCCATTCTTCGCCGTATTCGGAACCGCCGCGGAGATTGGCCTGGGCATAAATGCCGCCGTTTTCGAGCCAGAGGAGACGGTTGGCGTTGAATCCGGGGTTGAGGGTGATGCCGAAACCGCCGTAGCCGTAGAGATACACGGGGTTGGTGCCGTCGGGCTTCACGTCCTTGCGGCGGACGGTGAACATAGGCACTTTAGTGCCGTCGGACGAGGTGTAGAATATCTGTTCGGTAACATAGTCGGCCGGGTCGAAACCTTCGATTTCGGTAGTCTTATACGGCTCCGAGGTGTTGGTGGCGGGGTCGTAGGCGAATATGGCCGACGGATAGACGAAGCTCGAGAAGGAGTAGAACACCTTGTCGGCCTTGCGGCCGCCCGAGAAGGAGGCTGTGCCATAGGTGGGGAACTCGATTTCGTTCAGAGCCTTGCCGCCCTCGAGGGGGAAGACATAGGCATGGCTCGAGGCATCGCGGTCGAACACGGCGATGATGCGGTCGGGACCGGCGAATTCCACCGATGTGAGCACGCCGCCGTCGGGGTCTTCGGGAATCACGTCGACCCAGTTTTCTACAGCCGGCTTGGCGAGGTCTACGCGCACAAGGCGGTTGCGCTTGGCGCCCAGCGAGGTGAAGAGATAGAGTTTGCCGTCGACAACGTCTACGGGCTCCACTGTATAGTCCTGACCGGCAACTATCTGCTGCCACTTGGCACCGGGGCGTGTAAGATCGAGGGCGTAGAGCTCGTCGCCGTGGCCCTGACCGCCGACCATAACGAAGAGAGTGCTCTCGTCGGACGATGTCGATGCGGTGTGGAAGTAGAGAGGCTGCTCGCGGTTTTCGAACACCACCTTGTCGGCCGACTGGGGTGTGCCGAGCTTATGGTAGTACACGCGATGGTATTCGTTGGCGTTGGAGAACTCCTTGCCGGCTTCGGGGCGGTCGTAGGCGCTGTAGTAGAAGCCGTCGCCGTTCCATGCCGCACCGGTGAACTTGGCCCATTCGATATGGTCGGGCAGGAGCTCGCCGGTGGCGGTGTCGAGCACATATATCTCGGTCCAGTCGCTGCCCGAGCGCGACACGGTGTAGGCTGTATACTTGCCGTCGCGGCTCTGGAATGTTCCTGTCAGAGCCACAGTGCCGTCGTCGGAAAGGGTGTTCGGGTCGAGGAATACTTCGGGCGTTGCGCCGAGCGAGTCCATGCGGAAAAGCACGCTCTGGTTGCGGGTGCCGTCGTTCTCGTAGAAATAGTACTTGCCGTCGTTTTCCTTAGAGGGCATGCCGCTGCGCTTGTAGTTGTTGAGCTGCTTGAGGCGTCCGCGTATTTTCTCGCGGAAAGGAATAGTCGACAGGTAGTCCTGTGTAAGTTTGTTCTCGGCTTCGACCCACGCGAGGGTCTCGGCGGCTGTGTCGTTTTCGAGCGGACGGTAGGTGTCGTTCACCTGCATTCCGAACACTTCGTAGACAGTGCTGTCGGCAGGGGCGGCCGGGTATTCCAGCGGCGCCTTTTTGCCGCATGCAGTAAGCAGAAGAGCCATTGCACAAAGCTGGTAAGGTTTCATTTATAGCTGATTATGATGAATGATTGATTTCATGCCTGTGGTTTCTGAGCGGCGCCCGAAGGCAGATGCACATCGAGCTGCGGGAAGGGGAAGCTGATGCCGGCCTGAGGCAGTTCGTTGAATATCCGTTCGTTGATATCGTAGAAAAGGCCCCAGTAGTTGTCGGAGGGCGTCCATGCGGTCACCTTGAGGTCGACCGAACTCGAGGCAAGAGCAGCCACCTGCACGCGGGGCGAGCGGTCGATGCCCGGCTCCTCGAAAGCGTAGGTTATATTCTGGTCGCCCTCTATTTTTTCGAGCACTTCTTTCTTTTTGTGCATGAAGAAGCGGCGCCAGCCTTTCACGGGCTTTTCCTCGGCGGGAGGCTGCACGGCACCCGAGGCGATGTCTTCTTCGAGTTTCTCGCGGGCCTCGGCCTTGCGCTCGGCGCGGTCGTCCTCGATGGTCTTGCGCACCACACGCGGGTCGGACTGCAGTATCTCGAGGATTTTGGTACGTGCCGCGTCGACGGAGTCGCCGTACGATATGCTCACCGTCCAGTCCACACGCCGGTAGTCGAGTTTTGAGTAATTGTTGATGGAGCCTGTCGACAGGCCGCCGTTGGGTATTATTATCGACTTATTGTCGGGTGTGGTGATGATGGTGTGGAAAATCTGTATTTCGCGCACGGTGCCGGCATAACCCTGCACCTCGATGTAGTTGCCCACCTTATACGGTTTTAGCAGCAGTATGAGCACGCCGCCTGCAAAATTCTGCAAGGTTCCGCTCAGGGCCATACCGATGGCGACGCCGGCGGAGGCGAAGATGGCTATGAACGACGAGGTTTCGATGCCAAGGATACCCACGATGGTCACTATGAGTATGAAATAGAGCACCATCTGGATAAGGCTGAGCAGGAAAGACGCCAGCGACGGCTCCACGCGACGGCGGATGAAGATGTTGTTGACAACTTTTATCAGTTTTCTTATAACAAGACGCCCCACATACAGCACCAGGACGGCGATGGCGAGGTTGATGGCAAATGTCACCATCGATGACACCAGCCGCTGCATGAATTCGTCGAAAGGCAGCGAACGGAGCATCTCGAGCTCCTGATGCTTGTCGGGTATCGAGTCTGGAATGACTATGGGATTATCGGGTATCTGGAGTAGCATTTTTTATTCGAATTTAATGGCCGACGCAACGTCGGCGTACCATTCAAGTTGATTGTAATTGCCCGTATTCACGGCATCGGGGCCGGTGAGGATGAAGGTGGAGATGCCGTTGTGGCGGTCGAGATCGACAGCATTCCACAGCTTAGGCGTGGCAGCGGCATAGAGCACGGCCGCATCGAAAGCCTCGTCGAAAGCGGTGCGCAGATCGTCGCGGCCGGCAGACTCGCACAGAGAGTGGATATAGTCGCGCATATCGAAGTAACGGCACGAGGCCACCGACGTCCAGCTGAAGCGCTGCGGCGTGTAGCCGGCGGGAATGCCGCCTCCGCAGGCCTCGTAGACGGCGCGCGTGGCAGAGGCAAGCGCGGCGATGCCGGCGGTGTTCACCACACTCATGGTGCATGTGCGGTCGGAGCCGAAAAAGGAATTGTATTCGTTGAAAGTATTGGTAGCCGCGCCGGTGATATCGGCCTGCGGCATAGCGAAGAAGCGCGACACATTCAGATCGTAGCGCTGTCCTGGCGACGGAAGCTCGGTGGCACTGCCCGCTACCAGAGGCACGGCATTGCGAAGCTCGTAGAGTGTCTCGACACTCATCATGTAGCAGCAGTCGAAATAGAGGAAGCTGAAATCGACCGGAGCGGCGGCTATGACCGAAGCCAGAGTGGAGGTGTTCATGGTGCGGCCATTCTCGAGTCCGAACGAACGCTTGCGGCTGTCGCCTGCAATGCCGTCGTGAATCCAGCCGGTGCCATGGCTCCACAGCACCAGACCGTAGTCATCGGCGGGTGCCAGTTTTTTAAGATCGGCGAAGACATCGCCCATGCGCGCGGCCTCGACCGACAGCACACTGCGGTCGTAGGTCTTGAGGGTATCGGCGCCCCCGGCAGTTATTTCCAGAAGCACCGGGGCCGAATTGTAGCCCGCATGATACACCACCATGCGCCCGTCGGCGATATCGCCGTTTTTGGCGGCACGCTTCATTTCGGCGATATCGGCGGCATCGAAGTCGTTGCTGCCCAGGTTATTGTTGGCGACCATATACACCAGCACCGTGCGGGGCGCCGGCGCGGAAGGCGGTGTCGGCTCTGGATCGTCGGTGCTCTTGCACGAGGCTGCAAGCGCCAGTACCGATGCGAGGAATATATAGAAAAAACAGGTTTTATTCATAACTTACAAAGTTACAAAATATTCGCCGATGCGGCAGGTCGGTGTTACATAAAAAACATTAAGAGGCTGCATAGTTCACCGCTTATTGGCTAAAATACACTATATTTGCACTATAGTCTTCTGCCATGGCCAATATCCTGCAAGTGAAATATCCCGGCGACTACAGCCGCTATATGGGTCAGACCGATCCACATCCCCTCATCAGCATCATCGAGTTCGCCGATCTGTCGCCCGTGCCCCATACGCTCAACAACTACAGCGTGTACGGCATGTTTATGAACAACAATCTGAATCTCGACCTCACCTACGGCTGCGGAAAGTACGACTACACCGACGGCACCCTCATCTGCGTGGGCCCCGGGCAGATCGGAGGCAAGGAGGACAACGGCGAGAGGATAGAACTCGAGGGCTGGGCGCTACTGTTCCACCCCGACCTGCTGCACGGCACACACCTGCAGAAGACAATCAAATCGTGCACTTTCTTCGACTATCACATCAACGAGGCACTGCACATGACGGCCGAAGAACGCGACATCGTAATATCCATATTCCGGCAGATAAAAAACGAGCTCAACTCGGGCTCCGACCGCTTTCAGGACAATATAATAGTGGAATATCTGGGGCTGCTGCTCAACTACTGCATGCGTTTCTACCAGCGGCAGTTCGTCACGCGCACGGTCGACAACTCCGGACTGTTGGTGAAGTTCGACAATCTGCTCACCGAGTATTTCGACTCGCACATGCAGCTCGACAACGGCCTGCCGTCCGTGCAGTACTTCGCCGACCGCCTGTGCATGTCGCCCAACTATTTCAGCGACCTTATACGCAAAACCACCGGCGACTCCCCTGGCAGCCATATACGCAGGCACATAATACAGCGCATCAAGGACGAACTTGCCACAGGCACGCCCATCACTCAGGTAGCCTACGACCTCGGCTTCGAATACCCGCAGCACATGAGCCGCATGTTCAAGCGCGCCGAGGGCATCACCCCGTCGCAATACCTTCAGCACAAAATCAAGAAATAGGCACAGTCCTACTGCATCAGCCTCTGATAGAGCTGAGCGTCGTGGTAGGTGTTGCCGTGTCGCAGCCATGAGCGCAGGCGTCCGCATGTGCGGAAACCGCACGAGGCGAAAAGGGCTCGCGAGGCAGCGTTTTCGGCCGCCACGATTGCCGCCAGAGCGTGTATGCCCAGTGTATCGGCGGCATAGGCGCACAGCAGCGAGAGAGCCGCCCGCCCCAGGCCGCGGCCACGGAAATCGGCATCGATGGCTATGCCGACGAAGGCACGCCGGTCGCGCGGGCTGAACTCGGTGAGGTCCACGGCGCCGACAGCGCGGCCGCTTTCATTGTCGACAATCACCAGACGCAGTTCGCTCGTGGCGAAGATATCGGCGTTGTACGTGTCGATATATGCCCACATCTGCTGACGGCTCACCGGCGCGGTGTTCAGACTGTTGTCCGATGCGTCGGGGTCGTTTTCGAGTAAAAAAAGAAAATCGAGGTCGGCGGGTTCGGGTGCCCGCAGCGACACTTTGTCATTGGAGAGAATCATACTGAAAAAGGTGTTCGGTCGACGAGCGAACGCGCCAGCGTGGCCTCGTCGGTATATTCAATTTCGTTGCCTACGGCCACGCCGCGGGCCAGCTGAGTCACTTTCACATCGCTGCCGCTGCGACGTATCAGGCGGTATATGTAGAAATCGGTTGTGTCGGCCTCGACGGTGGCGCCGGTGGCGAGTATCACCTCGTCGATACCGCCGGCCTTGATGCGCTCTATCAGCGACGCTATCTCCAGCGAATCGGGCCCGAGACCGTCGATAGGTGAAATCAGTCCTCCGAGCACATGGTACACACCGTCGTAGCGGCCCGTCGACTCGATGCTCATGACATCGCGCACACTTTCGACCACGCACACCAGCGACCGCCGACGCTTGGGCGACGAACAGATGGGGCACACAGTCTCCTCGCTGATGTTGTGGCACACCGAGCAGTAGCGTATGCCCTTGCGCAGATTGATTATGGCCTCGCCTATGCCCACGGCCTCGCCCTCGTCGCGCCGCAGCAGATGCAGCGCAAAGCGCAGAGCCGTCTTACGCCCCACGCCCGGCAGACGCGACAGCGATGACACCGCATTCTCGAGCAACACAGATGAAAATTCCTGTTCCATACTGCAAAATTAACAATCCTTTATCACAAAAGTCCTCGGACCTCACCGCTTTTTTAGTATTTTTGTAGGCATAAAATCCCCGGTGCCACTTTTTTTGAAAATTATGCATAGAATATCATCATTTATATCTTTCGGAATCATTACTGCGTGCGTGTCTGTTTCGTTTATTTCCTGCTCTAAGAAAGCCCACCCCGGAGAAATCTCGCAGTCGCTGACCGAAGCGGTAAATTACTACGACAACAACGATATTTTCTCCGAAGGACTCGCCAAGGTGGAGAAAGACGGAAAATTCGGCTTCATCAACACCAACGGTGACGAGACCGTGCCTTGCATATACGACGGCGCGGATTCGTTTCACGAAGGTTTTGCCACCATTGCGAAAAACGGCAAATACGGATTTATCGACACCTTAGGCATGGAAATCATACCCTGCAGTTATGATATGGCCTATCCATTCCGCGAGGGTATGTCCTCTGTTGCGAAAAATGGCAAGTGGGGATTTATCAATACCAACGGCGATGAAGTGATTCCATGCCGTTATGACCGCGTATGGCAATTCAGCGAAGGGGTGGCTCTTGTCGAGTCAGACGGTATGGGAGGATACGTCGACACAGAAGGCCGTGAATTCGTGCCTTGTCAATATGATGTCGCATATATTTTCAGCGATGGCATGGCTTTGGTCATAAAAGATAAAAAATTCGGATACATCAACAAAGCAGGTGAACAGGTAATACCCTGCACTTACGATTTGGCCGAACCTTTCAGCGACAGCCTTGCGGTGGTTTGGAAGAACGGACTTTGCTGCTACATCGACACAGAAGGCAAGGAAGTGATACAATGTACTTATTTAGGCGCAGGGCCTTTCTCCGAGGGATTTGCCGCAGTGCTAAAGGACAGAAAATTCGGCTTTATCGACAGGAACGGACGCGAGGTAATACCCTGCATATACGACAGCGCCGAGCCTTTCACCGAAGGTCTTGCCAAGGTGGAAAAAGACGGCAAATACGGATTTATCGATACGAAAGGCAACCCGGTGGGAGAATTCATCTACGATTATGTCACATCTTTCAGCAACGGTTGGGCATCGGTTCGCAAAGATGACAAATGCGGGCTTATCGACACCTCCGGCAGGGTGGTGATACCCTGCAAATATGAATATACCGAGCCTTTCAGCGCCAACTTGGCCATAGCCCGGAAAGATGGCGTAAACGGCTTCATCGACAAATGGGGTAACGACACATTCTCCGGCCGCAACTACAAACTCAAAGTGCAGAAAAGAAAAATCTACGACGAAAATGTGATATACTAATCTGTCGCTATAAATAAGCAGCGAGGACGTCCCGTATCGGGGGCGTCCTCGCTGTTTTAGGGTATCTCAGACCGGAGTATTAGTCCTGGTTGAGGTTAACGCGCTTGAAGCTAACCACAACGAGACCTTTCTGGTTCTGCTCGAGATACTGGCCGATGGTGAGGTTTCCGTCTTTCACGAATTCCTGTTCCATGAGGCACGATTCCTTGAAGAACTTGTTGAGACGGCCGTTGGCGATGTTCTGAATCATCTGCTCGGGGAGGTTGGCAGCCTTTGCGGCAGCGGTCTCGGCGATGATTACACGAGCCTTGGCAGCTTCGTCTTCGGTGAGCCATCCCTTGGCGATGTTGCTGGAGATGTGGTCTTCGCTGTCGACGAGGTTGGGGTTGATGCCGGCTTTCTTGAGGGCGGCTTCAACGGCTTTCTTCACCTGCTCTTCTTTGGTCTTCTCGATGGCCACGTTGTACTCGGAAGTCTTGATTTCTTCGGGCACGCTGTCGCGGTCTACAGCAACGGGGTTCATCGAAGCAACCTGCATGGCCACGTCGCGGCCTACCTGATAGTCGACACCTGCTTCGTTGAAGCCGGCGATGGTCGACAGGTGGTTGCCGAGGTGGTTGTAGGAAGTTGTCGAAGCGGCTTCGAGATATTCGTAGCGGCCGAGTTCGATTTTCTCGCCGGTCTTGGCGGTTTCGTCGGTGATGTGGTCGGCAACGGAACGGCCGTCGAGGCTGAGGGTCTTGAGCTCGTCGAGCGATTTCACACGCTGAGCCACAGCTGCGTCGAGGATAGCCTGAGTAAGAGCTACGAAGCTTGCGTTCTTGGCCACGAAGTCTGTTTCGCAGCAGAGAGCCACGATAGCGGCGAAGTCGCCTTCGTTCTTGGCGAGGACGCAGCCTTCGGAAGCCTGACGGTCTTCACGCTTGGCGGCGATAGCCTGGCCTTTTTTGCGGAGAACTTCTACAGCGGCGTCCATGTCGCCGTTAGTCTCGATAAGGGCTTTTTTGCAGTCCATCATGCCGGCGCCGGTGAGGCCGCGCAGCTTGGTGATTTCTGCGAGTGTTACTGCCATATATTCGGTATTTTATTGTTTAGACATAAAAAATCAAGTTCTCAAGCCCACAGAATGGGCCTGAGAAACCTGAGTATTCAATTATTCAGCTGCTTCGGCTGCTTCCTCTGCTGCGGGAGCTGCTTCTTCGGCTGCTTCGGCCTTGGGCTCTTCGCGACGTACGCGGCGACGCTCGCGGCGGGGAGCAGCTGCTGCTTCGGCCTGAGCTTCGGCGGCTTCGCTGTCGAGCTTCTCGGCTTTGCGCTCTTCCAGACCTTCGGCCATGGCGGCTACGAGGGTACCGGCGATGAGCTCGATGCTCTTGGAAGCGTCGTCGTTAGCGGGGATTACGTAGTCTACGAGCGAGGGGTCGGAGTTGGTGTCGACCATAGCGAATACGGGGATACCGAGACGGTTGGCTTCTGCTACGGCGATGTGCTCTTTCATCACGTCGACAACGAAGAGAGCGGAGGGAAGACGGTTGAGGTCGGCGATAGAACCGAGGGTCTTCTCGAGTTTGGCACGCTGACGCGAGATCTGGAGACGTTCGCGCTTCGACAGGTTGTCGAATGTACCGTCCTTGCTCATCTTGTCGATGGTGGTCATCTTGCGGACGGCCTTGCGGATGGTGGGGAAGTTGGTGAGCATACCACCGGGCCAGCGCTCGATAACGTAGGGCATGCCTACCGACGAAGCGAGGTCGGCGATAACCTGCTTGGCCTGCTTTTTGGTTGCGACGAAGAGAACTTTCTTGCCGCTCTTGGCCATACCGCGAAGCACGTTGGCGGCTTCGGCGAGCTTGGCCTCGGTCTTATAGAGGTCGATTATGTGGATACCGTTGCGCTCCATGAAGATGTAGGGGGCCATTGCGGGGTTCCATTTGCGTTTGAGGTGGCCGAAGTGGCAACCTGCTTCAAGGAGCTGTTCGAATGTGGGATTAGCCATTTTCTTGTTTTTGTTAGGTTTACGTTCTTTGTTTTCAGGCAACCGCGGGGTAGGGAACGCAGGTCCATCGCCGCGGTTTAGATACTAAACACATATTTTGTCCGGCCTTGTGGCCGCCGGACGTCGGAGGAATATTAACGCTTGGAGAACTGGAAGCGCTTGCGAGCTTTGGGCTGACCGGGTTTCTTGCGTTCTACGGCGCGAGGGTCGCGGGTCATGAAGCCATGCTTGCGGAGCACCGACTTGTCGTCGGGGTTGATTTTCACCAGAGCGCGGGCGATACCGAGGCGGAGAGCTTCGGCCTGGCCTTTGTAGCCGCCGCCATCGAGATTCACGTGGATGTCGTATTTATCGGCTACTTCGAGAGTGGTGAGGGGCTGCTTAACGATGTACTGAAGAATCGAAGAAGGGAAGTACACGTCGAGGGGGCGTTTGTTGATGGTGATAACGCCGGTACCTTCTTTAACGATAACGCGGGCGACGGCGGCTTTGCGGCGGCCTACTGCATTTACTGTTTCCATACTAGCGATTATTTCAGTTTGTTAATGTCGATGACAACGGGGTTCTGGGCTTCGTGGGGATGGTTGGGACCATTGTACACGTGCATGTTCTCGATCAGACGACGGCCCAGACGGTTTTTGGGAAGCATACCCTTCATGACGCGCATGAACAGGGGGTGCATGCCCTTGTCCTGATTGTGCTGCTTGAACGATTTCTTCATCAGCACTTCGGGAGTGGTCTCACGCTGACCACCGGGATAGCCGGTGTAGTTAAGGTAGATGCGGTCGGTCATTTTTTTGCCGGTGAGAACGATCTTGTCGGCGTTGATGATGATGACATTGTCGCCGCACTCCATGTTGGGGGAGTAGCTGGGTTTGTATTTGCCGCGAAGCAGCTTTGCCACTTTTGCGCACAGACGGCCGAGAACCTGGTCGGTGGCGTCGATAACCACCCACTGGTGCTCTACTTCCTGAGCGTTGGGGAATTGGGTGCGATAGCTAATAGTATCCACAGTTAATTTCTTGATTAATAGTTACATAATTTGACCGCCGCGTTGGAGCCCGCTTGGCCAAAAGCGTGCCGCGCGACTGACGGTATTAGTGTTGGACATAATCGGTGCCGCAAAGGTACGACTTTTTTTCCACTCCACAATATATTTTTTTGTTTTCAACTCAAAAAAAATGTTTTACGCCCACCTTTATTCATCAATTATAACCGCTAATTCATAATTTAATCGTACCTTTGTGGTCAGAACAACATATACCTTTTATATATTATGAGTAAGATTCAAGTAAATGTCACCGGTGCCGAGTCGTTTGTGAGTGCCAACGGCCTCGAAGCTCTCAAGCCCGATGGCAAGGCCGGCATGGAGAAAATCCTCGAAGGCACAGGCCTCGGCAACGATTTCCTCGGCTGGGTGAAGCTCCCCACCGAAACAAGCAACGAACTTCTCGACGACATCAACGCCACAGCAGCCCGTCTGCGCGAACTCTGCGACGTAGTCGTGGCCATAGGTATCGGAGGCAGCTATCTCGGCGCCAAGGCTGTGATAGAAGCTCTTTCCGGCGCTTTCGACGCTTATATCCCCTCCGGCCGCACAAAAGTGCTCTTCGCCGGCCAGAACATAGGCGAAGACTATCTCGCCGAGCTCCAGGACTTCCTTAAGAACAAGAAATTCGGCATAATCGTGATATCCAAGTCGGGTACCACCACCGAACCCGCCATCGCTTTCCGCATACTCCGCGAACAGCTCGAGGCACAGATGGGCCGCGAGGAAGCCGGCAAGCGCATTGTGGCCGTGACCGATGCCAAGCGAGGCGCCCTCCGCACCCTCGCCGATACCGAAGGCTACAAGACATACGTCATTCCCGACAACGTGGGCGGCCGTTTCTCCGTCCTCACCCCCGTCGGTCTGCTTCCCATCGCCGTTGCCGGCTTCGACATCCACGCACTCGTCGAAGGCGCCCGCGAAATGCAGAAAGGCACTCTCGCCGGCACCGACACCTCGGCCATGACCTATGCTCTCTATCGCAACGCCCTCTACCGTTCGGGCAAAAAGATCGAGATTCTGGTCAACTTCAATCCCAAACTCCACTTCTTCGGCGAATGGTGGAAACAGCTCTACGGTGAAAGCGAAGGCAAGGACCACAAAGGCATCTTCCCTGCCGCTGTCGACGACACAACCGACCTTCACTCCATGGGACAGTGGATACAGGAAGGCGAGCGCATCATTTTTGAAACCGTAGTTTCCGTAGCCGCCGCCGACCGCGATCTCCGCATTCCCTTCGACGAATCGAACCTCGACGGTCTCAACTACATCGCCGGCAAGCGTGTAGACGAAGTCAACAAAATGGCCGAACTCGGCACCCGCATCGCCCACATCGACGGCGGTGTACCCAACCTCCAGGTAGTGATTCCGCGTCTCGACGCTTCGGCTCTCGGCTCGCTCATCTACTTCTTCGAGGCAGCCTGCGGCATCAGCGGCTACATTCTCGGCGTCAACCCCTTCAACCAGCCCGGTGTCGAAGCATATAAGAAAAATATGTTCGCCCTCCTCGAAAAGCCCGGCTACGAAGAAGCAACCGCCGCCATCAAAGCCAAACTCTAAGAGAGTAGGAAATTAGGAGTGAAGGAAGTTAGGTGTTTAGGAATCTATGATTATAGGAATTCAGGAAGTTAGGAATTTAGGAAGATGGGAATTCACAAGGCATTATTCTGCTTCATAATTTCCTAATATCCTAATTTCATAACTTCCTAATCTCATAATCTCCTAATTTCATAATTTCCTAACCTCTTAACATCTTAATATCTTAACAATAATGTGTCCCATCGGTGTTTTCGACTCCGGATTCGGAGGACTCACCATACTCAAAAGTCTGCGCCGGGCGCTCCCCGGTGCAGACTTTCTATATCTTGGCGACAACGCCCGCGCCCCCTACGGCACTCGCTCGTTCGAACTCATATACCGCTTCACCCTGCAGGCCGTACGATACCTTTTCGGCCAGGGATGCCCGCTGGTTATCTTAGCCTGTAACACCGCATCGGCCAAGGCCCTGCGGAGCATACAGCAGCGCGATCTTGCCGCCATCGACCCATCGCGACGCGTCCTCGGTGTGATACGGCCCACCGTCGAAGCCATCTCAGGCACCACGCGCACCGGCGCCGTGGGTCTCTTCGGCACACCCGGCACCATAGCGTCGGGCTCCTACGACATCGAGATTGCCAAACACGCCCCGGGAGTGAACGTATACAGCCACGCCTGCCCCATGTGGGTGCCGCTGGTCGAATACCGCGAAGCCGACGGCGACGGCGCCGACTACTTCGTCAAAAAAGACATCGACGCTCTTTTCACCCCGCACCCCGACATAGATACCCTCATTCTGGGCTGCACACACTATCCGCTGCTCATCGACAAAATACGCCGCTACGTTCCCGAGGGTGTCAGCATACTCTCGCAGGGCGACATCGTGGCCGCCTCGCTGGTCGACTATCTGCGCCGCCATCCCGACATGGACGCCCGCATAAGCCGCAGCGGCTCCGTGCGCTACCTCACCACCGAATCGACCGCAAAATTCGACCCCCTCGCCTCGGAATTCATGGGCACGCCGGTCAGCGCCACCACCGTGCGCCTCGACTGAGCCGACGCCCCTCAACTCACTGCACAGTTTTATCCTTTTCCGAAACCCGGAATTGCGATGGCGACATGCCGTACTCCTTCCTGAACACACGGTTGAAGTGCGGCAAATCATTAAATCCTACAGAGAAGCATATTTCCGAAATCTGTTTTCCGGTGTCTTTCAGAAGTTCGCATGCTGTCTGAAGCCGGTAGAGAGTGACAAACCGCGAAAAGGTCATACCCTTGTTCCGTTTAAAGAAAGTACAGAAAGCCGAGCGGTTCATCCCTATGTGCGATGCTATATCAGTGAGCGTAATCGCATGCTGATAGTGGGCCATGACATAGGCTGCCACTTGCTGAATGCGCCTGAGGTCTTGCTCTATTTTGATTGATTTGCCGATATATGTGCGGTCGGCCGTCGTGAACACGAAAGGCAGCAAACGCAACATGCCGCATAGCTGCCCTAAATCGTCTGCCCCGGCCATCTCTCTAAACACACTTTTTATTATTTCAGCGCTTTTATATCCATATTTTATAGCTTCAACGGGAAATGTCCGGGCGAAAAGAAGACGACGGATCTCCGGAAAGGCCGCAATGCACCTGTCGACGAACTCCCGGCTGAACGCTGCCATGAGATAGGCGATTTCACCGTCGGAATTCACCGAATCCGGTTCATATTCCCAATAATGCGCCATCGACGGCGGTATAAGCACAACTTCGCCTGCGGCAAATGGCATCAGAGTGTCGCCGGTCATTCTCACTCCGCACCCCTGTGTCACATAGTAAAGTTCCCATGCCTCATGACGGTGCATTTTTGCCTCGACATGCGGCTCGACGTGCTGTGCTATAAAGAAAAAGGAGTGATCCCCGACTTCGGGCAAGGTATATGGTGTTACGGCATCTTTCATTGCGTTGCAAATCTACGACAATAATCCGAAACATTACGACAAATTACAGACAAATCAACAAAGTAATTTTGCAACGCAATCCAAGAGCTTGTAATAACTTATAAAACCTACTGTCATGGAATTTTACGATACACTGGAGAAACGGCGCACCTACCGCGACTACTCCTCCCGGGAAGTAAGCGACGAAACACTCCGCAGGATAATCGGCGCGGCATTCAAGGCACCGACAAACGACCATCTTCGCCAACTGGAATTTGTAGTGGTGCGCGGCCAAAAGAATATCGCACGTATCATCGCACCGCTGACAAAAAACATGGCCGCCTTCGAATCGCTTGTCGCCGAGGTCGATGAATCGGGCGACCCGGATAAGATGGCAATGTTCGCCGACGCTCTGCCCAAACAACAAAAGATGCTGATGCAAAGCGGACTTCTGATAATACCTTTTTTCCGACAACTCACCACTACTTTATTGCAGCCGGTGGAACAAAGTTCGCTCAATTATTTCGCTTCGGCGTGGTGCTCGGTAGAGAACATGCTGCTGGCCGCCACGGCAGAAGGTCTCGGATGCGTATTCCACATTCCGGTAGCCGATGAAGCTAAGGAAATCAAGGCTCTTGTCAATGCCCCGTCAGGCTATGAAATGACCTGCTTGCTGACCGTGGGATATCCGGCTGAAGGCGCATTTCTTCCCCGCCAGAAAACAATCGATACGGATAGCCGCATGCACAGCGACCGGTTCTAAACCGCAAATTTCAACGCCGACAGATAATTTTTATTTGGCAGAAAGAATATAAATGCATAAATTTGCAGCGGAAAAAGCACTATGGCTTTTCCGCCGACTCAATACCGAATCAAAATGAAATCCTATCAGCACATCACCGCACAGGCGCCCATGCCGGCAGGCATGGAGATGATGGCTATGGTCATGTGCATGATGGAATTTCCACTGTGCCGGTTTTAGTCATGCATATACGAGCAATTAATTAACATATGACCGGCACCCCAGCAAGGGCGCCGGTCTTTTTATAGAATAACAGCATAAAATGGACTACACCAAACTCGGATTCCAGACACGTCAGATCCACGCCGGCCTCAACCGCAACGACTCCACCTGCTCGCGAGGCGCCGCCATCTATCCCACCGCAGCATATCGTTTCCCCACATGCGAATACGCCGCCAATCTCTTCGAGCTCAGCCAGCCCGGCAATATATACACCCGTCTTCAGAACCCCACCAATTCGGCATATGAAGAGCGTATCGCCGCCCTCTACGGCGGTGTCGGCGCCGTGGCCACCTCGTCGGGCATGGCCGCCACCCTTGTGGCCGTTACCATGCTGGCATCGGAAGGCGACAACATCGTGGCTTCGCCCTATCTCTACGGCGGCACCTACAACCTCTTCCGCCACACTCTTCCGCGTCTGGGCGTGAAAGTGAAAATCGCCGCCGAGGCCACACCCGAGGCCATCGGCACACTCATCGACGACCGCACACGCGCTGTCTTCGCCGAAAGTATGGGCAATCCCACATGTGCCGTACCCGACCTCGCAGGCATAGCGTCGGCAGCTGCCGCCAAGGGTGTGCCTTTCATTGTCGACAACACCTTCGGCGCAGGCGGATACCTGTGCAACCCATTCGAGTGGGGCGCCAATATCGTGGTCGACTCGGCCACAAAGTGGATCAACGGCCACGGCACCGCCATGGGCGGTATAATCGTCGACGGAGGCAACTTCGACTGGCGCAACGGCCGCTTCCCCGAAATCGACGGTCCGTCCGAAGGATATCACGGTCTGAACCTCTGCGACGCATTCGGCAACGCCGCATTCATAGCCAAGTGCCGTGTCGACGGCCTGCGCGACCTCGGCACTTGCCCCTCGGCTTTCGACAGCTACCTCATGATGATCGGCCTGGAGACTCTCTCGCTGCGTGTGCGCCATCAGGTAGAGGCAACCCGACGTCTGGCCGAGTTCCTGCGCGGACACAAAGCCGTCAAAAAAGTGGCGTATGTAGGCTTCGAAGACCATCCGTGGCACGCCAATGCCGCCAAATATTTCCGCTTCGGTGCCGGAGCAGTGCTCAATGCCGAACTACAGGGCTCGCTCGAAACGACGGTAAAATTCGTCGAAGCACTGAAACTGGTGGCCCACATGACCATGATAGGCGACTCGATAAGCGTGGTCACACATCCGGCATCGACCACCCACAAACAGCTATCCGACGCCGACCTCGAGAAGGCCGGGGTCACCCCAACGCTGCTGCGTATATCTGTCGGTCTTGAAGACCCCGAAGACATCATCGCCGATTTCGAACAAGCATTCCACGCCGCCGGACTATGCTGAAAACCTACAGGCATACAGGCGATTTCCGGCTCGAAAGCGGCACCGTGCTCCACGGGCTGGAAATCGCCTACCATACCTATGGCACCTACGACCCCGCGGCCGACAATGCCGTGTGGGTGTGCCATGCGCTCACTGCCAACAGCGACGTTGCCGACTGGTGGCCGGGCACGGTGGTCGACGGCGGTTTCCTCGACCCGGCTCGCCATTTCACCGTGTGCGCCAATATAATCGGCTCATGCTACGGCAGCACCGGGCCGACTAGCATCGACCCCGCCACCGGCGAGCCATACTACGACACCTTCCCGCCACTCACCATCCGCGACATGGCCCGCGCCCACGCACTGCTCGCCGACCATCTGGGCCTTAAGCATATAGGCACACTCGTGGGCAGCTCGGTTGGCGGATTCCAGGCCCTCGAATGGATAACCGACGAGCCGGAGCGCTTCGGGCGCCTGGTGCTCATCGCCACCGACGCCAAGGCATCGCCCTGGTGCATAGCCGTCGACGAGACACAGCGCATGGCCATATTCGCCGATGCCACCTACGGCGAACGGCGCCCCGATGCGGGAGCTGCCGGCCTGGAAGCCGCCCGTGCGATAGGACTCCTCACCTACCGCGGGCCCGAAGGATATAACCGCACCCAGCAGAATCCGCCCTCCGATTCGGCCGAGCCCGTGCGCTCGCACCGCGCATGCTCCTACCAGCGCTATCAGGGCTCAAAACTGAGCCGCCGCTTCAACGCCTACTCCTACGTGACCATACTCGACGCTTTCGATACCCACGACGTCAGCCGCGGCCGCGGAGGCCTCAAAGCCGCCCTCGGGCGCCTGCACTGCCCGGCCATAGTAGTAGGCATAAGCACCGATATAGTGTTCACCCCGCCCGAGATGCGTGCCCTCGCCGCCATGCTGCCTGATGCCGAATACCACGAAATCGAATCGGCATTCGGACACGACGGCTTCCTGGTGGAGCACGACCAACTCAACCGCATACTCAAAAACTTCATGAAATGAAAGACCTCAACATAGGCCTCTTCGGCTTCGGCACAGTCGGAACAGGCATCTACAAAGTACTTGGCAGCGCCCGCAACGCCCATGCCGCCATACGCCGCATCTGCGTGCGCTCGCTCGCAAAAAAACGCTCCATCGAGCTGCCCGACGGAATCCTCACCGACAATCCCGACGACATTCTCAACGATCCCGCCATCGACCTGATAGTGGAAGTGGTCGACAACGCCGACGCGTCCTACAGCATCGTCACCTCGGCACTGCGCCGCGGCATCCCCGTGGTAAGCGGCAACAAGGCCATGATAGCGCGCCATCTGCCCGAACTCATCGAGCTTCAGCGCGCCCACGACACAGCCTTGCTCTACGACGCTTCGGCCTGCGGCTCCATTCCGGTGATACGCAACCTCGAGGAATACTACGACAACGACCTGCTCCTCGAAGTCAAAGGCATACTCAACGGCTCGTCGAACTACATTCTGTCGCGCGTGTTCGACCACGGCGAAAACTACGCCGACGCCCTGGCCAAGGCCCAGAGGCTCGGTTTCGCCGAGGCCGACCCCAGCTTCGACATCAAGGGCTTCGATTCGCTCTTCAAGCTTGTAATCATCACCATCCATGCCCTGGGCGTGTATGTGAATCCGGCCGATGTCTTTGCCTACGGCATCGCCACCATATCCGACTTCGACATCCGCTATGCCCGCGAGAAGGGCGTCAAGATAAAACTCGTGGCCCAGGTGGTAAAGCTCGACGACGGACACTTCACCCTGTTCGTCATGCCCGAATTCGTGGCCCCCGGCAAGTACATATACAGCGTCGACGACGAGTACAACGGCGTCGTCATACGCGGCGAATGCTACGACCGCCAGTTCATGTTCGGCAAGGGCGCCGGCAGCCTTCCCACCGCATCGTCGATACTCAGCGACGTAACAGCCCGGCATCACGGCTATCGCTACGAATACAAAAAAATGAGCTACGCCGGCCGTCCGGTCTATACCGACAACGTCACCCTCCGCGTGTACCTGCGCCATCCGGGCCACACGCTCCCCGATGGCATAGTGTTCTCGAAGATCACCGAAAGCTATGTGTCGGCCGAGGGATGCTACACCGTAGGCGATATATCGCTGGCAGCCCTCAGGGCCAATAAAGCACTTCTCGACGACCCCGATGTGTTCGTGTGCAACATCCCCCGATTCTTCCTCGATCTGGACTGATTCACACACACTTAATTCAATAATTATTTTTCATTTCTCCAAAAAAATTTGGGGAAATGAAAAAAAGTATTTAACTTTGCACTCAGAAACACCAGCCTTCGTCTTAGACCTTTATTTACAATTATTACGCAATCTAAGCCTGAGGCAACCGCTTAAAGCTAACGTCGCGACGACAGTGGGCCTCCACGGTCTATGGTGAGTAAAAGTAAGTAAGTATGATATAATCACAACACCGGACTTACCACTGGCTTCCATCCGCGGATGCCGTGAAAGTCTTACTTGAATCACAAACCGCCTAATGGCTTAGGTCTTTACACGTTGTTGAAATGCGTAAGGACTTTTTTTATGCCCTTTCAACACCATGTATGCACTATTTTGTTTACTTTTGCAATCCATAAACCGTACACACGATGCACATACATATATCACGTCTTGCCGGCATAATCTTTCTGTTGTTTCTGTCTTATACCCATTGTAACGCTCTCGACAGCCGTGAGCGCGCCGCAATGATCGACAGCCTGCAGGGACAGCTGTCCATAGCTCCTACGGCGGCCGACAGTATAAAACCTCTCTACGACATATTCGACATGTCGTATGGACTCGAGCGCGACAAGCTGGCACACCAGTTATATCTGACTGCCAGACAGGCCAAGAACGACCCTGTGCGCCTCGATATGCTCCGCAACATCGCAAATCAGAACTGGCGCAACGACTCTATACTGCAATACGTCAGCAGCGAACTAAAGAGCATGAAACAGACTCCCGAAGTAATCTCGACGCGTCTCTTCACCGACATGATATGCATCGACAACCTACTTTTCAACGAACATGCCGGCCGTTCGCGCGAGCAACTTCTGGAATATGTCCGGCGCTACTCCAACGAAGTACCAAGCGATGACTACGATCGCGCAGTGCTGCTCTATGCCGTATGCCGCTATCTGGGCGAGGAAACTCGAGGCGACCTGCTGGAAAACTATCTCGAGAGGCTCGACAAACTTGTAGAAACTATGAATCTGCCCGATGGCGCCGTACGACGCCTCATCTACAACCGGGCGGCGCCCATTTTCTTCGAAAACGGCAACTATCCCAAAGTGATAGAGACTGATATGAAACTGCTCCACGAAATCGACAGCCTCCAGTTGAGCTACGAAGAAGAAGGGCGTGTGTACTACAATGCCCCAATACACCGCTATAAGTCATACCGGCGGATGCTCGGATGCTTCCCCGTTCTCAGCGACAGCGAGGTCGAGGACCTCTACGGTAAGATTCTGAGCCTTGCCGACATGAACACCACAATCGCCGGCGACCTCGAGCGCAACGAGCGGGCGCACATATACTACGCCATGGCCACTGGCGACTATCAGCGCGCAAAAAAAATGCTTCTCAAGCAGATCGACTCGCCCGCACACACAGCACTGCGACTGTCGATGCTCCGCATGCTCAAGGATGCCGCCAACAAGACCGGCGACGGACAGATACTCCTCGAAGCATCGCAGGAACTCAACAACGAACTCGAGCGTCAGCTCGACACCAAGTGTCAGGAACGCACGCGCGAACTCGAACTCGTCTATGATCTCAGCGACCTTCTCCACCGCAATTCTCAGCTCGAAGAAAGCAGTCATCTCACCACTCTGCGCGCCCGCACTATAGTGACTGTCATCGGGGCTGTGGCATTCATCGGACTCGCACTGCTTGCAGCCATGCTCTACCGGCAGAACCGCCGCAACCGCCGCCTGGCACACCACCTCAGGCGCGCCAACGAAAAGCTGCAGAAAGAGCGCGACGACCTGAAGGGAATACAGGAAGAACTCACCACACTGCGCGACGAGGCCCGCGCCGCCGACCGCCGCAAGACCGAATTTGTCAACAACATGAGCCACGAGGTGAAAGTGCCCCTTGCAGCTATCGCTGAGTACGCTCAGCTCATCACCGACTGCATACCCGAGAACCAACGCGCTTACCTCGACCGCTTCGCTTCAATCATCAATCTTAATGTCAAACTTGTGACGCGTCTGGTCAACGACGTTCTCGATACCGAAAGCATCGAAAACGACCAACTGTCTCTCGAGATAAGGCCCACAGCAGTCAACGACATCTGCCATCTGGCCATAGATAACGTATTCGAATGCGGACGCCCGGACAAGTCTGACATAAACTTTGTATTCAAACCAGGCGCAGACAACAGTCTGCTCGTCGAGACCGACGGCCAGCGTGTGAGCCAGGTGCTTGTCAATCTGCTCACCAACGCGGTGAAATTCTCTGAAAAAGGGACCGTCACACTCTCCTATACTGTCGACACAGCCGCTAACAAACTCGAATTCACTGTCACCGATCAGGGTATCGGTATCCCCGACGGTCAGGAAGAAGCTATCTTCGATCGCTTCAGGCGCCTCGACCATACAACACCCGGCTTCGGACTCGGTCTATACATATCGCGTCTTATAGCCTCGGTCCTCGGTGGTTCGCTAAAGGTCGACACAGCATACCGCGGAGGCGCGCGCTTCGTATTCACCATTCCCGTCAGAGCGCAGCAATGAGAATGCCATCGGCCACAGCGAGGCTTTTGATCGCCATCATGAGTCTGCTTGCCGCAGCGTGCAGCCCTGTGAAGCATGTGCCACAGGGAGAATATCTGCTCGACAAGGTAAAGATAGAAACAGTAGGGGATAAAGAAGATATCGATGATATCGACGTCACCGAATTGGTCAACTTCCTGCGCCAGACCCCCAACCATAAGGTGCTCGGCTTCGCCAGACTGCAGCTGGCCACCTACAGCCTGTCGGGAGCCGACTCCACCCGCTGGTACAACCGGTGGCTGCGCCGTGTCGGACAGGCCCCGGTGATATACGACGCCGAGCTCACCGAAGCTTCGCGCCGGCAGCTCGAGCAGGCGCTCATAAACCGCGGCTATCTCGATGCCACAGTCACGGCCGATACCATCGCCGTGCCCGGCAAAAAGAGAATGGAGGTACGATACACCATCGATACCGGCCGTCCACACCGCATCACCGCCATCAACTACAATATCGATGATCCTGCCGTGAGCCATATCGTGCTGGCCGACACCACCCTCTCCGAGCTCCACACAGGCATGCCCCTCGACCGCACTGTACTCGACAACGAGCGTGCACGCATAGCCGGCATACTGCGCAACGCCGGTTACTTCGAGTTCAACCGCGAATACATCAACTATACCGCCGACACTGTGGCAGGCAGCAAAGACGTAACCCTCACTCTAAATCTGCATTCACCTTCGGAGGCGCGTAACGGTTCCGGACACGGCTCGCGCACCGGCCTGGGAGCGCTCGCCGACAGTCTGCTGCGGGTCGACCGCGCACATCACCGCTACGAATTTCACCATGTCACTTTTTTGGTCGAAGGCGAGGGAGGCACGGCTGCTCTTTGCGACACCGTAGAATATCACGGCAAGACTTTCATTTTCGGTGCCGACCGCTATCTGCGGCCCCAGCTGCTCGACGAAATGTGCTACATAGAGCCGGGCAGCGAATACAGCGCCCGCGCAGTCGAACGCACCTACGAGGCGCTGGGACGCCTGTCGATAGTAAAATTCATCAACATCGAGATGGAAGCCGGAGGCCGCCGGGGCACTACCGGACTCCTCGACGCCGTCATACACCTGTCGCGCAACAAAAAACAGGGCGTCACCGCCGAACTCGAAGGCACCAACAGCGAGGGCGACCTCGGATTCGGCCTCGGCCTAACCTACCAGCACCGAAACCTCGCCCGCGGCTCAGAGACACTCACCACCAAACTGCGTGCCTCCTACGAAAGCCTCTCGGGCAACTTCGACGGCCTGGTCAACAAACGCTACACCGAGTACGCCGCCGAGGTGGGCATCACATTCCCGAAGTTCGAGTGTCCTTTCCTCTCCAAGAGCCTCAAACAGCGCTTCCTGGCCTCGACCGAATTTGCCGTGTCGTTCAACTACCAGGAGCGGCCCGAGTACACCCGCATCATAGCCGGGGCGGCATGGAAGTGGAAATGGCAGCAACAGCGCTCCGACTTCCTGCGCCGGCAGACCTTCGACCTCATCGACATCAACTACGTGCGGCTGCCCCGCTCCACCATCAACTTCATCGACCAGATAGCACCAACCAATCCGCTGCTGCGATACAGCTACGAGGACCACTTCATAATGCGTCTGGGCTACACCTACAACCACACAAACCGCCGGGTGGCCACCGCCACTACCAACGCTTTCGCCGTGCAGCCTTTCGTCACGAACTTCCGCTTTGCCGCCGAGACCGCCGGCAATCTGCTCTACGGCATCTCGAGCCTCGTCGGGCAGAAACGCTCCGACGGCGTATACAAAATCCTCGGCATACAGTACGCGCAGTACGTCAAAGGCGAGATCGACTACACCTACACCCGCAATTTCAACTCGCGCAACGCCCTCTCGGCCCATGCCGGCTTCGGCATAGCGGTGCCCTACGGGAACTCGTCGATGGTGCCTTTCGAAAAACGATTCTACGCCGGCGGCGCCAACAGTGTGCGCGGTTGGGGCGTGCGCACCCTCGGCCCCGGCGCCTACGACGCCCGCAACTCGGTGACCGACTTCATCAACCAGTGCGGCGACATCAGGCTCGACCTGAGCCTCGAGTACCGCGCCAAGCTGTTCTGGGTTTTCGAGGGCGCACTATTCATCGACGCCGGCAACATATGGACCATACGCAACTACGAGAACCAGCCCGGAGGCGAGTTCAAATTCAATAAATTCTACAAACAGATCGCTGCCGCCTACGGCGTGGGCCTGCGCATGGACTTCACCTACTTCCTGCTCCGATTCGACCTCGGTCTTAAAGCCCACAACCCCGCCATGGGCCAGGAAGCATGGCCGCTGCTGCACCCCAAATGGGGCCGCGACGCCAATTTCCATTTCTCCGTCGGCTACCCCTTCTGACCGCCTATTTATCTTCGAAAAAACGCTGCAGCCGCTTCCGCTCCCCGAATAGCGTAATGACATCGCCCTCGCCTACAGTCATATCCCTGTCGGCGGCTACATCGATCACCACCGGCTCCATGCGCTTTATGCCGAGGGCATTGCGCTTCTCCACGGGCCGCGTGGCTGCAACAAACTCAAGCCCGTAGCGCTCCCCGAAATCGATTTCCGAGTATTTCAGCCCCAAAATGAATGCCGGCGCGGCAAAACTCGCCACTACACTGTCTTCGTCGACCTCAAGAGTGCGTATTGCCGAGCCGAGTTCCATCTCGTGCGTGAGATCTGCTGCAGCCCGCTGTTCGGGCGTTATGATACGGTCGATATCGAAGCTTTCGAGGATCGATTCGTGCAGCTTGTCGATGGCGCGGGCATAGATATGCTTCACTCCGGCCTTTTTCAGCAGGGCGACAGTGCGAATGCTCGCGCCGAAATTCTCGCCTATGGCCACGATAGCCAGGTCGACGTTATCGAGCGGAAGCACCGACAGGGCGCTCTCCTCGGTGCTGTCGATAATGTATACGGTCGATATGTAGTCTTTCACGGCATCGACATGTGTGCGGTCTATGTCCACGCCTATCACCTCATGCCCCATGCCAGCAAGATCGCGTGCGAGGTTCTCGCCGTATATTCCAAGTCCTATTATCAGATATCGCATATGTTTCTGTTTTTCTAATTAATGATTATGTCGTCGGTGGGGAGATGGTCCGAAGGATCGCGGTGCGTGCCCGTGAAACCACACAGAACCGAGATTATGCCTACGCGTCCGAGAAACATCGCCGTGGCGAGCACCATTTTCGATACAGAATTCAGTTCGGCGGTAGTGCCGAGCGACAGCCCGACAGTGGTGATGGCCGAAAAGCACTCGAAAAGCACGCCGGAAAACGACAGTTCGGGCTGTATGGTCATGATTATCGCCGAATAGAGCAGCACCGCCACTATCGACAGCGCCACCACGGCATTGGCGCGCCTCACCGACGGAAGGGCTATGTTGCGCCCCATGGCCGGCACGCCCTTATAGCCCAGGACAATCGAGCGCAGATTGAACACCACCGCCATCATGGTATTCACCTTTATACCGCCGCCCATCGACTGCGACGAACATCCTACCCACATGAGAAACATCATGATCAGAAACATCGTGTGCGACAGCGACGACAGCGGCAGCGACGAAAATCCGGCCGTGCGCGGCGTGGCCGAGTTGAAAAGCGACTGTACGACCTTGCGGCCAAGCGGCATACCGGCAAGGGCGTGGTCGTATTCGAGCACAAAAAAGCACAGAGCGCCACCGAAAAATAGTATGACCGTGGCCACAAGAACAAGTTTGGTGTTGAGATCGTAGATATGCTGCCGACGGTTGGTACGCTTCACTCCGGTCAGCCAACTCTTTAGTCTATGAAAATATTCCACGGCCGCATCTTTGAAATTGACAAGATTGGGAAACCCTATGCCGCCGGCGAGTATAAGCACAGTCATTACTATATATATCGAGCCGTCGGAGTGCAGCAGTGCAGGTGTCTGAAGACCGTCGCGCAGAGTGGTGAAACCGCCGTTGCAGAATCCCGACACCGAGTGGAAAGCCGCAAAAATCACTTTATCCCTCGTCTGTGCGAACATACCGTCGGGAGTGGCGAAATACACCGCCAGCGCACCTAAGGCCTCGACAGCAAGTGTGAACAGAAGTATGTACAGAATCACCGGCGCAAGCTTGCTCATGCTTTTGGAATAGACGAAATCGCGTATGAGCAGCTGATTGTAGATGCTCGCACGGCCGCTGAAGAATATGGCGAAAAAACTGGTGAATGTCAGCACTCCCAGAGCGCCTATCTGCATCAGCACCGCAATCACGAGCCAGCCCAGTGGGGTATAAGTCGTGGCGAGGTCTATGGTCGTGAGGCCGGTCATGCTCACCGCACTCGCCGCCATAAACAGAGAATCGACATACGACACCGATACCACCGTACACCTCGGCATGGCAAGCACCAGCGAGCCTATGAATATAAAGAAGAGAAAACTGCCCGACAGTATAAGCGACGGATTGGTACGCCTCGACAGCAGCGACATGACCCCATAGCAGATCTCTGCTACCGAATACATGCCCAGCACCGAATAGGTGAAGTAGCGGTTGTGTAGGAAATGCAGAAGCTCGCTGAAAATACCCGACCCGTGAGGCCATATCAGCGGAACAAGTGTCAGCAGCATAGCCACGTCGGCTATACGCTTGATGAGATGGCTCGAGCGGAAAACTTCTCTGAAACGGAACACCAGATTGAAGACTATGGCGGCGAGAAAAACCGTCTGCGAAGTTGCCAGGATGCGCCTCAGCACCTTACGGCTCACCGAGCCGTCGTCGAAACCGCCATAGATAATCAGCGCTGTCAGAGCCGCCACCGATGCCACGAACACCAGCACGGCAAAAGCCCCTCCGATGCCCCGCACGAGCTTGCCGAAACGGTACGACAGCCGCTTCCGGTCGGTGTCGCGCAACCGGAACCGCACCCATCGGTGCATGCGTCGTGTCAGTGGCTCCTCCATGATTCAGAAATAGCTATACTCTATAACACACCTGCACGACTTTAACAGACGCCTACTTGATATGTTAACATATTTTAACTTTATACAGACAATACGTTAGATTCCAAAATGCTATTTTTGCGATGCGAATCTACCATCAAGGGTCAGAGAGATATTTACATTGCCTTGGCAATTTAGCCGGCGGGTCGTGTGACACGTGGCTAAAAGCAATGGGACGGCTCTATATCTCCACTGTAACATTTTATACATCTGTATCCCGTCTGCAGAATATTTTTCCCGCACGAATACTGCGGGTCTGATGTTCGTAGTTGCAGATGTATTATTTATTTTCTTCGACATTATATCTCAGTGTAAGGCATCTCCGCCGGGAGCATGCCTTTGACGCTTTATGCCTTTTTCAATCTAACACCAATCATAATCGTAAAACATCTATGAAACTTAAGCATCTGTCACGCATCCCGATGCGACTGGCGGCATTGATATTGTCGCTATGGGCACTATCGGCTTCGGCAGCGATAGTCACTATCGGAAATTGGATGGAAGATCCATTCATTATGACGTTCGAAACTTCGGGCACCAATGCGACTCTCACCAGAATCAGCAAGGGCACGGGCGACACCTCGGTATTCGAAATTCCCGAAACAATAACCGCGTCGGGAATAAGCTACACCGTCACCGCAGTCACCGGTTTAGGCTCGGAGGCATCAAGACTGCTGGAAATAATAATTCCGCCGACAGTAACCAATATACGCGGCTTCGAGGCGTGCTTATTATTGGAGACACTCACCATAAAGCCGGGCACCTCGGCACTTGCTATCGGACTGGCCGTTCCGGCCTCCGGTACATCACATGCCGTGGGACAGTTCAAAAAATGCAATTTGACGACAGTCAATGTCGGCCGTTCTCTCGAATACGGCTATGAAAAAGATTATGGAGATCTGTACGATCCGTATGTAGACAAGGCGAAATTCGATTATACTCCTTTTCGCAATCTTACGAATTTCAATATCACCGGCAGCGACATACGGATTCCGGCGCAGATGATTCCAGAAGTAGAAAACCTGAATATCAGCGGCCAAAACGTGGTGATCTGGGCTCTGGAGCATGATGAAGATATTATGGGTGAGCGGATTGATGCCGGCAACATATACGCAGAGGAGCCCTTCACGACTACCGGGAATGTCTACGGATATGTTAAAAACGTATATTATAAGGACTTCGCCACGCTTCTTGCCTGCAAATACAATAATTATTTGTGGATTAGAGATATAAAGATGTACGTTGGCGGTGAGTTGCTCGACAAAGTGACTATTCCCGACGGCACTATTGAAATTCCCGATTATGCATTTTACTATACCGGCATCACCGGCCTTACACTGCCGGCATCGGTAAAAAGCATTGGCAAACACGCATTCTATAATACTCAGCTTGTAAGTCTGAACCTTAATTCGACAGAGACTATAGCCGAAGAAGCTTTCGCCAACTGCGATCGTCTTACTACCGTCGACCTCGGACAGAACATCACCGACATAGGCGACGCAGCTTTCACCGACTGTCCCCTCACGACCATAAACTTTCCCGCCACACTCCGCAGCATAGGCAGCAGCGCATTCTCCGGCACCACACTCACACGTGCCGAATTCGCTCCCGGATGCGTGCTCGAGTCGGTGGGCGAAAGGGCTTTTGTAGGCACGGCGCTCACCACTGTCCGCTTTCCCGACGGTCTCCGCACGCTCGGTGCAAGGGCTTTCGAAAACTGCGTCAAGCTCACTTACGCAGAACTGGGCAAAAATCTGGAACAAATCGAAGATAATACTTTTAAAGGATGTCTGGCGCTATCGGAAATCGATATACCGGCGAGTGTAAAAAATATAGGAGAGAGTGCTTTCGATTCTTGTACCGGTCTTGTCATCGTCACCCTAAACGAAGGTTTGGGCAGCATCGACAAGTATGCTTTCCGCTCAACTGCCATGTCGCAGCTTACAATACCGGCATCGGTGACTCAGATAAAGCACACGGCATTCGATAATACCGACAAGCTCATGTTTCTCACATTCAGTGACAGCGACACGCCGCTGACAATGATTTCCTCGAACTTATACGCCTTCTACAAGACCATGTTCGCCTCAAGTCCTCTGCGCATGCTCTATCTCGGCCGCGACATTACCGACAGTCTGGAGCATGGTCTCTTCCAGGATCAGACAGCACTGAAATCGATAACATTCGGCAGTGGCATAACCACTCTCAACAACAACATATTCAAAGGCTGCACCGCCATAGAAAAAATCGCTACGCCATCGAACGTCGCACATCTTGGCTCGGCAGCATTCTCGGGATGTTCGGCACTCGGGTCTGCGACTCTCTCCGAAGGTCTCAATGACATAGGATCGTACTGTTTCGAAGGCTGCGCGCTGACAGAACTGAGCATACCCGCCTCCACAAAAACTGTGAAATCGTATGCTTTCAGGGACTGCGGTTCCCTGACAGCCGTAAAACTTGCCGACTCCCCCGCACCTGTCGATATGGAGGGCGGCTCGACACATAATTCAAACCTCTTCGGCGACTGTCCGCTTGCCACACTCCATATAGGCCGCGATGTGACATACGACGAAGACACGGCATCGCCGTTCCGCAATCAGGATAAACTGACCGACGTCACATTTGCCGACGCCACGGTGACATTGCTCGGGAAAAATCTGCTGCGAGGCTGCGGCGCCATCGAAAAGCTGCAGCTTCCGGCGAGCCTTGTCAACATCGGACACGGCGCCCTGAGCGAAATGACCTCGCTCAAATCTCTCGATCTGCCGGGCAAGACTGAAGCTGTCGGCGACTCGGCTTTCGCACGCAACACGGCTATGACCGAGGTGAAAATGACAGAAAGCGTGACATCTGTCGGCTCTTCAGCTTTCACCGACTGCACGGCACTGAAAAGTGTCGCTCTTTCCGGCAAACTGACGCGTCTGGCCGACTATCTGTTCTGCAACTGTACTTCGCTACCGACCGTATCGATTCCTGCCGGAGTAACCCAAATCGACACACATGTGTTCGACGGCTGCACTTCGCTCGACAATATCCGCATTCCCGACAAGACAACTCTTCTGAGCTCATACGTGTTCAACAAATGCTCCTCTCTTGCCACCCTCGATCTCGGCAAAGGCCTCGCCACTATCGACAGCTATGCTATAACCGACTGCCAGGCTCTGGAAAACCTTGTGATACCGGCCAATGTCACCAAAATGGAACTTGCAGCCTTCCACGATATCCGCAATCTTAAAAAACTGAGATTCGAAGACGGCGATCAATATATAGCGATTGATCATGCCTATAACATGGGGGAAATCGGAATGTTCAGCAATTGTGGACTTGAGAACCTCTATCTCGGCCGCATGATTACCTATTATACTTCCTCTACTACGCCTTCGCCTTTTGCCAAATCGGCAACCCTAAGGACCGTAGAATTCGGCACATCCGTATCGTCGATACAACCTTCGCTTTTCATCGAATGCAAGGCGCTCGAAGGTGCAGTGATCGGCGACGGCGTCACCAACATATCGGCGAGTGCTTTTGAAGGTTGCACGGCGCTCAGCATATTGTCGCTCGGCAAATCGCTCGAAACCATTGGCGAACGCGCATTCAGTGGCTGCTCTTCTCTGAAAGAACTGCGACTGCCCGATTCCATGCGGGAAATTTCCGAACAGGCATTCTCATCTACCGGCCTCACCGACATCGATTTTGCAAAAATCGAGACAATAGGCCCGGAGGCATTTTACCGGTGCGAGGATCTGCGCTCGGTGACTCTGCCCGAAACCCTGTTCGGCATCGGCGTGCGCTCATTCCAGCTCTGCACATCGCTTAAATACATCGAGATTCCCGACGGTCCCCGCAACATCGGCTCCCAGTCTTTCAGCGGATGCTCGGGTCTCCTGTGGATTACTCTGGGCCGTACGGTTACCTCTATAGGCAGCAACGCATTCGAAAACTGCAATGCGGTAGGTTATATCAAGTCGTACAACACCATGCCGCCGCAGGGTATCACCGGTTTCCCGTCAGAGGTCGAACAGACGGCCACCCTGTATGTGCCGGCAGCTTCGATCGAGATGTACCGGCTCACACCCGCCTGGGAAAATTTCTTCAACATCAGGCCTCTCGACAACGTCACCGACGATATTATCGTAGACGGCATGCTGTTCCGCCCGACAGGCTCCGGCAGTGAGGTAACTCTCGTCGACGCAGACTTCGCCGGTATCGATCCAGAAGAGCTTACAATACCCGCCGAGATAAGCAACGACGGCAACACCTACACCGTAACTGCCATCGCCCCCCACGCCTTCGATGCATGCAGGAATCTGACCGCCATAACATGCCTCGCTCTGCAGGTGCCCGACGCCGGTGCCGATACATTCCCCGCTGCGCTGGTAAATTCGGCTACTCTCTATGTACCCGCTCAGGCCCTCGAAAGCTATAAGGCCGATGCCGCCTGGGGACGTTTCTTCCATATTCTGCCCCTTGAATCGGGCATAGACGACGTCACTGTCTCCGACGGCTTCAACGCCGATGTCTACACCATCGGAGGTGTGCTCATCCTCAGAAATGCCGACCGCAGCAGCTTCGAGGCGCTTGCTCCCGGCATCTACATTGTCAACAACAGAAAAGTGTACAAACGCTGACGGCCTTACCCAACCGCCGGCAGAACCGGACATAAAGAAAGCGGAGGAGCGACACTCTTCCGCTTTCTTTATGCCTTACAGCAGCCTGTGCCGATGCTATTCTATGAAAATTATGATTTTTTGGAGAACACGTAGAAACATTTCGCAGAAATTTGTCTCCCATGATCCTTTTTCAGAATTAATGTGTTATATTTGCCATTACTACAGCAACCTCTAAGTCCATGGAAAAATTCATTCTTTCACTCGATCAGGGCACCACAAGCAGCCGTGCCATAGTCTTCGACCACGACGGCAACATACGCTCCGTGGCACAGCACGAATTCCCGCAGATATTCCCCCGCCCGGGCTGGGTGGAACACGACCCCTTCCAGATATGGGGCTCGCAGGCATCGGTGATAGCCGAGGCCATATCCCGTATCGGCATCAACGGCCACAACATAGCCGCCATAGGCATTACCAACCAGCGCGAGACCACCATAGTGTGGGATGCCGAAACGGGCGAACCGGTGTACAACGCCATCGTGTGGCAGGACCGCCGCACATCGGAGTACTGCGACGCCCTGCGCGAGGCAGGCCATGCCGAAATGATAAAAGAGAAGACAGGTCTAATACTCGACGCCTATTTCTCGGCCACCAAGATAAAATGGATTCTCGACAACGTGCCCGGCGCGCGCGAACGCGCCGAGGCCGGCCGCCTGAAATTCGGCACTGTCGACACATGGCTCATATCGTGCCTCACCCGCAATACCGTGCACGTAACCGACGTAACCAACGCCTCGCGCACCATGCTCTTCAACATCCACACCCTGGAGTGGGACAAGGACCTTCTCGAACTCTTCGGCATACCGGCGTCGATGCTGCCCGAAGTGAAGCCGAGCAGCTGTGTCATGGGCCATACCACCACTACCATCTTCGCCCACGAGGTGCCCATAGCGGGCGTGGCAGGCGACCAGCAGGCTGCCCTCTTCGGCCAGATGTGCATCAAGCCCGGAGCCGTCAAGAACACCTACGGCACCGGTTGCTTCCTGCTCATGAATTCGGGCAACAGGCCCATCGTGTCGAAAAACCGTCTGCTGTCGACCATCGCGTGGAAGATAGGCGACGAGGTGACATACGCCCTCGAAGGCTCCGTATTCGTAGGCGGCTCGGTGGTGCAGTGGCTGCGCGACTGCCTGCACTGCATATCGTCGTCGGCCGAAGTCGAGGCCCTGGCCGAATCCGTCCCCGACACGGGCGGAGTATATTTCGTGCCCGCTCTCACCGGTCTGGGCGCCCCCTACTGGGACCAGTATGCCCGCGGCCTCATATCGGGCATATCTCGCGGCACCACCTCGGCCCATATAGCGCGAGCCGCCCTCGAAGGCATAGCATATCAGATATATGATATAGTGAAGGCCATGGAGCTCGACTCGGGTCTTAACATCGTGGAGCTGAAAGTAGACGGCGGCGCCTCGCGCAACAATCTGCTCATGCAGTTCCAGAGCAATCTCCTCGACACCGAAGTGTGGCGTCCGAGCGTCACCGAGACCACAGCCCTCGGCGCGGCATACTTCGCAGGTCTTGCCGTAGGCTACTGGGAGAGCGTGGAGCAGCTGCACTCGCAGTGGCAGCTCGAACGGAGCTTCCGCCCTGATGCCGCTCCCGAACAGGTGGCCGCTCAGCTCGACGGCTGGCACGACGCCGTACGCAGATGTCTCACCGATTAACCGACACAATATGGAAAGTCCTGAAACCTCCCTTATACTGAAGTGTTTCTTTGAGTTTCTCGGAACATTTGTAATGATACTGCTGGGCTGCGGCGTAGTGGCATGCACCACCCTCGAAAAATCCAAGGGCCACGGTTCCGGCTGGATCGTGGTGACCATAGCATGGGGTCTTGCCGTGATGTGCGGTGTCTTCCTCGCCGGGCCATATACCGGCGCCCACCTCAACCCGGCCGTCACACTCGGCCTCGCCATGGCCGGAAAATTCCCGTGGACCATGGTGGCGCCCTATATAGTGTCGCAGTTCATAGGAGCTTTCCTCGGAGGCGCCACTGTATACCTGTTCTATAAGGACCATTTCGACGCCACCGACGGCGCCGACACCAAGCTCGGCGTGTTCGCCACCATTCCGGCCATCAGAAACGGCTTCCGCAATTTCCTCTCCGAGGTCATCGGCTCCTTCGTGCTGGTGATAGTCATATTCTTCCTTGCCGAAAAAGGCAACACCGCCGAAGTGGGCCTCGGTTCCATCGGCGCATTACCCGTCGCACTCCTTGTGGTGGTGATAGGCATGTCGCTCGGCGGCACCACCGGCTACGCCATCAATCCCGCCCGCGACCTCGGCCCGCGCCTCGCCCACACGCTGCTGCCAATCAGCGGCAAAGGCGACAGCGGCTGGAGCTACGCATGGGTCCCCCTCCTCGGCCCCATCGCCGGCGCCACCCTCGCCGCCCTCGTCTACACCCTCTCCACCGCCCTCCACTAACACTCTCTTGCATTGTATTGAATAAAATGATCTGAGCCGCTATCCACGGCATTTTTCCCTCCGCGATTTCCGAATGCAAAAAAGATTTGGAAATGTGGAGGGAAAAGTGTACCTTTGCGCCGCTAAACAGTACAAAACCATATTTACAAACAAATTCTAAATGGCAACAAAAATTAGATTACAACGTCATGGTCGCAAGAACTATGCGTTCTATCCTATTGTCATCGCCGATAGCAGGGCACCACGAGATGGTAGATTTATTGAAAGGATAGGTTCCTATAATCCGAACACTAATCCTGCTACAATTACTCTTAACTTCGAACGGGCTTTGTATTGGGTGACCGTGGGTGCACAGCCCACCGACACTGTCCGCGCCATCCTCAGCAACGAAGGCGTGCTCCTGATGAAACATCTTCAGGGCGGCGTAGCCAAGGGCGCTTTCGACCAGGCAGAGGCAGAACGTCGTTTTGCAGCGTGGAAAGCAAAAAAAGATGCCAAGGTAGCATCGCAGAAAACAAGCATGGCAACCAAGGCTCAGGAAGCTGCCAAAGAGCGTCTTGAGGCTGAAACCGCCAAGAACAAGGCTAAGGCCGAGGCCGTAGCCAAGAAGAAAGCCGAAGCAGCAGCTGCAGCCGCAGCCGCCGAAGCTCCCGCCGAAGGCGAGGGCGAAGCCGAAGCTCCTGCAGCAGAATAATATCTGCCAAGCAAAAATACCCGAAGGGTGTGTCCGCCGATTGTGGCCGGCACACCCTTTGCGCTTTAAGGACCTGCCGGCAGGACCGCCGACAGCCCCGGAGCGACGGTTTAGAGTTTAGCTAAATCCTTTCTTCTCAACCAATATTGTCACATCATTTTCGCGAAATGAAAAATTTTAAAGAATATACATCGTTCAACCTCTCGGACATCAACAAAGAGATGCTCGAGCGCTGGCGCCAGACCGACCTCTTCGGCCGCAGTGTCGCCCTGCGCGAGGGTGCGCCCTCTTTCGTGTTCTTCGAAGGACCGCCGTCGGCAAACGGCATGCCCGGCATCCACCACGTGATGGCACGCACCATCAAAGACCTTTTCTGCCGCTACAAGACCATGAAAGGCTTCCATGTGAAGCGCAAGGCCGGATGGGACACCCACGGTCTGCCCGTCGAGCTCGGCGTGGAGCGCTCGCTCGGAATCACCAAGGAGGACATCGGCAAAAGCATCAGCGTCGACGACTACAACGCCGCCTGCCGCCGCGAAGTGATGAAGTACACCCGCGAATGGGAAACCCTCACCAACATGATGGGCTACTGGGTGGACATGAACGACCCCTACATAACCTACGACAACCGCTACATCGAAAGCGTGTGGTGGCTGCTGGCACAGATATACAAGAAAGGCCTTCTCTACAAAGGCTACACCATACAGCCCTACTCGCCGGCCGCAGGCACCGGCCTGAGCTCGCACGAGCTCAACCAGCCGGGCTGCTACCGCGATGTCAAGGACACCACCTGCATAGCCCAGTTCGCACTCAAGGAGACGATACCCGCCATGGAAGGCTGGGGCAAGCCCTGCATGTTGGCATGGACCACCACACCGTGGACTCTGCCGTCGAACACCGCCCTTGCCGTCGGCCCCACAATCCGCTACTGCATAGTACGCACCTACAACCCCTACTCGGGCGAACCCGTGACCGTGACTGTGGCTGAAGCTCTGCTCGGCTCCATATTCAATGCCAAAGCCAAGGACATAGACCTCGAAGACTACAAGGCAGGCGATAAACTCGTGCCCTGGCAGGTGGTCGCCACCGTCGACGGATCGGAACTCACCGGCCTCCACTACGAGCAGCTCATACCCTGGGTCGATCCGGGCGAAGGCGCTTTCCGCGTCATACCCGGCGACTACGTGACCACCGAGGACGGTACGGGCATAGTGCACATCGCCGGTACATTCGGCGCCGACGACCTCCGTGTGTCGAAGCAGAACGGCATCCCCCCGCTGCACCTCATCGACCGCGACGGCAACCTCCGCCCCATGGTCGACCTCAGCGGCCGCTTCTACCGCGTCGAAGACCTCGACCCTGCATTCGTGGCAGAGCGTGTGAGCGCCGACTATGCCGACTGGGCAGGCAAATATGTAAAAAACGCCTACAACCCCGACGCCAAGGAAGGCGACGAGACCCTCGACGTGGAAATCTGCATGTACCTCAAGCAGGCAGGCAAGGTATTCCGCATCGAGAAGCACACCCACAACTATCCCCATTGCTGGCGCACCGACAAGCCTGTGCTCTACTACCCGCTCGACAGCTGGTTCATCCGCTCGACCGCGGCCCGCGAGCGCATGATGGAACTCAACGAGACCATACAGTGGAAGCCCGCCGCCACAGGCAGCGGCCGCTTCGGCAAGTGGCTCGAGAACCTTCAGGACTGGAACCTGTCGCGCAGCCGTTTCTGGGGAACTCCGCTGCCCATATGGCGCACCGAGAATGGCGCCGAGGAGATATGCATCGACAGCGTCGAGACCCTCTATAACGAAATCGAGAAATCGGTGGCTGCCGGCATCATGAAGTCCAATCCGTTCAAGGACAAAGGCTTCGTACCGGGCGATTACTCCAAGGAAAACTACGGGAAAATCGACCTCCACCGCCCATATGTCGACGACATCGTGCTCGTATCGGCATCGGGAGCACCCATGCACCGCGAAACCGATCTCATCGACGTGTGGTTCGACAGCGGCTCCATGCCCTACGCCCAGATGCACTACCCCTTCGAGAACAAGGAAGCGGTAGAAAACGGCTCGGTATTCCCCGCCGACTTCATCGCCGAGGGCGTCGACCAGACACGCGGCTGGTTCTTCACCCTCCATGCCATCGGCACCATGGTATTCGACCATGTGGCGTTCAAAAACGTAATTTCCAACGGTCTGGTACTCGACAAGAACGGCGAAAAGATGTCCAAGCGCAAGGGCAACGCCGTCGATCCCTTCGAGGCCATCGAGAAATTCGGCTCCGACCCCCTGCGCTGGTACATGATATCGACCACAGCTCCGTGGATCGACCTCAAATACGACTCCGAGGGCGTTGTGGAGATAGCCCGCAAGTTCTTCGCAACCCTTTCGAGCACCTACAACTTCTTCGCCATGTATGCCAACGTCGACGGCTTCACCGGCGAGGAGCCTCAGGTGCCCGTAAACGAGCGTCATGAGCTCGACCGCTGGATTCTCTCGGTTCTCAACAACCTGATAAAGACCGTTACCGAGGCCTTCGACGCCTACGAACCCACCAACGCCGCCCGCGCCATCAGCGACTTCGTGCAGTCCGACCTCTCGAACTGGTACGTGCGTCTGAGCCGCAAGCGTTTCTGGGGCGGTAACTTCGACACCGACAAGATAGCAGCCTATCAGACACTCTACACCTGCCTCGACACCGTGGCACGCCTCATGGCCCCGATAGCGCCTTTCTTCGCCGACCGTCTCTTCCGCGACCTCAACGAAGAGCCCGAATCGGTGCACCTGGCCGACTTCCCCGTCTGCGACACCGCCCTGCTCGACCCCGCGCTCGAACACCGCATGGACGTGGCCCAGCGCCTTACCTCGCTGGTACTCAGCCTCCGCAAGAAAGCCAACATCAAGGTGCGCCAGCCTCTTGCCAAGATACTGGTGCCCGCTGTCGATGCCGACGCCGCAGCCACCATCGAGGCAGTATCGGCCATTGTCAAGACCGAAGTCAACGTCAAGGATCTGCAGGTTGTGGCTCCCGATAACGAAGTGTTCGTTAAGCGTGTAGACCCCGACTTCAAGAAACTCGGCCCGAAATTCGGCAAGCTCATGAAGCAGGCCGCCGTGCTCATCAAGAGCTTCTCGCCCGAACAGATCCGCACCCTCGAGCGCGACGGCGCCATCGACCTCGAAATCGACGGCGTAACCACCCGTGTCGACATTGCCGACGTCAAGATCATATCCGAAGACATTCCCGGCTGGCTCGTGGCTAACGAAGGAGCCCTCACAGTGGCCCTCGACATCGAAATCAGCCCCGACCTCTTCCGCGAAGGTCTCTCGCGCGACATCATCAACCGCGTACAGCGCTACCGCAAGGAGCAGAACTTCGATATCACCGACCATATCAACATCCGCTTCCTGCCCTGCCCCGAACTCGAGGATGTGCTCTCGCAGTACTCCGCATACATTGCCGAGCAGGTGCTCGCCGACTCCATCACCCTGTGCGATGTGGCCGACGACAGCAACCTTGTGATATTCGATATCGACGATCTCAAGATCGGCGCTGTCATAACCATTTCATGACCTCCGGCGTTGATAAAGTAATAAGTCGAATAAGTTAAGATAATGGTTCTGTATAAAGGAACCATTATCTTGACTTCTTACTTTCATCAGCCCGCTAAAAAACGTAAAGACTATGAGCGAACAGCTACGGTATTCCGACGAAGAACTGGAAGAATTCCGCCAGATCATACTCTCCAAGATAGAGACAGCCACCGCACTCTACGAGGAACTCTGCCAAAGCCTGCGCAACACCGACGGCAACGATACCGCCGACACCTCCCCAACGTTCAAAACCCTCGAGGAAGGCGCCAACGTGCTCGAACGCGAAGCCAACGCCCGCCTCGCCGAGCGTCAGCGCCAGTTCATCAACCATCTGCGCGCGGCTCTGGTGCGTATCGACAACAAGACCTACGGCATCTGCCGCGCCACAGGCAAACTGATACCGAAAGAACGTCTCCGCGCTGTTCCTCACGCCACTCTGTGCGTGGAAGCCAAAAACAATCCCGACCATTGATGGAATGTTCCCGCACAAGGCGTCTGGCATTGCTGGCCGCCGTCACCGCCGCGGTGATAATAATCGCTGACCAGGTGGTGAAATTCTATGTCAAGACCCATTTCTACCTCGGAGAAGACGTCGAGGTGCTTCCGTTCTTCCACCTCCGCTTCATACAGAACAACGGTATGGCATTCGGTATCGAACTGGGCAGCAAGCTGTTCCTCACATTCTTCCGCATCGTGCTCGTAGGATTCCTCGCATGGTATCTTGTGCGCCTGGCACGTGTGGCCAAGGTCTCGGCCGGATACATGGCGGCCGTGTCGCTTGTTGCGGCAGGCGCTTTCGGCAACATCATCGACTGCGTATTCTACGGCGAGATTTTCACCAATCCGTGGCCGCCTATGACAGCCTCTGTCGTCCCCTGGGGCGAAGGCTACGGCGGTCTTTTCCATGGACTTGTGGTAGACATGCTCTATTTCCCGCTGTTCTCCTTCGTATGGCCCGACTGGATGCCGTGGGTCGGCGGACACGAATTTTCGTTCTTTGACCCTGTTTTCAACATCGCCGACTCCGCCATCACCGTAGGCATGGCCCTGATCATATTCTTCTACACCAAGTATCTCAGCTCCGACTACGCCCGATATGAAGCCGATGGCAAAGCGAACCGTTGAGCTCGCGGCAATGGCCGCGGCCTTGCTTGCCGGTGCCTGTTCGAAGGTGCCCGGAGGGGTCATTCCGCCCGACCGCATGGCCGAGCTGCTGGCCGATTTCCACACCGGCGAGGCTGTGGTCGACATGAACCGCACCGAATTCTACAACGACTCGCTGCGTCAGCTCTACAAACAGAGCGTCTACGCCCGCCACGGAGTGACACCCGAAGAAGTCGACAGCTCTTTCTCGTGGTACGGCCGCCACATGGCCGAGTATATGGAGGTGTACGACAAAACCATCGAGATTCTTGACCACCGCCTCATCGAGACCGGCAACCGCATCGCCGCCGAAGCCGCCCTGTCGATAGCCGGCGACTCGGTCGACGTGTGGCCCAACGCACGCTTCATCACCTTCAGCAGCACCATGCCCTCGCGCATAGCCGCATTCTCGTTCTCCAACGACGAGAACTGGGAGCGGGGCGACAGCTACACATGGCGCGCCAAGTTCTTCAACAACACCGAAAACCTGTGCTTCACCATGGTGGCCGAATATACCGACGGCACTGTCGAGATAGCCACGCGCAATTTCTCGGCCGACGGCTGGAACGAACTCGTGTTCAACACCGACTCCACCCTGACCGCAAACCGCATCTACGGCTTCATCGAGGGCCTCAGCCGTCCCGGCACCATGCTGCGCACCGACAGCATGGAAATGATACGCAAGCGCGTAGACCACAATACGCCTGTGAGCCGCTACAACGTGCGCACCTACCGCCGCCTGGCCGATGTCATAGACACTCCCGTGGCATCGGAGAAACGCGAGCAGGCAACCGATTCCATACAATCATGAACACGATAAGGCTGCTTGCACGGCGTGTAGAGCACCGCGGAACCGTCCATGCCGGGCTGTCGCTCGTCGAGGCCCGTCTGTGCGACGACGGTCTGTGGCATGTCGCCGTCACCCCCTTCGAGCGCGAGACAGCCTCCACTCCCTACCACTCCGGCACTGTGACAGTAGCCGATCCGGCCGACCATAGCCTCCCCTACTCGCCCTCGGCCGAGCCTCCGGCGCTAATATGCCGCTAAGAGGCAATTTTTTGTATCGCATCGCGTTATTTATGGTATAATGAAGCGATATACCATCTTTATCATCATAACTCTGCTGTTTGTTTTCGCCGGCGCCGCCAAAGGCCCGGTGAAAATCAGCGGTGTCGTGACCGACGACCAGAACGAGGGCCTCGAGTTCGTCACCGTCAAGGTGCAGGGCACCGCCATCGGCACCATCACCGGAGCAGGCGGCAAGTACAGCCTCACCGCACCCGAGGCCGACACCATCCGTGTGGTTTTCACATGTATCGGCTTCGAGGAAAGCCGCCGCCGGCTCATCGATGCTTCGGGCGAAGTGACCGTGAACGTGAAAATGAGCCCCGCAAGCTATGCCCTCGGCGGTGTCGAGGTGACCGACTACCAGAAGCAGACCTCGGGCATGCAGAAAATCGACAACGGCAACTACCGCCTCGCCCCCGACGTGAGCGGCGGCAGCGTCGAAGCCCTCATCAGCACTATGGCCGGCGTGAGCTCGGGCAACGAAATGAGCAGCCAGTACAGCGTGCGCGGCGGCTCCTACGACGAGAACAGCGTATATATCAACGGCATAGAAGTATATCGTCCGCAGCTCATATCGTCGGGACAGCAGGAAGGCCTCAGTATCGTCAACCCCGACATGGTCGGCGCCATCGGCTTCTCCACCGGCGGCTTCCCGGCACAGTACGCCGACCGCATGAGTTCAGTGCTCGACATCACCTACCGCCAGCCCGAAGCCTTCGAAGGCTCGCTGTCGGCCTCGCTCATGGGCGCATCGGGGGCCGTGGGCAGCAGTTCGAAGGTATTCTCGCAGCTCCACGGCATCCGCTACAAGCAGAATTCGTCGCTGTTGGGCTCGCTCGACGACAAAGGCGAGTACGACCCTCGATTTTTCGACTATCAGACGAACATGACTCTGAAACTCGGCGAAAAATGGTCGGTATCGGCTCTCGGCAACGTTGCCGTGAACAACTACAAATTCATACCCCACAACCGCACCACCAAATTCGGCACATCGACCGACGCCAAGGAATTCACCGTTTATTTCGACGGCATGGAAAAGGACCGCTTCGAGACATACTTCGGAGCCGCCACACTCATGTTCCGCCCGTCGAAGAAGGCGGAATTCGCCCTGCAGGCCGGAGGATTCTTCACCAACGAACTGGTGAGCTACGACATATCTGGCGAATACTGGCTCGACCAGGCCGGTACATCGGGCTCCGGCGGCAACGAGGGCATAGGCGGCGAGCTTGGCGTGGGGCGCTACCACGAGCACGCCCGCAACCGCTTCAAAGCCTCGGTATTCAACATAGCCCTCAAAGGCGCCAGCGGCCTGCGCCGCCACAATCTCAACTATGGCATCGACTTCAAGCACGAGACACTCTACGACCGCTCGCGCGAATGGGAACTGCGCGACTCGGCCGGCTTCTCACTGCCGGCCGACCCCGATGCCGTGAAGGTGATATACAACCTCAGTTCGCACAACGACCTGTCGACCAACCGCTTCGCCGCATACATCAACGATACCTACCGCCTCGAGACCGGTGCCGGCTACTTCAACATCAACGCCGGCCTGCGACTGTCGTACTGGGATTTCAACAAAGAGACCCTCGTCAGCCCGCGTGCGAGCGTCGGCTTCGTGCCCTCGCGCAATCCGCGCCTGGCACTGCGCTTCGCCACAGGCCTCTACTACCAGTCGCCGTTCTTCAAGGAGTTCCGCCTGCCGCAGACCGATGCCGACGGCAACGTGGTCATAGGCCTCAACCCCGACATAAAATCGCAGCGCTCCTTCCAGCTCATTTTCGGCGCCGACTACACCTTCCGCGCCTACAACCGGCCATTTAAAATTTCGGGTGAGGCCTACTACAAGGCTCTTGGCAACCTCATACCCTACGAAGTCGACAATCTCAAGCTCGTCTACGCCGGCCGCAACCTCACCAGCGGCTATGTCGCCGGCATCGACTTCAAGCTCTTCGGCCAGTTCGTGCCCGGCACCGACTCATGGATCAGCTTTTCGCTGATGAAATCGAGCGAGAAACTCAACGGCGTCAATGTGCCGCGCCCCAACGACCGCCGCTACAGTCTCGCCCTCTTCTTCACCGACTATTTTCCGAAATTCCCCAAGCTGAAATTCAACCTCCGCGGCATTCTCAACGACGGACTTCCGTTCGCGGCGCCGCGCGGCAGCTTCGACAAAGGATATTTCCGCGCCCCGGCCTACAAGCGCGTGGATATCGGCCTACAGTATGCCCTCCTGTCGCCCCGCGCCGAAGGCGAGCCCCGTCAGGGATTTCTGCGGCACTTCAAGAGCATATGGCTCGGCGTGGACGTATTCAACCTCCTCGACATCAGCAACGTGAGCAGCTACTACTGGGTCACCGACATCAACGACATCCAGTATGCCGTGCCCAACTACCTGACACGCCGCCAGTTCAACGTGCGCCTCTCCCTCGAGTTCTGACTCTATGAGACAACTGTTTGCAACAATTCTATTATCTGCTATCATCATGACATCACAGGCAGAAGAGACATTTGAGTGGGACAGCACCGCGAAAGTAGAATGGAGCGACTCCTTCCAGGTCGTCGAAATACCGTCGTCGGCCGATTCCACTGTTCAGAAAGCATATTTCCGCGCAAGCGCCGGCGCTACCCCACAGCCTCTGATAGTGAGCCTGCACACATGGAGCGGTGGCTACAGCCAGAAAGACCCCATGGCCGCCGATGCCGAGGCCCGCGACTGGAACTATATCCACCCCGACTTCCGCGGCTTCAACAACCGCCCCGAAGCCATGGTGAGCGATCTGGTACTCGCCGATATCGACGATGCCATAGCGTATGCGATAGCGCACGGCAAGGTCGACCCCGGTCAGATCCACATAGTCGGTGTGTCGGGAGGCGGACTGGCCACCCTCGCCGCCTACATGGAACTGGAGAGGCCCATAAAATCGTTCAACGCCTGGGTGCCGATATCGGACCTCGAGGCATGGTACTGGGAGTCGCGCGGACGCCGCTACAGCTACGTCCGCCACATAATGGCAGCCATAGGCCGCGACGGAGCCATCGACAGCGCCGAAGCACGCCGCCGCTCGCCTCTCTACAAAGCATTTCCGGCAGAAGCTCGGAAAGGAGCCGAACTGAGAATATATGCCGGCATCCACGACGGCCACATAGGCTGCGTACCCATATCACACTCGGTGAATTTCTACAACCGCATAGCGGGCGAACTGAAATACGGCACCGACGATCTCAGCGAGATATACCGCCATGCCGAGACCGATCCCGACCTCATTTCCAAAGATCTGCTGCTGTCGCTGCTCGAAAAACGCATCAATCCCAACTATCTCGCACGCGGCGAGAAGCTTCTCGGCCGCGACATCCACCTAACACGCCGCTACGGCCCGGTCTCGCTCACCATCTTCGAAGGCGAACACGAACAGATCCCCGGCGCCATTTCCCTGATAGCCGACTGAGGCCGCGAAGAGGCTCTTAACGCTTTTTGGGCTGGATATTGAGGCGGTACTGGAATGAGAACAGAATGTAGCGCGGCAGGGCGTTGGTGTAGCTGACTGTGCGGCCGCTTGCGGTGACGGCGTAGTTTACATTCGACAGCTTGTGCAGCAGGTCGAAACCGTCGATCATGAACACCCAGCGGCTGTTGCGCGGCGGGCAGTACGACAGGCGTGCGTTCCACACCGGGTCGGTGGTGTCGAGATAGTCCACTCCGTAGCCGCGTCGGGTGTAGCAGGTGAAATCGGTGTTTATGGCAAATCCGGCCGGGAGTTTGAACAGCCCCGATATACCGTAGTTCAGGTGATTGGCGTTCAGATTATCGAAATCGGGCTGTGTGGATGTGGTGTGCCGGTTGGTAAGGTCGCAGCGCACCTGCAGGCTGTGAGAGCCGAACTGCCACATGAATTTCATCTTTTCGCTTACCGAACGGTGCTTCACCTTGGTATGTTCGGGCTCTTCCATATTCACGCCAATCATGTCGGAATAGGTGGAGAGGTTGAAATCCGACTCGGAGCTTAGCGTGAACTGCTTTGTGGCACCGAACTGCCAGCGCAGCTCGTTGGTGACGGCCTTCATAGTGTTGCCGCTGACGTTGTACATGCGGTTGTAGCGCACGCCTGTCGAGGTATCGTAGGTATAGCCGCGGGTAAGGGCATTGTCGGTATGGTTGAATCCGAGATAAAGGATATTGGTGAGCGTGTGCGAATGCGGCGTATAGCTCCATCGCACAAGATGTCGGTGGGCGTTCTGCACCTTGAGGTCCGGGTTACCGAGATATATGTTGAGGGGGTCGGCATCGTTCACCACATCGACCATATCCACCATGTCGGGAAGAGTGGGCGATATTCGGTAGCTGTATCGGATGGAATTCCTGTAGCGGCGCTCGCGACCCTCGCCTTTGCGGCCGAAATAGTATTCAACCATAGCGTCCCATATAGTGCTTAAGGTCAGAGTGGTGTTGTCGGTCGAAAGACCGTAGGAGCGGTTGGCGCGCCAATAGTCGAGTTTGCGGTGCACGAATGCCAGATTAGGGTTAAAATTCACCGCAAGCATGCCGTTGCCGCCTATCTCTTCATAATAATTCATTCTCAAACCGACGGTATGCCTGTTCTCCAGAACACGCGCAGTGTAGCTGTTGTCCGGATCGAAGGCCTCGAGATAGTGGCCCGGCACAACACCGTATACGCCCATGTCGGTCAGATGGTCGAGGGCATACATGTACGAATCCTTCACTTTGTCGGAGAAAGCATATGTATACGACAACGACGTATAGCATTTATTGGCTATATTGGTGCTGTACCGCAGGGAGCCGCTCATGCCCAAAGTATGATTCGGCGCATTGTCGAGGTACTGACGGCGTTTTACGGCATCAGCCGCGTTGCGGCCGTAGTTGATGTCGTAGTCGCGCCATAGTTCTTCTTTGTCGGAGCTGTAGCGGATGCTGAAATCGGCAAGCAGACGGTCGCCGGTGCGCGGTATCTTGAACGACAGATAGGGGCTGAATGAGCCGTTGAGATGTTTGCGCCGGCCGTCGGTGCGTGTTTTGGCACGGTTTATAACGCTTTCGAGCAGTTCGGCCGAGCCGTCGGAGTAAAGGGCATCGAGAATTTCGGGAGTAATGGTGCCGGGATCATTGTTGAACGAAGCCGAGAGGTCCGACTGCGAATTTTTAAAATGCGTGTACGAGCCGCTGATCCCTGCTCCGAAACCAAACTTATCGTTTGCCCGGTTATAATACGAATGATTCGTCTGCAGAGCGGTTTCCCTGTTGTGGCTGTTGCTGAACGAGTTTTCGTAGGTGTCGCCACCGGGAAGGAAGTTGGTGCGGGCCGATGTGCGGCGGCTGTTGTCGACGCTCTGCCGGAATATGAAGTCGCCCTGCGCCGAGCGCGAGCCCTCGGGATTCTCGCTGTTGTAGTTCACGGCCGCCATGCGGTATTCTTTCGTGCCCGACGGCATCATCTCGGGGGTCCAGGTATCGTTTCGGCCCGGCTGACGGTTATCGTTCAGATTGTTGATGTTGCCGAGAAAAGTAACGCGCGATGTAGCGTTGAACCACGAAGCGAAGAGTTTGCCCATATACCTGTCCTCGGTGCCGTAGCCGCCCTGGGCATTGATGAGCCAGCCCATGCTGTACTCGCGTTTGAGGCGCACGTCCATGGTAAGTACTTTCGGAGCAGTCATGTCGCCCTGCATCTTCGCAAGTTTTTTCTGCCCCTCGTATACCTCTATGTTTTTCACGGTATATGCCCCGATGTTCTCGAGCATCAGATTATTGTTGCCGTCGAGGAACTCCTTGCCGTTGAGCAGCAGCGACTCCACAAACTCGCCGTTCACCTTAATCTGTCCGTCGTTGTTCAGCTCCACGCCCGGCAGCTGAGCTATGAGAGCGTCGAGCATCGAGCCTTCGGCAAGCTGAAATGCGTCGGCGTTGTACACCACCGTGTCGCCTTTGTTGTAGAATTTGATTTTCGTGGAAGTTACTGTCAACTCCTTGAGCTGCCGTGGTGCGCGCTCGAGGTATATAACCGGTATATTGCGGTAGTTCTCGCGGCGACCCACGTTCTTCACATCGTAGCTGATGGTAGCGGTCTTATAGTCTTCGCATATTACATCGAACACATATGTGGAATCCACCCTCGGAACCGAAAAATAGAAAAACGACAGAGTATCGAACTGCATGTTGCGGTACGTGAGACCCTGGTTGGCCCTGATGGTATCGCACACATTGCCGGCGGAGTCGTAGAGCAATACCCGGGCCTGCGTAAGATCGGTCTTGTTGAGCGCTTCCTTCACGCGGCCCGACAGCGTAAGTGTATTCTCCGCGCCCAAGACGCAAGGCAGCAGCATCGCAAGGATAAGTGACAGAAACAGTTTTTTCATAGATATAGTTTTAAGATTAGTTCTGCGCAAAAGATATACCTTTTTAACTATATGTGCAACTATTTTAATAGTTTTGAACAAATAAAAAACTGCATTTCTAAAATCACTTCCCGCCGACAACAAAGCCGAGGGTGCCTCCGGCAAGAATATCGGCATGGTCGATGATGAGCTTTCTGTGGCGTCGACCGTTGAGTTTCAGCGATTTTACCTTAAATTCGTCGGGAGAGTCGCGCTTCACGGCGAGGGTGAACGTGCGCCCGTTGTCGAGGGATATCTCCACGCGGTCGAAGAGCGGCAGCCCGAGCGAATATTCTGTCGTGCCCGGACAAACCGGATAGAAACCCATAGCTGCGAATACATACCATGCCGACATCTGGCCGGCATCGTCGTTGCCCGACAGGCCGCCAGGCGTGGCGTGATATTCGGTGTCCATTATCGTGTGCACGTAGCGGCATGTCTTTTCATGTTCGCCGATGTCGTCGAACATCCATGCCACCTGATGGCACGGCTCGTTGCCATGCCAGTAACGCCTGGATGTGAACATCGAATCGAGACGTGCGGCGAAAGCCTCGCGTCCTCCCATAACCTCGATAAGCCCGGCACGGTCGTGGGGCACATACCACGTGTAATGGCACGGAGCGCCTTCGGTTATAGCTTTGTTGAAAGTAAACGGATCGAAATTCTCCTGCCATGAGCCGTCGGCATGGCGGCCGCGGGCATAGCCCGTAGCCGGGTCGATTACGTTGCGGTAGTTCTGCGAGCGGGCCCGCAACGCGGCAGCATCGTTCTCGTGCCCGAGAGCTTCGGCGAGCACCGAGAGGGCATAGTCGTCGTAGGCATACTCGAGGGTGCGCGACACCTGTTCGCGCCGGTGGTAGGCGTAGGGCACGGTGTCTTCGAGAGGCACATAGCCGTATTTCATATATGAGTCGAGAGCGCGGCGCCCCTTGCCGTCGCGGTAGTCGGCGTCGGCGGGGATGTCGAAGGCATTCTGACGCAGGCCGCGGTAAGCGGTGGCGACCTCGAAGCCGCGCACGCCTTTCACATACGCATCGGCCATCACGGCATTCACATGGTCGCCTATCATTGCGGCCGTATAGCTGTTCCAGCAGGGGAAAATGGGCATCCATCCGCCCTGGGTATATTTATCGGCAAGCGACTGCATCATGTCGGCCGAAAGAGCCGGCTCGAGAAGCACCAGCAGCGGATGAAGCGCGCGGTATGTGTCCCAGAGGCTGAAACCGTCGTAATATCCATGGCCGGGGCGCCCTGTCATGGTACCGTCGCCTCCGCCGAACGCCGGATAGCGGCCGTCGGCATCGCTGATATCGTGCGGCAGGAAGGAGCAGCGGTATAATGCGCTGTAGAACTTTATGCGGTCCCGGTCGGTGCCGCCTTCCACACGTATTTTGCCCAGACGGCTGTTCCACTCGGCTGCCAGAGCCTGCCGCGTACCGTCGAAATCCCATCCTGGCATTTCGGTGCGGAGATTGGCCACAGCTCCCGAGGCGGAGGTGAACGACGAAGCCGCGCGAGCCACAACAGTCTCGCCCGCGGCTACATCGAACTCTATATAGGCGCCCACACCGGCCACGGAATCGGCCGAAGCCACACCCGGGCATACGCTGTCGCCCACGAATGTGCCATAGCCGGTCACCCTCACGCTCTCAGGCCATTCGAGCACATAATAGCCCGCAAAACCGGCCTCCTCTCCCTTGCCCTGATAGATGCGGTGCACGGGATTGCGGGCCGTGATGCGGCGTACGGCGGTATCGACCGCCACCGTGCCCTGAGCCTCGTCGCTGTTGGGGTTCACTACGATATAACCCTTGCCGGCACAGTCGTAGGTGAAGCGGAAGATAGCCGAGCGCGAAGTGGCCGTCATTTCGGCTGTCACGCTTTCGTCAGGCAGATACACAGAGTAGTAATCGGGCCGCGATACTTCGGTGGTGCGGTCCATGCGCGTGGCTCGGGCTGCGGGCGAAGTGCGCAGTGCCACGCCGAGAGCCATCACCGTTGCCGAACCGTAATCCTGTGTGCATCCGCCGTTTATCCAGTGGGAATTGCGGAATCCCTGCAGCATGTCATCGTGATAATAGTAGGGCGACACACATTTCAGCTCGGTATCGCGTGTCTGCGGTGTCCAGAAATTCATTCCGTTGGGCGCAAGGACGGCGGGAATGACCTGCCCGAGCTCTTCGGTACCCTTGCCGAACAGACCGGCCGAGGCCGACTCGCTGTAGCAGGTGCCTATGCGAGGCTCTACGAAATCGAGCGGCGACTGTGCCGAAAGCGCGCAGGCGCAGCATAGTAACGATAGCGAGACAAGTGTTTTATTCATGATATCCATAGGTTTTGAGCGCAAAAATACACATTTAACTCAAATATATTCGTATTTTTGCCCCGCGCTAACGAATCATTACACAGAGATGAAAGGTTTATTCCCGGTTTTACTCTTGCTCGCGTCTTTTACGGCCTTTGCGGCAAAAAAGACAATAATCACTGATAAATCAGACAATTCACCGATAGCAGCCGCGACGGTCTTCAGCCGCTCAGGCCAGATCATAGGCATGACCGGCGCCGATGGCTCTGTCGGCGGCATAGGCAGGGCCGACCTTCCGGCCACAGTGCGATGCCTGGGATATGAACCGCTGAGCGTCAGCGAACTGACTGACACCATACGCCTCACTCCCGACAGCTACGAGCTCGGCGAAGTGGTGGTGACACCGCTCGACAGGCCCATACTGCGCGTTGTGTGCTACATACGCGAATACTCGGGCGGCATTACCGACACCGATACCCTGCAATACTTCGCCGAGCACATGGCCGATTTCTATCTGCCGACGGCCAAGGTGAAGAAATTCAAGGGAAACAAAAGTCCGAGAATACTGAAATCGATCATGTACGAGCGCTATGCCAACAGCTCGGGGCTCGACAGCGTGGCGCGCCCCGACTACCGCCGCGACGACATTTCGTGGATCGATCTGCTCATGATACCCGGAGTGACCGTGCACGAATCCGATGCCATAAAGGCCGGAGCGCGCTCCGACTCCCTCGCCGGAAAGCACTCGCTCAAGACACTCATAAGGAAAACCGACGACATGTACACCATAAAAACCGACTACCTTGCCGATAAAAAATCGCACAAATGGTCGCCGGCTTTCTTCAAGCTTCTCGGATTCACCATCGACATCAACCAAATGGTCGGCTCCTGGGCCTACCGGCCGAACGAAGCAGGCACATACCGACCGGCCGATCTTCTCTACGGCACTTTCGCCCTCGACATCACCGGACGCGGCAAGTGGATAAAACGGGCCTTCGACAGCGGCAGCCCGGTGCAGATGCACGCCCTTTTCGACGTATACCCCGTTGCGTTCGAACACCTTACCGTCGAGGAAGCCAACTATCAGCTTCACAAGGAAGCGCCCTCTACGCCATTCACGCGCAGCCCCCTGGCCGCACCTCTGCCGCCGGCCACCCGCACGCTGGTCGACCGGGCCCGCGCCCTCGGCTCCAACTGATTTATCGCGCGTTTTTTTGATGAATAAGTTGCGGCGTTTGTGAAAGATTGCTAAATTTGCAGTTCAGAAACTACAAGGGAAAACACAAACAATTCATAAATCAAACAAAATCAATCATCTTATGTGGTTAACAAGCTCATCTATAGGACGTAAGTTCGTGATGGCCATTACCGGCGCATGTCTCGTCCTATTCGTAACTTTTCACGTTTTGATGAATTCAGTAGCACTCCTGTGGCCCGCAGCCTACAACATGATCTGCGAATTCCTGGGTGCCAACTGGTATGCGCTGGTGGCCTCCGCAGGTCTTGCCGCGCTCTTCATCATCCATATCATCTACGCTGTATGGCTGACCGTGCAGAACCGTCGTGCCCGCGGTAACGACCGCTACGACATCAACGGCAAAGCTCCCCACGTAGAATGGTCGTCGAAGAACATGCTCGTTCTCGGCATCGTCATTCTCGCATTCCTTGTAGTGCACATGATTCAGTTCTGGGCAAAAATGCAGCTCCAGGAACTTCTCTCGCACGACCTCGATGTTCTGCCCATGGTAGGCGACGCTCCCGCATCGCCCGCTCTCGGCACCCTCTATCTGCAGCTCGCTTTCGAGCAGTGGTGGACTCCCGTGGTATACATCATCGGTTTCGTAGCTCTCTGGTTCCACATGAACCACGGCTTCTGGTCGATGTTCCACACTGTAGGCTGGGATAACAACATTTGGATCAACCGTCTCAAAACCATCGGCTGCTGGTGGACCTCCATCGTGGTAGCCCTCTTCATCGCTCAGGCCGTTGTATTCACCGTACAGGCCCACAACAAGTTCTTCGTCACCGACGCAGCCCTTCAGGAACAGTATGCCGAGTTCTGGAGCAACAAAGCCGAAGCCCTCATCAACGAGTTCCAGGCCGAAGCTGCCGCTCTCGATCCTCAGGACATGGACGCACAGCTCGAGTTCTTCGTAAGCAAAGGCGACAACTACGCCGACCGCGCCGAGGCTATCGCAAAATACGCCAAAGCTCAGGCTCCCGAGGTATCGACCCCCGAGATCAACCAGCTCGGCCAGTTTGCATCGTTCATCCGCAACCAGGCCGACCGCGCCAAGAGCATGAAACCGTCTAACCCCGCTAACAACTAACAACTCAGAGATATGGCACAGAAACTCAACATTGAGGGCATGATCGACTCTACCCCCATCATGCAGGATTTCGCCGACATCGAAACCGGCAACATGCCTGAGTACACGATCGACTCCAAGATCCCCGAAGGTCCTATCGCTGAGAAATGGACCAACTACAAAGCCCACCAGCATCTGGTGAACCCCGCCAACAAGCGCAACCTCGACATCATCGTGGTCGGCACCGGCCTGGCAGGCGCTTCCGCCGCCTCCACCCTCGGCGAAATGGGCTTCAACGTATATAACTTCTGCATCCAGGACAGCCCCCGCCGCGCACACTCCATCGCAGCCCAGGGCGGTATCAATGCAGCCAAGAACTATCAGAACGACGGCGACTCCGTATACCGTCTGTTCTACGACACCGTAAAAGGCGGCGACTTCCGCTCGCGCGAAGCCAACGTATACCGTCTTGCCGAAGTGTCGAACAACATCATCGACCAGTGCGTGCAGCAGGGCGTGCCCTTCGCCCGCGAATACGGCGGCCTTCTGGCCAACCGTTCGTTCGGCGGCGCTCAGGTGAGCCGTACATTCTACGCCAAAGGCCAGACCGGCCAGCAGCTCCTCCTCGGCGCCTACAGCTCGCTCAACCGTCAGATCCAGAAAGGCACCGTGCGCTCGTTCAACCGCCGCGAGATGCTCGACATCGTTATCATCGACGGCCGCGCTCGCGGTATCATCGTGCGTAACCTCGTTACAGGCGAAATCGAACGCTACGCCGCCCACGCTGTAGTACTCGCCACCGGCGGTTACGGCCGCGCTTTCTTCCTTTCGACCAACGCCATGGGCTGCAACGGCTCCGCCGCCATCCAGGCATTCAAGAAAGGCGCATACCTGGCCAACCTCGCCTTCACTCAGATCCACCCCACATGTATCCCCGTGCACGGCGAAGACCAGAGCAAGCTCACCCTCATGAGCGAATCGCTCCGTAACGACGGCCGCATCTGGGTTCCCGCCAAGAAAGAAGACGCCGAAGCCATCCGCGCAGGCAAGAAGAAACCGACCGATATCCCCGACGAAGACCGCGACTTCTACCTCGAACGCCGCTATCCCGCCTTCGGTAACCTCTGCCCCCGCGACATCGCCAGCCGTGCCGCCAAGGAACGCTGCGACGCCGGCTACGGCGTAGGTACCGGCAACGCCGTATACCTCGACTTCAAGTACGCCATCGACCGCCTGGGCGAAGACGTAGTCCGCGACCGCTACGGCAACCTCTTCGACATGTACCAGATGATCAGCGACGACAACCCCTACGAAACCCCGATGATGATCTTCCCCGCCAGCCACTACACCATGGGCGGCATCTGGGTGGACTACGAACTCCAGACTTCGGTCAAGGGTCTCTTCGCTATCGGCGAGTGCAACTTCTCCGACCACGGCGCAAACCGCCTCGGTGCATCGGCCCTCATGCAGGGTCTCGCCGACGGCTACTTCGTGCTCCCCTACACCATGCAGAACTACCTGAGCGACCAGATCAAGGTGCCCCGCTTCAGCACCAGCGCTCCCGAGTTCGACAAGGCCGAAGCCGACGTACGCTCGCGCATCGAGAAGCTCATGAACATCAAGGGCACCAAGAGCCCCGACGAAATCCACAAGCGCCTCGGCCATGTCATGTGGAACCTCGTGGGCATGGGCCGCACACTCCAGAGCCTCGTCAAGGCAGTCGACGAAATCGAAGAAGTACGTAAGGAATTCTACACCGACCTGCGCATCGTAGGCCGTGCCGATGACCTCAACACCGAGCTCGAAAAGGCACTCCGCCTCGAGGACTTCCTGGTAATGGCCAAGATGATGGCCGTCGACGCCCTCAACCGCAACGAATCGTGCGGCGCTCACTTCCGCGAAGAATACCAGACTCCCGACGGCGAGGCAGCCCGCCGCGATGACAAGTACATGTATGTATCGTGCTGGAAGTACACAGGCGACAACGAGAAACCCATCCTCATCAAGGAACCCCTCAAATATGAGGCTATCCAGGTGCAGACCCGCAACTACAAGTCCTAATCGATAACCACGCACGGATCCGGCCGGCGGCATCCCGGCGGCCGAGTCCTACCAAATACATTACATATCAAAATGGAACATACAATCAGCGTAAATCTGAAAATTTGGCGTCAACGTGGTCCCAAAGAGAAAGGACAGTTCGTCAACTATCACCTCGACAATGTCTCCACAGGCAGCAGCTTCCTCGAAATGCTCGATATGCTCAACCAGCAGCTCGTAGAGAAAGGCGAGGAGCCCGTAGTATTCGACAACGACTGCCGCGAAGGTATCTGCGGCATGTGCTCGCTCTATATCAACGGCCATCCCCACGGCCCCGTGCAGGGCATCACCACCTGCCAGCTCCACATGCGTAAGTTCAACGACGGCGACACCATCACCATCGAACCCTGGCGCTCGGCCGCATTCCCCGTGATCCGCGACCTTATGGTAGACCGCAACGCATTCGACAAAATCCAGCAGGCCGGCGGCTACGTGTCGTTCAACTGCGGCGGCGCCCAGGATGCCAACAACCTTCCCATCAGCAAGGAAGTGGCCGACACCGCCATGGACTCCGCCACATGCATCGGCTGCGGCGCATGCGTGGCAGCCTGCAAGAACGGCTCGGCAATGCTCTTCGTATCGGCTAAGGTAAGCCAGTTCGCTCTCCTGCCCCAGGGCCAGGTAGAACGCAAGCGCCGTGCCCGCGCCATGGTAGCCAAGATGGACGAACTCGGCTTCGGCAACTGCACCAACACCGGTGCCTGCGCCGCCGAATGCCCCAAGAACATTCCTCTGAGCAACATCGCCCGCCTAAACCGCGAGTTCATCAATGCCAAGTGCTCTGAATAAGTTTACAGACTTAAATTCCTAAATATCGAGCGTCTGCCATTACGGCAGACGCTCATTTTTTTGTTTTTTTAAGATTTAATGCTTACCTTTGCGGCGGTTTTCTAAGAATATATATAACAAGGTACGTTTCAACATTATGGGTTCAATAACCACAGCCGCAGCACGTATCGGCTCAGCTATCGATTTTCACCCCAAACTCTTCTCCACACTAAGACATTATAACGCCGAACGCCTCAAGGCCGACATCATCGCCGGCATAGTAGTCGGCATCGTGGCATTGCCTCTGGCCATCGCTTTCGGTATCGCCTCGGGCGTAAATCCCACCATCGGCCTCACCACAGCCATCATCGGCGGCTTCCTTGTGTCGTTCTTCGGCGGCAGCACCGTGCAGATCGGCGGCCCCACGGGCGCATTCATTGTCATAGTCTACAATATCATAGCCCAGTTCGGCCTCCACGGCCTCGCCATAGCCACATTCATGGCAGGCGTCATACTGGTGCTGATGGGACTCTTCCGCCTGGGTACGGTCATTAAATTCATACCCTACCCCATCGTCGTGGGCTTTACAGCCGGTATCGCCCTGACAATCTTCTCGACACAGATCAACGACTTCTTCGGCATGGGGCTGCACGATATCCCCGGCCAGTTCATACCCAAATGGGGAATGTACTTCCGCAATTTCGGCTCCATATCGCTGCCGGCGCTCGCCACCTCGATGATATCGCTGCTCATAATCGTACTCACGCCCCGGATATCCAAGAAGCTGCCGGGCGCCCTCATCGCCATCATCCTCGTAACGGCCGGCACATATCTTTTGGGACTCTTCACCGATTTCCATGTCGAGACCATCGGCGACCGCTTCGGCACAATGGCCACCGACATACCGCAGCCCCACGGATTCGCCATCAACATGGCCACCATCAACATGCTTCTGCCGTCGGCATTCACCATCGCCGTGCTCGGCGCCATCGAGAGCCTGCTGTCGGCCACGGTTGCCGACGGTGTCACCGGCTCGCGCACCAACAGCAACACCGAGCTCATCGGCCAGGGCATAGCCAACATCACAGTACCGTTCTTCGGCGGCATACCCGTGACCGGCGCCATCGCCCGCACCATGACCAATATCACCAACGGCGGCCGCACTCCCGTCGCCGGCATCGTGCACGCTCTGGTGCTCCTGCTCATCTTCCTCTTCGCCATGCCTCTTATCAACTTCGTGCCCATGGCCTGCCTGGCGGCTGTACTCATGGTCGTGGCCTATAACATGAGCGGCTGGCGCACGGTTGTCGGCATACTCCACGCCCCCAAGAGCGACATCTCGGTGCTCGCTGTCACCTTCCTGCTCACAGTGATCTTCGACCTCACCATAGCTATCGAGATAGGCCTGCTGCTGGCCGTGGTCCTCTTCCTGCGCCGTGTTACCGAGAATACCGAAATCAAGGTATACTCCGAACAGCTCGACGTGGCCGAAGGCACCGACCTGAGCAACCACGAGGTGCTCAACGTGGCCCGCGGTGTGAGCGTCTACGAAATCGACGGTCCGTTCTTCTTCGGCGTGGCCACCAAATTCGACGAAATGATGCGCTCCACCATGGTCAGCAAGCCCGTAGTGCGTATCATCCGCATGCGCAAGGTATCGTTTATCGACGCGACCGGCCTCCACAACCTCGAGCTGCTCATCCGCTCGTCGCAGAGCGAAGGCATCCACATAGTGCTCTCGGGCGTGCGCAGTAATGTCCGCCAGGTGCTCGAGCACGCCGGAATCGACCGCCTCATCGGCAGCGACCACATCTGCGACCATATCGACAAGGCCGTGGTGATGGCAAATCTCATAGCCGCCGATGCCCGAAATCCTCACAAAATGCCGCGATAATGCCCAATTGTTAAAAATAGGGCCTTAACGCGAAAAAAAGAACCTTAAAATTTGTGAGAAATAAAAAATGGGCTTACCTTTGTGGCGTTTTTGAAAGCAAACATACGTTTTATTACTAAATCAAAACACAAGATGAAAAAGTTAGTATTGATGCTCGCCGTTGCATTCAGCATGTCGTTCGTTGCATGCGGCAACAAGGAAGCTGCTGCTGATGCAGCTGAAGCTGGTGATTCCGCAGTTGTAGCTGAAGAAGTTGTTGTAGCAGAAGTTGACACTTGCTGCGGTGGTGATAGCTGCCAGGCTGACACCGTTGTAGCTGCTGCCGCTGAAGTTGCTGTTGCTCAGTAATTTTCACCCCACTCCTCAACATCAGGCGCCTTAGGCGCTTCTTAAAGAAGAAACTAAAAGAGGTCGTTCGCATTGCGAATGACCCCTTTCGTTTTATATGCCTACTCTCAATCAGGCCAGGCGCCGGGAGGCGGCTTCGGCCGGGCGCTTCGGCTCGTCGATGCCGAGCCAGCGTGCGCCGGGAATAAACGCTATGATGCGCGCTGTGAGCCAGCTCGACAGGAAGGTGCACACGGCTATCGCCGGAATGGCGAGCCCGGTAGGCAGCTGCATGTCGAACTTGAAGATACCCACCCACAGGCCGAGCCAGAAGATGTGCATCAGATACATCGTATAGCTAAGACGCGACATATCGAGCACCACTGCAGGCTCTTTCTTCATGCTGATGGCGCTGAACATAAGGAATGCGCCGGTAGTGAGCACAAATACATTGAGGGTGCAGAACGACCATCCGATTTCGAGTTCGGGAGTGGCGATGTTGGTCTGCGGCTCAGCCTGAACATAGAACGACCATATGGTCACCGCCGCCCCGGCAAGCATCATAGGCAGACCCACGGCAAGCCTGCGGCTGCGGCTCCACGACAGATGCACACGGATATAGTGCGCCGTAACCACATAGCCCAGATAGCCTGCGAAGTACCACAGCATATGGTATTCATTCCAGAAGCACTGGCCCCATACCTCGCCGAACCAGCGCACAAGGAAGGGAATGCAGGTCGACACGGCGAAAAGCGCTATGAAGAACTGCTCCTCGCGCGCGGTCGCGCGCTGCAGCCACGGCGATATCATGGGGGTAAAAAGATAGATGCTTATAAGTGGATACATGAACCACAGATGCCCTGCCAGCGACGGGAAGTTGAGAGGAATGCGCGAAAGGTCGCGGATGGCGGTCTCGCTGTCGATCTGACCCCAGAGCAGTGGCAGAGTGCTGTAGAGTATCATAAATATGATGAACGGAGGCAGAATGCGCAGGAAACGGCGGCGGTAGAACTGACCCATCGTCATGGTCGGCTTCATCGGCACCAGCAGATAGGCCGACACAATGATGAACAGAGGCACCGACATGCGCGAAAAACCGTCGTAGAGTGAAACCCAAAAGCGGTCTGTCTCGTTCGCCAGCCACGATACCGGGCCGGCCATCTCGCCGGGATTGGGCGAGCCGTAATAGTTCTCACTGGCATGCACCAATATCACCAGAAAACACGCGAAAACGCGTATAAAGTCCAAAAAAACTATTCGTTGATTCATGGTATCAGAGGTTGTTTAATAACATCTTATTCATTTTTCACAAAATTAGCTATTTTTCCCACTCAGGAATGTGCGCCCCCCTGCCATTTCTGTAAAAAAAGCACCGCCCGGTAGTGAGCCGGGCGGTGAGGAACGTGGGGAAAGGGAGAATGGCAGGTTATTTCAGCACTATTTTGCGGGCGGTGCGGCCACGGCGTTCTATGTAGATGCCGGAGCGGGCGCTGCCCACATCGATGCGGCGTCCCTGAAGATCGAAATACTCGGCAGGCGCGTCGCTGTCGCCGGCCACAGGCAGGCTGATACCGGTAGTATATTTGCTCTGCGGGAACACCGGCAGCGAGGGGAACCAGTAGTTAGAAATCATAGGATATTCCCTGATCAGATTGCCGAACTCGTCGTAGCGCCGCAAAGCGTAGGTCGGATCGGTGAAATCATGGTACACCGACATGTATATTTCTTCGGTCTGCGGATGCACGCGCATGGAGCATCCGTAGATCTTCCAGTCCACATCCTCGTCCTCGAGGTTGATGATGCGAGTACAGGTGCCGGATTCGATATCATACCGGTACACATACTTACCCGAGAACCACGTATTGGCACCACCCTTCCAGTAGAGCACCGGCTGGGTCTCGGAAGCGCAAAAAGCGTCGGGGGTCCAGGCATACCACGAGTTGGAGGGGCCGTAGGTGCCATCGGGAAGGGGCACTACTGTATAGGCCAGCGACACAGGGTCGACCTTGAGCAGATACGGAAGTGCCGAGCCGCGGCCGTCGGTACCGCCTGCCACACTCACCCACAGATTGCCGTCGGCGCCCAGCACCACGGCTCCGATACCGGCATCGGGCTGCACCACATCCATCTTTATGACATCGGTCACGGCATCGGTCGCCGGGTCGATTACCAGCAGGCCTTCCGACTGATGAGCCGCAAACACACGGCCGGCAGCGAGCACCATTGTGCCGCACTGTCCGTGATAGAGCGAACCCGACGAGTCGGTGTTCGGTTTGCCGTCGGAACCGTTGGGATTCTCCGTGCCGGTCACTTTCTTCACAATCTCAATTTTATCGAGATCGAGGACCCAGATGCCATTCGAGCTCGACACATAGCCTTTGGTATCGCTCACGCCGACGAAGCCGCGGCCATCGCACTGCGAGCCGTCGGGAGCTATGTACTGCAGCTGCTTCACAATCTTGAGAGTGGTGGCGTCGGCCACGGTTATACGGCCGCCGGTCACGAGCGCACCGCCGTCTTTGTCCTGCTTGGCGATGAGATAGAAGCGGCCGTTCCAGATAGCCCCGAACTGGTTGGTGCAACCAAGCTCTTTACCAGGATTTTCGGCCTGGATTACGCGATAGTGCCAATAGTCGCCGTCGGGATCGTCGGGCAATATATAGTTCATGGTCGAATTCTGATGTCCGTACCAGTCTTCGTTGACTATGAACACACCTTTGGTATAATCAATACCCGCCCCCTGTGCGGCCGCAGCCACACAGGAAGCGAGAATGAACGAAAAGAGTTTCTTCATCGTATCACAATTTTTGCGGTCTTACCTTCGGAGCGAAGCACATATACGCCTGCGGGAAGTGTGGCGCGGGCCTCCGATACCGAAACTCCGGTTGCAACGCGCACGCCGCTGACGCTATATACGTCGGCCACAGTGCTGTCGCCGACCTCGAGCGAACCGATGCCGGTGGTAGCGGGAGTGGTGAATGTGCCCGGGGCAACCTCGTAGCTGTTGTCGCCGTGTGTGGCTGCAAACGAAATGCCGTATGTAGTGGCCGGAGCCAGACCTTCGATTTCGGCTGTGAAAGTACCGTCGGCGGCCGGAGTGATGGTGCCGGCAGCGGTGCTTCGGGCCGGAGTCTCCACCTCGAAAGCTATGGCGAGGACGGGAAGCACCCAGGCGTTGTTGGCGGCCAGGAAGCGGCCCGGCAGCCCGGCCTTGTCGTAGGACACATTCACACAGCCGCTGACAATATGCTTGTCGCCGAGTACTTCGACACCTGTCACGGCAACCTCCACACCGGCGATTTCGGGAGCGGTGATTTCCGATTTCTTCCAGTTGTTGCCGGTGCTCATATATGCATCGGCAGTCGCGGTGGGGACGACAACCTTGGCATACGGACCTGAGGAACCTTTGAGCGACATTGTGTAGGAACCGATGGATATCGGAGTCGGATTACACATATATATTGTCATTTCAGTGGCATTCTGGCAAATATAATTCTGCGACATAGTTGTGACAGAGGCCGGAATTACAAGCTCTGAAAACGCAGGATTGCGGAAAGCCCAGCCCTGAATGGTCTTTACACCGTCGGGCAGATCGATCGCAGTAAGGCCGTTGTCGGCAAGAGAGTACTGGCTGACGGCGGTAAGACCGGCCGGCAGGATGATGCTCTTCATGGCGACGCAGCCATTGAATGTATAATTGGGCAGAGTGGTCATATTGGCGCCGAGTTTTATGGTACCCGCTGCGGGGATATCGTCGTCGCCATAGTAAGCCAGGGTCTCGAGCGAGCGGCACGAACGGAACACCTGTGTGCCACCGAAAACAGCATCGGGGTTCATGGTCACTTTACGAAGGCTCGAGCAGTTGTAGAACAGCGACATAGGCAGAGTGGTGACGCCGGCCGGGATAGCGACTTCCGTAAGGCTCGAGCAACCCTGGAATGTCGAGGATCCGAGTTCGGTAAGAGCGGCCGGAAGAGTTATTTCCGTAAGCGACGAACAGCTCTGGAAAGCAGACGAACCGATTGCAGTGACCGTGGACGGGATTGTTACCGATGTGAGCCCTGCGCAGCTGCTGAACATGCTCTGGGGAATCTCGGTGAGCGAGGCCGGTATCTTCACCTCGGTAAGCGAACGGCAGTTCTGGAATGCGTTGCTGCCTATTTTTTCGATAGTCTGGGGCAGGTCGATCGACTTAAGGCCGGTGCAATAGGAGAAAGCCGACGCACCCAGTTCGGTAAGCGACGCGGGAAGATTGATGCTCTCGAGAGCCTCGGAATAGAAGAACGCACGGTCGCCGATAGTCTTGAGACCTTCGGGGAGCTGCATCGACACAAGCGAGGTGCAGTTGCTGAAGGAGTACATGCCGAGCGAGGTGACGGTCGAAGGCAGACTGACCTTGACCAGAGCCTCGCATTCGTCGAAAGAATACTGGGGAATTTCGGTAATACCTTCGGGCAGAGTAACCTCGGTGAGTTCCTTGGCGCCACGGAAGGTGTTTTCGGTCATCGATGTCACCTTGAACGATATATTCTGGTAGCTCACCACGGGAGCCACAGTGACCACGCCCTTCCAGCCGGCCAGATTGGCGGCCTCGATCCGAGTGTCGGACACGGTGCCTTCCACACGTTTGTACGTGAGGGCGACTTCGTTAGTCTCGCCGACGGCCGTGACACGGTACGATATTCCGTCCATGTCGAAAAGATCGCCCACATTGACATCCATGGCGTATTCGGCGGTTTTGGTAAAGTTTTTCCAGCCCTCGGCAGCGCCATACACACCGGTGTAGCCTACGGGCACAGTGAGTGTGGCTACGGCATATACGGCAGCGTCGAACACATCGTCGGAGCAGGCCGGTGCCACTGTATTCTCCACCCTGACTTCGGCAATGGCGGGGCATTCGGCAAAAGCACCCGAAGCGATGGTCTTCACCGACTGAGGAATCACAACCTTTGTGAGCGCCGCATTGTCGGCGAAGCACATCTCGCCGACCGATACTATACCTTCGGGGAGTACGACTTCGGCGATTTGTGTGCTTGCAAACACACCGGCACCCAGATTCTTCACATTAGCCGGGAAAATAGGCTCTGTGATGGCTGTAGCGCAGAATGCACGGTCTCCGATAGTACGCAGCTGATCGGCAGAACCTTCTCCGGCGAATTTCACCGTGGCAAGAGGAGTGGCGCTGAAAGCATCGGCTCCGATCTCGGTGACACTTTCGGGCAGTGTGATACCGGTAACTTCTGTAGCTGCAAAAGCGGCGTCGGCTATACCGACTACCTTATATTCAGTCTCTTCATCGGTAAATGAAGCCGGGATCACGATGTCGCCCGAGTATGAAGTGAGCGTCTCGCCCTCCATTTCGGCGGGGGCGCACACGAGCACAGTCTTCGACGAATAGCTCTTGAGCGAGTAGTAGATGCCGTCGTGCTTGAATAGAGTCTTGGCGTCCTCGGGGATGCCGGCGGGAGCTGCGACAAAAGGTTTCCAATCGTAGGAACCGAAGCCGACTGAGAAATTCCAGCCGTCCCACGAACCGTCGCTGAGCAGGCGCCCCGATGCGCCCCAGCCGGAATAGCCGAAGCTGCCGGCCGCACCTTCCTTCACCCAGTACGACCAGTAGCCGTTGGTATACCAGCCCGCTGCCCAGAGGTCGTCGGCATCGGTAGCCTTCCAGTTGTCATAGTCGTAGTCGGAACTGCCGCCCTGGCCGGGCACATAGCCGCGGGGGTGTATGAACAGACCTGTTTCGGAGGTGTAGATCTGGCCGTCGCCTTCGTCCTTAAGGCTTATTTCTCCGTCATCGTCGAGGTCCCAGCCGAAGCCGTTGATTGTATAACCGCCGTTGGGATCGGTGGGCGACGACACATTTGTGTACTGTATAAGACCGTAGAGGCGGGGATTGTCGGCAACCACAGCACGTATCATGTCGGCGCCGGTAGCCTGGCCGTCCCAGCGGTAACCGAACACGAGAGCGTTTTTCTCGCGGTTGTCATTCCACTGTATTACGAGAGCGGCGCGATTGGCGCCCTCGCCGCTCCACGATTCAATCATATCGAAGGTAAAATCGCCTTGGGGGACACCGAGATCACCCGGGTCGGAGGGGTAATCGGACAGCGGAACGACCGCAGGAGCCTTTTCGGTTGTAGCAGGCAACGTAGAGGCATAGTCGATGCCCTGCACTGTTCGCGGAAGCGCCTTAGGCTCCGTGCCGGCAGCATAGGCTATAACGCCCAGAGCAGCCGCCGAGGCAACAATGAGTAGATTCTTTTTCATGTTTTAAAATGTTTGGGTTTATCTTGCACACGGGTCTGGCAATGGCCGTCGCCAGACATGAAGCGGCATCTGCAGTATGCCGACAACCTCCTGGTTACAGGCGCATTAGGCCCTGTATTTTATAGATGTGGTATTGTCTTTTCCGGTATATTAAGGTCCTGGGCGCGGCACAGCTCGGTGGATGTCTCTCCCAGCCATCCGCAGCACTGATTCACGCCTGTATAGACTCGCACGAAGTCGATACCCGGCAGGTCTACATGGTTTCCGTCGGCATCCACGGCCCACGATATGTCGAAGCTGTTAAGCTCCACCTCCTCGTTCGGATGGTTGTCGACATACCCCCACGCATAGCTGTAGAGCACATAGTAGCTGCCGTTGCCCGACAGATCCTCGGCATTCGGAGCCAGCAGCGTTCCGGTGAAAGTGAGAGTGTTGTCCTGAATCCAACGCGGATAGTAGTCCTGCGGGTGAAAGCCGTTTTTAGGCATGAAGCCCGATGCTCCCTCCGAGTCGGTCCACGGGATGTAGTGTATGTCGGAGAGCATGCCGTCGGCGCTTGGCTCGGGCTTGCGGGTTTCGTCGGGGCGATGATAGGTAATGGAGTAATTATGCCGGGTGGCGTCGGAGCGGTATTCGCTGCCGGCGAGTTCGTACCATTCATCGTCGGGGATACCGTTGCAGTTGGCGTCGTAGCTCACCATGACAATGCCGGGCTCGCACGAACCGCCCTTCTTCTCGGGCTGCATAAGCTCGTAGAAGCAGTTGCCCCATATGCGGATATCGCCGCGGCCGGGAGTGTTGACCACAGTATGGTCGAAACCGAAGGTTACATATCCGCCGAAGCCGCCGAGAGATATCAGCACGTCGTTCTTGCCCGAAATAGCCTCCTCGGCCTTGCGGGCCATGTCGGCCTCAGTGTCACCGGGTTCATATTTTGGCATTTCGTTGACAAACTGGCCGGGAGCGGGGCGATACTCGTACACCTTCGATATATACGGGCTGTACTCCACCTCCTCGTGGAGCACATGGACGGTGAAATCGAAATGATAGGGTGTCTCGGCATCGATGATGTCGAAACTCATGTCGTAGCTGCCTTCACCGGCTGCGAGAAATACATAGTCCCGGTCGGTCGAGACAATGCTTTCCCTCCCGTCGGCTCCTTTGAGAGTCCAGCGGTAGGCGCTGCCGGTCAGGGCCGGGTTCAGCGGCAGTTTCTGCATGCGCGCTATGCGGTACGACGGTTCGAGGCCGAGGCTCACGGTGGATATATCGTCGGAGCAGCCGAAGAGAGTGGCCGTGAGGGCTATCAGACAGTATTTTATGTACTTGGAGAGCATCTCTATTTAGGTAAAAAGGCTATATGGGCTGGAATGTCGCCGGTGCGGACGCTCCATTTGCGGCGACCGAAGCGGTCGAAACAGTAGAGGGTGCCCGACGACACATAGTTTTTGGCGTCGGTGACGAAGATATCGCCGGTCTCGGGATGTATGGCAATACCGTAGGGTATGGTGATGTCGCGGTCGGTGCCGTCGGTAATAAAGTTTTCCGACACCCGCTCCTTGGTGCGTATGTCGACTATGCCGTATGTTATGGTGTTCGACTGGGTATAGTTGTTCCACTCGGTGGCATAGTAAAATAGCGAGTCGCCCCGGAAAGCCATGTTCGAGCATGCTATGGCGAGGGTATCGGTCACGGTCATGCGGTTGTAGCCGCGCACTTTGTCGAGCACATAGAGGCGCGAGGGGCGGCTCTGGTAGTCGCCGCGCGATGTCACCCAGAGCTTGCCGTAGCGGTCTTTCTTGAGGCGGTGCAGATTGATACCCACCGGTATCTGCTGCACCTGTTTGAAGGCGATCATCTCCACCACCGATACGGTGTTGTCGTAGAGAGGCGCACGATAGCCGCCCGAATTGGCCACATACATATAGTCGTCGACAATCTCCATCTCTTCGGGCTGATAGCCTACGGTCACCTTGCGTGTCACGGCAAGTGAAGTGGTGTCGACCTCGTAGACAGCGCCCTTGGGAGCGTTGGGGTCTATCATCACCGGGCCCACATACGAACTCACGTATGCCTTGCCGCGGTGGAAGCGCACATAGCGGCAATTGGGAATATCGACCTGACCGAGGCGTATGCCTGTGCGCGCGTCGAGCACCTCGACCTTGTGCGAGCAGTTCACTGTCACATAGAGCTTGGAGCCATAGATTCCAATGTCGTTTCCGACATCGCCAAGCTCCTTGATTACATTGGGATTGCGCTCGGCATAGAAATTGCGCGAGTAGAGGCCGGTCATATAGTCGTAGTAGTCGAGAGTGCATTTGTTCGAGCCCATATTACCCTCGTTTACAATGTACAGGCCGCGGATAGCCGAGGCCGGAGCCTCGTCGCCGATGATGTCGTACTCCGTAGGCACCACGAGTTCGTCCTCCCGACAACTCGTGGCGACCAATAGGAGCGGCAGAAAAATATATATTATTAATGTCCGATACATTTAACTTTGAGTCAGATTTCTACGGTGATGGTAAAGCGATAATTGCGTTTGGGCATCGGGTAATTGATGATTACGTCGTAGTCCTGGTTTAAGAGATTGTTGATTTCGGCCATGGCGCGGGCGTTGACGGGCCCGAAACGGAAATCGCGGCTTATGGAGATATCGCTCGTATACCAGGGCTGGGTATAGTTGTAACGTATATTCTCCTGCTGGTTATAGCGCTCGCCTACATATATATAGCTGTAATTGAGGCCCCATCCGCGCCACTCAGCGTTGAGCACGGCCGAACCCGAATGATGCGGTATATACGGAATTTGGTGGCGATAGTAGTTGTCGGCCGGATTGGTCACATCTATGGCACGCTGCCAGGTGTACTGGCCGCGGAAAGTAAGCTCGAGAACATCGACAGGCACCACCGTCACCGACGCCGTGGCGTCGATGCCGCGTATGTCGACCACTCCGAGGTTGAGCATGGTCCAGCGGAACTGCTGTCCCTTGGGGTAGGCCACAATCTTGTCTTTCACCTTGTTGTAGTACGCGTCGACGCTCACGTTGATACTGCGCACAGTTCTCGATGGCGCGAACATAAGCTGAGCGCCCACGTTATACTGGGTCACATGCTCGGGCGACAGCTTGGAATTGCCCATGTCGGCGTAGTACAGGTCGTTGAAGGTAGGCATGCGGAACGACTTCTTGTAGAAAGCCCTCAGGCTGAGCCAGTCGGCGCGCAGGGGGCGACCCGACACATAGACCGCCGGAGTGAACACGTGCTTGTCGGACGGCGATTCCTGACCGCGGAGACGGTCGTGGATAAATGTCATGAGACCGCTGGCCTGCACGCGCAGCCGGCCCAAGTCGAGAGCCGAAGCCACCGACACCAAATTGGAAAAACGGTCGGGCTTGGCAAAACCGGTCATGTCGGCCGACATGGTGTTCCACTGGAAGTCGTAGCTTACCGAGGCCCACCATTTGTCGGTGAGCGTGAAGAGGTTGGCTGTCGACAGGTAGAACTCGCGCTGACGGTAGAGATTGTCGATTTTCACCTGGCGGTCGTCGTTGTTCACATAGTGGGTGCGGTAGAAGGCGTATTTGGCGTTGGCAAGCGTGCTCCAGCGCCCTTGGGTATGTGTAAAGCTGCTCTGCACGAAGGAGTTGTTATCCCATATGCGCTCGCCGCGACGCCACACGTTATTGACGATGGCACCGGGTACGCCGCGCTCCGACGTATAGTTGTAGGCCTTGAAGCGCCAGTCGCCCTTGCCGGTGTTTCCGTTGAGATTCAGCTCCATACGGGTGGCGTCGATATCGCCGTTCTGGCGCACGGCGGTGGTGTCGTACGCAATCTCGCCGGCAGGGTTTACACGGCGGTAACGGAACTTATATTTACCCGTAGATGTAAGATATTCGGCGCTCAGCGAAGCACTTACATGCTCCGACAGCTTCACCTCGACCAGTGCCGACGGATTGAGCACGTCGAACGAGCCGAAGCGCACCGTGCCCCGGGCATGATAGCTTTCGCCGGGAGCGAAATGCGGCGTGCGGGTGCGCATATACACCGTGGCGGCGCTGCCGAAGTCGCGCGCCGGCTGCAACAGTGCGCTGCGCTGCCCGTTGTGGAGCGACAGTGCCTCCACATTGTCGAGCGAAAACTGGCCCAGATCGATCTGGCCGTTCTGGGCATTGCCGAGGGCTACGCCGTCGTATACCACGCCGGTATGGTTGGTGCCCATGGAGCGGACGTTGACAGTCTTAATGCCACCGACGCCGCCGTAGTCCTTCACCTGCACACCGGCAAAATAGCGCAGCGCATCGGCCACACTGTTGCTGTTGAGCCGGCGCAGCTCCTCGCCTGTAAGGGTTTGTACGGGGATTGTCTGCCGGCGTGCCGTGCGCGATTCGACGGTCACTTCCGACAATGCGATAGTGTCGGCGGTCTCCTGGGCCGTCGCTTCTATCGATAATATAATGAAGAGTGCTGTGTATAGCGCTTTTTTCATATTCCTTGCAAGAACGGTTACATTGCCGTCGTGCCCGGGGAAATGAATCGGATGAAAAGCGCCGTGGCCTTAACGGCACGCAGAAAGGTGCCGGCCGTGGTGATGTCCGAAGCCCGTCCTCGCAGGCAATAGCGGCAGATGGTGATAACGGCAGGTCTTCTGACTCGTTTCAGCCTGAGCGGCGCCTTCCCCGGGGTCGCACCCGAGTGGAGTGTGCCGACGGCCTGTGTCGAAACTTACAGCAGCGGGACTGTCCGGGATTTTCACCCGATTCCCTTTTAAGCAAGCGCTTGGCAAGAAGCGCCCGCACCGTTTTCGCCACAAAATTACGTATTTTGTAGCAATGTAACAAACTTTCGTTCTAAAAATATTACCTTTGCGCATCCAAAACCATAGACACAACTATGTCCGCAACTATTTGTGAAAAACAGTATGCCGGTTCCGACCACAGGGTACTGGAGCTTCTGGCCCAGACTTTCCCCAACGTATCGGCTGCCAGCTCCGAAATAATGAATCTCGAGGCAATACTCAGCCTCCCCAAGGGTACAGAGCATTTCGTCGCCGACCTCCACGGCGAGTACGAGGCTTTCCGGCACATCCTCCGCAACGCCTCGGGCAACATCCGCCGCAAGGTCACCGAGGCTTTCGGCAACGCCCTGCGCGAATCGGAGATACGACAGCTGTGCTCGCTCATATACTACCCCGAGCGCAAACTCGAACTTATAAAGACCGAAGAGCCTTCGCTGGCCGACTTCTATCGCGTGACCCTCAATCAGCTGATAAAGGTATGCCAGTCGGTATCGTCGAAATACACCCGCTCCAAGGTGCGCAAGACCCTGCCGCAGGAATACGCGTATATCATCGAGGAACTCCTGCACGAATCGCCGTCCGACGATGACAAGCAGGCATATTTCAACCGCATCATCGACACCATAATAAGCACCGGACAGTCCGACGCCTTTATCGTGGCCATATGCAATGTGATACAGAAACTGAGCATCGATCAGCTGCACATACTCGGCGACGTCTACGACCGCGGCCCGGGTGCCCACCTGATCATGAACATGCTCTGCGACTACGGTTCGTTCGACATCCAGTGGGGCAACCACGACGCCCTGTGGATGGGAGCCGCCGCCGGCAACGCCTGCTGCATGGCCAATGTGCTGCGTCTGTCGCTGCGCTACGGAAACATGGCCACCCTCGAAGACGGCTACGGCATCAATCTGGTGCCCCTGGCCACTTTCGCCATGGAGACCTACGCAACCGACCCCTGCACCGACTTCGGCCCGAAAGTCGACAGCGATGACGAGACCCAGTACAACGAGAAGACTCTCCGCCTGCTGGCCCGTATGCACAAGGCTATAAGCATAGTGCAGTTCAAACTCGAGGGCGCCCTCATCGGCAGGCATCCCGAATGGAAAATGGACGACCGGCGCCTGCTCGAGCATATCGATACCGCCCGCGGCACCATCCGCCTGGGCGACAAGGACTACGAGCTTAAGGATTCGTACTTCCCCACCCTCGATCCGTCGGCACCCTACGCCCTCACGGCCGAAGAAAAGGAACTGGTCGACAAGCTGATGCATTCGTTCCTCATGAGCACACGCCTGCGCAAGCACGTCAACTGCCTGCTGTCGAGCGGCTGTCTCTACGGCATATACAACAACAATCTGCTCTTCCACGCCTCCGTGCCGCTCAACGCCGACGGCACTCTCAAGGAAGTGGAACTGCTCGGAAGCCGCTACAGCGGCCGCGAGCTGTTCACGCGCACGGGACTGCTGATGCGCGAGGCCTTCACCGACGACACGCCCGAAGCGCAGCGCCAGTATGCCGTCGACTACTACTGGTATCTGTGGTGCGGACCCGACTCGCTGCTTTTCGACAAAAGCAAGATGGCCACCTTCGAACGCTACTTCCTCGCCGATCCCGAAACGCACCACGAAGAAAAAGGCTACTACTACCGGCTGCGCAACGACGAGGCCGTGGTCGACCGCATCCTCGACGCATTCGGCGTCGAAGGGCCGCACCGCCACATCATCAACGGCCACGTTCCCGTGAAGACCGGCAAGGGCGAATCGCCCATCAAGGCCAACGGCAAGCTGATGGTAATCGACGGCGGATTCTCCAAGGCATACCACAAAACGACAGGCATAGCCGGCTACACGCTTGTATTCCACAGCCGTGGCTTCCAACTGGTGCAGCACGAACCGTTCTCATCGGCCGAAGACGCCGTACTCAACGGCACCGACATCGTCAGCACCACGCAGATAGTGGAGCTGAGCCAACGCCGCATGCGGGTACGCGACACCGACAAAGGCAAGGAACTCCAGTCGCAGATCAGCGAACTGATGGAGCTCCTTGTAGCCTTCCGCCACGGCCTCATCAAAGAACACCGCCGCTTTTAGGCCTTTTTAAGCTGACAGGCTGACGGGCTAACAGGCGGATGAGCAGACAAGCGGACACGCTGACAGGCGGTTAGGCTGACGGGCTGATTGACTAAGAGGCCTCGGAGAGGACGAACCTGTATACAGCCACATGCGCTCGCGCATGGGGTGAAGCAGTCCCGAAAGAATCCGCGCCTCGGAGAGGCGCTACTGTATAGGGAATTATCTACAGCCTTTCTGCGCATCTGTAAGCGCGAAGCGCTTGAATATTCACACAGCCTGGGGTATGGACGCCTTTGGCGTCCATACCCCAGGTCTAAGCCCACCCACATAGCACAACCGCGGCCAGCGGTTGAATATCAGCGCGATAGTTTCCACAGTAGCGCCTCTCCGAGGCGCGTTCGGTGCAAATACGAAATACCCCATGCGCGAGCGCATGGGGCTGTATACAGATTCGGCCTCTCCGAGACCTCTCAACCTGCCTACCAATCCGCACAACCGCCTGTCAGCCTAAAAAAAGCCTGTCAGCCCGTCTGCCTAACCGCCTGTCAGCCTAAAAAATCAAACTTTGCGGGCCGGATCGCAGGAAAGGCCGACACCGAGTTTCTTGAAGATCTTGCGGTCGACCTCGCCGAGCATGACGGTGGAATGCACCTGGCAGCCCTCGAGTTCGGGAAGCTTCTCGAGGGCGCGGCGGCAGTTTTCGTCGTGAGTGCTGAGCACCGAAAGCGCCACGAGCACCTCGTCGGTGTGCAGACGCGGATTGTGCCCGCGCAGAAAGTTGAGTTTGGTATACTGTATCGGCTCTATCATCTCCTGCGGTATGAGCTTGACCGCATGGTCGATACCGGCAAGATGCTTCACGGTGTTGAGTATCAGCGCGGCACTCGGACCGAGCAGAGCGCTGGTTTCTGCAGTGATGATAGTACCGTCGGCAAGCTCGATGGCCGAGCTCGGCACACCCGAGCGCTCGGCGCGTTCGCGGGCGGCAGCCACGCAGCGGCGGTAGGAAGTATCGATCTTCAGCTGCTTGAGCAGCAATGCAATCTTATTCACCTCCGACTCTGTACCCTCGCCGGTGGCAAGGCGGTTGAGGGCGGTGAAATAACGGCGTATAATCTCGTTTTTCGACGCCTCGCAGCACACTTCATCGTCGCTGATGCAGAAACCGACCATATTCACGCCCATATCCGTAGGCGACTTGTAGGGGTTAGTGCCGTAGATGCTCTCGAAAAGGGCGTTGAGCACCGGGAAAATCTCGATATCGCGGTTATAGTTGATGGCAGTCTTGCCGTAGGCCTCCAGATGGAACGGATCGATCATGTTCACATCGTTGAGGTCGGCGGTAGCGGCTTCATACGCGATATTTACAGGATGTTTCAGCGGCAGACTCCACACCGGGAATGTCTCGAACTTGGCATATCCGGCCTCGATGCCGCGCTTGTGCTCGTTGTAGAGCTGGCTGAGGCACACGGCCATCTTGCCGCTGCCGGGGCCGGGAGCCGTCACAATGACCAGCGGACGCGTGGTCTCTATATAGTCGTTATGGCCGAAGCCCTCGTCGGAGGCAATGAGCCCGACATTGGTGGGATAGCCCTCTATAATATAATGATAGTACGACTTGATACCGAGGCGTTCGAGGCGCGCGCGATAGGCGTCGGCGCTCATCTGCCCGTTGTAGTGGGTTATAACCACCGAGCTGACCAGGAAACCACGTTTCTGGAACTCCTCGCGCAGGCGAAGCACATCCATGTCGTAGGTTATGCCGAGGTCGTTTCTCACTTTGTTCTTCTCGATATCGAGGGCACTTATCACTATCACAATCTCCGCATGGTCGCGAAGCTGACTGAGCATCCGCAACTTGATATCGGGCTCGAAACCCGGCAGCACGCGGCTGGCATGGTGGTCGTCGAAGAGCTTGCCTCCGAGTTCAAGATATAGCTTGTTGCCGAACTGAGCGATACGCTCCCTGATGTGTTCGGACTGAATTTTTAGATATTTATCGTTGTCGAATCCGTGTCTCATAACGGATTGCAAAGTTACGCATTTCCCCGCAACTCCACAATTCCCGCCAAAAAAAATCTTTCACCTCCCGGCCGCCTGTCAGCCCAACCGCCTGTCAGCCCAACGGCCCAATATGGCTATTCGGAAAAAAATGGCTAATTTTGCGGCCATGAACTGGATCGAAAGTCTGATATACGACCATACGCCCCTGCAGGCCGTCATTGTGATGTCGGTTATTATAGCCGCGGGGCTCGGACTGGGAAAAATCAAAATCGGCGGTGTCAGCCTCGGCGTCACCTTCGTGTTCTTCATGGGCATCCTTGCCGGCCATCTGGGGCTGAGCATCGATCCGGCCATGCTGGCCTATGCCGAAAGCTTCGGCCTGGTCATTTTCGTGTATGAGCTCGGCCTGAAAGTCGGGCCGGGCTTCTTCAGTTCGTTCCGCAGCGGAGGCATCGGGCTCAACATGCTTGGCCTCTGGGTAATACTGCTCGGCACGGCCATGGCCGTAGCTTTCTGCTACTGTTTCTCCATGCCCATGAGCGACATGATAGGTGTGCTCTGCGGAGCCACCACCAACACTCCCGCACTCGGCGCCGCACAGCAGGCGCTCGAACAGCTTGGCCTCAGTGCACAGGGTGCGGCTCTGGGCTGCGCCGTCACCTACCCGCTGGGCGTGGTGGGCGTTATCTTAGGACTGATATTTGTGCGCAAACTGTTCGTGCGGGCGTCCGACATACGCTCTGGCAGCTCGCAGGAAGAGGCCGACCACACCTTTGTAGCCGGTTTCAGCATCGAAAATCCAGGCATCGACGGCCTCAGCATCCGCGAAGTCGGCAAGGCCGCGAAAGGACACTTCGTCATAAGCCGCCTGTGGCGCGACGGCACAGTGACCATACCCGCCGGCGATACCGTGCTCCACACCGGCGACCGTCTGTTGGTGGTGACTACCGACAACGAACTGCCCGAACTGCGCATACTCTTCGGCCATCAGGAGGACCGCGACTACAATGCGGAGGATATAGACTGGAACGCACTCGACTCCGATGTGGTTAGCCGCCATGTGGTGGTGACACGCCCCGAAATCAACGGCAAACGCCTTGGCTCGCTGCGCCTGCGCAACAGCTACGACATCAATATATCGCGCGTCACTCGAGCCGGTGTGAGACTCCTCGCCACCCCCGGGCTGATACTGCAGCTGGGCGACCGCCTGACCATCGTCGGCGAGCAGAAAGCCATCGACGCCGTATCGAAACTCCTTGGCAACACCGAGGCCACACTCCGCGACCCCAATCTCGCTGTCATATTCATAGGCATGGTGCTGGGCCTGGCACTCGGTTCGGTGCCTATAGCGCTTCCGGGCATATCGATGCCGGTGAAACTCGGTCTTGCCGGAGGTCCCATGATTGTGGGCATACTTCTGGGCCGCTTCGGTCCGCGGCTGCATCTGGTCACCTACACCACCCGCTCGGCCAATCTCATGCTCCGCGGCATAGGCCTCAGCCTCTATCTGGCATGTCTCGGCCTCGAAGCCGGCGCCGGATTCTTCGACACCATAATGCGGGCCGACGGCCTCGCATGGATAGGCCTCGGATTCCTCATCACGGTCATTCCGGTAGTAATAATGGCCATTTGGGCCGTCAGGCGCCGTAATATCGACTTCGGCACCGCATGCGGCATGGTGTGCGGCTCCATGGCCAATCCTATGGCACTGAACTACGCCACCGACACCCTTCCCGGCGACAATGCAGCCGTCGCTTATGCCACGGTATACCCGCTGGGCATGTTCGTGCGCGTGCTGCTCGCACAGATACTTGTGCTGGTATTCGTGTGATTCCGGCCTCGAAATAGCCGGTTGGGGGACGAAAGTGTTAATGACACTTAAATAATCATTTAGTAAAAAATATCAACATGACTGAACAAGTGTTGGCTTTTGCTGAAATGTGTATATATTTGCTGTCGAAAAACTGAAAAACACGATTCACTGACTATAACACCCGCCCGGTTTGTTTCCCGGCGGCTGCATTGGAAAAACAATACTTGATTCAACCTCAACCGCAACATGCATTCAACTGCGTAACAGGGTATTACCCCCCTCCGAAAGAGGACGCACTAATTTAAATTGTTGCCACTAAAAAGCGGACGCGCCGAAACAGGCACGTCCGCTTCTATTTCTGAATTATGAATGGCTTTTACAAGCCTTTACCGTGGCAGTTTTTGTACTTCTTGCCCGAGCCGCAGGGGCAGGGATCGTTGCGGCCGATGCGGGGAGCTGCCTTGGCGGGCATAGGCTTCTGCTGCTCGCCCTGCGGAGCTGCGGCAGCCTGGCGCTGTGCGGGATCTCCGGGAAGTTCGGCCTTCGATTCCTTGTAGTTGTAGCGTCGGGGGGCTTCAGCCTGGGTTTCCTTCACGTCGGGCTGGCGGGGTTCGGGCTTGCTCATCTGTTCCTCGGGATTCTGGGGGCGCGGAGCGGGCGCCTGCTGGCGCATGTGTATCTGTCCGCGCATAAGGGCTGCGACAGCCTTGCTGTTGAGGTTGCTGAGCATGTTCTCGAAGAGATGGAACGATTCCACCTTATAGATGATCAGAGGATCTTTCTGCTCGTAGGCGGCGTTCTGCACGCTCTGACGCAGCTGATCGAGCTCGCGGAGGTGTTCTTTCCACAGTTCGTCGATAGTGACGAGCATGAGAGCTTTGTGCCACTCCTTGATGATGGTGCGGGCCTCGCTGGCCACTGCCTTGCGCAGATCGACACGGATGTTGAACACGCGCTTGCCGTCGGTGATGGGCACGAGGATGAGACCGTCGTAGTCGGTATTCTCGGCCATCTGGGTGATAACGGGGAGGGCCACCTCGCGGATGTGGTCGCTCTTGCGGTCGAGGGCGGCCACGGCTGCATCGTGCAGGCGGTTCACCTTCTCCTCGCGGTCGAGGTCGGCATATTCCTTTTCGGTGAAGGGCGCCTCGATGGCCAGAACCTTGAAAATCTCGCCGCAGAGATCGTCGTACTGCGCCGCATTCTCATAGTTGAGGATTATATTCTCGACAGTATCGTAGAGCATGTTGATAATGTCGACACCTATACGCTCGCCAAGCACGGCATGGCGGCGGCGTTCGTAGATATAGGTACGCTGCTTGTTCATCACGTCGTCGAACTCGAGCAGACGCTTGCGGATGCCGAAGTTGTTCTCCTCTACACGCTTCTGGGCTTTCTCGATGGCATTGTTCACCATCTTGTGCTCTATCATCTCGTCTTCCTTGAGGCCGAGGCGGTCGAGCATACGCACCACGTTGTCGGTGGCGAACATACGCATCAGCGGATCTTCGAACGACACGAAGAACACCGACGAACCCGGGTCGCCCTGACGGCCCGAACGGCCACGGAGCTGACGGTCGACGCGGCGCGATTCGTGGCGCTCGGTACCGATGATTGCCAGACCGCCGGCTTCCTTCACCTCGGGGGTGAGCTTGATGTCGGTACCGCGGCCTGCCATGTTGGTGGCTATGGTCACACAGCCCTTGCGGCCTGCCTGGGCCACAACCTCGGCCTCGCGCTGGTGCAGCTTGGCGTTGAGCACCTGGTGGGGAATCTTCTGTATGTCGAGCATACGGCTCAGAAGCTCCGAAATCTCGACAGATGTTGTGCCTACGAGCACTGGACGTCCCTCGCCCACCAGACGTACAATCTCGGCGATTACAGCCTTGTATTTCTCCTTCTTGGTGCGGTACACGCGGTCGTTCATGTCGATGCGCGCTATCGGACGGTTGGTGGGTATGGTTACGACGTCGAGTTTATAGATATCCCAGAGCTCGCCTGCCTCTGTTTCGGCAGTACCGGTCATACCGGCGAGCTTGTGGTACATTCTGAAGTAGTTCTGAAGGGTGATGGTGGCGAAAGTCTGGGTTGCGGCCTCGACCTTCACGCCTTCCTTGGCCTCGATGGCCTGGTGCAGACCGTCGCTGTAGCGGCGGCCGAACATCAGTCGGCCGGTGAACTCGTCGACGATGACGACCTGACCGTCCTTGATGACATAGTCAATGTCGCGCTTCATCGTGCCGTGCGCCTTGATGGCCTGGTTGATGTGGTGCGCGATGGTGGAGTTTTCAGGATCGGAGAGGTTTTCAAGGCCAAAGAATTCCTCGGCCTTCTTCACGCCGCGGGCGGTGAGCGTCGCGGTCTTGGCCTTTTCGTCGACGATGTAATCCGCGTCGATGTTGACGTCCTCTTCCTCCTTGTCGTCGCTCTCGGCGATGACCTTCTTGCGGAAGCCTCGCACGAGGCTTTCCGTGCGGGAGTACATCTCCGTGGACTTTTCGCCCATGCCGGAGATGATGAGCGGCGTGCGCGCCTCATCGATCAAAATGGAGTCGACCTCGTCGACGATGGCGAAGGCGTGTCCGCGCTGGACAAGCTCGCTTGCGTAGATGGCCATGTTGTCACGCAGATAGTCGAAGCCCATCTCGTTGTTCGTGCCGTAGGTGATGTCCGCGGCGTAGGCCTTGCGGCGCTCCTCACCCGTGAGATCGTGGACGATCAGACCGACCGTCAACCCCAAGAAGCGGTGAACCTTGCCCATCCACTCGCTGTCTCGCTTGGCAAGGTAATCGTTCACGGTGACGATGTGTACGCCATTGCCGGTCAGGGCGTTGAGATAGGCGGGGAGGGTAGCGACCAGCGTTTTACCTTCACCGGTCTTCATCTCGGCGATGCGTCCCTGGTGGAGCACAACACCGCCGACAAGCTGCACGCGATAGGGGTACAGCCCCAGCACACGGCGGGACGCCTCGCGCACGGTGGCAAACGCCTCAGGCAGGATATCATCAAGCGTTTCGCCGTTTTGCAGGCGGGACTTGAACTCCGGTGTTTTGGCCTGCAGCTCCGCATCGCTCATCGCCTTGTATTCTTCCGCCATCGCTTCGATCTTATCGACGATGGGGTAGATGCTTTTGAGCTCACGGTCACTGTAAGAGCCGAACATTTTGCTGAAAAAACCCATATAACAAAACTTCCTTTCGTGGGAGCATAATGACACGCCTACAAGTATAGCATCCCTCTGCGCGATATGCAAAGGGAAATTTGCTGTACAATATGAATGGACTGTAAATAAATTCCGCCGACGCGCTGTGCATGGCTTGCACTCTGCATTGCTGCTGTGGTAAAATGTGATATAAGATCGTATAGGAGAATGAAACGTCCCCCAACGGCGGAGGACAGAACGTGAGGAAAAGCTTTTTCATCTGATCCAATGATCGAAGGAGGACTAACGCATGAAACTGCACTTTTACGGAGCTGACCGCTGCGTGACAGGCTCCTGCCACTGTTTGGAGATCAACGGCAAGAAGATCCTCGTTGACTGCGGCTTGCAGCAGGGGCGCGATGAGCTCGACAACCGTTATCTCGCCTTTGCCCCCGGCAGCATCGACATTCTGCTCGTCACCCACGCGCACATCGACCACACCGGCCGCATCCCGCTGCTGGTGAAAAACGGCTTTCACGGCCGGATCCTCACAACGCGCGTGACGGCTGATTTGATGAAGATCATGCTGCTCGACTCTGCCCACATTCAGGAGAGCGACGCGGAATACGAAAACCGCAAGGGCGAGCGCGCGGGCCGCGAGCCCGTTGAGCCGCTCTACACCGAGCAGGACGCGCTGGACGTCTTCAAGTACGTCACGACCTGCGAGTATGAAGAAAAGATCAACCTCTGCGAGGGGGTAAGCGCGGTCTTTACCGATGCGGGGCATCTGCTCGGCTCGGCATCCATCACGCTCGAACTGGAGGAAAACGGCGTGCACAAGACGCTCGTCTTCTCCGGTGACATCGGCAATGTCGACCAGCCCATTGACGCCGTCAACAACCAGTTCGACCGGTTTGCCGACCATGTCACGACTCCGTTCCGGCTGGCTCCCACGAGTTCGGGGCTGACGGGAACCTGGAATGCGGTCCCCGGACAGACCTGGATAACGAGCAAGTCACGCAGTTCGGAGGGCTTCAGCAACATGCCGCAAACCATCGGCGGCAGGCAGTGCCATGTCGCTGAACTGGCGGATTTCGAGGTGTTACAGAAGAACTGCCAGTTTGCGTTCGGCGTGCTCTACGACGATGCTTCGACCGAGACTTCGCTGAACCTGTCGGACGTGAACGGCTATGCCTATTACAATGCGAGCAACACGAACAAGGGCATGCGCGGCTGTTTCGTCTTCAATCCTGCGGGAAGTCTCAATTCGGGCGGCGCCGGGGCCAATATCTTCTTCCCGGTGGGCGTGTCCGGATACGGGCGCCGGAAGCATTGCGCCCAGGAGAATGGA
>URMS01000015.1 GCA_900548975.1 uncultured Porphyromonadaceae bacterium
ATTTAAGCAAAAATACACCAACCTGGAGTTTAACAGATATTATGAAACACCCTCTAAACAATATTGATAATAATTTACTATAGGCTTTAGGATGCCGGCGGCCGGCAATTTTTTTGAAGAGGTAAAATATATGTGTGGTAAATTTTCGTAATTTTGTGTGACGAAAAAATGAAGAGAGATGACTGATAATTCTTTTGAAAAAACCGATACCCTCCGAAGCCTTATGCGAATGAAGCCGTCGTTGCTGATGCTTCTGCGCCGTTTCGGCATATCGCTCGGTTTCGGCAACGGAACCGTGAGCGAGGTTTGCGAAAATGCCGGCATAGACTGCGATACCTTTCTGGCCGTGGCAAACTTTACCGAGGGTCATGCATGGCGCCATTTCAATATCGACCTCGCCACGCTTATGGTATATCTCAAGAATGCACACAGCTATTTTCTGGACTTTGCCCTGCCGTCGATACGCCGCAAGCTTATCGATGCGCTTCCCATGACCGAACAGAATTCCGTAGCCATGCTGCTACTGCGGTATTTCGATGATTACTCCGAGGAGGTGCGCCTGCATATGGAGTTCGAGAACGAATATGTGTTTCCGTATATCCGCAATCTTCTCGACGGCGTGCCGGGCGGCAAGCTGGGTATAGCCGAATTCGAGGCCAGGCATCACTCCATAACCCCGAAACTCAACGAACTCAAGGAAATATTTATATGCCACTATAACGGCGAGGGCAACGGCGATCTGCTCAACTCGGCTCTCTACGACATCATCGGTACCGAGCATGAGCTCCGCGACCACTGTGCCATCGAGGACAGTATCCTTGTGCCGGCTGCCCAGAAGCTTGAGCCCCGTGTGGCCGATGCTCCCGCGACATCGGCTCAGGCCGATCCGCAGGAACTGACGGCCCGCGAGCGCGAGATAGTGCGCTGCATAGCCCGCGGTCTGTCGACCAAGGAGATCGCGCAGGCGCTCTTCCTGTCGACTCACACCGTCACCACACACCGTCGCAATATCTGCGCCAAACTCGACATACACTCGGCGCCGGCCCTAACGGTCTATGCCATAATCCACAAGCTGGTCGATATTCCGGAGATCAAGGTGCAGTAGGTGCGGGGACCTGTCCGGCGGCCTGTGCCACCGCAGCGAGACCTGCTATTTTAGCCCATTGGTCGGCGTAGGTGAGGCCGCGCGAGGCGTAGCTCGACAGTTTGAAGCCAGCCTTGGGGCTGACCGAGAGGTCGGTCATGGCGATGTGCTCCGACGCTTTGCCGATTGTGTCGAGTATATCGTCGGCGCGCTCGGGATAGGGGGTGTGGGCGTCGGCCAGTCCGAGCACCACTTTTTTCCCGGCGGGGATATGGCTGAGAACTTCGAGCTGACGGTCGTTGCCGAGGGTGAACGGCAGGAAGAATTTGCCGGCATTCACCCGCGAAAGAATTTTAGGCATTATATTGTCGGACAACTGCATGGATTCCCATTCGGGCACTATGGTGTCGCCTCCCGAGATGTAGAGGGAGAGTTCCATGTCGGCGGGTAAACCGGCTATAGAGTCGTTGAAGAGCCGGATTATCTGCTCATGCAGCGCTATGATGTCCACTCCGCCCTGGAGCAGACGCTTGGTGGTATTGTCCTCGCACAGCAGGCCGCAGGCAGTGTCGTCGAGCTGCAGGTGTCGGCACCCGATTTCATAGAAATGGAATATGGTTTTGTTGTAGGCCGTGGCGATATCTTCGAGCAGACTGTCGGGCGCCGGGTAGACAAGGGCCGGATTGCCGTCGGTCATGGTAAGAATTTCGAGATAGAGGTTGGCCGGCGAGGGGAGTGTCTGCCGGGCGGCGATGCGGTCTGCGCAGGCATTGTGCAGGAATGAGAAATCGTTGAAGAACGGGTGCGACGGGTTGCAGGCTATGCGGCCGGTGAACCGCATGAGGTCGGTGAACGGGTCGAGTTGCTGATACAGGTGTCCGCTCTCGATCCGTTCGCAGCTTATGCCTTCGAGTCCGAACCAAAAGTCCTTGTCCCAGTAGTTGCGGCGGAATTCTCCGGAAGTCGCTTCGCTGAGGCCGGCTTCTAACTGGTGTTCGACGAGCTGTAGTATTGCCTCGTCCTCGGCAGCAAGCAGGCTGTGGTGGTCGATGGCGCCGGCGGCGTGCTCGCGGCGTGCGGAAATCAGTTTTTCGGGGAGGAGAAAGCTCCCCACGATATCATATTTCATATTGACAATAAATTTAATGGCCATGAAGCGGGGGCACCGGCTTTGTTGAACCGGTGCGGCTGTCGTGCGCCGGTCCGGTGTGGGGACGGCGGCGCAGAGCCCGTATATGGCAGCTTGCTATTTTCGATATGTCCTCTCTTAATCCAGTCCACGAGATTATAGAAACTAAGCCGCATGGCAGGTCTCCTGACTTGTTCCCCTCCCGGACTGCCTTCCCGGCCGCAGGGTGGCCAGTGACATTCGTATAGTATCCGGAGGTTGATATGGAACTTACAGTAGCGGGTCTGTTCAGGCCTTTCACCTGATTCCCTTTTAATCGCTCCGGGCCCGGAAGCCCTCGGCGAACCAATGCGGTCGCAAATATAGACAAATAAATCGACATACACGCCAACATTACGGAAATATTTCCTTAATTTCTCCCCGGAACATCTTTGCTGAAAATTTGGGGCAGTGGTATTTTTTGCGGATTTCGGGGATTATTTTTAACTTTGCGGTATGAAGCCGGCAGGACGTCCGGCTGTCGAATACACCGCTTAACAAAACGATGGACTACAGTATTTTAGACTTCCTGAGCCTTCTCGGCGCCGTAGGTTTGTTCCTCTATGGCATGAAGGTGATGAGCGAAGGACTGCAGAAGGCCGCCGGCGACCGTCTGCGCAACATTCTATCTGCCATGACCCGCAACCGCTTAGCGGGCCTTCTTACAGGCATAGTTATTACAGCTTTGATCCAGAGCTCGTCGGCATCGACGGTAATGGTGGTGAGCTTCGTCAATGCAGGTCTTATGTCGCTTGGCCAGTCGATGGCCGTAATCATGGGCGCGAACGTCGGTACTACGTTCACTGCGTGGATTATAGCACTTTTCGGTTTTAAGGTAAATATATCGGCGTTCATGCTGCCTCTTATAGGTCTGGGCGTCGTTCTTCTTTTTATGAACAAGAGCAAACTCAAGTCGATAGGCGAGTTGCTTGTCGGCTTTTCGTTCCTGTTCATGGGCCTGGATCTCATAAGCGATTTTGTGCCCGATCTTCAGAACAATCCCGAGATGTTTGCAAGTCTGCGCGAATATTCGTCGCTCGGTCTGCGGTCCATACTCATCTTCGCGCTGGTCGGCGTCATTGTCACTATGGTCATACAGTCGTCGGCCGCGACATTTGCCATCACGCTGATAATGTGCAGCAAAGGCTGGATCACTTTCGACCTTGCATGCGCACTGGTGCTTGGCAGTAACATCGGTACCACCATCACTCCTATCCTTGCATCGCTCAGCGGCAATGTGGCCGCCAAGCGTGCGTCGATGGGCCATCTTCTTTTCAACCTGCTTGGCACCGTGTGGTGTCTGTGCGTATTTGTGCCTTTCGCCGATATGAACGCATGGCTTACCGAGGCCATCGGGCAGGGCGATCCAAACGCGCTCTATAGTTATGTGACCGAAATCGAGGCCACTCACCCCGAGATATACAACCATCTGTTCGACAACTCGCTGCCTGCGGGCCACGAGGTGCTCCGCAATATCGCTGCCATGCAGATGAGCGTGTCGTTCGGTCTGTCGATATTCCACACCACCTTCAATCTGGTGAATGTGCTCATCATGATATGGCTCACCGGGCTGTATGTGAAGATTGTGGAATGGGTAGTGCCGCTGAAGCACCGCGACGACGAGGAGTTCACCCTCAAGTTTATCTCCGGCGGTCTCCTCAATGCCTCCGAACTCAACATCACCCAGGCTGAGAAGGAAATGCATGTGTATGCCGAGCGTGTCGGCCGCATGATAGATATGGCGCAGACGCTGATACACACCAAGGAAAAGAGCGACGATTTCAACCAGCTCTATTCGCGCCTCGAGAAGTACGAGGACATATCCGACCGAATGGAGCTCGAGATTGCCCACTATCTCAACCGGTGCGCCGAGGGTCGCCTGTCGAACGAAGGCAAGCTGCGCATCGCCGCCATGCTCAATATTATCAGCGAGATAGAGAGTATTGCCGACAGCTGCATGGGCATAGGAAAGATTCTGAACCGCAAGATACAGGCAGGTGTGGAATTCAACGAGGAAATATACACCAACATCGACAATATGTATGTGTATGTCCGCGCGGCCATGGATCTGATGATAAAGCAGCTCAGCGATGTGGAGAACGTGAGCCAGAAATCGCTCATCGAGTCGTACAACAAAGAGCGCGAAATCAACAATTACCGCAACACGCTCCGCGGCGCCAATGTCGGCAACATCAACGACAAGCACTACGAGTATCAGGCCGGTATCTACTATATGGATATCGTGGGCGATCTCGAGAAGACAGGCGACTATATTATCAACGTAGTCGATACTCTTCGCGAGAATTTCCAGAAACGGCATGCCTGATTGTGTCCGGACGGGCGGCCGACACCATGTCACGGTTATGGTCAAAGTGCCCGAAAGTGGCCCAGAGGGCCTTCTGGATGATAATTTTCGGAAACAATAAAGCTACAATCATGTTACTTCTATTGTTTTTGTCGTGTTAATTCGTTTAATTTGCATTACTAAAAATTAAACGACTATGCCATCCACACCCTCAATGGGCCAAATACTGATTGTCGACGACGACTCGAATATCTGCAAGTTGCTTCAAGTCAACTTGCGGAGCGAGGGTTATACCGTCGATGTCGAGGAAGTGGCCGGGAATGTGGATCGTTCGGCGCTCGAAAGCACTCAGCTTGTCATTGTCGATGCCATGAACCAGCCCTACAGCGGCATGGATCTTATCTATGATCTCAAGGACAATCCGGCGACCGAACACATAGGCATAATCCTTTATTCCAACATTAAAAGCGAACGTATGGTCATCGACGCCCTCGATGCCGGCGCCGATGACTATATGGTGAAACCGTTCTCGCTGCGCGAGATGGTAGCCCGTGTGAAGTCGGTGATGCGCCGTCACCGTCTGCCGGCCCGCACGGCCGCCGTGGTTACTTTCGAGAGCATGGAGGTGGATTTCGGCTCGCAGACAGTGCGTATCGACGGCAAACCTGTGTCGCTGTCGAAGACCGAGTTTTCCATTTTGGCCATACTGCTGAAGAATGTCAACTCATATGTGTCGCGTGTGGAGATACACCGCCGTGTGTGGGACGACGGCACCGCCGGTATCAACGAGCGCATCGTCGACACAAACATATCGCGTCTGCGCAAAAAGCTTGGCGAGGTCGGAGCGAGAATTGTCAACCGCTCGGGCCACGGCTACATGATAAGCTGACATTCCACCGGTTAAAACACAATTTTGTGTGGATCCTCCTGCGGAGGTTCCTATGGCCGACGCCACCACTCCGTGGTGCATCGGCCACCACCGCGGCCTCCGTCAGGAGGCCGATTTCGAATAGCCCGGCATGCCCCTGTGCATGCCGGGTCAAAAAAACGCCCAAACGCATCATGGCCTCCGACGGAGGCCGATTAACGGGCTGGCGTCGCAAAAATAATCAGCCTCCTACAGAGGCTTTTCCTACTCAAACCGCACAGACCCGGCATGCACATCGGCATGCCGGGCTATTCATAATCAACCTCCTGCGGAGGTTACATTCGCCGGCGCGACCGCGTAGCGGTGAGAGACGTTAGGCCCGGGTTAAGGGGGCCGAAGGTCGCCCGCAACCCGGGTTTTAGGTCATTTTTTCAAGAAAAACCGACTCTATAGGAGTCGCACAAATGCGTTGATGATATTGTTCGACTCCTACAGAGTCGAATCATTATAATGCAATTATAATAAACCCGGGTTGCGGGCGCCTGGCGGCGACCCTTAACCCGGGCCTAACATCTTACACCACTCCGTGGTTCCTTACCCCGCGCCTCAGCAATTTTGAAAAATGTTCCTTGGAAGGTACAATACCGCAAATTGTACCTTCGGTGGTACAATTCTAAAGATTGTATCTCCGGTGGTGCAAATGTGCGGATTGACGAGAAAAATGCTATTTTTCTGGAAAAATGTTTGTTTTTCAGAAAATCTTTATACCTTTGCAATATCAAAGCAAAGATTATATGACCGCTCTCAGCTTTTTTTACCCCTTTTATTACTTTTATCTCACAGATAGAAGCGGGGTGCTCTGAGCCATAACGATTTATGATATACAGCCCCGTCCGGCAAAGCCGTAGCGGGGCTTTTTTATTATGGAAACAGAAAAAAGAAAAATAAAAGTAGGCATACAGGGTGTGGCAGGCTGTTTTCACGATGCAGCCGCCCGCGAATACTTCGGCGGCTACGATGTGGAGACGGTCGAGTTCGATACTTTTCCCGAGCTTTTCGATGCGCTGCACTACGATGCCTCTCTTCTTGGCATAGCCGCCATAGAGAATACCATAGCCGGAAGCATTCTGAGCAATCACGAATTGCTCCGTGCCGGCGATCTGCGTATCATCGGCGAGCATAAAAAGCGTATATCGCATGTGCTCTGCGCATTGCCCGGACAGAGCATCGACGATATCACCGAGGTAAATTCGCACCCGATGGCGCTGATGCAGTGCGAGCAGTGGCTGCGCCGGCATCCGCGCATGAAGATGGTGGAGCGATTCGATACCGCCGGAAGCGCCATGGAGATAGCCTCGGGGCAGCTTGTGGGCCATGCGGCTGTATGCGGCGACTACGCGGCGCGTCTGTACGGTCTCGAGATTCTCGCGTCGGGCATAGAAACGAACAAACGCAACTTCACGCGTTTTCTTATCATAGCCGATCCTCTGCTTGCGGCCGAGATCGGGCCCGGTGAGCTCGAGTGCGACAAGGCGTCGCTCATGTTCACGCTGCCGCACTCGGCCGGAGCGCTGTCGAAGGTGCTTGCCATCCTGTCGTTCTACGACATGAATCTTTCGAAGATCCAGTCCACACCTATCATCGGCCGCGAGTGGGAATACCGCTTCTACATCGATCTTACTTTCGACAATGTGGTGCGCTACCGTCAGGCCCTCGAGGCTGTGCGGCCTCTTATCAACGATTTCAAAATACTCGGTGAATACCGTTCTACGATATATGACAAAGACTAAAGAAATACGCCCCGCCGGGCGGCTCGACCATGTGAGCGAATACTATTTTTCGCGTAAGCTCAAGGAGATAGCACGTCTCCGTGCTTCCGGTGTCGACATAATATCGCTCGGCATCGGCGGTCCCGACCTGCCGCCGCCCACGGCTGCGGTAGATGCCGCTGTTGCGTGCCTGCAACGCCCCGATACCCACGGATACCAGATGACCGTCGGGCTGCCGGGGCTGCGGAGCGCTTTTGCCGTCTGGTATGCCCGGCGCTATGGTGTGACAAGCCTCGATGCCGACAGGAATATCCTCCCTCTGATAGGGTCGAAGGAAGGTGTGCTCAATGTGGCGCTGGCCTTTCTCAATCCCGGCGACGGCGTGCTTGTACCCGATCCCGGATATCCCACCTATACATCGGCTTCGCGCATAGCCCTGGCCGAGGTTTTCCCCTACACACTCAGCGAGGAAAACGGATGGATGCCCGATTTCGACGCCCTCGAGAAGCTGCCTTTGGAACGGATAAAGCTCATGTGGGTCAATTATCCACATATGCCTACCGGCACCCCGGCCAATCTCGAAGTATTCCGGCAGTTGGTCGAATTCGGACGCCGCCATGGCATAGTGATTGTCAACGACAACCCCTACAGTATGATTCTCAACGACCATCCGCTCAGCATCTTCAATATACCCGGTGCCGAAGAGGTGGCCATAGAGATGAATTCGCTCAGCAAGTGCCTCAATATGGCCGGATGGCGCGTGGGCATGCTCGTGGCCAATCCGCAGTTTGTGGAGTGGGTGCTCAAGGTGAAGAGCAACATCGACTCGGGGCAGCCGCGTGCCATAATGGAGGGAGCCATCGCCGCTCTTGGCGCGCCCGACAGCTGGTACGAGTCGCTCAACGCCGAGTATGCCGCCCGTCAGGCCATTTGCGCCCGCATAATGGACGCCCTCGGCTGCCGCTGCCGTCCCGGGCAGCAGGGCCTCTTCCTGTGGGGACGTATCCCCGACAGCGAGGTATCGGCCGAGGCTTTCGCCGACCGTATTCTGGCCGAAAAGCGCGTGTTTATCACTCCGGGCTTCATCTTCGGCAAAGCCGGCGAGCGCTATATCCGCATTTCGCTCTGTGCTCCGCAACCGGTGCTCGAAGCAGCTCTCGAACGCATAATGTGAAGTTTATAAAGTTAAGAAAGGTAAAGGAGTTAAGATAATGGTTCTTTTAGCCCTTCAAAAAACTAATATCTTAACTTTTTAAACCTATTACTTTTTCAACAATAATAAAACAACATAGATTATGATATTAGAAAAGATATTTCCGGAAGATATAATGTCGCACCGACCGGTGGTGCTTGCCGGCCCGTGCAGTGCCGAAAGCGAGACTCAGGTGCTCGAGGCGGCCCGATCGCTTGCTGCTGCCGGCATAAAGATATTCCGTGCCGGCGTGTGGAAACCACGCACCAAACCCGGCGGTTTCGAGGGTATCGGCTCGCCCGCGCTGCAGTGGCTTGCCAAGGTGAAGAAAGAGACCGGGATGCTCATAGCCACCGAGGTGGCCAACGAGCGCCATACCCGCGAGGCTCTCGACGCCGGAGTCGATGTGCTGTGGATAGGCGCACGCACGTCGGCCAATCCCTTTGCCGTGCAGGAGATAGCCGATGTGCTTGCCGCCCTTCCGCAGGAGCGCCGCGACTCGCTTGTGGTCCTCGTCAAGAATCCGGTCAATCCCGACCTCGAGTTGTGGATTGGCGCCATGGAGCGCATCAACGGCGCCGGCATACGCCGTATAGGCGCCATTCACCGCGGGTTCAGCGCCTATGGCAAGCACCTCTACCGCAATCCGCCCAAGTGGCGCATCCCCATCGAGCTGCACCGCCGTATTCCCGAACTGCCCATCATCTGCGACCCGAGCCACATTGGCGGCAAGCGCGAGCTGATAGCACCGCTGTCGCAGCAGGCACTCGACATGAATTTCGACGGTCTCATCGTGGAGTGCCACTGCCATCCCGACGAAGCTCTGAGCGACAGCGCACAGCAGATTACCCCCGACGTCCTCTCCTATATACTCGAAACGCTCGTCGTGCCGGCCGAGACGTCTTCCACCGAGAGCCTGGGTCTGCTCCGCAAGCAGATCGACCGTATCGATGACGAGCTCCTCGAGCTGCTGGCCAAGCGTATGCGCGTGGCGCGCGACATCGGCCGCTACAAGAAGGAGCACAAGATGCCCGTGCTGCAGCCGGGACGATACAACGATCTGATGCAGCACCGTGTGTATGCCGCCGTACAACTCGAACTAAACGCCGATTTTATCAAAAACGTGCTTGCCTCCATCCACGAGGAGTCGGTGCGTCAACAGCTTGAACTGCAATGAAAATACTGATACTCGGAGCCGGTAAGATGGGCTCCTTCTTCTGCGATCTGCTATCTTTCGGCCACGATGTGGCCGTGTACGACCGCGACCCGGAGCGTCTGCGCTTCACCTACAACGTTCGCCGGTTCATGTCGCTCGACGAGGTCGGCGATTTCGATCCCGACATGGTTATCAACGCGGCCACTGTCAAATATACCATCGACGCTTTCCGTCAGGTACTTCCGCATCTGCGGCCCGACGCTCTGCTGAGCGACATCGCGTCGGTGAAGCGCGGACTGCCCGAATTTTATGCCGAAGCCGGACACCCCTATGTGTCGACGCACCCCATGTTCGGCCCCACATTCGCATCGCTGTCGAATCTTGCCGACGAGAACGCCATCATAATCAGCGAGGGCGACGCAGCCGGCATAGCCTTTTTCGAGCAGCTCTATAACTCTCTCGGGCTTCATATAGAGCACTATACATTCAACGGTCACGACGAGACCATAGCCTATTCGCTGTCGGTGCCCTTCGCCTCGTCGCTGGTATTCGGCTCGGCCATGAAGCACCAGCCCGCGCCCGGCACTACTTTCAAGCGCCACATGGCCATCGCCCGCGGCCTCATGAGCGAAGACGACTATCTTCTTTCCGAAATTCTTTTCAACCCCGACTCGGTAGCCCAGCTCGACCGCATCCTGGCCTCACTCTCCGAACTCCGCCGCATCGTTGCCACCCGCGACTCCGCCGCCATGCAGGCCTACCTCGCCGCCGTCCGCACCAATTTGAAATGAAAAATTTATTATCCGTACTCCTGTGTGCTCTTGCTGCTGTGCTGTCGGCAGAGGCTCAGTCGCAGCGGTCGGACTCACTCTTTGCAGCCGGTGTAAATTATTATAATGAAGGCTGTTTTGGCGCAGCAGCAACCTATTTTCGGGAAGTATGTCTGCTCGACAGAGATGTAGCACCGTCGCGGGCTGGGTACGGTGTGCATTGGCTTGCTTCGAGTCTCTTTAAAATGGGACGCGAAGAAGAGGCTTCGCAACTGACATATCTCTATAAGCTGGAGCCAATAGACCGGCGCCTTACTGTTGAGACCGATTCACTCGGCGAAGTGTACTTTGCGCTCAAAGGTGCGGGAAAAACAGAGGAGGCTTTGGAAATGGCAGACAATGTGGCCCGATTGGAAAAAAGAAGACTTGGGGCGAACTCTTATTTCTATGCTAACTCTCTGTATAACTGCGGGGATTATAGTCATGAACTAGGGCGTTATAAAGAAGCGCTTACTTTCTTTAAAGAAGCCGACAGTATATACGCTCTCTATGGCGATGTGTTATGCCGCGAAAGAATGATGACTTGCCATGCGCTGTGCGTCATCCTTCGTAATTTGGGTTCTCGCGACGAAGCCGCAGTTTATGGCCAAAAGTCGGTAGCCATTGCCGAAAAATTGATGGGTAAGCACTCCAGGGAATATCTTCACGGAGTTCTTGAGTTGGCAAATGTTTCAGATGAGACCATGGCTATACGGTTAGCTGCCGAAGCCGATAGTATTTCAGATTACATAGTTTATAAAGACTGGTCGGAGGAGATTGAATTGCGTTCGATTCTCGGTGCTTTGTGTTATAAAATAGGAAATTATGAGCGTGCCAAGGTTCACGTCGGTCAGGAAAACCGGCTTTGTCGCGAAAATGGGAAAGACGACGACTGGTACCTGATATCGCTGAACAATTATGCTGAAATTTTAAAGAATACCGGCGACGATATAACGGAAGTAAAAAAGGCCCGCGGTGACTACCTCGATGGGACACTGCGTCTTCATGGCGAAAACAGTATTGCTTATGCCGATGCCCTCTATCGGTCGGCTGACGATGAAACCGGCGATAAAAAGATAGATCTGCTTCGGAAAGCTATAGAGATATACGAGTCGCAGTATGCGGTTACAGATATGTATCTGTGTGCTCTGCGCGATATCGCTTTTGCCTATTGGTATGAAAAAGGCGAGTTTACGCAAGCTTATCGCTACCAGCAGAAGTGTGTTGGATATTTACGGACCAGCAATTCTGTGGATCCCGGATTCGCCAGTAGTTTATACTCTAATCTGATAGGGAGTCTGAACTCAATGGGGCAGAATGAGAAGGCGTTGGAGCTGATAGACTATACAGAGAAATTGCTTTCGGACTGCAGGGAGCCGTGGGCTGAAGAAAGACTTACTGAAATATTGTTCTCGAAAGCATCTACGCTGTTCGCGTTAAAACGCTATGATGAAGCTGTCGAACTCTATCGTGAGCTTTGTGGCCATTACGAACAGTTCGATAATTCACCTTTGACACCTATCCTTTATTCCGGTTTGGCTAACGCGTTGCTCCATAGCGGGTGGAGTACGGAGGCGAAGCAACTCTCCGAGAAGGCTCTGAAGTTGCTTGAGGAAATACCGTCGGGAATCAAATATACTGAGTTATTGCCTGCGTACCTGTTTGGCAATAGACTGGCTACCGACCAGACCGACGGGCTTGATAAAATTGTCGTCCAACTGGAAGACTTGCTGAAGCGCGACGATATAAATATAGGCTATAAAATGTATATAGCTCAGTTATTGGGCGTTTACGATATTGTTTTTGCTAATGATGTGCCTAAGGCAACGGCAGAGTTCAAGACTTTCCTCGATTATTATCAGAAGCACGTCGGTTAGAATATCGATATTGCTGTGTCGCAGGAGAGGGCGGATCTATGGACGACACTGTCAAACGCCCTGAAAGAATCGATAGATATGATTCTTAGTAATGAGAGGGGGAATGCTTTCGCCGATATCGTTTACGAAATGTTGCTCAACTATAAGGGCCGACTGTTGGATATCGACTGTGTTTTCGACGATCTTGTGCGCCGCTTGCCGGATCAGGAGGTAAGGGAAGCCTATAGCCGCTACCGGATGGCAAAACTCACCGAAGGAGAAAACCGCGAGAAAATCACCGCCATGGAGGCCGATTTGGCACGACTCCTCAAAGATAAGGGAATATCGATAAGTGGTCGCAGTGGCAAGACTGTGCAGGATTTGCTCGATAATATGCATCAGGGCGATGTTGCTGTGGAGTTCTATTTCAATACGTATGCGTTGAAGTACTACGCAGTAGTGTTGCGGTCCGAAGCGCCGGCGCCGTCGGTTATTGAGCTCGATATAGCCGATGACGATTTTTGGGGGGCCACGGCTGAGACCGCGATATCGTCGGCTGTATGGAAAGATGTGCTTGCCGGTGTCGGCGAAGGGGCTACTGTGTACTTCTCGCCGTCGGGAATACTGCATTCTCAGGCTATAGAATATCTGCCGTGCTGGGATGGCAGCGGGCGCCTGCTCTGCGATGTATGGAAGATGCGTCGCCTCACGTCTACCCGGGAAATTGCCATGGACCATGATTACCGCATGGGCAAAGGCGCTGTCTATGGCGGTCTCAACTACAACGGCATCGAACTCGATGACGACGCCATGGAGAAGCTCGAATTACAGCGTGGCGAACTCGCAAGCTTTTTGCCCGGAACTGCAGAAGAAGCCGACTTTTTCGAGGAATGCTACGTGCATAACCATATGGAATATCGCGCTTATCGGCTCGAAAAAGGTACTTCGCAGAGCTTTAAGGCATTGCCGGCCGACAGTATCCGCATCCTCCATCTTGGCACGCATGGCTTTTATAATAAAAATTATCTCGACCTACAGTCCTCCAAAGACGCGCCCGATGCGGCGTTGTTGAATTCCGGACTGCTTTTCTCGGGTGCCAATATGCAGATACTTGGCATTCTGGACAATGTCATTTCGGACGATTGTATCCTGACGGCCCGCGATATCGCCAATCTCGATTTCAGCAGTGTGCGCCTGGCGGTGATATCGGCATGCGAAAGTGGTCTGGGTGACGTCGATGCCGGTGAAGGTGTCTTCGGGCTACAGCGCGGTTTCAAGAAAGCAGGTGTTCAGTCGCTGATTATGAGCCTTTGGAAAGTGGATGATGCCGCGACGGCTATTTTCATGAAAAGCTTCTATGAGAACTGGTTGATGGAGAATAAAGACATACATAGCTCTTTCGACGAGGCCAGAAAATATCTCCGTACATATCGCGACGAACGCAATCCCGACAAACTGCCGTACGCCGATCGCAAATATTGGGGCGCTTTCGTGCTCCTTGATGCCCCGGTTTAGGAAATTAGGAAGTTAGGACATCAGGAGGTTAGGAAGTTAGGAGGATAGGAGATTAGGAGGATAGGAGGAGAGGTGGGGAGGAAGGTAGGATATTAAGAGGTTGGTTTCGATACAGCGTTTTAATTCAATCTCCTATCATCATTCCCTTTTCTTCCAAACTTCTTAATATCTTACTCTCCTAAATTCCTAATATCTTATTCTCCTAACCTCCTAACTTCCTAATCGCCTAATAGGCCAGGGCGACGTTGTCGATCCAGAGGGTCATGCCGGGGGTGCCGGTGTAGGGTTTGCCGCTGCCTGAGGAGAACATGACTATGAGGTGGGTAGGGGTGGCCGTGGGGCTGTCCCAGCCTACTTCGTGCACCGGCACCATTTCTCCGCGGGAGTTGCGGGCATAGTAGCTGTTTTCCTCGCTTATGAGGTTCATGTACGGTTTGTAGAATGATTCGCCGGTGATGTCGCCGTAGTGCACGTCGAGCTTGTGGCCGTTCACCCATCCGTCGGTCGACTTGCCGAGGAGTTCGCGGCCGGTGCCCACGCGTTTGGCTTGTATATTGCCGTCCTCATCTTCCCAACGGCGCTGCAGTATGATGAATACCTCGGCCTTGTCGGTGCCCGGCAGGGTCTTTTTCTTGCCGAAACCGCTGGAGTATACCATGCCGCCGCCGGCCGGAACCGACAGCTTGTAGTCGTAGGACAGCGCCTTGGGCCGTTTGGTGAAAGGTATGCCCATCTCCATCTTCGAATAGGGGTCGGAGGTCGATTTGATAGGTTCTATCATTTGACCGAGGAATAGTGTGCCGGCCACCATTACGTCGATGTTTATTATGCCGATAGCCTTGCAGTTCTCCATGCGCGTGCACAGTTTGGCGCACTTGTTGCCTGCGGAGCGCTGGTCGGGGTACACGGCATTGCTTGTTTTGGTTATGCCCATCACTTTTGCCATGACATTCGACGATGACCAGGGGGATCCACCCTGATTGGTGTAGGGCGTGTCGCCGTCGATGGTTTTGGTGGGTCCGACGGCGTATACCTGTTTTACATTACCGCCTATAACGCGCGATTCTTTGATATTTCGGGTGACCCAGCTGTTGAAATCGCCGTAGGGTATCGGTTCGGTACGCTGGGCGGCGACACCGAACGAAAGTATAGTGACGATTAATGGTGCGATGAATCTTTTCATAAGATGCTTGAGTCATGTGTTTGAGATAGAAACAAACTCATGGTAGCTGCTGTTCATATTACAAATATATAGGAAAAGCGTCTTACTGACAACTATTGTGCATGTAAGACGCCTTTTACGCCAATTATCGGTCCTTTTGGGCTATTCTTCTGGTTCGGAGTAGACGTAGGCTCCCAGATCGGGAGTGGTGCCGCGAGGCAGTCCGTAGGCATCGTCGGGAGCGGGATAGGCCGGATCGGCAGCGCCTATTGCGGGCGATTCGGGCTTCAGTCTGTAGTCGAAAAAATATTCCGAGCGTATGGTGCGGTAAAGAGGATCGGACTCCCATGTACATTCGGTGAAGTTGTCATCGTCCGAACCCTTGCTTTTGAGCAGACAGCGGTGCAGCCGTATATCGGTGCCGGTGAGGTCGCCGTGCGATATGTCGCTGCCCAGACCGTAGATTATCGTGTTGGTGATGTCGGCACGGAGGTAGGGGAGCCCGCTCCCGTCGTCGAGACCGGTTTTTTCGTCGTTGCTTATGTGGGCCATTGCGAGAGCGGGACCCGAGATGGCGGCGAAAAGGTAGTTGTTTGCCAGGGTGCAGTGGTTCATGGTGGCACGGCCGCCCTGAAGATACACCAGACCGCCACCGCCTTCGGCAAATTCGCAGCCGGTAGCTTCGACAGCGGTGTGAACGGCGGCGAAGACCGTGGAGGCCGAGTTGTGCAGGCGGCAGTTGAGCATGCTCAGAGCCGCAGGCCCGTCAGCGCCGTCGCCTTCGATGGCCACTCCCTGCCATGTATTGCGTATGTCGGTGTGCGATAGCTTGTTGCCGGTCGACGACGGCGCGAAGTATACACCCTCCCACTGGCGCGACATGATGTCGAATGATATATCGCCCACAACATTACCGGTGCGGTCGCCGGTCATTACGACAGGCTTTTCGGCTGTGCCCTCGGAAATAAGGGTGCCACGCACTATCAGCGAGGCGCCGTCGTGGAAGCAGAGCGTTGTTCCAGGCTCTATGGCGAGGGTCGCGCCCTCGGCCACGACAAGGGAGTCGAAAATCTGGTAGGGGAGAGTGACGTCGAAGCGGGTGTCGGCGGCGACGGTTTCGGCGCGGAGACGGCGCACGTTCTGCCCCTCGGCACGGAGCACGACACTGCTTGTCACACCGTTGGTGGTGAAATCGAGCTTTGCCTCGATGGCGGTGGGGATGTTGGCCCCTACCGGCGGCAGAGTGGCTTCGACGAACACGAAGATAGAGTCCTTCGACCGTATCTCGACATTGCTGAAAGTGCTGCCGCTGATACCGTCGACGTTCACGCGGAAATGACGGGCATTTTCGCCCGACAGACGGATGTCGCTAATCGACAGCGACTTCGCATGGGGGTTGTAGACCATGAACCGGTTTGTCGGCGATGGCTCTTCGGTGAAAATGACGCCCATGCGGAGGGTGTCGGTGGAAAACGCCGGCTGGTTGGACGGCGAGGTGGAAAAGCCGTCTTCGATGCAGGACGTCAGCCCGATGGCAGCCGCGATAATAAGGAGAAAAGTGATAAAAGTCTTCATTTCCTTATTAACGCGGAAAACAGCCGATTATTGCTCACGAAGCACGGTGAAGGAGTAGGGCGGCAGAGTGACATCCCTGCCATTGACAGTCACCGCTTCGGAGCGTGCACCCTCGTCGGTCGGGTCGCCTTTAAGCTGCTCGGCCTTGATCCTACCCTTAAGACCGAGGGGAGCCAGGTCGGCGTTGACGGCTACCGGAAGCATGTTCACGAGTTTGACTATGCGCTGTCCAGATGCCGAATCGCGCACCACGCTCACGCCGATGCGGGCTTTTACGGCGGGGTTGTCGCTGTCCATTGTCAGGTCGGTGGGCAGATAGGTGTCGCCGCTGTTGTTGCCGAAGAGGCGCTGCACATAGTATTCGGGAGTGGGATATACGCCTGTGTTGTCGAAGTATATCATGTCGGGACGCCACTGGGTGTGGCCGTTCTTGGCCAGAAGAGGTGCGTACGACGTCATGGCCACCACATCGCCGTTGCGCTCCACGTCGGTGAGATAGAGTGCGTCGGACAGTGCTGTCTCCACATTGTTGGGGCGTCCGGGCAGATGCGATGCATATTCGCCCAGGTACACCTTTGTGGCGCCGCGGCGGTAGTTGTCGTAGTAGTCGCGGTTGTGTATCAGCCATCCGGGCGACACATAGTAGTGTTCGTCGACGATGGGGATGTCGAGCTCGCGGGCAAGCTCCCATCCGCGCTCGTAGTCGGTGCCTTCGTAGAACGGACCGACGGTGCCGATAACCGTGATTTCGGGATGTGCCTTGCGCACGGCCTCGTAGATCATCTTGAAGCGGGGCACGAATACCTCGGTGATCATGTCCTCGTTGCCGATGCCGATATACTTCATGTTGAACGGCTCGGGATGTCCTGCGGCGGCGCGGACCGAGCCCCAGCGGGAGTCGGCGGGGCCGTTGGCATACTCGATGAGGTCGAGCACGTCCTGTATGTAGGCCGGCATGTCGTCCATGGCAATGCCGTTCTGCTGCCCGTAGGTGTCGATGGCGCAAGTGGAGTGGCTGTGGGCCTGGCCTGAATTCTGGCACGGCACGCCTGCGGCGAGCACGGGAAGCGGTTCGGCGCCTATGTCCTCGCAGAACTGGAAGTACTCGTAGTAGCCGAGGCCGCGGGTCTGGTGGTAGCCCCACAGGTTGCGCAGCGGTTTGCGGGCCTCAAGCGGGCCTACGGAGCCTTTCCAGTCGTAGATATTGTCGATGCCGTCGCCGTGGGCCACGCAGCCGCCGGGGAAGCGCACGAAGCGCGGATGGATGTCGGCGAGTTTCTGGGCCAGGTCGGCGCGCAGGCCGTTTTCGCGGCCGCGGAATGTTTTGGCGGGGAAGAGCGACACCATGTCGATGTCGGCGGCGGCGTTCTTGCCGAATACGAGTTCGAGCGAGGCGTCGGTGCAGTCGGCCGAGGGCTTGAGTACGGTCTTATATGTCTTCCACGACGTGCCGTCGACGGCTATCGTTTTCGATGCGAGCGTGCGGCCGCCTTTGTCGGCGAGTCGTACGCGTATCTTGCATGGCCGCGGGGCTGCCGCCATAACGGAGAAACGGTAGCTCTCGCCGCGCTTCACGGCTATGGAGTCGAAGCCTTCATTGGCCAGGGTGAAATCGCCGGTGGCTGCTATGCGGGCATAGTGTGGATTGTTGGGATGTACGGGAGTGTCCGTGGATATGGTCATGGAGCCGTCGCCCGAGGTGGTCCAGGCTGTGGTGGCGTTCCACTTGAGGTCGCCGGTGCGGTCCGAGGGCTTGTACTCGAAGTCGCGGTTCTGTACGAGCTCGGCATACAGGCCGCCGTCGGCGCCGTAGTTTATGTCTTCGAAGAATATGCCCACGAGCATGTCGGAAATCGGTTTCCCGGGTGCTCCGGCGGGCCGGACGGAGATGTTGACACCCTTCAGCCCGGTAAAGCGCGAGGAATCGTCGGCGGCACGCTCGGCATAGAGGGCGCCAAGCTCGTTGTGGTGCCGTACAAAGGCCCGCAGGCTGTCGACAAGAGCCTCGGGGGCCGTCTGCACATATCCGGCATAGCGTTTGCCGCCGATTGTGGCACTGTCGGGAGCGATTGGATTAAGGGCATACATGTCGCGCGGCAGGTCGAGGGGCGAGGCGAAGTACTGCTGCGGTGTCCACGACGCGAAGTCTGCGGTCGAGGTCAGGGCGGTGACATCGCCATCGGGCGAGGCTGTCCACACGGCTGTCCAACGGCCGTCGGCACCGTTGACGAAGAGCCGGGGCGCGAACATTTTTTTGAACGATCCCCACGGGCCGAAATCGCTCCTTACGAAATCGTACCCGAGCGGCTCCCACTGCGAGGTGCTGTCGGCGCGCCATGCCAGGCGCAGGCCCGAACTGCCGTCGGGCTCGGCATAGTTGAAAAGCTGGATATCGGCTGCAAAGGCCGAGGAGGCGCCCAGTAACAGGGCGATGGCATTAGATGTGATGATTTTGGTTAGCATAGCGCAAATATAGCACTTTTTCAGCTCATTTACATCTGTAGAGCGTGTGTTCGGAAAAATTTCCTTATCTTTGCCACGGAACAAACATGAAAAACCCATGACCGAAGAAGATATAAAAACATTGAAGCACGATCCCGATGGGCTTCAGAGCTATGAATATCTGGCCAACCATATCGGCGAGTGCGATCCCGAGAGTATCGAGACCATCATCGACAATATGGAGCGTGTGGACCTCACGGGCCAGTTCATGGCCAGCGCCGCCCGCTATCTCAATGCCATCGATTCCGAAGGCTACCGCCCGGCGGTGCGCCGTCTTGTGGCCGCCACAATTGATAAAGACCGCGAGCACAAATATCTGCCCGATCTTCTGCAGGGGCTCTACGGCGCCGACTACGAGGTCAACGCAAAGAGCCTGTGCGCCACCGACGACAATTTCCGCCGTATATATAAACGACTTTTTCCAACCTCGACAATCTGATGCGAGCCTATATTCTCGGACCACTCGCCGCCCTGGCGGTGATGTGCTCCTGTAAAACAAGCGGAACAGCCGACGCGGCTCTTCCGGCCAATGATTCTATCGAAATGACACAACAGAAACCCGACACCGCCTCTGCTAAAGTGCTGGTGGAGACAACTATGGGCAATTTTACCGTATTGCTCTACGGCGACACGCCCAAACATCGCGACAATTTCCTTAAACTCGCCGAAGAGGGCTACTACGACAGCACTCTTTTCCACCGCGTTATCAAGGAATTTATGATTCAGGCCGGAGACCCCGACTCGAAGACCGCCAAACCGGGCCAGCACCTCGGCGCCGGTGGCCCCGACTATAAGATTGATGCCGAAATTGTGTATCCGCGTCATTTCCACAAGCGCGGCGCACTGGCTGCGGCCCGTCAGGGCGATCAGGTGAACCCCATGAAGCAGTCGAGCGGCTCGCAGTTCTATATCGTCACAGGTCAGAAACTCGACAGCGCGCAGGTGCGTGCCATGGAGCAGCGCATGCAGCAGACCCGCATGCAGGAAGTATTCAATAAGCTTGCCATGGCCCATCGCGACGAGATCATAGCCATGCAGCGCAGCGGCGACCGTGCCGGTCTGCAGGCTCTTCAGGATACCCTTATCGCCCAGAGCGATGCCGAGGTTGCCGCACATCCCGCACCCGGCATGACCGCCGAAATGAAGGAGGCCTATACCACCGTGGGCGGCGCGCCCCATCTCGACGGCGCCTACACCGTATTCGGCGAGGTAATCGACGGCATGGACACTGTCGACAAGATTGAAAAAGCCCAGACCGACAGCTCCGACCGACCCAAAACCGATATCCGCATACTCAAGATGAAGGTGCTCAGCGAATAATGAGCAGAAACGACATACCAGTAAAGCGCCACACGCTCGCCAATGGCCTGCGTGTGGTGCATTCTTATGACCCTACCACTGCCATGGCGGCGGTCGATGTGCTCTACAACGTGGGCTCGCGCGACGAAAGCCGTTCGCTCACCGGCGTGGCGCACCTTTTCGAGCATCTGATGTTCGGCGGTTCGGCGAATGTGCCTTCGTTCGACGGCGAGCTCGAGAGTGCCGGCGGCAAGAGCAATGCCTGGACAAGCAACGATTTCACCAATTTCTACGACGTGTTGCCGGCTCAGAATATCGAGACGGCTTTCCATCTGGAGAGCGACCGCATGCTGCGGCTCGACTTCAGCGAACGTTCCCTCGAGGTGCAGCGCGGTGTGGTTATCGAGGAATTCAAGCAGACGTGCCTCAACCGCCCTTACGGTGACATATCGCACCATCTGCGGCGTCTGGCCTATGCCGCGAATCATCCTTATTCATGGCCTACGATAGGGCTTGCGCCGGAGCATATAGCCAAGGTGACCCTGGCCGATGTGGAGCGATGGTTCTACTCGCACTATGCGCCCGACAATGCCATCCTGTCGGTGGCAGGCAGCATAAGCTTCGAAAAGACGGTGGAACTGGCCGAGCGCTGGTTTGCCGACATTCCGGCACGCAGCGTGACGCCCCGCCGGCTGCCCGACGAGGGATTTCCAACCGCCGATGTAGTGGAGACTGTGGAAGCCGATGTGCCTCAGACTATGATAGTGATGGCTTTCCCCATGGACAGCTATGGCACGGCGCGCTATCATGCCGCCGATACCGTGACCGATATCCTCTCGGCAGGGCGTGCCTCGCGATTCATGCGCAGGCTGCTCTTCGGCGAGAGTTCTGGCCTTTTTGCGGCGGCCGATGCCTCGATCATAGGAAGCGAGCACCACGGCCTGCTGTTGCTGACGGCGCGACTCACCGACAGCAGCGAGAGCGCGGCCGAAAAGGCCCGCGCCATGCTTTTGGAGCAGGCCCGCGCACTGGCCGTGGCTTCGGATATCAGCGAACATGAGTTCGGCCGGACACTGAATAATTTCGAGGCGACCTTCCGTTTTTCCAATCTCGGCTATCTGGCGAAGGCTACAAATCTGGCCTTGGCCGAATTCCATGGCGAGGACATCAACCGTACTATCGAAGAGCGCCGGCGCCTGACGCGCGCAGCAGTCGCCGCCGAGGCCGACCGCTTGTTCTACCACACGCCTTTCGTCACTTTAATCTATCGGCCACGGCTAAAATAGCTATATTAGCTAAATTAGCTATTTTAGCTGTTTTAGCCGGCCGACTAATCGAGTGCGAGGGAGACGGTGAGGGGATAGTGGTCGGAGGCACGGGTGGTGCCTTTTTTTATGGACAGGGGGGTGAAATCGCCGCGGAAGAGCACATGGTCAATGCCGAAGTAGAAGCGGCCGCTGTTGTAGGTAATGATAGGACCGAAGCCGAGATCGGCGTAGACCGAGCTGAATCCGGCTTCTTCGAGGGTCCGCAGGGCATAACAGGTTGCCACATCGTTGAAATCGCCGCATATCAGCACATCGGGGCCTCCGTAGTGGCGGATAAGTCGCATCAGAGCCTGAGTCTGACGCGCGCGCTCGACGTTGGCATACGACAGTTTGTCGATAAGCTGTTCCCTGACCGCACCGAGATTCTCTCGCTGCAGACGCGTGAGGTTTTTGTAGAGCTCGCGGTCATCCTCGCTGAGATTGAGCGACTGCAGATGCACGTTGAACAGCGTGGCTATCTTTCCGTTGGGGAAGGATATGCGGTAGGCGGCGAGCTCGGCGTCGTCGAATTCTTCTTTGGTCAGCGACAGATGGATGGGCTGCACCGGATACTTCGAGAGTATGGCCTGCGCACCGGCGCTTTTGATGATATAGGGGTAGCGATCGTGCAGGCTTTGCACCTGCTCGGACGTGATGAAGCCTTTGCGATATACGCTGAGCGTGAATACTTCCTGCATGCATACGATGTCGGCATCGGAGGCTAAGACATATTCGAGCATGTGGTTGGGCGCTGTGTCGGTGCTGTCGCGGCGTATTTCGGAGAAATTGTGCACGTTGTAGGTGAGCAGGGTGAAAGTGTCGCTTCCCTCGGGTGCCTTTCGGTTGCCTCCTATGTTGAGGGGGCATACCTGAAGGGCCGGTCCGGTGCAGACAATGAAGCCGATGGCCACTATTACCACGCCGCGCCAGTGCCACCATATCTGGAGCACCAGCAGAATTGCGGCGCACAGCATGACGAGGGGAAAGCACAGCGGCAGAATGCCCCAGAAACCGCCATGCTTAAGCGGCGATATATTGCCGGCATAGGCCGTGCAGAAAAGAGCCACGGCAGCCACTATGCTCAGGGTGAGCATGAGGCCGCGCATGAGGCGCATGAATGGCGAGCGGCGCCGTTTTTTCTTCTTCTTGCCCTTGCCTTTGGGCGCAGGTGCTTTTTTGCCGGCGGCCGTCTTTTTAGCGGCCGGACGGCGCCGCGGCGCTGCCGGTGTTTCGGAGGGTGTTTCCATCAGAAGAACCAGCGGTTATTGAATACGCCTTTACGTTTCCAGTAGAGCAGCAGCAGGAAGCCGAACACCATGCCACCGATATGCGCGAAGTGCGCCACACCGTCGGCCTGTCCGCCCACGCCGTATAGAAGCTCTATGACAAAGTAGCCTATTACCAGCCATTTGGCCTTGATGGGCACAGGAATGAAGAAGATATAGATGGGAACATTGGGGAAGAGGAACCCGAAGGCCAGGAGCACGCCGTAGATGGCGCCCGAGGCACCGACCATGGGAGTGTTGACGAAGGCATTGAGGGCGCCGGCGTCGGGATCGGAGAAGTTGTAGTGGTTCTGCATCAGATCCCAGCCGCGGTTTATGATTTCGCGGCATGTCTCGGCGTCGAAGAGGCTTTCGAGGTGGTGGATATAGATGGCGAACACACCCATCTGTATGAGCGCCGCGCCGATGCCTACCGAAATGTAGTAGAACAGGAAGCGTGCCGACCCCATAGCGCGCTCAATGGTCATGCCGAACATGACCAGGGCGAACATGTTGAAGAACAGGTGCGGGAAGCCGCCGTGCATGAACATGTATGTGAACAGCTGGAAGGGGTAGAAGCCCGGCGAGCTGAAATAGTAGAGAGCCAGATAGCGTGTAAAAGCCCGGTCAGCGGCAGGGAACAGCGCCATCACGAGCCATACCAGCACATTGATGATGAGAAGATTTTTCACCACCGGCGGCATGTTGGAGAAGATGGATTGTAAGTATCGTATCATGGTTATGGTAAACTTCTGGAAAAACTATTTGCAAAATTAGTCATTTTCTTCGGTAATTCCGGGGTCTTCGGCATCGTTGTCGGTGCCGGGCTCTATTTCGGCGACGAAGCGTTCGGGCAGCGCCTTCTTGGCCTTGGCGCCCAGTGCGGTGATGGAGCGGGCCTTGCCGATAAGATTTCCCGGACCCGATGACAGTTTGGCGAAGGCCGAGCGGCAGGCGTCGCCGGCCGCGCCGAGCGATTTCTCGATTTTCTCCATGTCGGCCAGGAAGCCGTTGAATTTGTCGAGCATCAGACCGGCCTGACGGGCAATCTCGAGGGCGTTGCGGTTCTGCTTGTCGTGGCGCCACACCTGTTCCACCAGTCTTATCACCGACATGAGGTGTGTGGGCGATATGATGAGCACGCGGCTGTCGAATGCTGTCTGCCAGAGGGTTTCGTCGAGCTTCATGGCGGCCAGGAATGCGCCTTCGTGTGGTATGAACATGAGCACGAAGTCGACACGGTCGTCGCCTACGACGTCCTGATAGGACTTTCCCTTGAGCTCGGATATGTGTTTTTTGACCGATGCCAGGTGCGAGCGGGCGAAGCGGTCGCGGAGATCGTCGGACTCGGCGTTGACCATGCGGAGATAGTCCTGTATCGATACTTTCGAGTCGATGATGAGCTTGCGGCCGGAGGTATAGTTTATCACCACGTCGGGCCGCAGGCGGTGTCCCTCGTCGTCGGTGACGCTTTCCTGCACCATATACTCGTATCCGCGACGGAAACCGCTGCGTTCGAGAATGTTGTCGAGAATCATTTCACCCCAGTCGCCCTGCACCTTCGAGTTGCCTCGCAGCGCGTCGGAGAGTTTGCGGGTTTCGAGGCCTATGGTCTGGTTGAGCTGCACCAGTTCGCGCACGCGTTCGCCGAGCGAGAATCGTTCGGCCGATTCCTTGTCGTAGCGCTGTGTGAAATCGGCCTTGAACTGCTCGATGTTGGCTTTGAGCGGCGCGAGCACCTCGGACAGGCCGGTGCGGTTCTGCTCGCGGAGCATCTCGGAGTTGCTGACGAGCACCTTGGCGGCGAGATCGCGGAAGCGCTCTTCGAGCTGAGCTTCCATGCGGGCGTGATCCTGCTGTATGCGGTCGTTTTCGCGGACAAGAGCGTCGTTTCGCTCGGCGAGGCGTGCAATCTCGCTCTGGGCTTTCGACTCGCTCTGCCGCAGGGCCTCGATGCGCGTCTGAAGGTCGGCGACGGTGGTTTCGAGGTCGTGCCTTGTGCGGGCAAATGCCGACCGCTCGCCGGCGAGACGCCCGGCTACGATGACAGCCGCCACAAGGACTACGGAAAGTATGATAAGTGCTATGGTCATGGTGTTATTCGTAAAAATCGCAGTCGGCAAAATCGCGGCCCTGCAGGTCTTTGGGCGACAGTATCATTTCTTCGCGCGACAGCGGCCAGCGCACGCCGACGGTAGGGTCGTCGAAGCGCAGCGAGCGTTCGGCCTGAGGGCAGTAGTAGTTGTCGACTTTGTACTGGAACTGGGCCGTGTCGGAAAGCACGGCGAACCCGTGGGCGAAACCGCGCGGTATGTAGAGCTGGCGCCCGTTTTCGGCCGACAGCTCCACGGCTACATGCTGCCCGAAAGTGGGCGACGACCGGCGCAGATCGACGGCGATGTCGACTATGCGGCCGGCTGTTACACGCACCAGTTTTGCCTGCGATGCGTCGCCGGCCTGATAGTGGAGACCCCGCACTACGCCCCGCCGCGACACCGATTCGTTGTCCTGTACGAAATCGGGCCGTATGCCGGTGGCCTCGAGGAAGGAGTCGGCGCGGAATGTCTCGCAGAAATAACCGCGTTCGTCGCCGTGGCGCACAGGCTCGATGAGCCACACGCCGTCGATGTGTAGGGGGGTGTATGTCATAGTTCGCGCTGTTCGTATGCGGTGAGGTCGTGGCGCCATTTGTCTGTTACGGGCACCGACTGTGCCGTGCGCGGGTCGAAACTTACCATGATAGTTCGGCAGATGCATTTTACCTGGCCGCGGTCGTTGACTATGCGCTGCTCCATCACCAGCGAGCTTGTGGCTATCGATGCCACAGCGGTGAGCACCTCGAGTTTTTCCTGCACGTAGGTGGGATTGTAGAAGTCGCAGTTGATGTTGGCCACTACCAGGCCGAGTTGCATGGGGTCGAAGCGACCGTCCATAAACTGCATGAAATAGCGCATCTTTGCCAGGTCGGCGAACTGCAGATACACCGAATTGTTGAGATGCCCGAACATGTCGATGTCGTTGAAACGGATCTGTACGGGCGTGCGGTGGCGGAATTCGAATTTGGGTTCGGGGATATTCATAAGAATCGGATAGATGAGATAACGTCGGCTCCGGCGGCTTCGTTGAGCTGACGGACGAGCAGTTCGCCCATATAGGCAAGCTCTTCTTTGAGGGGCGCCGACAGTATTTGCACGTTCAGGGTGCGGTCTTTGACAAAAATACGGCCTGTATAGGACTCGATATGCGGGCCTACGACTTTTGGCCACACCGACTCCACGGAATGGCGGTTGAACTCGGGGCGCAGCCCGGTGGCGTCGATCATCTTCTTTATGACCTCGCCAAGCAGAAGCGGTTCAACTCTTTTCATGGGTGTCGATGGGAGTGAACACGCCGTGCTCCACATGCCACAGCCGGTAGGGGTCGTGGATGTGCGACTCGGGAATGTCGGCCACGATTTCGTCGAGGTGCTTGCGGTTGGTGTCGGTGATGAAAATCTGGCCGAAGGAATCGGAGCCGCCCACGATGGACATGATGCGGCGCACGCGGCCGGCGTCGAGTTTGTCGAAAATATCGTCGAGCAGCAGCAGCGGCCTGATGCCCAGGCTTTCGCGCAGCAGCTCATACTGTGCGAAGCGCAGAGCCGAGGTAAAAGTCTTAGTCTGGCCCTGCGATGCCGAGCGGCGCAGGGCCAGGGTGTCGAGGGTGAATTCGATGTCGTCGCGGTGCGGGCCGGAGGCAGTGTAGCGCAGTATGGCATCGCGGCTGCGCGAGGCGCGCAGATGCTCGGCGAGCCCTTCGGGATATTCGGTGCCGGTGTAGCGCAGGCCGGGTTCTTCGTCGCACTCGGCGATGGCGCGGTAGTAGGGGCGGAATATTTCTTCGAGGCGCTTTATGTTCTCGCGTCGGCGCGAGGCAATGTAGTCGCCGGCGATTTCGAGCTGAGCCTCGAGGGCGTCGTAGAGCGAGCCGTCGGCGCATTCCTGCTTGAGCAGCTTATTGCGCTGTTCGAGAGCGTGGTTGTAGCGAACCAGGGCGTCGAGATAGGGGGCGTCGCGCTGCGATATTATCTGGTCGATGAAGCGGCGGCGTTCGGAGGGCTCGCCGCCGACGAGCAACATGTCGGCCGGCGACAGGAGCACCAGAGGGAATGCGCCGATGTGCTGTGTGAGGCGCTTGTAGGGCTTGCCGCCGCGCTTGAACGACTTGGGGCGTCCCGGCTGTACGGCGGCGTTGACCTCTTCGTCGAGTCCGCGCCTGAAGTAGCGGCCGCGGAGCATGGCGAAGCCGGCGCCGCGTGTCACCATCATGGGGTCGAGGGCGCCGGTGAAACTTTTGCAGAAACTGAGGAAGTAGAGGGCGTCGAGGAGATTGCTCTTGCCCATGCCGTTGTTGCCGAGGAAACAATTGATCTTCGGCGAGAACTGCAGTTCGGCCGATGCTATGTTTTTGAAATTGACAAGACTTATCTCCCGGAGTATCACTTGCTGAAAGCCTGGTTGAAGAATACGAGATGATGGAGGATGGAGTTGGCCCAGTATTTGTGGCTGTGGTTGCCGGGACGCGAGGTGTAGTCGTGGTCGATGTTGGCGGCCAGAAGGTCGCGGTGCAGCTGTTCGTTCACACCGGCGAAGAAGTCATCCTTGCCGCAGTCGAAGATTATGTTGAGACCGGCGTCCTTGAGGCGGGGAATCTGGCCGGCTACGGTGCGGCTGTCCCACAGCGCGGGGTTCTTGCTGTATTCGGCGCCCAGCAGGCGCGTGGTGTTCCATTTGCCGGCAAACGGACGGATGTCGACACCGCCGCTCATGCTGCCGGCGCTTTTAAACACGTCCGGATGATTGAGCGCGAGCCACAGAGCGCCGTGGCCGCCCATGCTCAGACCGGTGATGGCGCGCTGCGACGCCTCGGCTTTGGTGGGATAGTGCGCGTCGATGTAGGGCACGAGTTCGTCGATGATGAAGCTTTCCATCTGGAGCTTGGGATTGACGGGGGAGTTCCAGTACCAGCTGTCGCGGCCGTCGGGCATCACCATGACCATGCCGTATTGGTCAGCGAGTTCGCCCAGACGGGGCTGTGTGCGGGTGCTCCAGTCGCGGTATGTGCCGGTGAAGCCGTTGAGGAGGTACACGGTGGGGAATTTATCGCCTTTTTTGGCGTCAGGGGTTATCACCACAACCTTTTCGGGTCCTTCCAGCAGCGCGGTGCTGATGGCAATGGTGTCGGTGGTGAAAGCCTTTGCCTGGAATGCGGCGGCGAGGACCAGTGCGGCGGCGAGTAATTTTTTCATTTTCTGTCGAGTCGTTGTTTTATAAATTCTATTGCGTAGTCGGCGAGAGAGTCGATGGATTGTCCTGCCGAATTGAGGCACAGGTCGTAGCTTTCGGCATAGCCCCAGCGCTTGTCGGTGTAGAAGTTGTAGAAATTGGCACGAAGCTTGTTGGTGCGTTCGGCCAGGGCCTTGGCATCGCTTTCGCGGGCTACGTCGCCGCGCGACATGATGCGTGCCACACACTCGTCCATGGGGGCATGCACGAATATGTTGACTACATTGGGGAGGTCGCGCAGCACATAGTCGGCGCTGCGGCCTACGATGACACACGGTTCGGAGTCGGCCAGCTCGTGCATGAGGTCGCACTGGGCCGAGTAGGTGCTGTCGGAACCGCTGCCTCCCGGATTGCCTATCCACGACATGGGGTAGAAGCCGAAGGAGAAAGGCATGGCGCTGCCCATGACCGAGGGAGCGCGTTCGTCGTTTTTCTCGAAGTATTCGAGGTTGTAGCCGGCTTTTTCGGCGGCTTTGACCAGCAGCATCTTGTCGTAGAAGCTGATGCCGAGCCGTTCGGCAATGGCACGGCCCAGAGCCCTGCCGCCGCTGCCGAATGTGCGGCCTATGGTAATGACATATTTTTCGGGAAGCATGGTATAGAGATTTATTTTATGTCTTTTACGTCGTACATCAGTGCGGTGAGCATGCGGCGTTCGGGAGCCGAGAGAGCGCGTCCGCGCCGGGCCATCATACGCTCGGCGATGTCGAAGAATTTCTTTTCGGGCACCGGGGTGAATCCGGCGGTCGAGCCCTCGCTGAACGACTGCACGAAGTTGCGCGGGAAGCCGGCTCCGTGCACGTTGACACCCACGCCGAGCACCGTGGCGGTGTTGAACATGGTGTTTATGCCGGCTTTGGAGTGATCGCCCATGATAAGGCCGCAGAACTGCAGCGAGGTGCGCTCGAAGCGGCCTGTGCGGTAGTTCCACAGGCGTATTTTGGTGTAGTCGTTCTTGAGATTCGAGGCCACGGCGCCTGCGCCGATATTGCACCACTCGCCGACAACGGCGTTGCCGAGGAAGCCGTCGTGGGCTTTGTTGGAGAATCCCGTCATGACAACGTTGTTGAGCTCGCCGCCGACCTTGCAGAAGGGCCCGATGGTGGTGCCGGGGTATATTTTTGTGCCCATGTTCACCGTGGCGTGGCGGCACAGGGCTATGGGTCCGCGCAGCATTGAGCCTTCCATTATCTCCGCCTCGGGGCCTATGTATACGGGACCGCCTGTGGTGTTGATGAATGCGCCTTCGACTGTGGCTCCTTCTTCGATGAAGATGAGCGACGGGTCGCCTATGACGGTGTTGGTGGCGGAGACGGGCTGCGAGTCGCGGCCTGCCGTGATGCGGGTGAAGTCGGCTCTGATCTGTTCGCCGTTGAACATGAAGATGTCGTAGAGCTGCTCGATGGAGTGTACTTCGGTGTAGGATTCGACGCGTTCGGTGGTCTGCGCGCCGCGGTGGGCCACTACGCGGCCGCGGCCGTCGACAAGGGCCTGACCGCTTTCGAGGGCGCCGATGCGGGCGGCGAGGGCGGCGTCGGGCACGACGTTGCCGGCAATGAAGAGGGTGTCGGGATCGTCGGCGCCTTCGGCCGGGTACATCTCGCGGAGATAATCCTCGGAAACGCCCCAGGAGTATGTGCCGGGCAGCAGGGCCTGCCATTTTTCGGCTATGGTGTCGATGCCGACCCTGATGGCGGCTATGGGTCGTGTGAAGGTAATGGGCAGCAGGTCGGCCCATACTGCATGCTCGTCGTATAGTATGATGTTCATCTTTTCGCGCGTAATTATTGGCAAAATTAATGTTTTTTCGCCGATTATGGGCATAAAAACGACAGAAGGCTTCGGCACCGGGGTATTTTTGTGCCGATATGGAAAATTCGCAGATAAAAATAGCCGTGACGGCGGCGGGAGGTGCCGCGGCGGCTTTTGTGGAGCCGGTGTTGCCTGTGGCGGGGCTTTGTACAGTGATGGTTCTTGCCGATGTGGCTACGGCGCTGAGGCTGCGGGGGCGTCTGCGGCGCAGCGGCAAGGCTGTGCCGGCGGGGCTGTTGTCGTCGAAGCGTTTCGGGCGCGCTGTCCGCACCATAGCGGGCATATATGCCGCTCTGTGTGTGGCCCATGGTGCCGATCTGGCGCTTGGCGACACCATGAGTTTCCTCACCGGCGGCCACAGCGCACTCAACATGATGGGCATGCTCATCTTCGTGTGGCAGCTGATGTCGGTGCTCGAGAACGAGGCCACGTGCAGCGGCTCGGCCTGGGCCTCGAAGGCCCGCAAGTATCTTGCCGATAAGACGGAACGGCATCTCGACGGCGAGTGAGTTGGCCTTTTGGAATAAAAGGCTTATTTTTGTGGTATGAATGACAAAGAAGAATTCCGTCAGCGTGCGCTGGGGCTGCTCGCCCAGTTCTACGGCTACCGCTCGTTCCGTCCGGGCCAGTATGAGATTATCGAGGCCGTGGGCAGCGGCCGCGACGCCCTTGTGCTCATGCCTACCGGCGGCGGCAAGTCCATATGCTATCAGTTGCCGGCACTTCTGGCTCCGAAGGGCTGTGCCGTGGTTGTGTCGCCGCTGATAGCTCTGATGCAGGACCAGACGCAGGCTCTGATGTCGTGCGGCATTCCCGCCGCTGCCATTCACTCCAACCAACCCGAAAGCTATAACCGGCAGATACTTGCGGCGGCCATGGCCGGGCGCCTGAAGCTGCTCTATATATCGCCGGAGCGTCTGCTGGCCGAAATCGACGGCTGGGACCGGCTCGACATAAGCCTGTTCGCCGTCGACGAAGCCCACTGCATATCGCAGTGGGGCCACGATTTCAGGCCCGACTATACGGGGCTTTCGCGGCTCAAGGAGCTGCGCCCCGATGTGCCCGTGATAGCGCTTACGGCTACTGCCGATCGCCTTACACGCGATGATATATCGCGGCAGATCGGGCTGCGCGATCCCTATGTATTCATAAGTTCGTTCGACAGGCCCAATATATCGCTGCGGGCCTACAACAACCCCGGCTCGAAGGCCCGTGTGCGCTTCATAGCGTCGCTGGTGCGTAAATATCCCAACGATTCGGGGGTGGCATACTGCCTTTCGCGGTCGGGCGTCGATTCGCTCAACAAGGCGCTCACCGCCTGCGGCGTGCGCTCGGTGCGCTATCATGCCGGCATGACCGCCGACGAGCGCAATGCCTCTATGCGGGCCTTCCTCGACGGTACCGCGCAGGTGGTATGCGCCACCGTGGCTTTCGGCATGGGCATCGACAAGAGCAATATACGGTGGGTGGTGCACAATAATCTGCCGTCGAATATCGAAAGCTATTATCAGGAGATAGGCCGTGCCGGCCGCGACGGTCTGCCTGCCGAGGCCGTGCTCTTCCACAGCGTGGCTGACATCATAGCGCGGCGCAATTTCGCGGCGGAGTCGGGTCAGCAGGCCATCAATATGGAGAAGCTCGAGCGTATGCGCGCCTACGCCGAGGCCCGTGTGTGCCGCCGGCGCATCCTTCTGTCGTACTTCAGCGAGGCGCGCGACTGCGACTGCGGCAACTGCGACGTGTGTCTGGAGCCACCCGAGCGCTTCGACGGCACCATTCTCGCCCAGAAGGCCCTCAGCGCCGTGGCCCGCACCGGGTGGACCAATATCGGAGTCTTTACTCTGGTGAACATACTCCGCGGCTCCATGCGCTCCGATATCCGCGCCGCAGGCTACGATCGCATCCGCACCTTCGGCGCCGGTGCCGATCTGAGTCTGAAAGAATGGAACGACTATATACAGCAGATGGTGCAGCTCGGTGTCTTCGAGATAGCCTATGACGACAGCAACCATCTGCGGGTTACCGATTTCGGCCATAGACTGCTGCGTGGCGAGGCCCATATCACGCTGTCGCGCTACGTCGAGGCTGTGGCCGGCGAGCGCAAGACCGTCAAGCCCGAGACGCCGTCTTTCCCCACCGATTCGCCCTCGACAAAGGCTCTGTTCGAACATCTCAAATCGGTGCGTCTGGCAATCGCTCGCCGCGAGAACAAGCCCCCGTACATCATTTTCTCCGACGCCTCGCTGCTCGACATGGCGGCGCGGCGCCCCCGCACACCCTTCGAATTTCTCGCCGTAAACGGCGTAGGCGAATACAAAGCCAACCGCTACGGCGCCGAATTCCTCGCCGCCATCGCCGCCTATCCCGGTTAGAGCCTGTAGGTTTGTACGACAGCTTATTTCCGGCACATGATGTATTTGAGCATGTCGCCTGGAGTTTCGTCGGATCTCTCGACGGTCTGATATCCTTCTTTTGTGAGGGTGATGGGCAGTACTTCCCGTTGTTCTGACAAGGGAAGCGTGAGTCTGAATGAACCGTTGGCATCCGTAGTGGCTTCTCTGTGCGACACTGTAACGACCGTGCCGGCGAGAGGTTTCATCGATTCGTCGTATACAGTGCCTCCAAAGACAGCGAAAGTGCTGTCTCTGCTCATTCCGAGAGTTATGACACGCCTCAACCCGAATCCCGGCACCACTGCTGTGTCAATCGGATTATAGAATTGAGATACGAGGTGTAAGTGAATGCGTGATAGCCGTTTGTAACCGGGAATATTAATTTGTACAAATTGAGGTGCGCCTGTTTTAAGCCATATTCTCCGCCATCGATATTGAGATATGCCTTATCTCCGGTCGGAAGGTTCGCTGTTTCGGCATCAACGTTTATATCTAACGTGACAGGTATTGCAAAGAAGTATGCGGCCGTCAGAACGAGGGCGCCAGCGACAGAAGAAGAGATAATGCGGATGCGTTTCTGTCGCAGATGGCGTTTCCACAGAGAGTCGAAGGATACGTCGAGCATCTTCGAGACAATGCGGATGATAGTTTTCTCTTTGCCTGTTTCACCGAGGTTTATGCCCAGGAGTTCCCGGTCGGGATAAGAGCGGAAGTATTCGCGAAGATATATGGGAAACAGTTCCTGTTCTGAACAGTCTTTATCGGGAATTATGACCGGTATTATGCGGTCGAGCCTTCCCATTTCGATAAATGCTTTTGCCTCGTCGCTCACCCACCGGGATTTAGCCGAATGTATGGAGCAAATTATGATAAGGAATTTGCTTTCTTCGAGGTGCTTGCGAAGCTCATCGCCGAGAATGCCGGCGTTAAGATCGGACTGGTCGCGAAACACCGGACGCAGATATCGGCTTTTCGAGTCGATATCGTTGTGTATCTGAGTGGGCAGTCTGAATCCTTCGAGTTTCCGCTGCAGCCACTTGGCCACCTTCATATCCCGGTGGCTGTAGCTTATGAAAGCAAAACACCTGTACGGGGAATTAACTTTTCGCTCAGGCATATTAAGATGAGGATAGATACAGTTTTTTAGTTTATAATTTAGTCGTTGGTGGCCATTTTTTCAGAAACGTTTTTTATTTTTAAAGACATTACTTGGGTATACTTACTGGATTCACCGAAACGACTATTATAAATTTCATAAGCCTTTTTGTAGTTTTCCAATGCCGGAATATATTGCTGTGTCGCTTCATAGGCCACCCCTAAATTTACATAAGAACTTGCTAAATCAGGGTGGTCGGAAGTTAAAGCTTCTTCTCTAATCGAGATGGCTTTAAGATGATTTTCTATCGCTTTATCATAATTTCCATTATTGAATAAAGCCATTCCTATATTCGTATATGAATTAGCTACATCCGGATGTGTTGCACCTAAGGCACTGATTCTTATGTTTAGAGCAGTGTTAAGGATTTCTATGGCTTTGTCAAAATTACCTTGACGAGAGTAGACCGATGCTATATTGTTATATAAGGTAGCAATCTGAGGATGTTCATTGCCTAAAATAAATTTTCTTATAGTCAAAGATTTATTTAAGCACGCTAAAGCATTCTCATAATCTCCTGTATTTGTGTATATCGATCCAAGATTGTTATATGCTGTCGCTACTTGTGGATGCTCATTACCTAATACCTGTTCAAATATATTAGTTGCTTTACTAACATATTCTGCGGCTTTTATAAAGTCTTTTTGATGAAAATACAAACCTCCTAAATTATTAAGGCATACGGCTGTTCGTGAATGTAATTCACCAAATATGTCCTGACATATAAGGAGAGCCTTTTCATGCATGAGCAAAGCATTGTCGTAATCTGAAATGTTTTCATATACGCTGGCGATATTACTATAGAGAGAAGCGACATTCGGATGATTATTGCCTAATGTTTTTATAAACATCGGTAGAGCTTTTTCATAGTATTGCAAAGCCTTACTATACTCTCCTAATAAATCATAAGTATCACCTATATTGTTATAATTATAAGCGATATTAATATTCTCTTCACCAAGGGCTTTCTTATATAAATCTGTAGATTTAAGAGTGTATTCCAAAGATTCAGAATAGTTTCCAATATCTTTATATGACGATCCTATATTCCTCAAATATAAGGCAATATCAGTTTCCGGTATACTTGTGGTTTTGTCGCAGACTTCCAATGTCTTTTTATAGACATCCAATGCTTTCTCATAATTACCCATATATCGATGTACTGATGCTATGTTGTTATATGAGGCAGCTACATCCGGATTCTCTTCGCCAAGAACTTTAATTCGGATTTCAAGGCATTTATGATAGAGATTTAAAGCTTCATTGTAATTGTCTTGAGAAGAATATATGTTTGCAATATTATTGTAGACGGATGCTGTATATAGATTGTCTGATCCATAAAACTGTTCATATATTTTAAGACCGACTTGTTGGTATTCAAGAGCCTTATCATAATTACCTAAAATATTTAATATTGAGCCAAGATTGCAATATGCATCAGCTGTCCTAGGATGGTCGGAACCATATAATACTATTGAATTTCTTAGGGCTATTTTGCTATAATGTAAGGCAAGATTATAATTATCATTATAATCGTACATGTATGTTACAGCTTTCATTAACCAAGAAATGTTGGTAGAATCCGCTTCAATAATAGACTGATAAAGATTGAGTATCTTTTGATTGTTTTCTTTGCCGCCGGCGAGTCGGAGGGTTTCGATCTGCCGGTCGATGGCGGCGAGGATACTGTCGCGGGATTGTTCCTTTGAGGTTTTGATTTCGGTGAGCTGGTCGATTGCTGTTGATACCTCTTTGAGCTGAGCGACTTCCTGTTTGTATTTGTCGAGATAGTTCTGCTGCTCGTACTTTGCAATGGCCTGTTCGATGCGACCTTGCTGTACGAGTTCGATTATTTCCTGTTCGACGGCAGAGAGTTCGGAGAGGTCTATGCGTGCGAATCGGTCGATGTAGTTTCCGAGATTATCGAGCTGCTTGTCGTAATTTTCCTGAATTTCAGCAAGCTGTTTCTGGTATTCGGCTTCCTTGATTTTCCCTTGTGTTTTTAGGGCTTTGAGTTCTGCCTGTTCCTTTTCCAACTGGCGTGCGTAGCTTGCCGAAGACACTTTTTCATAGTTGTCGCGGATGGCTTTGAATTTATCGGAACGGCACATTACTATGATAAAGGGATTCTGAGGATTGATGTTCCATTGTTCGACCGCTTCCTTGTTGAATATTTCATATCCGAGCTTTTCAATTCGCCGCACGTTCACCTTCTCGCCGGGTTTGAGAGTGAGGAATTGCAGTGAGAACTGTCCTGCTTCGTCGGAGACGGTGCTGTTTGCTGAGCGTACTCTTAGCTCGACGCCTGAAAGAGGGGTCTTTTTGGCTTTTTCATTATATTCCTGAACGTAGCCCGACTGGGTGGTCTGGGCTGCTGCTGAAATGGACAGAAGAGCAATGAATAAAAAGTAAAGTCTTCTCATGAAGGAATTGGTATTAGAATCGGTTTAATCTGGATTATTTTTATTGTGCTCAAATTTACATTAAAATTTTGATATTGCAAAGAAAATTTAGGTTATGATATTTATTGTGGAAAGTTTTTGGACGCTATTCCTGCAAGGGGCTTTGGCCGGGGGAATATTCAACCGCTGGCTGTGGTTGAGGGAGGGGCAATAAAAAACCCATGCGCGGGGAGCCGGGCATGGGTTTGTGGTTTTTTCAGAGGCTGTTATCAGAGAGCCTTGGAGAGGTTGTAGTTGGCGAATTCGAGGTCGTCGATAGCTTTCTTGGCCAGCGAGCTGTCGAGGCGTACGGCCTGACGGAGGTTGGTGTTGAGCATCGATTCGTTGTTGGTGCGTGCGCCGAGGATTGCCATCAGGTAGTATGTGGTGGCGTCGGGCTTGTTGATGGCAGCGAGGGTCGATTTAGCCTTGCTGTAGTCCTTTGTGAGGATCTGAGCGAGAGCGGCGTTGTTGCTTTTGGTGTCGCCGAATGCCTTAACGGCAGCAGCGGCATCGCCCTGCTTGAGGTAGTAAACGCCGAGAGCGTCGCCGAGTTCGGCAACACCGGTAGCGGCACCGAAGTATTTGTTGGCCTTGGCGTAGTCGCCGTTGAGCATTTCGATGAGACCGAGGTTCATCTGGGGCTCAGCGTTCTTGGTCATGGAAGCGGCTTTGGCGAAGGATGCCTTGGCAGCTGCGTAGTCGCCGTCGATGTACTGTGCCATACCGAGGTCGTTCCAGGTACGGTAGTCGTTGGGATAGAGACGTGCAGCCTTGTCGTAGGTTTGGAGGCGTGCGTTGTTGTCGTCGGTGAGGGTGGCGGCGTAGAGGATTTCCTCAACAGAAAGCTTGGAGGGATCGGTGGCGAGGAGCTTCTGGATTTCGCTGTCGCTCTTGCCGATAACGTCGATGCTTGCTGTGATGCGCGAGTAGCGGAGCTTGGGAAGAATTTGATCGGCGAGCTGTTCGAATACCGACGAGAGGTTGCGGATTTCGCGTTCGCGCTGTTCGGGATCCTTGTACATGGAGAGGACGCTGAGGATGAGGTCTTTGTCCTGGATGTTGCTCTGCTGGACGAGTTTCTGGAAGCCTTCCCAGTCCTGAGCGGTGAACTGAGCGGTGAGTTCGCCGAATTCGGTGATCTTGTCCTTTTTGAGCATCTTGTTGACGTAGTCCTTGGTGTTCTTCTCGCGGTTTTCGGCAAGACGGGTGTTGAGTTTCACACCGCCGTCGGGCGAAGCGTAGGAAGAAATGTTGATTTCCTGGAGTACGCGGGCAGTGTCGTTGTTGGCGGCGATGATTTCCTTTTGGAGCTCGGCCATGGCGTCGGTCTTGAGCTGACCGGCACGGATGTTGGCCTGGTTGATGAGGAACATGATGTCGGTGGCGTACTTCTCGTTGATTACGCGCTGGAAGGCGTCGGGAGCGATGGCGGGAGTAACGGTGGCGGCGTTTGCAAGAGCAGCGGTGCCGACAACGCCGTTAGCCACCTTTACAGCGGGAAGAACGTATTTCTTGTTGCCCTGGGTAACGGTGAAGTTGAGCATGAGTTCGCTCTTTGCCATTTCGGGCTGATAGTTGAAGCTTACGGGTATGGTAGCGGTACCGCCGTTGTCGTAGGAGATAACGGGGTTGTTGCCGCGTACTTTCTGGCCCTGGAAGGTGTAGCTCTTGGAGTTTACTTCCTGGCCGTTGAACACGAGGGTGGGGGTGACTGTCACCTCGGCGTTCTTGACGAAGAATTTGGCAGGGATGTTTGCGCTCACGCGTGCGGGCACTTTTTCGCCTACGGCTTCAAGAGGGTTGGGGTTGACTGTGAAATAGTCTGCGCTGAACTGGCCGAGCTTCTTACCGCAGGAGCTCAGTGCCAGGGCGAGGCCCAGACCCATTACATAGCATAATTTACGGTTCATAACTGATGAGATAAATAATTGGTATACGTATACTTATTTTAAAAGTTGCGGTTGAAACGATATTTGGGTGCAAATATACAATTTTTTCATTGATAATTCCTCCGCAAAAATGATATTTTACAACATAAAAAATCGGATTCCGCGGCGGGAACCCGATTTTTATGCTGAAGCAGGATATGCTTATTTAGATATTTGTTTCATGAGTTCGCCGACGGCGGCGCGTATCTGCTCGTCGTTGCCGCTGACGATTTCGGCCGGGGTGTTGTATACCTCGATGTCGGGCTGCAGCTGTGTGTTTTCGAGCGGTTTGCCCTCGACGCCTATCGATGTGACCTGAGGAATACCGAATACGATGGACGGATCGACCTGACCTTCCCACCATACTGCGGTCATGGTGCCGGGCACGGGCGAGCCAACTATCTTGCCGATGCCGAGGGTCTTGTAGACATAGGGTGTGCCGTGGGCGTCGGAGTAGTTGGCCTGGTTGACAAGCATTACCGAGGGTTTGGTCCACTGCGAGAACGGATCGGAGCCGATGTAGCGTCCGCGGGGCGTGTAGCGCACATATTCGCGTCCCGACAGCAGCAGGGCGACATCGTTGTGGAGCCATCCGCCGCCGTTGAAGCGGGTGTCGACGACTACTGCCTCGCGGTTGCGGTACTTGCCCAGGATGCGGTCGTAGGCGTTGCGGAAGCTTTCGCTGTCCATGCCCTGTATGTGGACGTAGCCTATGCGGCCGCCCGAAAGGCTGTCGACCAGGGCTTCGTTACGCTCGACCCACAGCTGATAGACGATGTTGCCCTCGGCACCGGCGCTTATGGGTTTCACTGTCCCTGTGGCTGTGGAGCCGTCGGCTTTGTTCACGTCGAGGCGCACTTTCTTGCCGGCTTTTCCGTCGAGGAGGGGATAGAAGTCGGCTCCGGGGGTTATCTCGACACCGTCGATGGCAGTGATGATGTCGCCGGCGGCGATACCGGCCTTTTTGTCGGCCAGAGGACCGCGGGGGAGCACTTCGGCTATGCGGATGCCGTCGCCGTCGTAGCCGAAGTCGTAGTATGCGCCCAGCGAGGCTGTGCTCATCGGCGCGCCGGGAGCGTAGTAGCGTGCGCCGGTGTGCGATGCGTTGAGTTCGCCCAGAAGTTCGCTGAGCATAATGGCGAAGTCGGTGTTGTTGTCGATATGGGGCAGGAACTTGCGGTAGTTCTTTCCGTAGCCTTCCCAGTCGATGCCGTGGATGTCAGCGTCGTAGAATTTATCTTTCACCTGCTGCCATGCGTGGGTGTAGATGTAGTCGCGTTCGAGCGAGGGATGGCGGTCGTAGGGGGCCTCGAACTCTATGCTTTCCGACGAGCCCGACGCGAGGTTGATCTTGCTCATGCCGCTGCCGCTGATGAGGTATATGTTTTCGCCTTTCTTGTCGGGGACTATGCCTCCGCGTTTGCCGGATGCGAGGATTTTGGTGTCGCCTTCGCGGAGGTCGCGGCAGTAGAGGTTGAATCCGCCTTCGGTCGAGGCCGCCATGTAGTAGAGCTTGTCGCCTTTGGGCGAGAGGTAGTAGTCGCCCATGCGCGACGAGCCCGATGTGAGGCGGCGCATGCGGTACTTGCGGTTGTCGGTGTCGAAAGTGAGGATGTCGGCATTGTCGGCGTCGCTTTTCTTCTTTTTATCCTTTTTCGATTTTTTGTCTTTGTCTTTTGCGTCGTCGTCGGCTTTCTCGCTGTCTTCCTTGGCTTTTTCGGCGAGTTCGGCCTCTTCTTCGGTCATGCGGAAGTTATCCCATGCCTCGGGATCGAGCACCATGAGCATGACGTCGCTTTCGTTGCCCCAGCTGCCGTGGCTTTTGTAGCCGAACCGGCCGGTGGAGTAGGTGAGTGCCTTTCCGCCGAGAGCCCACTTGGCGTTGGAGTCGTCGTAGCCGCTTTCGGTGAGGTCGACGACGGTTTTGCCGTCGGCGCTCACGAGGGCGATGTCGGTATTGTTCCATCCGCCTTCGCCTATGTAGTTGATAAGGAACCAGCGGCTGTCGGGGCTCCATTCGAAGGATATGTCGCCGTCGGTGTAGGAGTAGTTGAAGCGACCGTCGAGGGCGGTGTGCACTTCTTTAGTGTCGAGGTCGATCACGCGCAGCTCGGTGCGGTCTTCCAGGAAGGCCACTTTTTTGCCGTCGGGGCTGAAAGCGGGCTGCTGGGCTGTGCGCGTGCTGCGGTAGAGGGGTTCTTCGACGATATCGGTGGCGTAGGCGAAGGATTTCTCCTTGTCGTCTTTGATTTTTGCCGTGAAGAGCTGCCATATGCCGTCGCGCTCGGAGTCGTAGACGATAGTGCGGCCGTCGGGGGCGAAGTCGACCACGCGCTCCTGTGCCGGAGTGTCGGTGATGCGGCGGGTGGTCTTGTATTTGACAGACGTGACGTAGATGTCGCCGCGGACGGTGAAGGCCACCTCGTCGCCGGTGGGCGATACGGCCATGCTTTCGGCTCCGCTGCTGATGAAACGGCGCACGTGGTCGGCGTCGTACTTGTCGGCGGTGATGCGCACATTCACTTTAGCAGGCTCGGCGCCGGGGACGAGGGTGTAGATCTCGCCGTCCCAGTTAAAGGCAAGGAGCTTGCCGTCGGCGCTGGCGCTGAGGTGGCGCACGGGGTTTTTACGGAACCGGGTGAGTTGCCGCACGGCCTTGCCGTCGATATCGGTCTGGAAGACGTTGAGGGTGCTGTCCTGCTCGCTGAGATATGCGAAGGAGCCTGCCGACAGCCACACGGGGTTGCGGTCGCTGCCCTTGAAGGCGGCCACACGCGAGAAGTGTCCGTTGTCGTAGAGGTAGATGTCGGGGGTGCCTGCCGATGTCTCATGCTTGCGCCAGCCGTTCTCGTAGCTTGCGTGTTCTTCGAAGAGTATGCGGCCGTCGCGCACGGAGGCGGCTCTTACCGACAGAGGCAGGAAGACCTTCGGGCGCATGCCCGGTCGTGCCGGCACTGAGTATGTCTGGTCGAAGAACGCGTCGTTGAGTGCGTGGTGCGAGGGGTGCAGATCGGCCGAGAAGAGTATGGTGGAGTCGTTGAACCACGCCAAAGGGGTCTCGCTGCCGCTGTGGGTGGTTATGCGCACGGGTGTGCCGCCTTTTGCCGATGTTACGAAGATGTCGGACGAGCCGCGGCGGTTCGACGAGAATGCCAGGCGCGAGCCGTCGGGACTCCACACCGGGGCTGTGTCGTAGCCGCCGTCGGATGTTATCTGAGTGGCGTCGCCGCCGGTGGCCGGTACGGTGAATATGTCGCCACGGTAGGTGAATGCTATGGTTTTGCCGTCGGGAGAGATGGCGGTGTTCCTGAGCCACAGGGGGCTGTCGGTCGCGGATGCGAAAAGTACGGCCGCACAGGCGGCCGTACCGAGTAGGAGTCTTTTCATTTATAAGTTTTTAAGTCTTTCTTTAGCAGCTTTGTTGCCACCGTCGGCGGCCTTCTGGTAGAGTTCGCGGGCCTTGCTCTTGTTCTGGGGAACACCCGTGCCCTTTTCGTAGCAGAGACCGAGGCGGTACTGGCCGTAGGCGTGGCCCTGGTCGGCAGCCTTGCGGTAGAGTTCGACGGCGCGGCTGATATCGCGGGTTATGCCCTGGCCCGTTTCGTAGCACTCGCCGAGGTAGGCCTGTCCTCGGGCCCAGCCCTGGTCGGCGCTCTTGCGGTACCATGCGGCAGCCTGGGTCATGTCTTTGGCTATGCCTGTGCCGCTTTCGTAGCAGTAGCCGAGGTTGCACTGGGCTATGCGGTTGCCGTTCTCGGCCGACTGGCGGTAGAGGCGTACGGCCTGGGCGGCGTCTTTGGCGACGCCGTTACCGAATTCGTAGCATATGCCGAGGTTGAGCTGAGCGCGGGCGTTGCCCTGGTCGGCTGCCTTGCGGTACCATTCGACAGCGAGGGCGAGATCCTTGGTCAGACCCATGCCTTTCTCGTAGCAGTAGGCGAGGTTGCACTGGGCGTTGGCGTTGCCCTGGTCAGCTGCTTTGCGGTAGAGGTTCACGGCCTCATTATACTGTTTGCGGTTTTCGAGGATTACGCCAAGATTGAGCTGCGACACTGCCAGGCCTTGGTCGGCGGCTATGCGGTAGTATCTTTCGGCCATAGCGTCGTCGCGGGTAACTCCGTAGCCGAAGTCGTAGCACAGGGCAAGGACTTCGCTGGCATAGGGTTCGCCGAGTTCGGCCGGCTTTCTGGCCAGGCGGATCGCTTCGGCATAGTTGCGGTTGCGGTATGCGGCGCTGGCTTTGCTGCCTTCCTCGATAACTTCAGCGGTGATATTGTTTGTCGAGCCTTTTCTGATGGCTTCGAGGCGCTCTTTGGCATATTTATTGCCTCCGTCGGCGGCTTTGGTGTACCAGCGGACGGCCTCGTCGATGTTCTTGCCTATACCGATGGCATATTCGTAGCAGCGGCCGAGACGCATCTGGCCGTAGGTGTTTCCGCCGGCAGCGGCCTTATAATAGAGGTCGAAGGCGGTTTTATAGTCCTGTTCCACGCCGGTGGCTTTTTCGTAGCATTCGCCCAGATATGCCTCGGCGCGGTGGTTGCCCTGGTCGGCGGCCTTGCGGTACCAGTATGCGGCCTGCTTCATGTCTTTTTCCACGCCGTCGCCGCATTCGTAGCAGTAGCCGAGGTTGCACTGGGCCAGGCGGTCGCCTTTCTCGGCGGCTGCGCGGTAGAGCTCGGTGGCACGGCGGAGGTCGACGGAGAGGCCGCCGTAGCCGTACTGGTAGGCAACGCCGAGGTTGAGCATGGCGGTGCGGTTACCGCCGTCGGCGGCTACCTTGTAGTATTTCACGGCCTGTTTCATGTCCTTTGCGGTGCCGCGGGCAAATTCGTAGCACAGGCCCATGACCAGACATGCTGTTACGTTTCCGGCATCGGCCGGGCGCCGGGCCTTGGCGAAAGCTTCGTCGTACTTGCCGTCGGAATATAGCTTGTCGGCTTCGCGGCCCTCTGCTTCGAGCGGATCGGGAGCGCCGCTGCCGGTCTTGCCCTTGATGTTCTCGAGGGCTTTGCGGGCGGGTTCGTAGTCGAGGCTGGCGGCGCGGGTATAGAGACGGCGTGCCTCGTCGTAGTCGACGGGTGTGCCTTCGCCACGCTCGTGCATCACGCCCAGGTTGTAGATGGCGCGCGGATCGTTGGCATCGGCGGCTTTGGTGTACCATTCGATGGCCGAGCGATAGTCGGTGACGCATCCGAAACCGCTGTTGAGGCACCATGCATAGCAGGTCATGGCGTGGACATTGCCCTGACGGGCCGATTCGCCGTACCAGTGGCAGGCGCTCTCGGGGTCTTTTTCGAAGCCGCGGCCGTTTTCGTAGAACCAGCCGAGATTGTCCTGGCTCGAGCTGAGACCGGCCTTGGCGGCTATGAGGAACATCTTGGCGGCGCGGACGTTGTCGGTAAAGGAGCCGTAGGTTAGGCACAGGGCCACGATCTCAGCCGACCACGGATTGCCCATGGCGGTGGGAAGAAGGGCCTGCTCCAGAGCAAGGGCGCGGTCGGTGTCATAGGTGGCCTTGCAGAGATCGACGGCCGCCTGCAGCTCGTCTTCCGACAGGCGCACATGGCGGTCGAGGCGGTCGAGCTCTTCGCGCGCCTCCTCGATTTCGCCTATTACGGCGATGCGGTAGAAGTAGACGGCGCGCTCGATGTCGGCGGGTGCGCCCTTGCCGTTCTCGATATTCTGGGCCAGGGTGTAGGCGGGGGCATAGCATCCGAGACATACGGCCTGATAGTAGCAGTCGTTGGCCTTTTTATAGTCGTTGAAGAGAGTCTCGTGAAGCAGACCCATGCCGAAGTATGCGTTGGCCGAGCCGAGACCGGCGGCTTTGGTGTAGTACTTGAGGGCCTCGGTCTCGTTTTTGCCGGTGCCGATGCCGTAGTGGTAGCAGCGGCCCAGATTGTAGTAGCCGTTGGCATGGCCGGCCTCGGCGGCGCGCCGGAACCATTTGAGGGCTTCGGCTTCGTCTTTGGGGCAGCCTTCGCCGTCCTCGTAGGAGCATGCGAGATTGATCATAGCGCGGGGCTCGCCGGCCTGTGCGGCGCGCATGTAGAGGTCGAAGGCGTGTGCTGTGTCCTGCGGCACGCCGTGGCCTTTGTAGTAGTCCCATCCGAGGCTGTTGATGCCGCGCGGATTGCCGGCTTCGGCCAGGCGCTTGTCGATATCGGCTGCGGAGTCGTAGTCGCCTTCGTCGTAAAGCTCGTTGGCGCGGTTGATGAGATGTGCTATCTGCTCGGGTGTAAGGTTCTCGGCCGGACGGGGTGTTTCTTTCTTCACCTTGGGAGTTTCGGGGGCACCTGCGGGGCGCGACAGCCGCTCGACGGCTTTTTTCGCGGCTATGTCGCCGGCTTCGGCGGCTTTTTTGTACCATTCCATGGCCTGCGCGGGGTCGGCCCCGGTGCCGCGGCCGGTCTCGTACATGGAGCCGACGATGCGCTGCGACAGTTTGTCGCCTGCATTTGCGGCCACGAGGTACCAAGTGAAGGCAAGGACGTCGTCTTTGGCGACACCTTTTCCGTTTTCGAAAATGCGGCCCAGACGGTATGCGGCGTCGGGGTTGCCGGCATGGTGGGCTTTTTCGTAGAATCTGATGGCTTCGGCGCCCACGCCTGTGGTCTCGAGGATTTCGGCGGCGCCCATCATGGCGCTGACATCGCCGCCGTCGGCACCGTGGCGATACCATTCGAGGGCCTTGGACGAGTCGCGCGGATATCCGGCGATGGCTTTGGCGTAGAAGTCGCCCATTATGGTCTGGGCGCGAGGCATGCCCACCTCGGCGCACTCTTCGATGAGGGGCCGGGCGGCATCGTAGTTGTGGTCGGATATGAATTTCTCGGCGTCGGCGAGCTTTTTCTCCATTATTTCCTCGGTAATCTCCTCTATCACTTCCTCGGGGGCGCGGAGGTCTTCGAGGGTCTTGAGCGATTCGGCGGCAGGGGCATAGCCCTGGTCGGCGGCGGCGCGGAAGTATTTCTCGGCCTCGTCGTAGTTCTCGTCGACGCCTGTGCCGGTCATGAAACACTGGCCGTAGGAGAACTGGGCGGCGGGGTCGCCGGCCTCGGCGCCGAGGGCGTAGAGCTCGACGGCGCGGGCTATGTCGCGCTGCACGCCTTCGCCGTACTCATAGCACGAACCGAGCCAGAAATAAGCCGGGCGGCTCTTGGCGTTGACCGCGGCCTCGAAGAGGCGTGCGGCGGTGGCGAAGTTTTTGGGGAATACCTCGCCCTGCGAGTAGGCGATGCCAAGGTCGAGCATGGCCGGCGCGAAACCGGCGTCGGCGCTGGCGCGGAGCCATTTTTCGGCTTCGGCGGCTTCGAGGGCGGTGGTGATGTTGCGCAGCAGGCATGCGCCAAGCACATGCATGGCCTGGGGATGGGAGTACTCGGCGGCTTCGCGGGCACGCTCTGCGGCGAGCTCGAATTCTTCCTGCACGAAGAGGCGGCGCGCTTCGTCGGCTATGCGCTGTATCTGGATATCGGAGAGGCGGGGTGTCTCGGGCTGCTCTTCGGTGCCCAAGCGGGTGAGGGCTTCGATGGCGTCTTCCATGCCCTGGTCGGCGGCCAGGCGGTAGTAGTGCCGGGCCTTGGCCGGATCGGCCGGAGTGCCTATGCCTTCCTCATAGCACATGCCGATGCAGAACTGCGCCGGGGCAAAATTCTGCATGGCGGCTTTGGAGTACCACTCGAAGGCTTTGGCCGGATTGCAGGGGGCGCCGCAGCCGTTTTCGAAGTACCAGCCCATGTGAGTCTGCGCACGTGCGTCGCCGGCTTCGGCGGCGCGCTTGTCGAGGACGAACGCGCGGTCATATTCTTCGTTCTCGCAGAGAGCGTCGGCCTCCTCCACGAGTTTCTTTATTTCTTCGGGTGTAAGCGGCGTTTCGGGTTTCTTGCGGCCGCCGCTTCGGTCAAAAAATGCCATAATGAAGGGAGATAAGGGAGTAAATGTTTATTGAAATGCAAAGATATAAAAAATCGATGATAAAAAAAGAGCAATTTCCCCGCCTCTGAATTTATTAGAGATGGAAGATGATGAATATAAACTAATTTGTTTCTTCGCATAAATTAGCCAATCTACTAAATAAATATGAAAAGACGCTATTTTCTTTTATTGGCATCAATGTTTACTGCATTTCAGTCAGCCGGCGTCTCCAACGGTCGCAACGGCTTCTGCAAGGATAAATCCGGCTAAAAGCTCGCCGGTAGCGAAGAAGACCTGCTCGAACACCGCACCGACGCCTTCGATACCCTCTACATCGACTGCGAGAAATTCCCGTTCCACGATACTTTCGCCCTCTCCGTGTCGGGCGTATCGTAATTTTTGTAACTTTGCAGCCGAATCGATAACTCTTGGCAGTAATTAGTTATGAAAAAGAACATCGTCTTTATATTGGCTTTTTTCATAGTTTGGGCTCTTACCGCTTTCATGTGCTATTTGCTAAACCTCATATTGGGCCGAAACTGGTTTAATGGTTGGCAAGAGTATGTAATCATAGGTTTTGCCGGGGCTATGGCCGGTATCTTTGGGCCTATATTGGCTGCTTGGATTGGTAATTTTTTCAAAAGGAAGTCGTAATTATTATTTATGGAGTTACGGTACAGCCGCCGCGCTTTCGTAAATCGAGCCTAAGGTCTCGACCGGAAGGCTTCAATCGCTAACTCATATTTTACCAACTGAACTCTGACTCATTCGCTCCATTGACTCGTTCCGGGGCGATTTTTTTCTGCACATCCTCGTCTGGGCTTCTTTTTTTTTATGTTCCGTTTTGGCAGTCGGTGATTAGTTCAAGTCCGTGCCAAGCTCTGTACTCGTGTGTGGGTGGGATTTTTTGTTTGGGAGGATTGGAAAAAATGTTTAACTTTGCGCTTTGAACGCGCCGTAAATTGCGAGGCGCTCCCGCATGACAATTAATACATTGATATATGGAAATTAAAGGAACTATCATTCATGCCCTCCCCGAAGTATCGGGAATCTCCAAGAGCGGCAATGCATGGAAAAAGAGGGAATATGTGCTCGAGAACACCGAGGGCCAGTTCCCCCGCAAGGTGGCATTTACTTGCTTCGGCGACAATGCCGACAAGATACAGCTCAGCGTGGGCCAGGTGGCCACCATCTACTTTGATATCGAATCGCGCGAGTTCAACGGCCGCTGGTATACCGACATCCGCTGCTGGCGTGCCGACGTAGAGGCTCCCGCTGCAGCAGCCCAGGGTCCGGCTCCCGTGCAGGGTCCCGGCACCATACCTCCTCCTCCCGTACCCGACGATATACCGTTCTGATGCGCCCTGTCTGAAACGACAGACAGTAGGATTAATCCTCTCGAGAACCAGTAAAACCGTTTCACACTAACAATGGCAGTAGAATTAAAAAATCTTACAAAACGCAGCGAGAACTATTCGCAGTGGTATAATGAACTGGTGGTTAAGGCTGATCTCGCCGAGCAGTCGGCGGTGCGCGGCTGTATGGTTATCAAGCCTTACGGCTATGCTATCTGGGAGAAGATGCAGCAGACACTCGACCGGATGTTCAAGGAAACAGGTGTGCAGAACGCCTACTTTCCGCTTCTGATACCGAAGTCGTTCCTCTGCCGCGAGGCCGAACATGTGGAAGGCTTCGCCAAGGAGTGCGCCGTGGTGACACACTATCGTCTCAAAAACGACCCCGAGGGCCGTGGCGTAGTGGTGGACCCCGAGGCACGTCTGGAAGAGGAGCTGATAATCCGTCCTACTTCAGAAACCATTATCTGGGGTACGTATAAGAACTGGATCCACAGCTGGCGCGACCTGCCCGTGCTGTGCAATCAGTGGGCCAATGTGATGCGCTGGGAGATGCGCACACGCATGTTCCTGCGCACAGCCGAATTCTTGTGGCAGGAAGGCCACTGCGCCCATGCCACGGCAGAGGAGTCGGAAGCCCGTACGGTGCAGATGATAAAGCTCTATGCCGATTTCGCCCGCCGCTATATGGCCATCCCCGTGACCATAGGCGTGAAGACCGCCAACGAACGCTTCGCCGGCGCTCTCAACACCTATACCATCGAGGCCATGATGCAGGACGGCAAGGCTCTGCAGGCCGGCACATCGCACAACCTGGGCCAGAACTTCGCCAAGGCCTTCGATGTGACATTCGCCAACAAGGACAATCAGCCCGAGTATGTATGGGCCAACTCGTGGGGCGTGTCGACACGTCTTATGGGTGCGCTTATCATGACTCACTCCGACGACAACGGTCTGGTGCTCCCGCCGCATCTGGCTCCGATCCAGGTGGTGATCATACCTATATATAAGAATGCCGAGCAGCTTGCCGGCATCACCGAGAAAGTGATGCCGATAGTACAGCGCCTCACCGAGCTTGGTGTGTCGGTGAAGTACGACGACGCCGACAACAAGCGTCCGGGCTTCAAGTTTGCCGACTACGAGCTTAAGGGTGTGCCCGTGCGTCTGGTCGTGGGTGCCCGCGACATCGAGAACGGCACCGTAGAGGTGATGCGCCGCGATACTCTGGAGAAACACAGCGCCCAGCTGGCCGGCATTGCCGACTATGTGGCCGATCTCCTCGAGGAAATTCAGACCAATATATATAACAAGGCTCTTGCCGCCAAGGAAGCCCACACCTATGTGTGCGATTCCTACGACGAGTTCAAGGAGCGTATCGAAGACGGCGGTTTCTTCCTGTGCCACTGGGACGGTACCACCGAGACCGAAGAGCTCATCAAGGCCGAGACCAAGGCGACGATACGCTGCATACCGCTCGAGGGTGACGATACTCCGGGCGTGTGCATGGTCACGGGCAAGCCTTCGGCACGCCGCGTCATCATCGCGCGAAATTATTGATCGTGAGCCCTCTGAACCTGACAAACACAAAAGTCGCCGACGGTCGTCCGCAACGACCGACGGTGGCTTTTGTCGTTCCATGCTATAACGAAAACCAGGTGCTGCGGCAGAGTATGCCGCGCCTGATCGGAGCCATCGACGACATGACCGGTGCCGGAGTGGTGTCGGCCGACAGCTTTATAATGTGTGTCGACGACGGCAGCCGCGACGACACCTGGCAGATAATATCGGCGCTTCACCGTGCCGACAGTCGTGTGAAGGCCATCCGCCTCAGCCACAACCGCGGGCAGCAGAACGCCCTTCTGGCCGGTCTTATGACCGTGCGCGGCATGTCGGACGCGGCCATTACCATCGATGCCGACCTGCAGGATTCGCTCGAGGCCGCCGCCGAGATGGTGCTCCTGTATCGCGAAGGCTACGACATAGTCTATGGGGTGCGGTCTTCGCGCAAGTCAGATTCATTTTTCAAGCGTACGTCGGCCCGCGCCTTCTACCGCCTGCAGAAGCGTATGGGGCTCGAGACAGTCTACGACCACTCGGAATTCCGGCTTATGAGCCGCAAGGCCCTCGACATACTGGCCGAATATCCCGAGCGCAACCTTTTCCTGCGCGGCATAATGCCGGCAATAGGACTGCGGCATACCACCGTGAGCTATGAGCGCACCGCGCGCATAGCCGGCGAGACAAAGTTCAGCCCGATGAAGCTGCTGTCGCTGTCGGTCGACGGTATCACCTCGTTCACGGCCGGCCCTATGCGCCTCATATTCTTTATCGGGCTTGTGCTGCTGGTGGCCGATATCGGCGTGGCCGCCTGGGTGCTTGTGTCGCATTTTGCGGGACGAGCCATGTCGGGCTGGTCGTCGATTATGTTGTCTATCTGGTTTTTAGGTAGTCTTATACTGATCTCGCTCGGCATAATAGGCGAATATGTCGGCAAGATATTCAACGAAGTAAAACGCCGTCCGCGCTATTCGGTGCAGGACGAGCTGATGTAAGCCAAATCCAAACATACTCAGATATTATGGATTACAAGACATTCCGGCGCCGTCTGGCCGAAAGACTCGGCCGCAAGACTTCCGATGTGGATGCTCTGGTGGAGGGCCTCTCGATAGTGCTGCGCCAGAGCTGCAGCGAGCTCGACAGCGTGGCTATACCTACTTTCGGCACTTTCGCTCCGCGGAAGCATCCCGAGGCTGTTGTCGACGACCTCGCTACGGGAAAGAAAATGCTCGTGCCACCCGAAATCAGCGTTGAATTCCGTCCGGGAGCCATGCTCACAAAACGAATGAGATGAACAATATAGTAAATCTTTCGCAGCTTATCACGCGCCTTGCCAAGGTGACGGCTACCGACCCCAATACGGCGCGCCTCTTCCTGCGCGGCTTTTTCGCTACTATTGAAGACGCTCTTGCCGATGGCGAGACAGTAGAGATAAAAGGTATCGGCACATTCCGCCGGTGCGATGATCCGGCTGTGGGTACTCCCGGTACTGTGGGCTTCGCACCCGACGAAGAATTTGCCGCCGAAATAAACCGTCCGTTTGCAGTCTTCGAGGCTGTGGAGCTTGCTGACGGTCTTACGGAGGAAGATCTCGAGCCTGCTCCCGAGGAAATGCCTGCTGTCGCCACCGCTCCCGCGGAGACTCCGGCAGCGGAGAGTGCCGTCGAAGAGCCTGCCGCAGTGGAAGAACCTGCGGTAGTAGATCCGGCTGTAGAGACTCCGATAGAAGAAACTGTGCCGGAAGAACCCGCTCTCGAGGAAGAACCGGCAGAGAAAGTGCCGGTCGAGGCTGAACCTAAGGTTGAGGCTCCTGTTGAGGAGGAGCACAAGGCACCGTGGGAAATATATGGCAAAGGGCCGTTCTTCGAAGAGGAGAAGAAGCCGGAGACCATAGTAGAGACTGGGGAGAAGCCTGTGACCGAGACCGCTTTTGCCAAGACGGAACCGGCTGAAGAGCCTGAGGAGGATGCCGACGAACCGGCCGACGAGCCGGAAGAGGAGAGCGGACGTTCGGGCAACCGGATGTGGATATGGATTGCAGCCGCGGGTATTGTGCTATTCGGCGTGGTCGGCTATCTGGCTGCCGTACTCGCTACCCCGATACCGAGCTATGGCGATGACGACTATGAACCGGAGGCTGTGGCAACCGATACTGCGACACTGTCTGAAACCGTCGCCGAGCCTGCTGTGGGCGCCGAACCGGAGCCGACTCCCGCGCCTGCTCAGGCTGTCGAACCTACGCCTGCTCCGCAACCTGCGCCTGCTGCCAAAGAACCGCGATACGATACCGTGACATCGAAGCGCTATCTCGCCATTATGGCCCGGGAATACTATGGAAAGAGCATCTACTGGGTATTTATATATGAAGCGAATGCCGACAAGCTCGCCGACCCCAACAAGGTATCGCCGGGCACCAGAGTACTGATTCCCGACAAGGAATCGCTTCCGGGTTCTACCGATGCCGAACGTCTTTCGATTGCGGAAAAGAAACAGGCACAGATCCTCGGCCGATACAAGTAGCCGGGGTGTTTGCCCGGAATATGCTATATAGCATATTTTTATGGTAAAAAATGGCAATTTGACATATTGCGTATATAAAACATTGCTGTAAATCTATGCTGTAAAACATAATGCTATAACATATATTGGTTTTAACTAAAATTAACATTGTAAAAATATTTTATCCAAATAAATATTGCGCGATGATAAACAAAGCATAAATTTCGAAATTGCATATTTAGCGCAATCAAACGAAGTATGGGCTTTAAATCATCGAAAGCAGTTTTTGGAGGTGCGAAACTGAAAATTTTGCAGATTTGGAAAAGTGACGTACCTTTGTATCGGAAATGATACGACAAGCATTGAGCAATGCTTTTTCAGATTAAACAAATCTGGAATAGACATATAATCTAACATTAAGTACTATGTGTAAGAAGGCAAGGGCTGTCCGTGAGGATAGCCCTTGTTTCGATATATGCCCGGAAATGCGGTTTGCTTTTTCGTTCTGAAAGCCTTATCTTTGCAAAAATCAATCTGTCTAACCCCATGAAACAATTTATCACATTGGGCATGCTGTCGCTTACTGCGGCTATTGCCCTGGCTGCCAATCCGCTGGCGCAGCCGTCGGCAGTGGTGGAAGAGGGTAATGCCCGTTTCACCGTGCTGACTCCGGAAATGATACGTATAGAATACAGTCCGTCGCACCGCTTCGAGGACCGTGCCACATTCGCGGTGATAAACCGTGAGCTGCCGGTGCCCGAGTTTACGAAAAGCGATGACGGTACTTTCGTGACCATCGCCACCGACGATGTGACGCTGAAATACCGCAAGGGCACCGATCCGCGCACCGTGCCGCCATCGCCCGACAATCTCAGCATTGCTATGAAAGTGGGCGACAAAGATGTGCTGTGGTATCCCGGCCTCGACGATCCGCAGAACCTGCGCGGCACATACCGCACCCTCGACCGCAATAACGGCGACGAATACCGCAGCCGCCTGGAGCAGGGCGTGATATCGCGTTCTGGCTGGGCCGTGATCGACGACTCGCCCGCGGCAACCCGCGCCGACGGCAGCCGGTCGCTCGCTTTCGAAAAGAACGCCGACGGCATGGACTGGGTCGCTCCCCGCGCCGATGCCGATGCGATGGACGTGTATTTTATGGGCTACGGCCATAACTACAAGAAGGCTCTTTACGATTTCACACGCATAGCCGGCAAGATACCTCTGCCGCCCGACTACGTGCTCGGCTACTGGTACAGCAAATACGACGAATATTCGGCCGACGATTTCCGCAATATTGTCAAGGCGATGGCCGACAACGATATCAATGCCGACGTGCTTATCCTCGACATGGACTGGCACTGGAACGGTCGCGAGGTGTCGGACGGCCGCGGCGGTTGGACGGGCTGGAGCTGGAATACGAAGCTCATTCCCGATCCCGACGGTCTGCTTGCCGATATCCATAAGGGAGGACTGCGCGCCGCACTCAATCTTCATCCCGCCGACGGTGTGGACGCTTCGGAGGACCAGTACGCCGCCATGTGTGCCGATCTGGGGCTCGATGCCGCGCGCGGCGAGCGTATCCCCTGGCAGCTCGAGGACAAGAAATTTACCAAGGCATTTTTCAAGAACATAATCCGGCCCCTCGAGAAGCAGGGCGTCGACTTCTGGTGGCTCGACTGGCAGCAGAAGCTCCTCAATGACAGCGTTGACGGCCTCGGCCAGACAATGTGGTGCAACCATGTGTTTTTCAATGACATGAAGCAGGCGCGGCCCGACCGCCGTCCCGTCATTTTTCACCGTTGGGGCGGTCTTGGCAGCCATCGCTATCAGATCGGTTTCTCGGGCGATACCTTCATCAATTTCCCCACGCTTGCTTTCGAACCCTACTTCACGGCCACGGCCTCGAATGTGGGCTATGCCTACTGGGGTCATGACCTCGGCGGCCATATGATAGAAGGCATGGGCGAGCCTAATGATCCGGAATTGCTGCTGCGCTGGATGCAGTTCGGCGTCTTCACTCCCGTTTTCCGCACCCATGCGACCAAGGATCCCACCATCGAGCGCCGTATATGGACCTACGATAATTTCGACGATCTGAACGCTACCATAAAGCTGCGCTATGCCATCTTCCCCTATCTATATACCATGGCCCGCAAGACCTACGACACCGGTCTGGGCATGGTACGCCCCATGTACTATGAATATCCCGAGGCCGAGGAGGCTTACGCACGCGAAGGCCAGTACTACTTCGGCGACGATATCATCGTGGCTCCGGTGGTGACACCGTCGGTCGATGGCATCAGTCACCAGGAAGTATGGCTGCCCGAGGGTCAGTGGTGGTCGCCGGCGCATGCCCGTCTGGTTGCCGGCAATGCCGTGCATACTCTCGACTACACCCTGCAGCAGATTCCCTACTTCATGCGCCAGGGTTCCATAATAGTGAACAATCCGCCCGAAGTGAAGCATGTGACAGACCGCTCGAAGCGACTTATACTCAATGTTATCGGCGGAGCCGACGGCAAGGGCGAACTCTATGAGGACGCCGGCGACAGCAACGACTACGACACCGCCTATACCACCACGGCCTACACTCAGACCGTGAAAGGCAAGAAGACCACGATAACCATAGAGCCGCGCACCGGCTCCTATGCAGGCATGCCGGCCGAACGCGGCTACGAGCTCCGCTACTTCGGCAACAAGGTAGGCTCGGCAAAAGTGAACGGCAAAAAAGCCAAAGTGAGCTACGACGCCGCCACGGCCTGCTCCACCATCGAAGTCCCCGCACTTCCCTGCTCGGCCAAAACCACCGTCGACCTCACCCTCTGATCCGCACCGAGACCGATTGGTCTAAAAATAACAACCGCAGCGCTTTATCCTACAATACGCTGCGGTTGTGCTATATAAACTTATAGTAACCCGGTCATGTATACAGGCAGACAGATAATATCGTCTTCTTTGCGGATGTCTTTTGTATAGAGAAGATATCGCTGGTCTATGCGCGCAGAGAATTTCCTGCGAAATTCATCAAGAGATTTATGCGATTTGTAACCGGATGATTTTACCTCTATCGGACATATCTTGTCGTGGCGGCTGATTAGAAAATCGATTTCGTATGAACGCGCGTCTGTGGATTCCAGTGATTTATCTTTGAATGTATAGTAATATAAGGTATGACCTGCCGATTTAAGTATTTGAGCCACTGCATTCTCATAGATATATCCCATATCTGTCGGGAGTTTATCGAGAAGTAGTTTCTGATATATGATATTATCCGTAAAATCGTTGTCCATAAAGGCGAGTGTGATGAAAAGACCGGTGTCGGCAAGAAACATCTTAAAGAAATCATATCCGGCATGAAGGGCGAAGCCTATGGACGGGTCGTTGGCATGATATGCGAAATTTACTGTTTTGGATTCGTTTATATCGCTAAAAACTTCTTCAAGACGTGATAATCTGGAATTTTCGATCACGCTGCCGACGCGGTATCGTGTAGTATTGCGTGCAAGTTCGGCGGGAATCGATTTGAATATTGTTGAAGCACGTCCTTTGTTGTCTATTTTCTTTAAATCGTCAATGTAGAGGTCGATTATGTCTCGCTTTACTGCATCGATTGCCTCAAAAGATGCCGTGTGCAGATACTCTGCCACGGCCTGCGGCATTCCTCCGATGAGCATGTAAAGACGGAATAATTTCATTATATCGCGATTGACCGAGTCGCCCAGCGGTTTCAGATTGTCGTATGAATACTTGATAAGATCGAATGTGGCCTCTCGTCCGATAGCCCACAGGAATTCTTCGAAATCCATCGGATGCATTTCGATGCGACGTTCTTCGCTCGGTATCAGGATGTCTTTTATGTTTTTTTTGATCGATATCAGCGAACCTGTTTCGATATAGTGGAATCGGCCGTCTTTTACCAAGTGTTTTATGGCCTGTCTGGCCTTTGGGCAAAATTGAACTTCATCGAATATTATACAGGATTTTCCCGGCGTTAATCTGGTCCCGGTGACAGATTGGAGGCTTAGAAAGAATAATTGCAGATCTGAAATGTCATCGAACAAGTTTATAATATCCCGATTGACTTTTGTGAAGTCAATAAGAAGATAACTCTCATATTCATTGCGGGCGAACTCCTCGGCAATGGTCGATTTTCCTATGCGTCTGGCACCCTCGATAAGAAGGGCTGTTTTACCTGCTGATTTTTCTTTCCAGTTTAGTAGTTTTGAGTAGATTTTTCTCTTAAAGAGATGCTTGGCCATAAGATGCTGTATTTTAATGCAAAAGTAGTGATTATGGCAGAAAAGGCAAAATGTTTTGGGTGGAAAATGTACAGAAAAGGCAAAATGTTTTGGGTAGAAAATGTACAGAAAAGGCAAAATGTTGGGGACGGGGCGGGCGTTTTTGCGTGGTTTTTGCGGGTTGGACGGGGAAAGTTTTCAACATTGGGAGACTTTTTTTGCGGGCAGAGGTTGCGCCGGGCGATTTTTCGGAGTATTTTTGTATTTATGAATAACGATATCATACGTTTACTTCCCGAGTCGGTGGCCAATCAGATTGCCGCCGGCGAGGTGATACAGCGGCCGGCATCTGTTATCAAGGAACTTGTCGAAAACGCTGTTGATGCCGGTGCCACGGCTATCACGATAGTGATAAAGGACGCCGGGCGTACCCTTATACAGGTTATAGACAATGGTACGGGCATGTCGCCGACAGATGCCCGTATGGCGTTCGAGCGCCACGCCACCAGCAAGATAGCGAGTGCCGACGATCTCTTCCACCTCCACACCATGGGCTTCCGCGGCGAAGCATTGGCTTCGATAGCGGCTGTGGCTCAGGTGGATATGCGCACTATGCGGGCCGAAGATACCGTGGGTACGCGTCTGCTTATATCGGAGTCGCACTTCGAGGGGCAGGAGCCGGTATCGTGCGTGCCGGGCACCAACATGAGTGTGAAAAATATATTTTTCCACATGCCGGCCCGGCGCAAGTATCTGAAAAAGGACAGCGTGGAGCTGGGACATATACTGCGGGAATTCGAGCGTGTGGCATTGGTGAACACAAATATCGATTTCACGCTTATACACAACGATGTGACTCTCCACCAGTTCATGCGGGGCACGTTCAAGCAGCGCATAGGCGCACTGTTCGGCAAAAACACCGAGGTGCAGATAGCGGAGATAAGCACCGAGACATCGCTGGTGAAGATATCGGGCTTCGTGGGTATGCCGCGTTTCGCCAAAAAGCGCGGTTTCAACCAGTTCTTCTTTGTCAACGGGCGCCATATGCGCCATCCGGCATTCCACCGGGCGCTTATGAGCTGCTACGAGCCCCTTGTGGTGCCTCAGGCGCAGCCTTCGTATTTCATCAATTTCGAGGTGGATCCGTCGACTATAGATGTGAACATACACCCGCAGAAGTACGAGATTAAATTCGAGCACGAGCAGGCGATAATGCAGATACTGCTTGCCGCCGTGCGCGAGACTCTCGGCAAGACCCAGGCCGTGGGCGCGCTCGATTTCGATCAGGACGAGGCTCCCGATATACCTATATTCGACCCTTCGGCCGATGTGGGTGTGCCCGACGATATGGCCGACGATACTTTCAATCCTTTCAGCTCCGCGCCTGTCGTCGACAGACCGGCGGAGAGCATTCCCCATACCTCCCGTGCCGCGCGCCCGGCGCCTGCGACTGACTGGGAGGCTCTCTACAGCAATTTCACCCGCAAACGCGACGATGCTTTCGCCGCATCGGCCGCCATCGAGCCGGTGGAAGAGACTCCGGTTGCAGAAGAGGCTTTGTTCGGCACCACAGAGGCCGCGGGGACCGACGATGTTCCAGCTGCATGTTTCCAACTGCACGACGGCTATATCGTGACCCCCTCGCGCTCGGGAATAATGGTTATATCGCAGCACCGGGCGCATGTGAGAATCCTCTACGACCGCTTCATGCGCCAGATAGAGGGCGGTGCGGTGCCGTCGCAGCAACTGATATTCGGCGAGGATTTCGAGCTGTCGCCCTCGGCTTCGGCCGTACTCGAGCAGGCCTCGGACACGCTGACATCGGTCGGTTTTACCGCCGTGCATGCCGGCGGCGGCCGCTGGAGTCTTACCTCGGTGCCGGCGTCGCTTTCGGGCGGAAAAGCCGTGGAGGCTCTGCTGAGAATACTTGAGGATGTTTCGTCCGATGTGCTTGTCGACCACAAGGCATTCCGTAGCCCGGTGGCTCTGGCGATGGCGCACAGCGCGGCCATATCGGGCTCGCAGACGCTCACGCCGGCCGAGATGGACAGTATAATAGCCGATCTTTTCAGGTGCGCGGAGCCTTCGTACACTCCCGACGGCCTAATCGTAATGACGCTGATCGACAGCGGAGAACTTGCCACAAGACTGCAATGAGATACGCGGCTGTCATATTTCTGTGGCTGTTGGGCGCTCTGGGCGTCACAGCGCAATTGCGTGCCCCCAAGGCTTTCGACCGTCTCGACCACGAACTCGACCGACGGACCGATTATCTGGAGCGGCGACAGACCCGTATCGACAGCCTCACCCGCAAGCTCGGCCATGCGCCCCGCAATACCGCGCTGATTCTTGAACTGGCCGAGGCCTTCACCGGCTTCGACAACGACTCGGCGCTGGTGTATCTGACACGCGGTATCGATAACAGCACCGGTGTGGAGCGTCTGCGGTTTATATGGCTGCGCAGTTCGCTGCTGCCTCTCGCCGGTTTTTTCAGGCGTGCGGAGGACGATTATGCGTCGATACCTGTCGACAGCGTGCCACTGCACATGTTGCCGTCGTACTACGATTCGGGCCGACAGCTCTACAGCTATCTCGGCGCCTTTTTCGAGGCATATCCCGAGGCCAAAGCCGAATACACGGCGCAGGCTGTCGACTATCAGAAGCGTCTGCTCGAAGTGCTGCCGCACGACAGCCCGGAATTTAAATTCAATCTTGGCGAGTACTACTATCTCACGGGCAGCGACGTGCGTGCGAAAGTACTGCTGCAGGAGATTCTCGACACCTCGGACGGTGGCGACAGATATGCGGCGCGTGCGGCACACCATCTGTCGAGCATAGCCCGCAATGCCGGCGACAAGGATTCGTATGCCTACTATCTGGCCCTCTCGGCTATCGCCGACCTGCGCACGGCCACCCGCGAGGTGGCTTCGCTGCAGGAGCTTGGAAGCGAGGTGCACTCCTCGGGCGATGTGACGCGTGCGCACCGCTACCTTTCTGTGGCGGTGGAGAATGCGGTGGAATGCGGCGCGCCCTTGCGAATGATAGAATCGTCGAAGGCGCTTCCGATAATAGAGCGAGCCCACAACGCGCATATCCGCACATGGCGCCGCAACACCTACTGGATCATGGCATGTATGGCATTTCTGTCGCTGGTGCTTGCCGCCACGCTTTTCCTGCTGAGGCTGGAGATGAAGCGGATGTCGGCCCTGCAGGAGAAGCTCAAGGCTGCCAACTATGCCAAGGAAGTGTACATCAGCCGTTTCCTCCAATTGTGCTCCATATATATGGACAAGCTTAACCAGTTCTGTAAAATCAGTGCCCGCAAGATAGCCGCCGGTCAGACCGACGAGCTGTACCGCATGGTAAAATCCGGTAAGTTCGTCGAAGATCAGAGCAATGAATTCTATCAGGTGTTCGACAGCGCTTTTCTGCATATCTATCCCGATTTCGTCAGGAAAGTGAACGCATTGCTTCTTCCCGACTCGCAGATAGAGCTTAAAGAGGGCGAAAAGATGAATACCGATCTGCGCATTCTGGCATTCATGCGTCTCGGCATCGAGGAGAGTGCCCGCATAGCTCAGGTGCTCAACTATTCGCTCAACACTATCTATGCCTACCGCAACCGGCTGAAGGCCCGCGCTATAAACCGCGATACTTTCGAGGCCGATGTCATGAAGATAGATTGAGCGCCGTTTTATATTCCGGCGGTCTATAGACTATGCTATATATCTGATAGTCAGCTATAGATTCCTATACTGGGTTTATATCGCAGGAAGATTCTTTTATATCGTGTTGACATGGGGTGAACAATGTGCTAACTTTGTACCGCACAATACACGATTATTTTAGTTTTAGGGTTAGTATAGATTGTTAGTACTTAATGTTTCTCGTTTAATTTATCTCAGAACAGCGAAGAGCATCCCGACAGACTGGCGATGCCCGTAGTTGCCATACTTCTGATGATTGAATGGAAAAATGTGTTTTATGTTAGTTATGTAATTGTTTTAAGCCAATTAAAACGCAGCAAGGCGCCTTCGTGAGAAGTCGCCTTGTTTGCTGTACGGCCATCGGGAAATTCTTCGTACCTTTGCAGCCGAAATGAAGAATAGAATGACCATAAGCGAAATACAGCGCCGCCTCAAACCATGGATGTTCCCGATAGCAATGGTGCTCGGAGTGCTGTTCCACAACTATATACACTATGTGGAGTGGGTGGTGCCATACCTCATTTTCACAATGCTCACCATCACTTTCTGCCGGGTGAAGCCGCGCCAGTTCGATCTCAGCCCCATGCTGTGGATAATGCTTGCGGTGCAGATCGTCGGGTCGGTTGCGGTTTATCTGGCCGTGCGTCCGTTCGGCCATAGCCTGGCGCAGGCCGCTTTCATTTGTGTGCTGTGCCCAACGGCTACGGCTGCCCCTGTGGTCACCGGCATGCTCGGCGGCAGTATACCGCGCGTGGCGGCCTTCTCGGTGCTGAGCAATCTCTCGGTGGCTGTTTTGGCTCCGTTTCTCTTCACGTGGGTTGGCGGCAACGGTTCCGATCTGAGTTTTGCCCAGGAATTCACGTCGATAGCCATGAAAGTGGCTCCGATGATAGTATTCCCCATCCTTGTGGCGTTTATGCTCTATTTTTTTGCTCCAAAGGTGCATCAGGGCATATCGCGTGCGCAGGGGGCATCGTTCTATCTGTGGTCGCTGTCGCTGATAGTGGTTGTGGGGCGCGCGGTGTCGTTTGTCATGACCGAGCCTGCGGGAGCCATTCCTCAGATGATAGCCATGGCTGTTGTTGCGGGGCTGCTGTGTGCGCTGCAGTTCGTAGTAGGCCGCAGGGTAGGGCGCCGCTATGGCGACCCGGTGTCGGGAGCGCAAGGGTTGGGGCAGAAAAATACCGTGCTGGCCATTTGGATGACTCTGACATATCTCAATCCGATATCCTCGGTTGGCCCGGCAGCATATATAGCATGGCAGAATACGGTCAATTCCCTTCAGATATATTTCAAGACGAAAAAAGAACTCTCGAAAAACTGAACATATACCCCGGAGGAGCGTTAATTTTTAAAAGATAAAGACTATGGCAAGCATGTTAGAACAACTCATGGAGCTGCCTCTTTTCCGGGGGGCGAGTATATCGCGTATGTCAAAGACCGTGGGTGAGTCGAAGTTTCATTTTTTGAAATATCCTGCCGGAGAGACCTTTCTCTCTGTGGGCGACAAGTGCGAGCATGTTACATTTATACTCAACGGCCGGGTGCGTGCCACGATAGAAAACAACAACGGGCGCTTTGCCGTGAGTCAGACTCTTACCGCTCCCACTATCATATCGCCCGACTTCCTCTTCGGCCGCATAACATCCTACCCATTTACCGCCAGGGCGATAGACAGTGTCAGCATCATTCAGATTTCAAAGAGCGATTTCATAAAGATTCTCGATTCCGACCATGTATTCCTGTTCAATTTTCTGAACATGCTGTCGGTCGATGCCCAGAAAGGCATTGGCGGTATTCTTGCCCTTACAACTGCCGAAGTCGACCAGCGAATAGCATACTGGATATCGGCCCTGACACAACCGGACGCGACTGATATAGTCCTCTCTTGTCGCCGTCGCGATCTATGTTCGCTTTTCAGCGTCCAACGCAATACATTCGAAACCGCTCTCGAATCGATGGAGCAGAAAGGCATACTCGAGTATGATGTTAAAGAGCTGCGTATTCTTGACCGCCGTAAATTAATGGCTCTTCTCGATACCAGTCACGAAAACGAGTAAACTGCATGATATAACAAAAGGCGCCATCTCGCGATGACGCCTTTTGTTGTTTGCCGTCCGATTTGTTTTCGGCCGGGCCTAAAACAAACCTTGGAATTTGGATACTACCGCGATACAGGTGATATTCAAAAAACGTCTGTAAGTATTCCTGTCAGGCGTCATAATATCGCGGTCCTACTGGAAATCGCTGTCCAAATTATCGAACCATTATAATCTTTGCATTACAAAATTACATACATGAACGAAGTAATGAAATCGCGAAAAAATAAATTTCGTCGAAATATAACTATTTTTCACATTCATATATCTGACTGAGCGAGAGTTATGTGCTTGATAATATAGATATAAATATAAGGATTAACTTGTTTATATCGGCAGGATTGTATACTTTTGCAGAGTATAGGACACCTCTAAAAAACAGTCGGCTTTGAACAGATTACTTACTATAATAATAGTGTTTGTCGCAAGTGTGGTGGCTATGGCAGCCCGTATACCTGTCACAGATCTCGATCCATTCATTTTCGGAGATTCTCTGTCGCTCTCCCGGAATGTGCGTCTTGTCGACAGTCTTAAGAATATACGCAACAAGACTGTCCCTTCGGTGAAGCGTGTCATGGCTGCACAAGCCCTTGGCGATTATTTTCTTGCACATCATACCGATTCGGCGTTTACTTACTGGAATATCGCCAGAGACGAAGCATTGGCTTTAGGGCTCGAGCGCGAGGCTATGCGCCTGAGAATGAAAATCGACGGTTACATGCCTTTCATAGGCATGGGTGCCGAAGGATATACAGATTTCAAGAATATTGACCACACCGGTTTCGACAGAGACTTGAAAAGAGACTATTTCCTTGCTTCCAGTGAATTACACTATAATCTTGCTTTCCGATATCCGGAGTCGCAACAGAAGAACCGTAATATAGCCCGCACTGTAGAGGCTATAGACTCGCTCATACCATACTATACACCGGACAATCCTGTATATCGCTATCTGTATGCTTTCCGCAGTCTCATGACCGGTAATAAGTCGATTGCGGCAGCAAACTTAGCGGAACTTCTTCCTGAACTGCGTAATCGTCCGGAGCTATACACAAGGGCAGCCCAGATTCTGGCCGAATATTATCAGAGTAATCCCAAACGGCGCGAAGACTACCTTAACTATCTTACCGATGCCACTTTGGTAAGCCTTCGGGAAGGAGTGGTACGTCCTGCGCTGATGGCCAGGCTCGGACGCGAACTCTACCTCGACGGTGACAAAAAACGAGGTGCACGCTGTATCTATCTTGCATTCAGCGCGAGCGACGCAGCGCGAGGAGTGTATCAGCTACGTAATACCAGCGAATATGCTCCGATGCTTGCGGGCGGCAGCACACATTCGCTGATGCTGCGCAATATCGTATCGGCAGCAAGTATTCTTGTCATAGCCGTACTGCTGATACTGCTGATCCTAAATGTGCGCAAGTCCAAACGACTGCGACTGCGTATGATGGCTCAGCTCAACAGTTCCGAGGCTCAGACCGCACATCTCAGAAACGACCGGCGCAACTATCTTTCGCTGGCATTCTCGGCACTCGAGAATCTGAAACAGTTCAATCGGTTCGCACACCGCAAACTTACGGCAGGTCAGGCCAAAGATCTATTTAAAGATGTGGAAGCCGGTACTTTTGTACAGTCACAGGCCGATCGTTTCTTCGAAGAGTTCGACGCGATGTTCCTCAAGTCGGAGCCGCACTTCCTCGATCGCCTCAATGCTTTACTGCGCAAGGACCAGCGCCTCGAGTTGCAGCCCGGTAACCGGCTGTCGCCCGAACTGCGCATTGCCGCCCTGGTGAGCCTCGGCATAAACGACAGTTCGCGTATCGCCGCCGTACTCGGATTGTCGCTCAATACTGTATACACCTACAGGAATCGTCTTAAGGGCCGGGCGATAGAGCGCAACGACTTCGAAAACCGCCTCTCAAAAATCTCGGACAACATATAATTTACTTGGAATCTCATTTATATTTTGCCGATAAGTGAATTGTATAATATCTCTGTAAATCAACTGAATAATTTTATATTGTTCCGGTATTTATTTATATTGTACTTATAACAACGGGGAAAGATGTCATGGTGCATGTAACTTTGCAGTGTAAATAAATTTGGTCTAAGATTAAAAGGTTAATTAAAGAATTAGGACAAAGATTTTTATAGGATAAGAAAAATGGTTTTAGGTATTTAGTGTTAGAATCACTATTAAAATGATGAAGGCGAACCGTGAGGTCCGCCTCTTCTGTTTTTATACGGTGGTTGTCTGTGTGCTCAGGCGAGCGGTCGGCGCGGGAACGCGTCGATGAAACTGCCCGTAGTGCAGTTGTATATCCGCACACCGCGGCGCAAGGCATATTTCTGTATTTCGTAATAGCTGCGGAAGGCCACGGCGAAGCTTCCCACAATCTGGTGCAGGGCATAGCCGCGGTATTCGTGGCGCACGCGTGCTTTTTCGTTGGCGCTATCGGCGTAGAAATGTTCCTGCACCGATACAACCTCGTTGTCATCGGTAACCGACAGCGTTTTCATCCACGAATGGTCGGCTCCGACAATATCGATTTCGGTAAAGCCGGCTTTTATGGCCAGCATTATTGCCGGAATAAGCACATTGCGCGGGCGTGGCATGGCCAGGCCGCGGTCGTAAAGGAAATGGTTGAGCGCGTCGAAGCCGTCGGCACCGACGGCGTTGAAGCCTTCGACGGTAAGATACCGGCTGCCGACCGACGCGCGCACCTTAGCTACCTGCGATGCCGGCACATAGAGCGTGCTCGGCCAGTCGACGGTACCCAGGCTGTTCCATAGTCGCCCGAGATTATCGTCGTTTGCGCCGCTGAAAAAGTAAGGATCGGCAAGGACGTAGAACCGTGGTTTAATCTCTCTGAAGACCGGAGCATTGGCGGCAAAATTCACAGCCATGGCCGGTGTGGAGATCAATAGGTCGAGATGCTCGCCGATTGTCTGGTTGAGCGATGGACCGTTGCCCATTATTATTATTCTCCCGGCATCGGGTACGCGGCTCACTGAGCATCTGCGCGACTGAGCGGCCACTTTGGCGAGGCTTTTGACCGAGTTGAACAGTTTATCGGCTATATTCATAGGCTTGATTCGTCGTAGATATGTGTGCGCAGATACTCGGTGACGGGCGTGGGACGATAGTCGATGATCCGGCACAGCGGGCCGCAGTCGAAGGTGCGCTCGAGCGTAAAGCGGCGGTATAGCCTCCGGCCGTAGAAAAGCCGTCCGAACCACAGCTGTCCTTTGGTGCTGAGGGTAGATACGTGTTTGTCTTTCATTCTGAATGCCAGACTGTCGACAAGGTCGTGGAAAGTAGGATTGTCGCCGTCGGTGACGTTGAAAACGCCCTGCGGCGCCGTCTCTGCTGATGCGAGGGCTGCCGTGGCTGCAGCGACGTCGGTGGCGTGCACCACACTTACGCGGGCTTCGTTGCCTGCAAAGTGCATCAGCGTGCCTTTCCATATCCTTTCGGCCAGTTCTCGGGGCCAGCCTGTCATGCCGGTGCCTATAATGTCGGCGCAACGCAGTATCACGGCCGGCTTGTCGGCGCAGTTGTCGAGAAAGGCTTTTTCGCGTGCGGCCCACACCGAGGCCCTGTCGGTGGGAGCGTCTTCGCCTATCAGGCTGCCTTCTTCGGCCTGATATATCTCGGTCGACGATATCATGATGCAACGGTCGGCATCGGCGGCATTGTCCACTCTGTCGGCAATACCGGGAGTGTGTTTGAGATATGGGCCGAGAAATTCGCGCTCCGGGTTGTAAATATATATCTTCATTTTTGAATCGTTGGGGAATGCGATGCGCCTAAAGCGCCTTTGCGATGCAAAAATAGTAAAAAAAGCGCGTTTGCAGTGTTTGCAGCCCGGTACTACTGCAGGAAAAGCGAGAAGAAGCAATCGCGCTCCCTCACTATATCGTCGAGCCGGAGCATCGGATGGTCCAGAATGATACCGTCGAAGCATTTGTTCAGATCGGCCGATTCGCCGAATGTAGTCCTGAAAAGATCGATTAGCCAGTTGTATGCATCCGTTTCCGAGTCGAAGGCAAGCGTGGTATCGTCGAATTCGAGCGGGGCCGAAGCGGTGTATGTGGCTATGGTGAGGCTTATGCCGCCGTTGTGGGTGCGGCCGCCGTAGTAATTGCTCTCATGTGCGATCGTCATATTGCTGTCGCTTGCAAGAAGCAGTCCGTATTTCCTGCCTCGGATGGAAACTGTGGTTTCGTCGGGGTCGAAAGAAATATTTTTCCTTATATAAGGAATGTAGTTTTTGCCAAGACGGTTATTCAGCGCTGCAAGAGCCACCGCGAAACGGGTAGGCCCGGTGGCCGGACTGCAGTCGTCGATGTGCTCCCAGCAATAGGCGCCACGAACTACAATTATCTGTTTCACAGGGCATGTCCAGCCGTCGCCCGGTTCCGACTTTTCCCACCGTCCGTTGGTCAGATCGTCTTTCATGAAGAGGCCTATGCTGTGGAGGGTGTAAGTGGCGTCTTTGATGCACGGCACGGCGTCCGTGCCGTACGCAAAGTCGATGGCCCCCTGCTGCAATTCACCATTTTTCACATAGCTCATAGGATCTGTGGCGGCTGCGCCGTTGATCTGAACATCGTCGTTGCATGCGCCTAAAAGGGCTGCAATCAGGAAGAAAAGGCAGAAAGATAAGACTTGAGCGTGTTTCATGACCGTGCATATTTAGAAGACGATGCAAAGTTAATGAATGTTATTTAATTATACACTATCTTAAATGTTACACATTTGTTACAATAGTAAAAAGTATTTAAATAATAAAATAATTGTAAACAAAAGGCCGTTAAGCAAGTTATAATCTCGAAGGCCGCTCCTCCGGGGATGCGAGGCCACAGATTATAGGAGATTGCAACATGATAACTAAAAGAGTAATACAGACCTTATACAAAAAGTATAAGAAGCTGCCGGAAAGTCCCGACTGTCTGGACATGCCCCTGCTTTTTGAATATGCCTCCCGGCACCACAATGTCACTATCGATATGGATGGCCCTGTCGACTCGCTTATTATCCGGAGCGTCGACCCCCGGTCGCCCTTTCACCGCATACCTCTTGAGAAGATCCATGCCATAGTGCCGTTTGAGGAATGGGTGGCTATAGTGATGCACTCGTCGATAGTGTTCCTCAACCGTAAATCGCCGAAAGTGAGCGTGCACATCCGCCCCTACCGTCCGTCGCTGTGGGAGCGTATCAAGGGCGTATTTTCCCGGGAAAAATAATTTTTATATTTATATAGGCCGCGACTGCGCGCCGGCCATAGCTGCAACGGCTTCACCCGCCACGGGAGGAGCCGAAATTTTTTATAAAAATTCTTGTCGGTTTTGAATAAATATGTATATTTGCAAAAAATCCAAACCATGAAATCAATATTCATTAGCCATAGACGCAATAATGGACAGGCGACCACAGAGGCTATCTTGATTAAGAATCTTCTTGCAAAAGATACTGTAAGTAGAGTCTTTATGGATGTGACTGAAGATTATCTAGGCCCTTTTCCTAAGACACTAAAGGAGAAAATATTCCAAAGTGATACCTTTATATTGATTCTGCCGAAGGCACAAAACTACGACTATCTTTGTGATCCTGATAATTGGGTCCATAAAGAAATAGCCTATGCGTTGACTTTCAAAGATACAATAAATAAGCCTTCAAGAATAATTCCCGTTGTTTTTGACAGGGACTTCGTATTTCCTCCCAAAGAGAAACTTGGTGATATAGCAGATATTACCGATTATAGTTTCATATATTTTGATACTAACAGCAAAGATTCCGCAGAAAAACTTATCCGTGCTACCGGGGTAATGCATCGTAGCACCAAGAATTGGATTTATGCTTTAGGTATAACTTTGGTGATACTCTTAGGTGTCTTTATATTCTTTCTGATTCCGTCGAATCATACCGAGGAATTAGAGTCGGAGTATCGCTATCCGGCTAGTATAGAATTTGTCAATCAGATTGATCGATTTAGGACTTTTAATTCATTTACTGATAGTTGTGGATCGTATACTAAAGATTATCTTGCATGGTATCTTTCTGAACTGAATACTAATAAAGATCCCGCAATAAATGCGGAATTCAATAAGGTATACGTCAAGGAATACAGCATACGACTTATCGTATTTGCATATCTTGCGTTAACCGCCAGAGATTTGAGTATAGAACTTGATAAAACTCTGTCAGAAGAATTGATTAATAAATGCTATGAAAGTATTCCTGAAGAAGCTCGTTATCCGATCTCATTAAAGCAAATGAGCGATGATGATCGAAAAGCGAAGTTCGGAACCATTCTGGATAGGACTATCGATACGTTGAATTCTGATCCACGTCTGCAGTCGGTTGACGAAAGTATGCTGTCAGTACTAAAATTAACATTAATAGGACGGCTATGGCCTGAATAATTTTACTGCAAAAATGATATTTCTGCAAAGAATGGTCAAAATAACGGCTTCACCCGCCCCGGGGGGGGCCGAAATTTTTTTTGAACTGTTTGCGACCGTCGGCAGAGTGTTTTTGAACGATTGAGCGTAGTAAATAAGGGTACAAATAGTTAATTTTGTGGCATACTACACGAAACATCATATCACACTATAGCATGAAAACCTTAACTCTAATTATGGCTTTGGGTGTCGCGTTCGGCGCCGGAGCCGTCGAATGGGAGAATCCGGGCATTTTCGCCGAAGGACGCCTTGCGCCCCGGTCGACATTCTATCCCTACTCAACAGCCGATCAGGCTCTCGAGAGCAATGTGTGGCAGTCGCCACGTGTCACCAGTCTCAACGGCGACTGGGCGTTCCGCTATTCGGCCTCGCCCGATGCGCGGCCGGCCGATTTCTATAAGCCGGGCTACGACGTAAGCGGATGGGACCGCATCGAGGTGCCGTCCAACTGGGAAATGAAAGGCTACGGCACACCTATATATACCAATACGCGCTACGTGTTCCCGGCCAATCCGCCGATTGTGCCTCACGACGACAACCCCGTGGGCAGCTATAAGCGCACATTCAACCTCGACAAGGCTACCGTCGACGGCAGCCGTACCTTCCTTCACTTCGATGGCTCGACGGCAGGCATGTACGTGTGGGTCAACGGACATAAGGCTGGCTATGTGCAGTCGCAGAAGAATCCGTCGGAGTTCGAGATCACCGAGTATGTGAAACCCGGTGTCAACGAACTCGCCTGCGAGGTCTACCGCTGGACCGACGGCTCCTATCTCGAGGACCAGGACTTCTGGCGCCTGTCGGGCATCGACCGCAACGTGTATCTCTATACCACCGACAAGCGCGGCCGCATAGCCGACTTCTTCGTTAAGGCCGATCTCGACGCCAAGTACCGCACCGGTCTGCTCAATGTCGACGTGAAGCTCGACACCACCGAACCGATGAGTGTGGCCGCAACACTCTACGACGCCTCGGGCCGCAAGGTGTACAGCGCCGTGCGCAAGGTCGGTGCCGACGGCACGGCCGTGTTCGACGGCCGCATCGCCAAGGTGAACAAGTGGCACTACGACAACCCCTATCTCTATAAACTGGTGCTCGATCTTCGCGATGCCGCCGGAAAGACCGTCGAAGCCACATCGGCCAACGTAGGCTTCCGCAAGGTCGAGATACGCGACTCGCAGCTCATGGTCAACGGGGTGCCTGTGGAGGTTCACGGCGTGAATATGCACGAGCATCATCCGGTCAACGGTCACGCCATTGACGAAGAGACCATGATGAAGGATATCCGCACCATGAAGCAGAACAATATCAACGCCGTGCGCACTTCGCACTATCCTCAGCCGCCGCTGTGGTACGACCTGTGCGACCGCTACGGCATAATGCTTGTCGACGAGGCCAATATCGAGGCTCACGGCCTGGGCGTGTGGAATATCAGCGAAGAAGCCAAAAAAACGCATCCCGGCCATGCCGCCATGTGGCACGACGCCATCCTCGACCGCGAAAAAAGCCTCGTGGAGCGCGACAAGAACCATCCGTCGGTAATCGTGTGGTCGCTCGGCAACGAGACTTCCAACGGCGTGAACTTCATCGAGAGCTACGACTGGATAAAAGGTCGCGACAACACGCGCCCCGTACAGTTCGAGCAGGCCGGCGAAGGCCGCAACACCGACATCGTCTGCCCCATGTATCCTGAATATGACCGTATAGCCGACTATGCCGCCCGTGCGGAGGCCACACGTCCTTATATAATGTGTGAATTCGCTCACGCCATGGGCAACTCTACCGGCAATTTTCAGGAACTCTTCGATCTCATCCGCTCCAACCCCAAACTGCAGGGCGGCTTCATATGGGACTGGGTCGACCAGGGCTTCAGGACCAAGGATGAAAACGGCCGCGAATACTGGAGCTACGGCGGCGACTATGGCGCCACCGGCTATACCCACGACGAAAACTTCTGCATCAACGGTCTTGTCGATCCCGACCGCACTCCTCATCCGGGTCTGAGCGAGGTCAAGAAGGTATACCAGGATATCCGCTTCAGCTCGTCCGACCCCGCATCGGGTGCAGTGACGGTAGAAAACCATTTCCCCTCCCGCTCCACAGAGGGCTACGACTTCTCGTGGGAACTGCTGCGCGACGGCCGTGTTGTCGACAGCGGTACATTTGCCGCCGTGGTTGCGCCGCAGTCGTCGAAGACCGTCCGTATACCGGCAGCCGCCATCGAGCCCGGTTCTGACTATGCTCTGAGCGTCTATGCCAAAACCCGTGAGGCTTCCGACATCATTCCCGCCGGTCATGAAGTGGCCCGCGAGCAGTTCATCCTCGTATCCAAAGATCTTGCCGCACAGCCTCTCGCAGAGGCCAGGGCCAAAATTGAAAAGAATGGCAACAACTGGGTAGCCGAAGCCGCCGGTGTGGTAATGACTTTCGACGGCAATTCGGGCGAACTCCGCGGATATTCCGTTGACGGCAAGACGGTGATATCGCGCCCTATGACACCGTCGTTCTGGCGCGCTCCCACCGACAATGACTTCGGCAACGGATTCCCGGCCCGCTCCAATGTATGGCGCACCGCCTCGCAGAACCGCACCCTCGTGTCGTTCGGCCGTGAAGGCAACTCGCTCAAGGCCGTCTATCGCCTGCAGGAAGTGCCTTCCGACTATGTGGTTACCTACACTCCGCTTGCCGACGGCAGCCTCCGGGTCGATGTGGCATGGAAGGCCGACAAAGGCGCTTACAAGCCCGAACTTGGCCGCTTCGGGATGCTTATCACCCTTCCCAGGCAGTTCGACAACTTCGCATGGTATGGCCGCGGCCCGCAGGAAAACTATTCCGACCGCCATACGGCAGCCTTCATGGGACGCTACGCCGGCAAAGTGGCCGACATGCGCTGGCACTATGTGCGCCCGCAGGAAAGCGGCAACCACACCGATGTACGCGAGGCAACTCTCACCGATGCCTCGGGCCTCGGTCTGGAAGTGCGCGGTCTGCAGCCGCTCGAAGTAAGCGCTCTCGACGTGCAGCCTTCGGCTCTCGACCCCGGTCTTGCCAAGCATCAGCAGCACGACAGCGACATATCGCCCGACCTCCACAATGTGTACCTATATGTCGACCTGACACAGCGCGGTCTCGGCGGCGACAACAGCTGGGGCGCCCTTCCCTACAAGCCCTACCGCCTCGATGCCGACGAGTACTCCTACTCCTTCATCCTCTCCCCCGTGAAATAAAACACACATAAAGACAGCGGTCGGATACAGCCTTTTATCAGCCAGTATCCGACCGTTGTTTTTTCTCGCGACCCGCTCGCCGCGGGTCTGGTTTAATTGGAGGATATCGAACGCAGGGTCTCGCTTCGCTCCACCCTGCGCTATTGTCCCGGCACCCGCTC
>URMS01000016.1 GCA_900548975.1 uncultured Porphyromonadaceae bacterium
CTCTTACCAAGAGATTTTAGATATTAATTACAAAGCCTCAATCTCCACTCTCGGAAACTGAGGCTTGCATTAAAGGCTTCTAATGATAATGGCGTTGGCCTTGTCAACCACAGAGGAATCCAGACTGGCCAAATAAATCTGTGTGGTGGTTTCACTGTCATGTCCCATCCCCTCGCTTATTACCGATAAAGGTATTCCCTTTGCTTTCGCCGCAGATGCCCAGCTATGTCGGGCCACATACAGCGTCAATGGAATCTCCACCCCTACCCTTTCAGCTATTATCTTAAGGTTATGATTGATTTTATAACCCACGTTGCGGTATATACATCTCTCATTTGTACCGGGATTACGTATCACCGGAAGCAAGTAGCAGCTCTTGTTTTCGGGGTATTTATCGAGAATCAACTGCATCTCACGTGTCCATTCAATGACGAGCTGCTGCCCGGTCTTGCGGCGCCGGTATACGACGGAACCGTTCCTGAGGTCGGTCTTTTTCAGGAACGCCATGTCGATGAAACTCATTCCCCTGAGATAAAAACTCATCAGGAACATATCGCGCGCAAATTCGAGAGCAGGCGTATGTGTCAGATCCAATGCCTTGATTTTCTTGATTACCGACAAGGGCAAAGCCCGTTTTACCGTCTTATCCACTCCCGTATAGACATGGCGGAATGGATTGCGGTTCTCAATGACGCCCTCCTCGACCGCACGGTTATACACAGCTCGGAGTATACGTGCGTAGAATGATATGGTGTTCGAGGATATTCCCCGGCTACGAAGCCATGCCTCATAGCTCTCCATCATATCTGCGGTAATGCAGTCGAGCATAATATCCTCTTTGTGCCTGAACTTTCTGAAACTGTTGAGCGTCGAGCGATAGGTTTCCGAAGTCCTGACGTTTCCGTTCTGTTTCAGTCGGGCTATTATACGCTCTATGAAATTAAACAGAGAGTATTCCTGCACATATCGGTTGAACTCGTCGATTACATCGTCGGCCGTATACTCCATACCGGCCGCCTCCAGCCGCCGGTCGATCATAGTCAGCCTTCTGACATCGCAACGAATTCGGTCGCGGACAGAAAGAACATACGATTTACGCGCGCCTTTAGCCACCGCCACCATTGAGCGCCCGGTATCCCATTCCGATGGAAACACCTTGTAGTCGCTAAGCAACTGCCGGACCTTCTTCTCGTGGATTATCTGATAGTAGATTGTGCCTTCGCTGCCTGCAATTGTCGAAGGCCTGAACTTTACTTTTATCGAAGCCATTTGTTTTTCATTTTGTCTGTAAAATATTGTCGGAAAAATACAGACATAAAGAAACGCAATTACTTCGCAACTTCCATATTATTCCATAGATAGAATATACCCGACAGCTCTTTTCCAGGCCTCTTATAATTCCGTTTCATCAGTTCTTGTATTATAGGAAACGAAATGCGCCTCACGCCCGAAAAGAACCTGATAACTACCGAAATTACAGTTTTACCCATAGGATCCGTCATTTGCCATATTTCTTTTTCAGATATTCTCTTAGTTTCGGAGAATCTTTGCCCTGATACACGCGATTGCGATCGAACACAGTCCAACTGTCACCATCCGGAAAATCGATTTTTTCAAAACTGGCTGCATCGGCACCGGGAATTATAGAATCGTTCCAAAAAACATGCTTATCATCTTTTCCATAGTTGAAATCGCCTCCCATACTTCCTTTATTCCCGGAATAATATGATGAGACCGGCACCGGTCGGAAGGTCTTTGGATTTGCGCCTTTAACCAATTTATTACTCCACCACACGTGTGACGCATCTTTATACCAATTGTCGGAAATATGCTCGAACGTTGCGACATCAGCTTCGGGAAGAACATTAAAATGCGAATCGTAAATATGCGTCCCGTCAGAATACATCAATCTTCCTAATTGAGTAAGTTTAGTATAATCTTTTATCTGAGTCGGTATTTCCTTTTGGTAGGCTCTATACTTATCTTGTCCCACATAGAAATCCACCTCTCTGAAGGTAGCCGGATCTGCACCCTGGACCTCCTTCCCCATAAAAAATACTCTATATCTATCAGCGGCATAGCACCCCGATTGAATCGGCCGCTCAGCTTCGATGGGATGAAATGTGGCATGATCAATATTTGGAATCACCGTACCGTTTAAGTAATATCCATTGTATCTGTCTTTCCCCCAACTTGTCTTTTGCCCGGATTTATTTTTTAAAATTTCGAATGATGATTTATCTCTGACATTTAGGACTTTGCCATTGTTATAAAAATCCCTTTTGTCCTCTGTTAACCCATAAGAATGAATCTTGAAAGAAGCAGGATCTACTCCCTTCATCAATTTACCCTCATTATATACGTTAAATTTATCAGCAGCATAACCTTTTTCAAGTACCCGAAATGAATGTCCGTCCGCGCCTGTTATTATATCTCCCCGATAGAAAGCGTGTGTCTTGTCCCGGCCATAATCATCATCCAGCACTTCAAAGGTCTCCGGATCGGCATCGACCGTCCATGAATTATGTCCGCTACCCTCGTTCCATGTATGCCATGTCACTTCCTTACCGTCATTTTTATATCCGACTGTACACGACGCGAGTATCAGTAATCCCAGACCGACGACTGATTTTAGAAAGTATGTCTTATAAAACTGTATCTGTTTCATATAAGTCTATCCATTATATATATTCAGTCCATTTGTGTAATTCAAAAGAAAGTCACGATATTGGGTAGGGATTTTTGCCCCATAGATTTCTCCATTGCCTCAACATCACTTTCGGATAAGGTTTCATACATAGAATTTAGCTACGCCTCCGAACCAATATGTGGTGCATACCCGATTAATATAGCCTCGGTCTGTGGTATATATTTCGTGCCTAAATGCCTGTATTTTTCCCAATATAGCTAACAATAACTCTCTTTTCATTCCTACGAATATTTTTTATATGTCGAATCGCAGACCCAAACCATGACCGTAATAAATATTCCAGTGAATATTTCAGCTATCAATTCCATATCCTTATTATGATAACGAATGATGGGTAGGAACATTTGGTTATGATACAGTATATCGTTATCGCTTACAGGCGAAGTCTTTCGCTTGCCTCCTTTCGTCGCTTTATTGATTTTGTAAAATATAATCTGATATCGCTTATCGGTCAATATCATACACTTGTCAATTTGAAGGGTTGAACAGCAACCGGTTATTATTGGCGAAATCATCATACAGACTATCCACATGATGCAGTTGTGGATTGGTAATATTGCGCTTGTAGAGAGCTTCGTGCCATTCATCTTTTGTTTCATACCACTCAATAGAATCTGTCGGCACATCAATTATGACAAAGCGAGGAGACATCAAAGCGTTGTGGCGCTCACCGCCTATAATATCATCAAAGGCTTCTGAATAACTCAAATATATTGTCGAATCAGCGATTCCCGCATATTCTACGGAAAGCCGCTCTGTATCCAATCCCGGTCCGCCAAATTCATTGAGATTATTTCGCTTGATACAGAACCAGACTCTGATATTATCATGTTTAAGTGTAGAGAGCAATTCATAGGGAGCAATCAACGGAACACGGCGATAATCCCAGCCACCTGAATCAGAATAAAAATCCGTCTGAAACGGAGCATAAATTGCTTCTGCAACCCAGTTTTTTAAGGATTCATATTTAGATTTGACTCTTGTGCATCCACATATCAAGAGCAAAATCATTAAAAAGCCAACTATTTTGAGGCATTTATTCATACGCCTAATACTTTTGTCCGTGCCACAAAGTTAATACAATTCTCGCTAAAACCATTACATTGCAAAGTGTAAAATGCTTGAACTGAACGCAAAAACTAAAATCTTATCCTTTTGGGTGTGTTTCTGAGGTTTCAGCCCAATTCCCTTTATTTGTCATACTGGAATTGTAAGTGTAGATTCGTCAATTTCAACTACTTTGTCATCATACGAGGCATAAATTAGATGAATCTCCGATATAAGGAAGTCTGCAACTGTCATAATATGCTTAATCTCCGATATGAACCATGTAAAGGTATAAACATTTTAATCTCAATATATTATTCAAAACCTACGGTTAATGCTTTAACTGTGTAATTCCAGCTTCCAATGTATATTGACCACATTAGTCCAATACCAATTAGAAAGCATAAAAGCAATGCGATTCCGACATCGTTATGCCTATTTATAAAAGCATAAACCACATTTGCCAATGTGCAAAATATCAGCAACAGATTCGCTGCCAAAAAACATCTGTTTACGTCTGCCTCACCTCCAACAAAGAGCAACGCAAATGAGGCCACAAATACAATCGCAAATAATATGACAATTACCCATTTCATTTTGTATAACAGTCTCATCGCTTGCCTCCTTTCCGATTCCTGATTGCCGTTCCCGGAGCTTGTCTGACAGCTTCATTCGGCATCATATTTTCATGTATATATCTGAATATGCAATTGTTATTCTGTTCTAATAACTTATCTATTGTCAATTTGTCGTGAGGGAGTGTAAAGTTTAAGTAAACCGACTTCCCTGAGCTTTTGATATCATAACTCTCTTTCTCATCATCGTTAACGGTAATGACGACAGTTACATAGGGAACCGATGCCTGTTCCCGCCATTTTACAAGAGCCTTGCAAAAATCAATGAATATGGAATCCGTTGCGTTATTCATATATATCGGTGTCGAATCTCCGCTTAAAGAGTCTTCTATATAATCCGCAGGGCAGGTCATGAAGGCATTAAACTGAAAATCATCTGTCAGGGGACTGCTTGCGCTGTATTCGACAGTAGGTCGATTATTGTCTGTGTTGCCAAATTCTTTATTAAAATAAAAGGGAGGCAACGCCGGTGCATTTTGAAATGACAACCGAAGTTTGTCGATTGAGCACCACCAGTCATCAATAAAATTCTGCAACTCTCCTGTTTGTATTGCATCTTTTAACGCCTCCACAATATTGACAAGCACACCGCAATTAGAGGATTCATCTGAAGGCGACCATGTTTTTCCAATGCTGTCATTTGATGCGATAAAATAATACATCGCACCATCCAGTCCGGCAGAAAAAGTTGGCATTGCCTTTTCAACGGCAACATCGATAAGCTCGGCAAGGCTTTTGCCAAATACAGAATCAATGGCTACTTTTGCCACTGGAATCTCTTTGACATTAATACTATCAGGATAGACAATTCCATGCGGCCGTTTTTCAATCAGTGTCAGACTATCACATTTCGTTGACAAACTGACCCCATATCTATTTGAGAAAGATGGCTCAATAACTATTCCACCCTTGCGTTCCTTCGTGAGCAAAGAATAGCTATATTGCTCTAAAAACTCTCTGCTATCGTTTACCGGGTCAAGATGGCTTTGCGCCCACAGGTTAGTGGAGAGAGCAAATCCAACACACAAAATCAATATCTTATAGAGTGCTGCCATACGCAAAGTTACAAATAACAATCGACATTCGATGTGACAATCAAGATATTATTACGGGACAGTTCCCTTAATGTCAGGAATTTCAGTAACTTTACAATCTGATTCTAAATTTTCCAATATTTTTTCACATGCAGGGTTCGGTTTTTGAGATGTTGTGGTTTTAATAAGTGTATGACGACAAATAGCGACATAGAAAAGCTTTTCCGAAGCAACTATACGGCCATGTTGACGCTGGCGATACGCCTGTTGCATGACACGGATACAGCGAGAGACATTGTGCACGATGTCTTCGAGTCGGTGCTGTCGGAAAATCTGTCAACCGTCACTCCCGCATATCTGCTTACGGGCGTACGCTTTGCCTCACTGAAGCATCTCCGCAGCCTTTCACTGCGCGAGAGGTTCAACAATCTCTACGCTCTCGATCTTGACGAGATTGAAGACGACGAATGGCCCGATCCGGCGGATGTGGAGCGGTTGAACACGCTGATAGATCAATCATTGAGCATGCAAGACAGACGAGTGGTGAAAATGCGTTTCAACGAGCGTATGTCTTACGATGAGATCGCCGGGCAATTAGGCATCAGCGAGAGGGCTGTCTATAAGCACTTGCGTCATGCAATGGATGTCTTACGTCAAAATTTCAACCACAAATGAAAGACAATATCGACCAACTCCTCGATGCCCTGGAGCACCCCGAGAAATATAGCGATGCCGAGGTTGAGCAGTTGTTTACCGACCCTGAGGCACGTGAAATATATGATACGCTGCACAAAACGGCTGATGTTTCCGCACATGTCCCTGAGATAAACCTCGACGAAGAATGGCGATGCTTTGAAGCAAAGCAACCCAAGCGCAGACCCATTATCCTCCGTCGGCTATCTTTTATAGCATCGCGCAACGCCGCTGCGGTTGTAATCGCATTTGTCTGCACCCTCGCTGTGATGGCCGCAACTATCGGTGTGACCCATTATTTCAATGCTGATAAAGAAATGTCGCAGACTGAGCAAGCCGAGCCACAGGAACAAACTGCCATAACCAGCACCAATGTTGCTTCTACTGATACCATTCCGGCTGAAACAACTCCGTTGCCTGAAACCATTGTATTCAAAGGAGAAAACCTTGAAATAATCCTTGCAGACATGGCCGGATATTACGGTGCGACGGTCAAGTTCAATCAAGATGCAGCCAAGTCTCTACAGCTATATTTTGAATGGGACCGGTCTCTACCACTCAATGAGGTTGTAGAACAGCTAAACACCTTCGAACAAATCGACATTACACTCACCGACAAAGTATTGACCGTAAAATGAAACGTCTTGTTATTCTCTTTGCGGTGATGCTTTGTGTCGCTGCCGCTTTTGCGCAGAAGTTCAGCTACCGCTTCAATCATACACCTCTCGCCGAAGCGCTCGTGCAGATTGCCGCCGAGCATCCCGACATTCACATCAACTTCATTTCCAACGAACTCGACAAATATCCGGTTACGGCAACCATACATACAAATGATGCCTACGACATGCTCAGACAGCTGATCGGACTGAATCCGGTGTCGGTTATCAGTTCTGGAGGCAGATACTATGTAGAAGCGTTGCAGCACGGCAAGTTCAGCTATCGGGGCCGAGTCCTCGATGAGGAATACCAACCGGCTCCTGGAACTACGATATTGCTTCTCGCCCCCGAAGACTCCACAGTAATCACATATGGCGTTGCAGACAACGCCGGTCGCTTCACCATTCCTTGCGACAGCCGTAATGTTATCGCAAAACTAAGTTGCGTAGGCTACAAGATTACCTACCGCCATCTGACCGACTTCAACGTAGGAGACATAATCCTTCCTATTGATGCCGTGGCCTTGCAGCAGGTCAAGGTTGAAGGACAGTTGGCCTCCGCATATTCCGACCGCACTGTCTATCTGCCTTCACAGCGTCAGAAATCGTCCGCGCAAAACGCCATTGACCTTTTGCGTCTTATGGCTATTCCGCAAATTAATATCAATCTTATGGACAATGTAGTTACGACACCGGGCGGACAAAATGTAGCGGTCTATATCAACTATATCCCTGCATCGGCGGAAGAAATCGAGGGCATTTTGACATCTGATGTGCGTTGTGTCGAATATCTCGATTTTCCTACCGACCCTCGTTTTCAGGGTAACGAGCATGTAATCAATTTCATCATGCAGAAGTACGAATACGGTGGCTACACCAAAGCAACGGTAAATGAAAATTTCCTTGTAGGAAAACTATCAAGCCGTGCTTCAATATATTCAAAGTTTGCATATAAGCGCATGACCTACGATTTATATACAGGTGCGTCGAATCACGACATCAGACATTCAGGTACTTCAACCATTGGGAACTATACTCTTGAAAAGGCCGCCGGTGAACCTTACCTTATTACGCGAAACGAAATATTCGACAACTCTCATTTCAAGTATAACCAGTACCCCGTTATTACGGTCAGAGCCATTTACGATTCCGAAAAAGGGCAGATTGCAAACACTCTCGGCTTTAACTTCGATCAGTCGCCGACGTCTGAAACATCCGGCAAGCTGTCGTTTGTACCCCGACAGGCAAAAGACTACTCATATAGCAGATACGAGCATTACACCAGCCGTTATATTATATGGTCTGGCAATTACTATTTCATTCTGCCCCGAAATTTCCATCTTAGCATTTCGCCCGGCATAAATTACGGACACACCAACAACAATTACCGCTATCAGACTTCAGTCACCGATGCCATAGTAAACGACTCCAGGGAAAACGTATGGCAGTTCAGGGGCAGTGCCACTCTTTACAAGATATTCACAGACAGACAAAACGGCTTCTTCCGCGCTTATTATGGTTCCACATCCAATGATGTGAGCTATTTCGGCACATCTCCTTACGACAATGATTTCCTCGACACCTACGCCGGAGCTGAACTCGGTTATAGCTTCTCCAACAATCAATGGAATGTGAGTGCTGATGTGGCTTTGCAATGGGAGAAGAACAAAATCAACGATCAGTCCGTTTCAGAGGTCTATCCTCTCGCGAATGTATCAGCCGGATTTTCTCCTTCACAGAAACATTCTTTCCGCGCATACTTCCATTTCGGCGCGAACTATCCCGGAGCAAGCGAGAAAACGCCGAATATACTGCAACAGAACAAACTGATGTACTATACCGGCAATCCCGAAATCGGACTTTCCCGACAGGTTACATTCAACCTGTCTTACAACTGGATGCCGTCTAACAAATTCTCGGCTTCGGCTTTTGCCCAATACTTCGGAGAATATAACCTGTATGTGCCTGTTTACGAGCCATACGACGGTGGGACTGCTTTGCTTCGCACTTTTGAAACTGACGGCGACTATAACCGTACTCAAATCGGAATGTCGTTTAATTACAAACTGTTAAATGGCAATCTTCAACTTGCGGCATCACCCTCAATTTCAATCTATCGTATGACCGGATTATTTGACATTAAACGGAGTCCGTTCACTTGCAACGCATCGGTTACTTATTATCTTGGTAATTTCTACTTTCAGGCATCATATCAGACAAGGAACCTGACAGTGCAGGGCAATCGTGGAGTAATATATAAAGACCGTGATTTCTACCAGATACTCGCAGGATGGAGTCGGGCAAACTGGAATATCAGGGTAAACGCGATGAATCTATTTCGCAATGATTGGCTCTGTGCTACTAATACGTTGTCAACTCCTTTATATTCAGAAACGCGATTCGTTGATGGAAACAACTTTCATCGCCGTTTGAACCTTTCGGTGACATATACTTTCGGTTACGGAAAGAAGGTACAACGGGGCAACGAGGTCGGAGAACAATCAGGTGCATCTTCAGCTATTATGAAATAAGCGCCCCCGATATTTTTAATTACTATTCTTCAACAATACATTATGCGAAAAGTTCTTTTTTATCTTTTGATAATATTATCTTTAGTGACAAGTAATGCTCAGTCATACGACGAGCGACTTGCTGCTGCAATGAATTCAAGTGACTGGTTTGCGTTGGACTCCATCTACAATGCAACACCCAAAGACTCAATATCAGATTTTATTGAGGTATATTCGCGATGCTTGATTGGCAACCGTCTTAATCGTCCCGATGTTTCTATACCGGCATTTACAGAATTATTCAATAATCAAGCATCACAACTTGACTTGAATAATATCCTAAATTCAGCAATGATGTTTGCGATGGATTTAGGCAGAACCGGGGATAATGCAACGTCAGGAGCGTGAAGACGTTAATGCTTTTCGACAAAATAAGGTTTAACCTTGTAGATTTTGTGCTGACAACAGAGACTTCTCCGTGCAACTCAGTCGATTGTCTCAAATGAGGTAGTATTATATACAGCCCAATCTCATCAAACTTAATCCGTGTAATATATTAAGAAGAAATTATCATTAGCAATAACTGATATACTATGACATTAAAGAATATTAAAGTTATATGAAAAAATCTGCTTACTGATATTCACGTTGCTTATCTTTTTGGTAAGTGCTTGCGATGATGATACTCCAGACTATCCTGATACTGAACTAATCAAAGGGCAATGGCAATTAGCTGAGGACGGGAGCAATGATAATCCGCTTATATACCGTTTTACTACCGACGGCGAAAAAACATGGTCGAGGGGTGGACTCGTCACATATTATCTTTTGCCGGACGGAACAGCCGATTTCTATAAACGATATACATGGCACGTTTCAGATCCTGCAAATGAAGATGACGGCAAGCCACGCCTCGAACTCACTTGGTATGATGCGCCCGACAGTGACAATTTATGGGATGCAACGGAATATTATGTCGTCGTAAAACTGACACCGACGGAAATGTGGCTGAAGCCACACCAAAAAGGTGTACCCGATAACATCAAGAAATTCATCCGGCGCAATGAGCTACCGGTTCCCTCACTACAATTACCTAACCTGTAAACAGCTTTTCATACAACCCTCCGGCCCTCGGCAATCGTTGCCGGGGGCTATTGATGAATTATCGAGCTGGCTCACGCTAGCCGGATGTAAAGTTGGGTGCGCACACAACAAAAGCCTGACAATCAAGCTTTTATTGCGGAGAGGACGGGATTCTTTGCTTCGCAAAGTGCTAAAGCGGTTACGAACTCTGCTCGTTCTAACGTCATCTCCTTTAACGCAAAAAGAGCTGCAAGTCTATGACTTGCAGCTCTTTCGCGGAGAGGACGAGATTCGAACTCGTGGATAGGATTGCTCCCATCGTCGGTTTAGCAAACCGGTGGTTTCAGCCACTCACCCACCTCTCCTTTGAGGCTTGAAGCATCTTTTGGTACTGCAAAGGTAGGCACTTTTTTTAATATGACAAATTTTTTGCGCGCTTTTTTTACCTTTCAGCGACATTTATTACACAAGCCTGTTATACCATTTTGCATATCAGCTACTTAACACACCGATGCGACTTCAATCCCCTCTTTCGTCATATCTACGTAGTCGTATCCCTCCGCTACAGACCTAAAAAAGAATACCTTAACACACATTAACTACAAAATATAGTTGTAACTATAAATAATAGTTGTATCTTTGCGACACCAACATCTGTAATATGGAAAAACTGACTGCTAAAGAAGAAGAAGTGCTCGGCATGTTCTGGGAGCATGGCCCGCTATACGTAAGAGAGATAGTCGACAGATACGACGATCCCAAACCTCATTTCAATACCATTTCGACTATAGCACGGGCTCTTGAAGAGAAAGGATACGTCGGTCACACCCAGCATGGTAAGTCCTACCGCTACCATGCTGTGGTCGCCGAAGAAGACATGGGCAAAAAGTCGCTGACATCAATCATCGGGCGCTATTTCAAGAATTCTTATCTCCGGGTCGTATCCTCTTTTGTCGAAGACGGTAACATTCCGGTCGAAGATCTTCGCCGCCTTCTCGACGAAGTAGAAAAAAATCGCACTTCTAAAACCGACTGATCATGGGCAGCCTCTTCTCCTACTCTCTGGCAGCATCGATAGTCATTCTCATGCTCTATCCGGTTCTGCATATCACAGTCAACCGCTGCACCGTTTTCCGGTTCAACCGGTTTTTGCTGCTGTGCGCAATGCTCCTGTCCCTCACCCTACCCGCCGCCATCTCCATTCTACCGGGCTCACCAGGCGCCCCAAGCGGAAACATTACAGAGACTGCATTCATTGCCACAGGCATTTCAGGCCCACCAGCTCCCGCCACCATAACATCGGCGCCCGAAAACGCATCCTTATGGACCAGTGCTGCTATAATCATTTACTTCACAGGCTTCTTTGTGCTCCTATGCCGTGAGATAATATCCTTCATCCGCCTGCGATTACTCATCGCCCGAAGCGATAAATCGCTGCGCGACGGTTTTATGGTCTGCCGCCTCACCGGGCGCCGTCTCGCGCCATTCAGTTGGGGAAAATATATATTCCTACACGATTCGGAACTGTCCGACAATTCGGCCGGTATATATCTGCATGAAAAAACTCACACCGAAAAACAGCACTGGATCGACGTCCTTTTTGCCGACCTGTTCTGTATCTTCATGTGGTACAATCCTTTTGCATGGCAGACATACCGGTTGGTAAAACTCAACCACGAGTTCGAAGCCGATGCCGCCGTCGTCAGAACAGGCATAGACACTTACTATTATCAGCGTCTGCTTATTACAAAAGCCCTGGGTTCCAGAACTATCCCCGGCACCAACAGCTTTGCGGCAGGCCGGCGTAATTTCCGTAAGCGTGTAATGACAATGAACCGCAAGCCATCCTCATGGAAAGCAATGCTGTTGGCCGTTTTCACATTCCCCGCTATAATAGTATGTGTCCTCGCCCTCACCTCACCGGCTTCGGCCACATTCCTTTCGTCCATATCCGCCTATAGTTTCGAAAGTAATCCTCACACGCAAACTCCGGAAACAATACCGTCTACCGACATTTTCGATAATTATAAATCCCTGCCCGAAGTCTCGTCCGAAGAAGAATCCGATACTATAATAGAGCTGCCATCGCTCTTGCATGATCAGAAAGCCTTTGGCAATATATTGCGGATGTCTCTGGCACTTATCGATGTCGACAGGGAGACCAAAATAAACATCGGAATCGTAATCGACGAAGAAGGGAGGGTGAAAGAAGTCATGACCGACAATACCGACAATCCACTTGTCAAGACAATAATCGATCAAGCTGTAAACGGTGTGCGCTTCGAACAGATCACCCACAACGGCACTCCGATACAAACCCGGTTCAATATTCCCGTCACCTTAAAGAAGAAAGAATAATCCGCGCCTGACATATCCTCTGAACAGGATGCCCCAAACGGCATCCGGCCACAACCATACCCTTATGAAACGAGCCTTTGTCATTATTTTAATTATATTCTTCGCTGCAATTCAGCTGTTTAGCCGGAGTGCGATAAGCGGTTTCATCAGAAACAGCGAAGGCTCGGGCGTGGATATGGCCAGCGTAATCGTATCGCCTCCGGATTCTCCGAAAACCATACTGGGGGCCACCATAACCGACGAAAGCGGGCAATTCCGCCTTTCCGTCGATAGCCCTTGCGACAGTATAATCATAAATGTATCGGGCATGGATATTGAATCCACAAGCCTTAAAGTACCCAACCTCAACGGCACTTACGACATAGTTGTAGCACATCGCACTATCGAGCTCAAAGATATCGTTGTCAAAGCCCGGAAAATATACTCTCGCGAAGATACCGTCAACTACAACGTGGCATCGTTTCTCTCTCCTACCGACCAGTCCGTGGCCGATGTTCTCCGCCGGATGCCGGGTATCACCGTCTCTCAGACCGGACAGATTTCTTATCAGGGGAAACCTATCAAAAAATTCTATATCGAAGGTCTCGACCTCATGAAGGGACACTACGGCATTGCCACAAACAATATCGACCCTAACAATATCGCGACAGTCCAGGTGTTGGAGAACCATCAGGACATAAAAGCCCTCAAAGGTCTGCGCTCCGAAGAACAGGCGTCCATCAATCTGCGGCTGAAAGAGGGCGTACGTGGTGTATTCAATCTCATAGCCACACTCGGAGGCGGCTACTCCGACAAGACATTATGGAACAATCAGGCCATAGCCACATATTTCCGGCGCAACAGCCAGTTACTCGCCACATATAAGGGAAACAACACCGGCGAAGATCTGTCGCAGGAACTCTATTCGTTCGATAACGACTGGTCGCGTACAAGCAACATCTCGTCGGTAGCCATGCCTTCGGCACCGGGCATCGACAAACGATTCTACTACTTTAACCGCTCGCACAGCACCACTTTCAACAACGTCTATCGCGTCGGTGCCTCAGGAGAGATCGGCATAAACGCCGCATACCTCCACGACCGTGACACCGGGCAGAGCCGTAGCACCACCACAAATTTTCTGCCCGATGGAGCACAGAATATCTTAGATGAGTCTATGGAAGGCATAGCAAGTACACAGAAAGCCTACGGCGACCTGACATACATGAACAACGGCGACGCGAACTATCTCAAGGAACAGATTAAATTCGACTGGAGCACAAGCGACACAAGAAGCGCTATCGCTGCAGCCGGCGATAAAGTGAATCAGTCGGGAAAAACAGCTGTCTACCGCCTCCTGAATAAATTCCACGCCACACACCGCAACTCTGCCGACCGTGGCTTCGAGATAACATCCCTTATCAATATGGAAAAACGCCCGCACAGTCTGTCGGTGGCGCCCAATCTGTTTCCAGACATAATAGCCGCTTCCAGCCTCAGCCAGACAGTGGACTGCCGAAATATATCTGCCGAAAACAACGCCCGCCTTCTCACCGCGTTCCGGCTCCGCAACTTCTCGCTGCATCCGTCGGCTATTGCAAACTATCACCACAATTCGCTTGAAAGCCGCCTCGAAACCATGCGCAACGACATCTCTCTCGATTACCTCGATGTCGGCATAGGCGCCGAAATCGTGTTCTCAGCCCGGAAAATCCACGCAGAGCTCTATATTCCCCTAAAATACCGTCATTTCAATCTCAAAAACAATATCGAAGGCACCGTCACAACCAAAAGCCGTTTTCGCCCCGAACCCGACTTCAGCATGACCTATAAAATAAACACCTGCCATAACCTTCTCCTGCGGGCTTCGATGTCTTATGCCCTCCCCTCTGTCGAAACCCTCTATTCCGGCTATATCCTCACCTCATACCGTCAGCTTTCGGTCTACGATGTGCCCGGGCTATATGAGGGACTCGACCGGCACTGTTCACTGGGCTACACTTTCAGAAATATTCTTTCCATGAGTTTTGCCGGAGCGGAAATATCCTGGAGCAGCCGGTCGCCCGAAGTGCTCTACGGTTCTTATTTCGATGGCATTGTACAGCGCACCATAAGCCGGCGCACCTCCGAAAGCGGCCACATGGTCCGCGCCAATCTCAATGCGAGCCAGGGCTTCGACCGGTCCGGACTTAAAATCGGCGCCGCATTCACATATTCATATTACGACAATCCCCTCCTCGTTCAGAACGAACTAATCCGATACAATGGCAACAGTCTCACAGTCACCGCCGACATCAGTCTTCGGCCCTTCCGATGGCTCGGACTCTCCTATCAGGGCATTGCATCACAATCGGCGACCCGTCAGAAAGGTTCGGACCGTTTCCCCTGGCTACGGACCATCACAAACAAAGCCGCCATTGATTTCACTGTCCCCGGCGGCGTCACACTGACAACATCGCTCTACCACTACTACAATAATTTCAACGACGGCAACCCATCGTTTCTGATGGTCGGTGCGGGTGGCAAATATGATATCGGGCGATTCAGCCTCATGCTCACATGCGACAATCTTCTCAACCATAAAACCTATTCCTACTCTACCCTGTCAGCCCTTACCGAATCGAAGGCCGCCTACACCATCCGCCCGCGCAGCATATTATTAAAAATCCGATTCAGAATCATCTAAACACCAATCCTATATGAAACATTTTCTATTTACCGTCATTTCCGTGCTCGCATCACTGCCGGCAGTGGCGCAGATGGGGATAACATCTGTGGAACAGCTTCGGGCTACCGCGGTCGACACCGCCCGCTACAAGCTCACCTATTCTCTCGACTACACCTGGCATCCCGATATACAGAATCGTTTCGACGATGTCCGAACCGTACAGATCGGCCGGCACACTGTCAAGGATTTCAGCGATATAATATTTCACTACGACTCTCTATGCACGGCCGATGCCCGGCGCGGCGCCGATACATTTTCCAATCCTCCCGGCATGCCGTGGCCCTGCGAGATCATCCTTTCCGATCGGGGAAGACACTCCGACATCAAGTACCGCCTTCCGGTGCAGAACAGCATTCTGCACTACACCGACAGTGTGCCTGCCATCGACTGGTCATTTGCATCCGACACAACACTCACGGTCTTAGGCTACGAATGCCGCCTCGCGCGATGCGAATTTGCCGGCCGCCATTATTCGGCGTGGTTCAGTCCTGAACTTCCATTACCTTACGGCCCATATAAATTCGGCGGACTACCCGGACTTATATTGCGCATTCAGGACGACGAGGGTCAATTCGTATGGACAGCCACAGGTATCGAACGCTCATCAGAGCCTATCTGTGTCTACGAATACGAGTCCGAGAAAAACTGCTCGGCCTCGGAAGCATCCAAAACCATAGCCCGCTGCTTCAGGACACCGATCGCCTTTCAGCTTGCCGCTTACGGCGGAGCGAAAGGACGCGTGATGATTGTAGGCAAAGACGGCCGCACACGCGATGCCACTGAAATTGAAGACACCCCGATACCATATAAACCCATCGAAATAAAATGAGAACCTTCGGCCTACTGATACTTTTCCTGGTTCTGGCAAATTGTGCCGGAGCCGAATCGACGGTAAAAATAACGAAATTCGACACAAACGGTGAGCCACTGGACGATATTCGGCTTATGACAGACATGAAGGTGTCGGGCGACACACTGATGTTTGTCTACGAAACCCACGACGGACACGGCCAGTTGTTCGTGCGCCGTGCCATTATCGATCGGGACAAGCACAGTCTCCTCATAAGTCCTCAATTGGGAAAGCGCAACGACGGATACTATACTTCGTATATGCCCTATCCTTTCACAGGTCCCGACGGCACCTTTCGTATAGTCGGTCAGGACGACTGCGAAATCTACGATATCCTCGGCGGCACAGCTCTTGCCGGCACCCGGCATCGCATTCTGGACCGTAATTTCTCCGTGCCCGTACAGCTTTCTCAGCATGTCAACGATGTCTTTGTCATGGCACCCGACATCTATGTCTTCATGGCAAGAGAACCTCGAGGCGGCCGTCAGTTTATTCTCTCGGCCGACATTGCGGCATCACGCACAGACACTATACGGCACATATCCGTATCATCTGATTTACAAGCCTGGATGCCTAACATGGGCAAAATAGCATATTCCGACAAACACAAAAGTATAGTCTTTGCCTACAGGCTGCATCCATATATCGAAATTTTCGGGACAGACAGCAAAACAATCATGAGCGTTCGTATCGGTGAGGACACGTTCGACCCGCGCACTCTCGACGAGGCCGATTTCGACAGTCTCAACATCCTGCACACCATCTATCTTACCCTGTCTCGGAACTATATCTATGCCCTTTACCTGGCATCGGTATATAGCGAACAAAAAGCCGACATAATCAAACTCGATTTCGAGGGAAATATAATCGGCCGATACCGTATCGACACAAAACTGAGCAGTATTGCAGCCACCGGCGACAACACCCTTGTCGGATGGGATGGAGCGGACTTCCTGTACATAGAACTGTACTGAAAGATACAAAACCGGGGTGTTCCGGCGTCGTAATGACTGTCGGAACACACCGTTAAAATAAGTTCTGAGCGCTCTTATCTCCAGCCCATGAACATTTTCACGGTCTCAGGATCATGGTGGTCGAAGAACAGACTCCGCCCCGTGTCGAGACGGCCTATTTCCGCCATATCTTCATCCGACAGGGTGAAATCGAGGATATCGATGTTCTGTTGCATTCTCTCGATGTGGGTCGATTTCGGTATTATAATCACATCGCGCTGCAGCAGCCAGCGGAGTGCGACCTGCGCCACGCTTTTACCGTATTTCTCACCTATGGCAGCGAGTACGTGATTCGTAAAGAAATTATTGCGACCTTCGGCAAGAGGAGCCCATGCCATCATGTGAGTGCCGAATTCTTTCATATACTTCTGAGCCTCGGTCTGTTGGTCGAAAACATGCGTCTCGACCTGGTTAACCGCCGGTGCAATCTCCACGTTACTGGCCAGATCTATGAAATGGTCGGGATAGAAATTGCTCACGCCAATCGCCCTGAGTTTTCCTTCCTTATAAGCGGCCTCAAGCGCACGATATGCCCCATACCGGTCGCAGAACGGCTGGTGAAGAAGCATCAGATCGATATAGTCGGTACCGAGTCGGCGGAGACTTTCGTCGATCGACGCCTTTGCCTTTTCATACCCGTAGTTCGAAATCCATACTTTCGACACAAGAAATAATTCGTCGCGCGGAATTCCGCTTTCCTTCACAGCGGCGCCCACTCCTTCTTCATTATGGTACGCCTGAGCAGTATCTATCATGCGGTAACCAGTTCTGAGGGCATCGCCGACACATCTCCGGCATTCCGAGGGGTCAACCTGATATACGCCGTAGCCTATCTGTGGCATTACGACGCCATTGTTCAGTATCACTGTCTTCATTATTATGTCAGTTATATACTTTACTAATCAGTTTACAAATTTACAGTCTCTTTTATTCCGGCGGCTTATACATATTTCGGTTATTAATTACATTTATGGAGAATTTCCTCCCGCAAAGGGCTTCAACGCCGGGTTTTGCAGCCATTATTTATGGTCCGGGAGGGTATGACCGGTATCCGCGGCTTGTGGCATATGAAGAAAATTTAGTAATTTTGCCTTCAGATAACCAGCTTTACAATCTAAAACCATAAGCCTTACGTCTTATTTTCAAGTCGAAAAAGCAATTACCTGACATAAACTATAATCTATCTATATGGAAAAAACATGGCGTTGGTTCGGACCCAACGATAAAATAACACTCGACATGCTCAGACAGATTGGCGTCGAGGGAATCGTCACCGCGCTTCACCATATTCCCAACGGAGAAGTATGGAGCCTTGATGAAGTGCTGAAAATGAAAAAATTTATCGAGGCTCACGGTCTGCGATGGTCGGTGGTCGAGAGCCTGCCGGTAAGCGAGTCGATAAAATACGGCGGACCCGACCGCGATGAGCTCATAGACAAATACCGGGAAAGCCTCGCCAATCTCGGAAAAGCAGGTGTGAAAACAGTGTGCTACAACTTCATGCCCGTACTCGACTGGGCCCGCACCGACCTCGACTACCCCAATGCCGACGGCACTTCCAACCTCTATTTCAACCGTGCCGAATTTGCCTATTTCGACATCCACATCCTCCGCCGTAAAGATGCCGAAAAAGACTATGACGCCGATACATTGAAGCGCGTGGAGGAAATAAAATCCAAAGCCACGCCCGAAGAAGACCACCGGCTGGTCGAAAACATCATCGTCAAGACTCAGGGATTCGTCAACGGAAACATTTCGGAAGACGACGCGGCTCCCGTCGAGACATTCCGCAGCCTACTCGCTCTCTACGACGGCATCGACCGCGACGCTCTTCGCCAAAATATGAAATATTTCCTTGAGGCTATCATGCCCGTATGCCGCGAATATGACATCAATATGTGCGTGCACCCCGACGATCCTCCCATGCAGATTCTCGGGCTGCCCCGCATCGTCACATGCGATGCCGATATCGAGTGGTTTCTCAACGCCGTCCCCGACAGCCACAACGGCCTCACTTTCTGCGCGGGCTCGCTCAGCGCAGGCGCTCAGAACGATGTGCAGGCTCTGGCCCGCAAATACGCCTCGCGCACACACTTTGTCCACGCCCGAATATGCAAAGTACTGCCCGGCGGCGATTTCAGGGAGTCGACGCATCTCGACCCGCGGCTCATCGACGTAGTCGCCACATTCGAGAAAGAACGGCCCGGTGTGCCCATGAGGGTCGACCACGCCCCTCTGATGCTGGGCGACGAAAAAATGGGATACAATGCCGGATACTCTTTCCACGGCCGTATGCTCGCCCTCGGCATGGTATCAGGCATAATGGCAACTGTTAACGCTGATAAACAATAAACCATGAACAATCTATTCTCAGTCGACGGCCATGTGGTCGTCATTACCGGAGGTACCGGCGTGCTCGGAGCATGTATCGGAAAATATCTTGCATCCCAGGGTGCGAAAGTTGTGCTTATGGGACGCCGCAAGGACGAAGGTGAAAGCATCGTAAAATCTATCCGCGAAGAAGGCGGCGAAGCCATATTCCTCGTTACCGACGTCATGAATCCCGATGTTGTCCAAAAAAATTGCGACGACATCATCGGCCGGTACGGCAAAGTCGATGCCCTGCTCAACGCCGCCGGCGGAAATATGCCCGGCGCCACGATAGCACCCTCGGGCACATTCTTCGATGTAAAAGTCGATGAATTCCAGAAAGTACTCAATCTCAACCTCACAGGCACCGTCATTCCCACCCAGGTATTCCTTCGGCCCATGGTCGACGCCGGCAAGGGTGCCATTGTCAATTTCTCGTCGATGGCCGCGTTCCGCCCCATGACCCGCGTACTCGGATATGCCGCCGCCAAAGCCGGTATCAGCAATTTCACCGCATTCCTCGCCAACGAAGTCGCCACTAAATTCTCGCCCTCGATACGTGTCAATGCCATCGCCCCGGGCTTCTTCCTTACCAATCAGAACCGCGCTCTGCTCACCAATCCCGACGGCTCCCTCACCGAAAGAGGACAGGACGTAATACGTCAGACTCCCTTCAAGCGATTCGGACGCCCCGAGGAACTTTGCGGTACTATCCAGTACCTGATTTCCGACGCCGCATCTTTCGTCACCGGTACGGTAGCCGTGGTCGACGGCGGTTTTAATGCTTTCGCTATGTAAAAAGACCATGGATTCAGCCAAATCTAATACCACTATGACACGCTTCCGGTGGGTGGTGTGCAGCCTGCTGTTCATTGCACTGATCGTGAATTATCTCGACCGGCAGGTACTGTCGCTCACCTGGAAGAATTTTATAGCGCCCGAATTCGACTGGACCGATGCCGACTACGGCCTCATAACCGGCGTATTCTCCATTGTCTATGCCGTATCGATGCTCTTTGCCGGGAAATTCGTAGACTATGTCGGCACAAAGCGCGGCTATCTGTGGGCCATAGGCGTATGGTCGGCAGGCGCATGCCTCCATGCATTCTGCGGCATTGCCACAAACGGTATCGTCACAGGCCACTGGACTTTCAGCTTTTCCGCAGCCCGGCAGAGCCTCGAAAGCCTTCAGGCGGTTTCCGATATCGCCGTAATGATAACCACGGTGAGCGTATGGCTGTTTCTGGCCGCCCGCTGTGTGCTGTCGATAGGCGAAGCCGGCAACTTCCCCTGCTCCATCAAGGCTGTCGCCGAGTATTTCCCCAAGAAAGACCGTGGATTCGCCACCGGAGTATTCAATTCCGGAGCTCAGATAGGCGCTCTCATCGCACCCTTCACCATACCGCTGATAGCCAAATATTTCGGATGGGAAGCGTCGTTCCTTTCCATCGGCGTATTAGGTTTCCTGTGGATGGGTCTGTGGATTTTCTACTATAAGGAACCACGCAGGAATCCGCGTGTCAATGCAGCCGAACTGGCTTACATCGAACAGGATGCCGAAGCCGAAGAGCATATTGAGCCTTCTCAGAGCGAACCAAAAGCCAGTATCGGTCTGCTGAAAGCATTCAGCTTCCGTCAGACATGGGCTGTGATTTTCGGCCGTTTCCTGCCCGATTCGGTGTGGTGGTTCCTGCTTTTTTGGGCACCGGCTTTCATCAGCGATGTCTACGGATATTCATCGGCATCGGCTACCGGTATGATGGCTATATTCACTATCTATCTCATATCCATGCTCTCGCTGGCAGGTAGTTATCTCCCTACCTTCTTCATCAACCGCTCCCGACTCAACCCCTATGCCGGCCGCATGAAAGCCATGCTTATTTTCGCCATATTCCCTCTGCTCGGAATCGGCGTAATGCCGTTGGGCGAAATCTCGATGTGGTTTCCGGTAGTTATTATCGGTATCATGGCTGCGGCTCACCAGAGCTGGAGTGCCAACGTCTATAACGTTGTGAGCGATATGTTCCCGAAATCGGTTGTTGCCACCGTTACAGGTGCCGCGGGTCTGGCAAGCGGTCTTGGCAGCTTCATGAGCAACTACGGGGCCGGTCAGCTTTTCGACTACGCCGGCAACACCGGCATGCAGTTCCTCGGATTCGAAGGAAAAAATGCCGGATATATGATTGTATTCATCTGCGCCGGAGTGGCATATCTCTTCAGCTGGTGCATGATGAAACTTCTCGTCCCTAAATACAAACTTGTAGAGTTCAACCGACGATGATTGAGACTTCGAAAAATTTCATGGACGCCGACTTCCTTCTCGACACGCCGGCGGCACGCCATCTCTATCACAACCATGCGGCAGCACTGCCGATTATCGACTATCACTGCCACCTTTCGCCCCAGATGATAGCCGAAGACAAGCCCTTCGGCACCATCACCGAGCTGTGGCTCGGTGGCGACCACTACAAATGGCGCGCCATGCGTGCCAACGGCGTCGACGAACGCTTCATCACCGGCGACGCCCCCGATATCGATAAATTCCGCATGTGGGCCCGCACCGTACCCTGCACCTTCCGCAACCCACTCTACCACTGGACGCACCTCGAACTCCGCACTGCCTTCGGCATCGATACCCTACTCAACGAAGACACCGCCGACGAGGTCTACCACCTGTGCAACGAGCGCCTGCGGCAGCCCGATATGACGCCCCGCGGCCTCATGCGTCGCTACGGTGTCGAGACCGTATGCACCACCGACGATCCAGTCGACTCCCTCGAGCACCACCGGGCCATCGCGGAATCCGGTTTTGAAATCAAAGTGCTTCCCACATGGCGCCCCGACAAGGCCATGGCTTTTGAGAAGCCGCTTGAATACCGCGCCTATCTTTCGCGCCTCGAAGAGACAAGCGGCATCACCGTCGACTCCTATCACAGCCTCATCGATGCCCTGAAGGCGCGCCACGAATACTTCGGCCTCCACGGATGCCGCCTTGCCGACCACGGCCTCGCGCGAATCCCGTTCCGCCCGTGCACCGACCACGAAGCCTCGCTTTTATTCCGGAAAATCCTTGAAGGCATCGAATTGAACAGGGAAGAAAGTGAAATGCTCCGCACAGCTATCCTGCTCGACCTCTGCCGCATGAACGCCGAAGCCGGATGGGCACAGCAGTTCCACTTCGGCCCCCTGCGCAACGTCAACAGCAGGGCTTGGCACGCGCTCGGAGCCGATACCGGCTTCGACACCATCGGCGACTGGAGCGGCGCCGACCGCCTCGCCGCGCTGCTCGACACTCTCGACCGCGACAGCCTCCTCGCAAAGACTATACTGTATAATCTCAATCCGGCAGACAATGCATGGGTTGCGGCCATGATCGCCAACTTCCAGGACGGCTCATGCCCGGGAAAAATGCAGATGGGCTCGGGCTGGTGGTTCAACGACCACATCGGCGGCATGACCGACCAGATGAACGCACTCTCGACTCAGGGACTTCTGAGCCGCTTCGTGGGCATGCTCACCGATTCGCGATCCTTCCTGTCCTATCCACGCCACGAATATTTCCGCCGGGTGCTGTGCAATCTCGTAGGTACCGACGTGGACCGCGGCCTTATCCCCGGCGCCGAGATGCCCCGCATCGAGCGTATGGTCCGCGACATTTGCTACCACAATGCAAAGCGCTATTTCGGCTTCTGAATTCAATACAACCTCCGACAGCAAGAGCGGCGCCGCGTACACGGTGCCGCTCTTGCTGTCGGATTGTCATAAAAAAATATTGTGGGGACCGACGCCGTCAGTCGTTATCTCTGGGATTATTTCCCAAAATATGCGTGCGTTCCTTTATCAACGCGGGGTCCACTTTATCATCGTCGGCGCGGTCGATAGCCACGCCGGGATAGCGGCGCTCCTCTTCCGACTTATTATCCGGTGTTTTTTCCTTATCGCTCATAATTTGGTGTTTTAACGGTTTTACTACCATAAAAACACCTTAGAGCGGGAGTCGGTTCATTTCTTCGATATAATCGAGGATGGCGTCGCGGCCTCGGCGATCGTGGCTGGAGGTACGGAAGACGGGGGGCAGTTCCTCCCACTGCTCGAGCAATGCGGCGCAATAATCGGAGGTAAGCTTCTTGCCAGCATTAGGCGAAAGTTTGTCGAGTTTGGTGAATACGATGCTGAAGGGCACCCCGTTCTCGCCAAGCCATTCCATGAACTCAAGGTCGATGGTCTGCGGTTTCAGACGGCTGTCTATGAGCACAAAAAGATTGGTCATTTGCTCGCGCCCGAGGATGTAGCCCTGTATGATCTGCTCGAGGCGGTCGCGGTCGGCCTTGCTGCGCCGGGCATAGCCGTAGCCGGGCAGATCGACGATATACCACGAGTCGTTTATCAGAAAATGATTTATAAGCATTGTCTTGCCGGGCGTCGACGATGTCATGGCAAGCTCGCGCCGGCCGGTGAGCATATTGATGAGCGACGATTTACCGACATTGGAGCGCCCGATGAAAGCGTATTCGTGGCGGCGGTCGTCGGGGCATTTCCGGTGGTCGGTATTGCTTATTACGAAGCGTGCTGTATTTATTATCATAGAATCGGTGGATATTTGTCTGCAAATTTAACAAATTTGTCGTTAATACAGTTGTCGGCGGAATTTCATTTGCTGTGCCGTTGACAAATTTAGAGCTTGTACATTTGACGGAAAAGTTTTTTTGGTGTAACTTTGCGGCGCTGCCGCGCCCGGATGGGTCTGTGTCGGCACCAGATTTGCAACATCGTTTCCGCTATGAAAATACCATTACGAAGCAGCATAAGCACACAGGGTCGCCGCATGGCAGGAGCCCGCGCGCTATGGCGTGCCAACGGCATGGCCGAAGAGCAGTTCGGCCGCCCGGTAATTGCCATCGTCAATTCATTCACCCAGTTCGTGCCGGGTCATGTACATCTGGCCCGGGCCGGCGAAATCGTAAAAAAAGCCGTAGAGGCAGCCGGCTGTTTCGCGGCCGAGTTCAATACCATCGCCATCGACGACGGCATAGCCATGGGCCACGAGGGAATGCTCTACTCGCTGCCTTCGCGCGAACTGATAGCCAACTCGGTCGAATATATGATCAAGGCACACTGCGCCGACGCAATGGTGTGCATATCAAACTGCGATAAAGTGACCCCGGGCATGCTTATGGCTGCCATGAGGCTCAATATACCGGCAATCTTCGTGTCGGGCGGCCCGATGGAGCCGGGATATGTCGACGAAGAAGCCGTAGACCTTGTGGATGTAATGGTGCGCGCTGCCGACGATGCCGTGAGCGACGAATCGCTTGCCGCGCTCGAACGCGGAGCCTGCCCTACCTGCGGCTCATGCTCCGGCATGTTCACCGCCAACTCCATGAACTGCCTCACCGAGGCGCTGGGCCTGTCGCTGCCGGGCAACGGCACCGTGCCCGCAACTCACATCAACCGCAAAGCTCTCTTCGAGGCTGCCGGGCGCCGTATAGTCGAACTCACCGAGGCATATTACGGCCGCGGCGACAACTCGGTCCTTCCGCACTCCATAGCCTCGCGCGCAGCCATGCTCAACGCCATGACCATGGACATAGCCATGGGAGGCTCTACCAATACCGTGCTCCACCTGCTGGCGGTAGCGGCCGAAGCGGGTACCGACTTCACCATGGCCGACATCGACGCTCTTTCGCGCCGCACACCGGTGCTGTGCAAGGTGGCGCCGAATTCCAGATACCATATCAACGACGTGAACCGCGCCGGAGGTGTAGCTTCCATAATGAAAGAACTCGCCGACGCGCACCTCATCGACACATCGCTGCAGCGCGCCGACGGTCTTACCGTTGGTCAGTTCATAGAGCGCTATGCCATCGGCGGAAAAGAATACTCCGACTCGGCCGACGAACTGTGGAAAACTGCCCCCGGCCGTAAACGGACCACCGAACTCGCTTCGCAAATGACCATGTATGCCGATGTCGACGCCGACCGAACCGCCGGATGTATACGCGACGCGGCCCACGCCTACCTCGCCGACGGTGGTCTCGCCGTGCTCTATGGCAATCTCGCCCCCGACGGCTGTGTGGTGAAAACAGCCGGTGTCGACCCCTCGGTACACCGCTTCACCGGCACTGCGCGCGTATTCGTGTCGCAGGAAGAAGCCGTGGAAGGAATTCTCGACGGCACCGTCAAAGCCGGAGATGTGGTTGTTATATCCTACGAGGGCCCAAAAGGAGGACCCGGAATGCAGGAAATGCTCTATCCCACCTCTTATCTCAAATCGAAACACCTCGACAAGGCGTGTGCGCTAATAACCGACGGACGATTCTCCGGTGGCACATCGGGCCTTTCCATCGGCCATATCTCACCCGAAGCGGCCGCCGGAGGACTTATAGCGCTTGTTCACGACGGCGATATAATCGAAATCGATATACCCGCACGCACCATAGACCTTAAAGTAGACGACGCCACCCTGGCCGACCGTCGGGCCGCAGAAGCCGCCTTCGGACAGCTTGCCTACACTCCTCGCCGACGTCAGCGCCATGTGAGCCGCGCCTTGCAGGCATTTGCCTCCACAGCCGGCTCGGCCGATACCGGAGGTGTGAAATTGTGAATATACAGACTATGAAAGAACTTCAGGAAATCTCTCCCGAAAATCCCGTAAGCGGTGCCGAAGCCCTGGTACGCGCTATTCTGGCCGAAGACACCGATACTGTATTCGGATATCCCGGCGGACAGATTCTGCCTGTATACGACGCTTTGTACGACTACACCGACCGCCTTCACCACATCCTGGTGCGCCACGAACAGGGTGCCATCCACGCCGCCCAGGGCTTCGCGAGGGCGACCGGGCGTGTAGGCGTGGTTATCGTCACCTCGGGCCCGGGCGCGGCCAATGTTGTCACCGGCCTCAGCGACGCCATGATGGATTCCACCCCTCTGGTGGTGATCACCGGTCAGGTCGGCGCCCAGTATCTTGGATCGGATGCCTTTCAGGAGACCGACGTTATCGGCATAACCCAGCCGATAACCAAATGGAGTCTGCAGGTGCGCCGCGCCGAAGACATAAACAATGCCGTGGCCCGCGCTTTCTTCATAGCGCGTAGCGGGCGCCCGGGACCTGTGGTACTCGATATCGCACGCGACGCCCAGACCGGCATCGTAGACCGCCCTTACCGCAAAATAAACTTCATCCGCAGCTACGACCCTGCTCCGCAGCTTCAGGCATCGCAGATCGAGGCTGCCGCTGACCTTATACGCAGCGCGCGTCGCCCCCTGCTTCTTGCCGGTCAGGGCATAGTGATATCGGGTGCGGAGAAAGCGCTTGTCCGGTTTGCCGAACAAGCGCAGGTACCCGTAGCATCGACATTGCTGGGCCTGTCGGCCATGCCGTCGGACCACCCTCTCTATAAAGGTATGCTCGGCATGCACGGCAACGTAGGACCCAACTACAACACCAATCGTGCCGACGTAATAATAGGTGTCGGCATGCGCTTCGACGACCGCGTCACCGGTCTGGCCTCGGGCTACGCTCCCGACGCAAAGATAGTGCACATCGACATCGATGCTTCCGAATTCGACAAAGTGGTGGCAACCACAGTCGCCGTACATGCCGACGCCCGCGAAGCCCTCGAAGCACTGACCATGGCCGTGGAAAGTCGCAGTAACGAAGACGGATGGCTCGAATCGTTCGACCGCTGCGCCGCCGTCGAAGACAATATAGTTCTTGAGGCCGAAATGCGCCGTAGCGGCGATGCGCCCATGACCATGGGCGAAGTCGTGGCCGCCATAAGCGAGGCCACCGGCAATGCCGCCATAGCCGTTACCGATGTGGGTCAGAACCAGATGATGGCATCCCGATATTTCCGCTTCACTCAGCCGCGCAGCTTCATCAGTTCGGGCGGTCTCGGCACCATGGGCTTCGGGCTGCCTGCCGCCATGGGTGCCAAAATAGGATGCCCCGGCCGTGAAGTGATATGTTTCACCGGCGACGGAGGGTTCCAGATGACCGTGCAGGAACTCGGTACCATCATGGAGTACAAGATTGGAGTAAAGATAGTGGTGATGAACAACAATTTCCTTGGCAACGTGCGCCAGTGGCAGAATCTGTTCTACCATCGCCGCTTCTCGCAGACGCCCCTGCTCAATCCCGACTTCAGGATGCTTGCGGCGGCCTACGGCATACCCGCGCTCGACGTGCGCACACGCGCCGAACTGCCTGCCGCCATCGAGACCATGCTCCGGCACGACGGCGCCTTCCTGCTCAATGTCGATATCGACCCTACCGACATGGTATTCCCCATGACACCCGCAGGCAAGACCGTCGACACCATCATGCTCTCGCCCGATATCTGTTTCACCCCCGAAATGATCGATAAAAAATGAGCCAGCCAGTACCGCGCCAATTATTCACCGTCACAGTATACTCCGAAAACTGCGTGGGACTTCTCAATCAGGTTTCGGTCATTTTCACACGCCGTTGCCTCAACATCGAGGATGTATCGGCCAGTGTATCGTCGGTCCCCGACATCCACAAGCTCACCCTCACCACATGGTCCGACCGCCCGACGATGGAAAAGGTTGTGAAGCAGATCGAAAAGCGCATCGACGTAATCCGGGTATTCCTCTACACCGACGACGACATACTCTATCAGGAAATCGCCCTCTATAAAGTATCGACCCCGCGCCTGCTCGAGGAGCAGGATCTCGAGAATATTATCCGCCATCACAGTGCCCGCATACTCGAAATGACTCCCGACTATACCGTTATCGAGAAAACCGGACATCCATGGGAGACAGAGGCTCTGTTCGACCGTCTGCGGCGCTACGACATCAAGCAGTTCGTGCGCAGCGGCCGCGTGTGCGTCACCAAATCGCCCGTCGAATATGTCGACATGTTTCTCGAAGCTCAAAACCGACGACAAAATGGCAATAACGAATTATCCGACTGAATACAACCACTCCTATATACTCACCGCCGGCGAAAGCAACGCCTGCGGCCGTATGCCTCTCACACTCGTCACCGAAAGAGTGATCGAAGTATCTACCGAACATGCCAATGCTCTCGGCATAGGCTATGCCGCACTCATCACCAAAAACATGGGCTGGGTACTGAGCCGACTCAGTATCGAGATGTACCGATATCCGGAAATAAACGACCATTATACCATCACAACCTGGATCGAGACGTACAACCGCCACTTCAGCGAGCGAAATCTGGTAATGACAGCTCCCGACGGCTCGGTTTTCGGCTACATGCGCACAGTATGGGTGGCCATGGATTTCGCTTCGCGCACCATAGCCGACCTCACATCCTTCGAAAAAGACGCTTTTCCCACCGCCGACCTCGAATGTCCTATCGCACCGACTCCGCGCATGGCGCCGCTCGGTGCCGATGCCGTGGAGGAAGCATACACTTTCCGCTACTGCGACATCGACTTCAACCGGCATGTCAACACCGTGCGCTACCTCGCCCTTATACTGAACCACTGGTCGCTCGACCACTACGACCGCCACACCGTCGGCCGTCTCGATCTGATGTTCCGTAAAGAGTGCCATTTCGGCGAAGAGGTACTTCTGCGCACCGAGAACAGCGACGAGAGCCACAGCGCCTGCGAAATTGTGCGCAACGGCGAGCGTCTCATCGACGCCCGTATAAAATGGAATAAAATCAACTAACAACATACTACTATGGCAAAAATGAACTTCGGCGGCGTTGAAGAAACCGTCGTAACCCGCGAAGAATTTACTCTCGACAAAGCCCGCGAAGTACTCGCCGGCGAAACCATCGCCGTTCTCGGATACGGAGTACAGGGCCCCGGCCAGAGCCTCAATCTGCGCGACAACGGATTCAATGTTATCATCGGCCAGCGTCCGGGCAAGACCTACGACAAAGCCGTAGCCGACGGATGGGTGCCGGGCGAAACACTCTTCAGCATCGAAGAGGCCGCAAAACGCGGCACAATAGTAATGTGCCTTCTTTCCGATGCCGCCGTACTGAGCCAGTGGCCCACTATCAAAGCCGGACTCAAGGCCGGCGACGCACTTTACTTCTCGCACGGTTTCGCCATCACATGGCCCGACCGCACAGGTGTGGTGCCTCCGGCCGATGTCGACGTCATAATGGTAGCTCCCAAAGGCTCCGGCACGACCGTGCGCAGTCTTTTCCTCGAAGGCCGGGGCATCAATGCCTCCTTCGCCGTTGAGCAGGATTATACCGGCCGCGCACTCGAACGCACAATTGCACTCGGCATAGGCATAGGCTCGGGCTATCTGTTCGAAACTACATTCAAGCGCGAGGCGACCAGCGATCTCACCGGCGAACGCGGCGCGCTCATGGGTGCCATACAGGGACTGTTTGCCGCCCAGTACGAAGTTCTCCGCGAACATGGCCACACTCCCTCCGAGGCCTTCAACGAAACCGTCGAAGAACTCACCCAGTCGCTCATGCCCCTCTTTGCCGCCAAAGGCATGGACTGGATGTATGCCAACTGCTCGACCACCGCACAGCGCGGAGCACTCGACTGGATGACACCTTTCCACGACGCCATCAAACCGGTGATGGAACGCCTGTACAACAGCGTTGCCGACGGTGTCGAGGCACAGATAGCCATCGACGCCAATTCCAAGCCCGACTACCGCACCGGCCTCGAGGAAGAGTTGCGGCAGATGCGCGAAAGCGAACTGTGGCGCACAGCCGAAACCGTGCGCAAACTCCGTCCCGAAGGGTGCTGACAAAGCCCCGCACCACACAATAGCGCAGTTCTTTTGCCGTTATAAAAATATGTACGTATTTTTGCACTCGCAAATGAGGACTGTCGCCAGAATACTCCGTCATACCATGCCGGCCCTGCTGATAGCGGGGTCGGCATGGAGCATGTCGGCACAGGACGGAAGCACAGCCTATAACTTTCTCAATGTCACCTCTTCGGCCAAGATTTACGGCCTTGGCGGCATGAACATATCGCTCGTCGACGATGACATAACCGTAACCGAGCAGAACCCCGCTCTGCTCGGCGCCGAAATGAGCAATATGGTAGCTCTCAACTACATGCACTATCTCGGCGGCTCCAATTTCGCAGGGCTGCGCTACGGTCATTCGGCCGGCGAACATGGAGCATGGAGCGCATCGGTGCGATATTTCGGTTATGGCTCAATGAAGGAAGCGCTCCCCGACGGCAGCATCATAGGCAGCTTCTCGCCCAAAGACGCTGCTTTCGGAGCTGCCTATGCCCATGATTTCACCGACCGTCTGCGTGGCGGCATTGCCATCAACGGCCTCTACAGCGCATACTCCGACTACACGGCATTCGCCATATCCACCGACCTGGGTATCAACTACTACGACCAGGAACGCGACCTTTCGCTGTCGGCGGTGCTCGCCAATATGGGCGGACAGCTCAAGCGATTCAACGAAAGCTACGACCGTCTGCCCTTCGACGTCCGTCTGGGCTGGAGCCAGTCGTTCGGCACATTTCCCATACGCTTCTCCATCACCGCATGGAATCTCACCAAGTGGAAACTGCCCTACTACGAAACCGGCGACGGCAGCAACGACTCGACACCTGTAATCAAAGAAAGCTTCGGCTCCAATCTTTTCCGTCACCTCATATTCGGCGCGGATCTTATATCAAGTCCCAACTACTATGTGGCACTGGGATACAACTACAAAATGCGCACCGACATGAGCACCTACTCCCGCAATTTTCTTTCAGGTTTTTCGCTTGGTGCCGGTCTGAAACTAAGAAGCGTAGGCATTGGCATAGCACTGGCGCAGCCTCATACCGGAGGCACTACGTTTATGTTCAATCTATCATTGAATATCAATGAATTACTCAACTAACCCCAAACGCATCATCATAGCTCTCGACGGCTACTCGTCGTCGGGCAAAAGCACTATGGCACGCCGTCTGGCGGCCGAAATAGGTTACCGCTACATCGACTCGGGCGCAATGTACCGCGCCGTAACACTCTACGCCCTCGACCATGGAATGATCGACGCCCAGGGCAGCCCCGACAGCGCCGCCATCATTGCCGCGCTCCCCGATATCGCCATCGACTTTGCCGTGCAGCCCGACGGCACACAGCGCACTACCCTCAACGGTGTCGATGTCGAAGACGAAATACGCCGTCTCAGGGTTTCAGAGGCCGTGTCGCCTGTATCGGCCATTCCCGAAGTACGCCATGCCCTTGTAGCGAAGCAGCAGGCCCTCGGTGCAGGAAAAGGAATCGTTATGGACGGCCGCGACATCGGCACGGTGGTATTCCCCGATGCCGAGTTGAAAATTTTCGTCGACGCCTCAGCCGAGACAAGGGCTATGCGCCGGTTCAGAGAAATGACAGAAAAAGGCGCTCAGGTAAGCTATGAGGACGTTCTGGCCAACGTGGTACACCGCGACAAGATAGACACAACCCGTGCCGAAAGCCCTCTGCGGCGTGCCGACGATGCCATTTCGCTCGATAACTCCGAAATGACCCTCGAACAGCAGCACAACTGGCTTCTCGAACAGTATAAGCGCGCTATACAATGACATCGATAGAAATCGACAGCGAATCGGGTTTCTGCTTCGGTGTGGTAACGGCTATCCGGAAAGCCGAAGAAGAACTCGCCGAAAGCGGTACCATCTATTGTCTCGGCGACATCGTGCACAATTCCGGCGAAGTGGAGCGCCTCAAGGCAAAAGGCCTCGTCACCATCACTCATGCCGACCTTGCAAAGCTGCGCGGAGTGAAAGTGCTGCTGCGCGCTCACGGCGAACCGCCCGAAACATACCGCACAGCGCGTGAACGCGATATCGAAGTCATAGATGCCACCTGCCCGGTGGTGCTCCGCCTACAGCAACGCATAAAAGAGCTGTACAACAGCACCGGCGAGGCAGAGCGGCCACAGATAGTAATATACGGCAAACTCGGCCATGCCGAAGTCAACGGCCTTGTCGGGCAGACCGAGGGGAACGCCATAGTTGTCGAAGACCCCGACGGACTGGCGCAAGTCGATTTCAGCCGTCCGGTGGCGCTCTACTCTCAGACTACCAAGTCGCTCGAAGGCTTTCGCTCGATCATAACCGAAATCGAACGCCGCATGAAGCCCGGCGTCAGCTTCCGCTACTTCGACACCATATGCAGGCAGGTATCGAACCGCGTTGACAAACTGCGCGAATTCGCCCGCAACAAAGACGTGGTCCTCTTCGTGGCCGGGGCCAAAAGCAGCAACGGCAAGATACTTTTCAGCCATTGCCTTGCCGAGAATCCGCGCACATATCTTGTTGCCGACGAAAACGATCTTAAACCCGAGTGGTTCAACGGTGCTTCGACTGTAGGCATCTGCGGTGCCACATCGACTCCCCGCTGGCTTATGGAGCAGGTACGCGAAGCTCTCGATAAGATGCTCTCATGAGAAATTTCATTGCCGTAGACGTAGAGACAGCCAATGAAAATCCGTCGAGTATCTGTGCTATCGGTGCCGTAAAAGTGCGCGACGGCGTAATCGTCGACAAACGCTACTCACTTGTATGCCCCGAGCCGAACTACTACAAATATTTCTGCACACGTGTCCACGGACTCACCGACGACGATACATGGAATGCCCCGTCGTTCGGATCGCTGTGGTCCGACTGGCTCGACTGGCTTGAGGACATGCCTCTGGTAGCTCACAACGCACCCTTCGACAGCAAGTGCATACGCAGCGCATGCCGCATCTATGGTCTTGACGAACCTGAGGTTTTCTTCGACACTCTCGCCGAGGCACGTCGTACCATTCCACACAGCATGTGCCCATCGAAATCGCTCGACAGTCTATGCGAATTCTTCGGAATACCGCTCGAACATCATCACAACGCTCTCGACGATGCTCTTGCAGCCGCAAAACTGGGCATAATATTACTTTGACAATCTATTGAAATGAGAATAACCAGATTATTACTTATCAGCTCATTAGCAACCCTTGCTTCATGCTCCGAAAATAGCGGCGACGCTACCGTCGCCGAGCTTAAAGCGGCACGCGAAGCAGGCCGAAAACAGGCACAGATTGTCGTGAACCTACCTAAAAACTCAATGGAACGTGAGAAAGCAATCTTCCAGATACGCGCACGCGAGACGCGCCTGCGAGACGCAGGCTTCGAATCGTGCGCCGACGCCTATATAGAGGCCGCGGCCGAGGTATTAGGCTACGACAAATAACTGATCAGATAGCGCAGGCCCTCACATTCAGGCACACCCGAAACCGCTTTATAACATCCGATTACACCTTCCGACCTCAACACTTCATTGAAGTGTGAAAGGCCGATGCCGCAATCAAGAATATTTATATCCGATTTCTGTTTGCAATAGAAGTGAACGCTATTGCCGCACACCAGTGCTCGCCACGGCTGTGAATTGACCGACGACGGAGCCGGCCGCAGCATATCGAGAGCTTTACCAAATCGGCTTTCGATTGATAAAGGCGTAGAGAAATCATTTTCGAAAAATAAGGAATCGAAAGCGCGTCGGTGCCGGCTTCCCAAAGCAATACGCGTGAATCGTTCGCGCAAGCGGCCCGAAGAGGCCGGATATCCTACTGCTATAATGGCTATTAAGCGCCTGTTCCCTGCCTGCGGCAGCACATCGAAATCGGAATGGCGGAAAGTGCCCGACAACCAGCAGGTGCCGAGTCCTGCGGCTGTACACCGAAGCACAAGCTCTTCGCCCTTAAATCCGGCCGCCATAAGCGAATAGACATCGTCGTCGGCCGAAACAAGGAAATAAGACGAAGCGCCCGATATTGTTCCGTAAGTGCCGGGGCGTTGCGGCCCTTGCAGATCGAAACGTCTCAGATCTACAGCGGAGTTGCCTTCGAAAGGAGCCACGACACGGGCACAATATTCCTTAAGACTGTTAAAATCCTTGTCCCGTAAAAATTCGGGAACGAAAGTCCGGACCGAATGCCGCGATTTAATAGTCTCAATAACATCCATAGAATCAATAACGTATCTGATAATTATAAAAATGGCGCACCCCGGATAGAGGTGCGCCGTTTTTGCGGTTGTTCTTAGATAAAAGGTGTTTTATAGATAACTGCGGCTTGCCGATACTCGTCGGCTTGCAAATTTTTTTATAGGTATATATCAAATTGTGCTTTTGGTATTTTGTGACGAAGGTCAACCGGACTTTCGGTAGTGCAAAGTAAGCGAAAAAAATCGAAACCCCGGTCATACTTCAACACAAATTAAGTATCATTAACACATTTTCAAAATACATACACTCAGTCAGTCGAAACGTTGAACCGTTCGGACAAGGGCTTTATAGCCGGAATATAGCTCTGGTCGGGTGTCACCGGCACAATACTGATGATGCGTCGGGCGAGCCAGTACTCGTCGGTATCGGTGGCGTCGGGCTCGGCATTGACAAATCGGCCTGTAAGCCAGTAGAAAGGATTACCCGACGGATCGAGATAGCGTTTGTATTCCTCGCTCCAGTGTCCTCGGGCTGCCCGGCATACGCGCACACCTTCGGGCACCACCTTAGCAGGTATATTGATATTCAGGCACACTCCCTGAGGGATACCTTTCTCTATTATTTTGGCCGTGATAGAATTTACAAATTCTTTCGACAACGAAAAATCGGCCTTCATGGAGTGATGCAGAAGCGAGAAACCGACAGAAGGAATGCCGTTCATACACCCTTCGAGCACGGCTCCCATCGTTCCCGAGTAGGTAATCGCCGTACCGGAATTGGAACCGTGGTTGATACCCGAAAAGAGGAAATCGGGTTTCCTGGGCACAATGGCATGAAGTGCAAGCTTGATACAGTCGACAGGAGTACCGTTGACCGTAAAATATCTCACACCATCCGGCGCATCGGGCAATTCAGTGATTCTCAACGGCGATCCGACGGTAATAGCCGCCGACTGGCCCGAATGCGGATGTGCGGGCGCAACGACATAGACATCGCCGAACTCCTTTACAACGTCCACAAGCACGTGGATGCCGGGCGCTTCGATACTGTCGTCGTTGGTAATGAGTATAAGAGGGCGTTTAGTTTCCATAATGTGGTACAATATTTATCTAAATAACTCAACTTTCGCAAGCTCAAGTTGAAGTGAATAAAGTGAAAAGTGAAATTCAGGCTTCGCCTGAGTGAAGATAATACTTCCTTATAAATAACTATTATCTTCACCTTTCACCATCCACCCTTCACGTTGAGCAAGTTGAAAACTTGCGAAACTTTAATAAATAACAAACACAACGCGTGCAAAGTTAGCGAAAAGAGCGTAAAAAAACGGCCATAGAATTAATCAACATGCAATCACGGCCACTTAGCCGCTATTTTACAACCATTTAAATGCCTTAAAATGCCATTTTGACGAAGTTATCTACATACGCGTCTTTTTTCGTGGAACAAAGTTTTCATGTTTCACGATTATTTACTTACTTTGCAGACAAGTTTATAAAGATATGGGAAAAATCATAGCCATAGCCAATCAGAAAGGTGGCGTAGGCAAAACCACAACTACAATCAACCTGGCAGCCTCTCTCGCCGCCGAAGGTAAAAAGGTATTGATTATCGATGCCGACCCGCAGGCCAATGCGACCTCGGGATACGGAATCGACCCCCGTACAATGGCCTCCTCGATTTATGAATGTATGGTCGACGGATACCCGCTCGAAGGGTCGGAAGTCCCCACATGTATGGACGGACTGTTTCTCGTCGGTTCGCGCATCGATCTCGCCGGTGCGGAAATCGAACTCATCAGCAAGCCCAACCGCGAACGTGTGCTCGAGAGCATGCTCGCGCCTGTAAAGGACAAGTACGATTTCATAATCATCGACTGCTCTCCCTCGCTCGGACTCATCACCGTCAATGCTCTTACGGCCGCCGACTCGGTGATAATACCCGTGCAGGCCGAATATTTCGCTCTCGAGGGCATCAGCAAGCTCCTCAACACTATCCGCATCATCAAAAGCAGGCTCAATCCCGGTCTTGAGATCGAAGGCTTCCTGCTCACTATGTACGACGCGCGTCTGCGCCTGGCCAACCAGATCTACGAAGAGCTCAAAGGGCACTTCGCCGAAATGGTATTCAACACTGTCATACCCCGCAACATCCGCCTGAGCGAGGCGCCGAGCCACGGACTCCCCGCACTCCTCTACGATGCCGAGAGCCGCGGTGCCACAAGCCACATACTGCTTGCAAAAGAGCTGATAGCTAAAAACTCACGTAAAAAACAACCACATAGCGTCAAATAGCCATGTCGATAAAACGTAATGCACTCGGCCGCGGCCTCGACTCGCTCATATCCATGGACGATGTGCCTGCGCGCGGTTCGTCGGCCATCAACGAAGTGCCGCTGGAGGCAATCTCCCCCAATCCCGATCAGCCCCGAAGGACATTCGACCCCGAAGCCCTCGAGGAACTGGCGGCCTCTATAGCCCAGCTCGGCATCATACAGCCGCTGTCGCTGCGCAAGACAGGAACCGACACATACCAGATTATCGCCGGCGAACGACGCTACCGTGCCGCCATGATGGCCGGACTGGCTACCGTGCCGGCATACATCCGCACGGCCAACGAGGCCGAACTCACCGAGATGGCGCTCATCGAGAACATACAGCGCGAGGACCTCAACGCCATCGAAATAGCGCTCACCTTCAAAAAGCTCATCGACCAATACAACCTCACACAGGAACGCCTCAGCGAGCGCATAGGCAAAAAACGCGCTACTGTAGCCAACTTCCTGCGCCTTCTCAAACTTCCGGCCGAGGTACAGCTCGGCCTGCGCGACAAGCGTGTCGACATGGGCCACGCGCGCGCCCTCCTCACCATCTCGGACCCCGCTCTGCAGCTGAAACTCTACAACGAGATACTGAAAAAACATCTTTCTGTACGAAATGTCGAAGAACTCGCCAAAGCATACCAGAAGGCTGCCGAAGAAGGAGCCCAGGAACGCACAAAACCCAAAACCATGCGTTCCGATGACTACGATGTGCTGAAGCGCCATCTTTCGACAGTTTTCCGCACTCCCGTCCAGTTCAATTGCGACAGCAAGGGGCGCGGACGCATCACATTCTCTTTCAAAGACGAAAACGAACTCGAACGCCTCATCACATTATTCGATTCGCTCAAGCAGAACGATGAATAATATCTTTACTTCAATACTGCGCTACGCACTGTGTCTGCTGGCGGTCGCGGTTCTGAGCCCTGTAGTAACGGCCCAGGAGCCCGATCGCCATCTGCCTGTGAAAACCCGCCATACCGCCACCGACACAATCCCCGAAGCTCCGGCGGAAGTCGAAGTGACACTGGGCGAGACCGGTCTTGCCGGCGACTCGGTGATGGCGACCCTCGCCGACAGTCTCGCCGTATCGCCCTACGACCGCTGGGAGCCCCGCGAAATCGAGTTCAACCCCGACCCAACCCGCGCGGTATGGCTGTCGGCGCTCTTTCCCGGTCTGGGCCAGGTCTACAACCGGCGATACTGGAAACTGCCCATTATCGTCGGCGGCTACATGGGTCTGGTATATGCCACATCGTGGAACAACAATATGCTCAACGACTACACCCGCGCATACCGCGATCTGATGGACAACGACCCGTCCACAAAGTCGTATATGGACTTTTTTCCGCCCAACACCCTCGAAAGCGACCTCGACCGCTCATGGCTCACCAGCGTCATGCAGTCGCGCAAGAACTACTACCGGCGCAATCGCGACCTCTGCATCATATCGATGGTAGGCGTCTACCTGCTGGCCATGGTCGATGCCTATGTGGACGCGTCGCTTTCACATTTCGACCTAACGCCCGAACTGAGCATGGACGTTTCTCCCGTCGTTTTTCAGGAAGCACGGGGCGAGAAGCCGGCGTTCGGCATGACATGGGCCCTGACATTCTGATTACACCTTTCTTAACATACATCTTCTCCGATGAAAAAATCGTTCAAAATATTTCTCGCCGCCGGTGCGGTACTGACATTCCCGGGAATTTCGGCCCAGTCGGTACTGTCGGTGAGCGATGCCTCGCTCGAGTCATCGCTCATCATGCCCGAAAGCTGCGAGACAGACACTAAAGCCATGCTCGAGGACTGGTATCTCAAAAACTACATAGTTCTCGACTACGAAGCCGACAAAAAAAACACCGGCAAACTCGACGACGCCCTCATCATAGAGCGTCTGGGCAAACTTCCCACTGTTATCGAAATGCCGTTCAACTCGGTAGTGAAAGGCGCTATCCGCTACTACGTCAACCGTCCGCAGCTTGTAGAGAACATGCTTGGCCTGAGCCTCTACTACATGCCCATCTTCGAGGATGCCCTCGAGCGCCACAAGATACCGCTCGAACTAAAATATCTGCCCGTCATAGAGTCGGCTCTTGTACCGACCGCCGTCTCCAAAGCCGGTGCCGGCGGTCTGTGGCAGTTCATGCCTCCGACAGCGAAAGGCATGGGTCTGGAGATAAACTCGCTGGTCGACCAGCGCCGCGACCCCTACCTGGCCTCCGACGCCGCCGCGCGCTATCTCAAGCAGCTCTATCAGACCTACAACGACTGGTCGCTCGCCATTGCGGCCTACAACTGCGGTCCCGGCAATGTCAACAAAGCACTGCGGCGCGCCGGCGACGGCAAACACGATTTCTGGGAGATATACCCCTTCCTCCCGACCGAAACTCGCGGCTATGTACCCACCTTCATTGCCGCGAACTATATAATGAACTACCACAAGGACCACAACATATCTCCGGCGCTTGCACGGCGACCTCTTGTCACCGATACGGTGCATGTGAGCCGCCGTGTGCACTTCGACCAGATTTCACAGGTCATGGATATACCGGTGGCCGAGCTGCGTGCGCTCAACCCGCAGTTCCGCACCGACCTTATTCCCGGCGATATACACCCCTACTCTCTTGTGCTGCCATCGCTCCAGGCCTACGCCTATATAGTCAACGAAGATTCCATAGTCAATCACAACGCGGCCAAGTACTCGCGCCGCGGAGTTGTCGAACCGGCCACTGGCGCTTCGGTTGGCCGCGACGCACGCGGCGAATACTACGACGAGGAAGTGGTTAAATGGCATACCGTAAAACGCGGCGAGACCCTGTCGAAAATCGCCCGTAAATATGGTGTCACCGTCGCCGAAATACGCAAATACAACCGCGTGGGCAAAAGTGTGAAAGCAGGCAAAAAGCTCAAGATTGTAAGCACCCGCCGCGTATACCGTCCCAAAGTCGAGGAAAAACCCGTGACCGACGCCGATACCATGGCTCTGACACCGGTAGTACCCGCCGACACAACCCTCGTGGCTACGCCCGACACCACGACAGTGGCTGGCTCTGTCGAGGCTGCCTTCTCGGAAACCAAAGTTGCTCCCAAAGTTGAAGAGGAACCCAAGGCCAAACCCAAAGCCACCAAGAAAAAAGAGGCTCCGAAACCCCGTACGCACACCGTGCGGCGCGGCGAGAATCTCTCCAAGATCGCAACACGCTACGGCACGACCGTCGCTAAGATAAAGAAAGCGAATAATCTGAAAAACAATAACATCCAGGCCGGTCAGCGCCTGTCTATTCCCTAATCCGATATGAAAAGCAAACCCAACGACTACGAAATTCCGCCATCCGAAGTCGATCCTATCGACCTCCCGGAGAACGCGTTCCGCGAACTTGGAGCCGACGAGGAATACCGTCCTCTGATGCACCCGGCGCGCGAGTACGCCGAAGTAACACCCTACTCTGTCATAACAGGTCTCATCCTTGCCGTGATATTCAGTGCGGCAGCCGCATACCTCGGCCTTAAGGTGGGCCAGGTGTTCGAGGCCGCAATTCCCATCGCCATCATCGCAGTAGGCCTCTCTGGCTATCTCAAGAAAAAGAATCCGCTGGGACAGAATGTAATCATACAGTCTATAGGCGCCTGCTCGGGCGTTATCGTAGCCGGTACCATCTTCACTCTTCCGGCTCTGTTCATCCTGCAGTCCACCTACCCCGACATCACAGTCAACTTCCTTCAGGTATTTCTCAGTTCCCTTCTTGGCGGCGTACTCGGTATCCTTTTCTTCATACCGTTCCGCAAGTACTTCGTCAAAGACATGCACGGCAAATATCCTTTCCCTGAAGCCACTGCAACCACCCAGGTGCTTGTCAGCGGCGAGGCTTCCAAAAAAGGAGCGTCGGGCGGCCAGGCCAAGCTGCTGATGGTGGCATCGCTCATCGGCGGTATCTATGACTATATCGTGGCCACTCTGGGATGGTGGACCGAAAGCATCACCACTACCGCATACAGCTGGGGCCAGACCCTCGCCGACAAGACCAAGTTCGTCTTCTCGTGCAATACCGGTGCGGCAGTGCTCGGTCTCGGATATATCGTAGGCCTTAAATACGCCTTTGTTATCTTTGCCGGTTCGATTTTCGTATGGTGGTTCATAATACCTCTTATGGGCGCTTTCGGCGCACCCGAGATCGCAGCCATGGCTCCCGACGCCATATTCAGCGAATATGCCCGCAAGATAGGTATCGGCGGCATCGCCATGGCCGGCATCATCGGTATCATTCGCTCAGGCAACATCATTGCCGGCGCGCTCGGGCTTGCTGCCCGCGAGCTCAAAGGCAGCGCCGCCGCCACCAAGACCAACCGCTGGCAGCTCGACATATCGATGAAGCACATAGCCTACTTCACCGGCATCGCCCTTCTGGCCGTGCTCCTGTTCTTCTGGATTGGCGTTATCCACACTTTCTGGCAGGCTCTGATCGCCTGGCTGGTGGTTACCGTCATTGCATTCCTCTTCACCACCGTTGCCGCCAACGCAATCGCTATCGTGGGCAGCAACCCTGTGAGCGGCATGACCCTCATGACTCTCATCATTGCCTCGTGTGTGTTCGTTGCCATCGGCCTGAACGGTACCTCGGGCATCGTGGCAGCCATGATCCTCGGCGGCGTTGTGTGCACAGCCCTGTCGATGGCCGGCGGCTTTGTCACCGACCTCAAGATCGGCTACTGGCTCGGCTCTACCCCGCGCAAGCAGGAAAGCTGGAAATTCCTCGGCACACTGGTATCGGCAGCTACTGTCGGCGGTGTCATGCTTATGCTCAACGAAGTATACGGCTTTACCGGCGACGGAGCCATGCAGGCTCCTCAGGCACGCGCCATGGCCGACATGATAGGCCCGGTGATGATGGGCGACCAGACACCCTGGATTCTCTATATCATCGGCGCTATCTTCGCCCTGATCATCAACTGGCTCGGTGTCCCCGCCCTCGCTTTCTGCCTGGGTATGTTCCTCCCCCTGCAGCTCAACACCCCCATGCTTGTGGGCGGTCTTATCTCATGGTTCGTCAACCACAGTTCCAAGGATAAAGAAGTAGTGAAAGCCCGCAACGACCGCGGCACTCTCATTTCCTCGGGCCTCATTGCCGGCGGTGCCCTCTTCGGTGTATTTGCCGCCATCACCATCATGTGCGGTGTACCCGTGCCTACCAACGGCGACGAATTCGTTCCCCAGATACTCGGTCTGGTAGCTTATGCCGGTCTGATAGCATATCTCTACTTCTCATCGCGCGCCACAGGCCGCCAGGCATGAAGCACACCCGCGAAATAGCCGCCATCGCCCTTCCGGCGATAGTGTCGAATATCACTACCCCTATACTCAGTCTCGTCGACGTGGCCATCAGCGGCCACATCGGCGCGGCTGTTTTTATAGGGGCTATCGCTCTCGGCGGAACGGTATTCAACATCCTCTACTGGCTGTTCAATTTTCTGCGCATGGGCACTTCCGGCCCCACGGCACAGGCTTTCGGCGCAGGCGACATGCGCGGCACCTCGCTGGTGCTGTGGCGCTCGCTTGCGGTAGCGGCAGCGATCGGCCTGTTCCTGCTTGTTCTGGGTCATCCGCTGGGTCGCTGCATAATCCGGTTCATGGATGCCGACGACGCCACATTACAGCCGGCGCTGCGCTATTTCAATATCTGCATATGGGGCGCACCGGCCGTCATGGCCACCTATGCTCTCGGAGGTTGGTTTACCGGCATGCAGAACACCCGGGCACCAATGTGGATAGCTATCTCGACCAACGTTGTAAACATAGCCCTGAGCACCACCGCTGTCTTCGGTCTCGGACTCGGCATCGAGGGCATAGCCATCGGCACGACTACGGCACAATGGTTCGGAGCGCTGCTGGCACTCCTCATTGCCATGCGCCGCTACAGGCCGGCTCATGCACCACTGAGAGAGATTTTCCAGCGCGGCAGCCTGGTGGCTTTTTTCCGCATAAACACCGACATCTTCCTGCGCACATCGTGCCTGGTGGCCGTAACCTTATGGTTCACGCACGCCGGCGCCGCCATGGGTGTCGGCATTCTTGCCGCCAACGCCCTGCTGCTGCAGCTGTTCATGCTTTTCTCTTTCTTTATGGACGGTTTCGCCAACGCCGGCGAGGCTCTCGCAGGCAAATACCACGGAGCTTCCGACAGCAAGTCGCTGTCGAGCATCATACGCGAACTTATGCGCATCGGCGTGCTGTTTGCCGCCGTCTTCACTCTTCTGTATGCCTCGCTCGGCATACCGTTTATGCAGCTGCTTGCCGACGACCCTTCGGTGGTCGATACCGCACGCCGCTATCTGCTTTGGGCTGTGTCTGTGCCGGCTTGCAGCTTCGCCGCATTTATATGGGACGGCATACTCGTCGGTCTCACCCGCACGCGCATCATGCTCGCGGCCATGGCTGTCGCCATGATCGCATTCTTTGCGGTATACTTCGCCATGCGCCATCACTTTGGCAACGACGCCCTATGGCTTGCATTCTGTTCCTATCTGCTTCTACGCGGCCTTGTAAGCTACCTGCTACAGAGACGTAAGCTCAGACGCCCCGCTTGAGCTTGGCTCGACCATCTTTCCCTCCAAATAATCCCGGATAAAGAAAAAATCGTATATTTGCGGCCTACTAAGACCTCAATTCATGACTTTCGACCCCATCCAGGCCGCCAGCGACCTCAGGAAAGGCTCCTACAAAGCCTTCACCCAGATATATCACGCATACGCCGATGATCTGTATGCCTTCGCCATCCGATATCTCAAAAACCGGCAGGCGGCTCAGGACATTGTGCAGGACACTTTCATGCGCCTGTGGGGAAACCGATCGCAAATCGACTGTTTCGGCGATCTGCGCGGATTTATCTTCGCCATAGCCAAACACCGCATCATCGACACTTTCCGACGACAGCTTTTGGCGCCTCAGTTTTCGGAATATATGGAGTACTGCAACGCATGCGCCGACGAATTATCGCCCGAAGACGTTCTGTTGTACGACGAATTTATAGCACAGCTGAAACGGTCTAAATCGTTGCTTACGCCCCGACAGCGGCAGATATTCGAAATGAGCCGCGAACAAGGTCTCACTCCGTCTGACATAGCATCGGAACTCGGACTCTCCGAACAGACTGTCAAAAATACTCTTGTAGCCGCACTGCGTACACTTCGCGACGAACTCCGCAAGTACCGCTATCTTTTTATTTTCTTCGTGTGAGACACACCGGGAAATAAAAAACATGTTAAAGAACATATAAAACTCTTTAGTACCATTTCTTTCCAATTGCGTAGTAGCTTATAGAATCAAGCAATCTATCGCAATGGACCCAAGAGAATCTAATCCTCTCCAATCTTACATAAACAATCGACTCGACACTGAGCAGTTCGAGGCATTCCGCACCGATGTAGATTCCACCGGCGACAACCGTCTCTGGCAACTTATGGGTGAATGCACTGCCACGTCGCCCTGCGAAGTAATGCCCGACGAAACACGCCGCCGCATTCTCAGCAATCTGCACCGCTACATTCTCAGGCGTCGTATAGCGCTGGGAGCACGAATAGCATGCGGAGTTGCCGCTCTGTGCGCCATTGTCTCTGTGACAGTGCTACTGGTGCCTGAACACCCGGCCATGCAGCCGGTATCGTTCAGCGTCAAGGCCGGCAGCAAAGGCGAGATAACCCTTTCCGACGGTACTGTCTGCCGGCTGAACTCCATGTCGACCCTTGTCAGCGACATGACATCGCCCGATTCGCGATCCATCACAATAACCGGCGAGGCATTCTTCGATGTAGCGCCCGATCCCGAGAGGCCGCTCACGGTCAAAGCCGGCGAAGTGTCCGTGACGGTGACGGGAACATCTTTTAACGTCAACGCCTACACCCCGGGAATAGTCGAGACATCGCTTGTAAGCGGTTCTGTGGTCATATCCTCCCCCGCCCTGCCCAAAAACTACGACCTTGCACCCGGCGAACAGGCGGTTGTCGATCTCTACAGCAAAACCGTTTCGATCCACACCTTCGACCCCGACCTTTCCACCGCATGGACACTCGACCGTCTTGTCTTCTACTCCGAGCCTCTCGAAGAGGTCATTGCGCGGATAGAACGATGGTACGGCATGGATATCGATCTCCAGCGCCCTGATATAGCAAAAGATATTCTTTCGGGCTCATACCACCGCGAAAGCATCGAAAATGTAATGCAGTCGCTGAGCAGCCAGTATGAGTTCAATTACCGCATAGACCGGGATAAAATCGTAATCTATTAATTCTAAAACATAAGCACCAATCACTATCATGAGAACGACTCCAATTTTCAGGACGTGCATTCGGGCTGCGCGATTCGCGCTTGCCGCAATCGCCATTGCCCTCGTGGCTCCTGCCGCGCACGCCCAAAGCGAACCTGTGACCGTCGACATAAGCCGCGGCACAGTAAAACAGCTTTTCAAAAGCATCGAGAAACAGACTCCCTACACTTTCGTATACCGCAACAATGTGGTCGACGACCGTGCATCGGTCGATGTGCACTGCCACGACAAAGCCTTGTCGGCACTCCTGTCGGAGGTCCTCTCGCCCATGGGTCTCAGCTACACACTCAACAACCGCACTATAACACTTGTGAAGGCTCCCCGTCCCAAAGGCGCCGACAATACCGCTGAAACCGGTGCAGCCATAGTCCGCGGCCGCGTCACCGACTCTTCGGGCGAAGCCGTGATAGGCGCATCGGTCACTGTCGACGGAGCCAGACGCGGTGTATCGACCGATATCGACGGCAACTTTGCCATAGCCGCCTCTCCGGGTCAGACGCTGACCATATCGTGTGTAAGCTACAACACCGCCACGGTTAAGGTGACCGATGCCCGCGACATATCCGTCACCCTCACCGACAATGTCCGCCTTCTGGACGACGTTGTGGTGATAGGCTACGGCACCACCGACCGTAAACGCGTCACCACGGCCATAACATCGGTCAAGGCCGAGGATATGCTTCACGGTGTCGGCGGTTCAACTATCGCCACAGCCATCAAGAGCAAAATACCCGGTCTTGTCATAGACAGCACCAACAACCCTAACGGCGTGCCTACATTCCAGCTCCGCGGTGTGGCATCGGTCAACGGCAGCTCGGGGCCGCTGATCGTTATCGACGGAGTCCCCGGCGGCGACCTCCGCTCCATCAATCAGGACGATATCGAAAGCATCGACGTGCTCAAAGATGCATCGGCAGGTGCCATCTACGGCACACGTGCCGCCGGCGGCGTGATCATTGTCACCACGCGCAACAGCCGTAGCGGAGCCGTCAAAGTCACCTACTCCACCGAACTTAGCATAGACCATCTCCGCGACAAGCCCCGCATGCTCTCGGCCGACGAATACCGCACTGAGTTTGTGGAGCAGGGGTACGGCGCCGACTACGGATACGCCACCGACTGGTATGGCGAAATGATAAACGACAACGCCTTCTCCAACAAGCACACCGTAACACTCACTGGCGGCAGCGACAAAGCCAACGTATATGCCTCGCTGATGTACGCCAACGACAACGGCATAATCAAGAAAAACTCCCGCACCGACTATTCGGGTCGAATAAACGCCAACTTCAAGATACTACAGGACAAGGTGGAACTCGGCACACGTCTGCAGGTGCGGCGCACCGACCGCGTGAACCTTGGCGGGAACTCAGGTCTCTACACGGCAATGCAGGCCAATCCCACAATACCGCTGATGAACCCCGACAAGCCTTCGGACTACAATGTGGATTCCTACGGCCTGACAGGTACCAATACGAGCCCTGTCGCCGATATAATGTACCGCGACGCCAAAACCCACGACCAATGGATAACAGCTACCGGCTCGCTCAAATACCATGTCATACCCGGCCTCGATCTTATCGGCACCGCAAACATCGACCTGCGCGAAAGCCGCTCATGGGGCTGGTACGACCCGCGACACCGATCGATGGTCGATACGGCCAAGAACGGCAAAGGCACACACAGCTACAGCACCGACCGCTATAATTCCTACGAGGCCTACGCATCGTATAACAAGGATTTTCTTCGCCTGCACAACATCAATGCGGTCGCCGGCTGGAGTTTCTCCGAGAACTATGGCGACAGCTTCAGCGCCGACAACGCCGATTTCACTGTCGAGGGCATAGGTCCGTGGAACCTCGGCGAAGGATCGGACATCAAGGACGGTCTCGCTTCCGTATCCTCGGGCAAGGACTCGCGCCAGCGCCTTCTGGCCATATTCGCCCGTGTAAACTACTCGTACGACGAACGCTATCTCTTCATGGCCTCCATCCGTCGTGAAGGTTCGTCGAAATTCGGCGCCTCGAACCGCTTCGGCAACTTCTGGGCCGTATCGGGCGGCTGGCGCATAAACCGCGAGAGCTTTCTCCGCGACCAACGCTGGCTCAACGATCTCAAGATCCGTATCGGGTATGGTGTAACCGGCAACAACGGCATATCGTCCGGTCTCTACACTCCGGTAGTAGGTTATTACGGCGATTTCCCTGTCAACGGCGAATGGATACACGCCTACGGCACCAAAGCATCGTTCAACCCCGACATAAAATGGGAACAGAAAAACGAATTCAACATCGGTTTCGACTTTGCCACATTCAACAGCCGCCTGTGGGGCCGCTTCGACTGGTATCACCGTCGCGTAAACGACCTGGTATATTCGGCTCTGGTTCCGCTGCCCGACTACATGTACGATCATTGCTATAAAAACATCGGTTCGCTCACAAATACCGGCTGGGAAGTAGAACTCGGAGGCACACCTGTAGACATCGCCGGGTTCCGCTGGAACACCACTATACGCGCTTTCGGCAACCGCTCGAAAATATCGCGCCTCGGCGATGAAGGCTCCTACATGAACTCGTCGTCGCTGCCCGCACCGGGCAGCCCGGGCAGCGTATCGCGCATATCGGCAGGTTCCGATATCGGCCGCTATTGGCTCTATCGCTTTGCAGGCTTCGATGAAAACGGCAAATGGCAGATCTACGACAACGAAAACAACGTCGTACCGGCCAATTCCACCTATCTCAAGGCCGAAAACCGCCACTACATGGGCAACGCCATCCCAAAAGTAATGCTGTCGTGGGACAACACTTTCACCTACCGTCAGTTCGACCTCTCGGTGCAGATGCATGCATGGCTCGATTTCGATATATACAACGCCAACGCCATGTACAACGGCGTGCGCACCAAGACAGGCACAAATGTGCTCCGCGACTGGTACTTCGACCATCCTGAAGTAAAAGACGGCGATCACGTGCTCACCGACTACTTCATGGAAGACGGCACATTCCTCAAAATCGACGCCATAACACTGGGATATAACCTCATGCTGAAAAAATACACCAAATATGTGGATCGTGCCCGCTTCTATCTCACCGTACGTGATGTCGCCACATTCACCCACTACAGCGGATATAATCCCGAAGTAACCGCCACCGGACTCTTCCCCGGCACCGAAATGCCTAATATAGGCTATCCGCAGGCCCGACGCTACACTCTGGGCATACAGCTCAACTTCTAAAATCATCCGACAATGAAACTAATAAATACAGCCATAACAGCCGCACTGGCAGGGATCCTCCTGACAGCATGCGACCTCGAAGAAGTCAACTACACCGCCACTACTCCCGAGGCCTTCGCCACTACACCGGAGCGTGTAGACGCCTTAGTGGCGTGCGCATTCGTCGACCGCACAGTATTCCTTATCAACGAACGCTGGTTCGCACAGGAGTACAGCACCGACGAAATGATATGCCCCACCAAGACATCGGGCGACTGGTACGACGGCGGCCGCTATGCCCGCATGCACTACCATCAGTGGACGGTAAACGAAGAAATAATACGAAGTACCTACAACGGCGTGATGCAGGGCGTGTCGCGCACCAACGAGGCGCTCACGTTCCTCGACCGTGTAAACTTCGAGGGCATAGGCCTCGACGAAAGTTACAAAACCGAGCAGGTTGCCCAGCTCCATACCCTCCTGGGCTGGTTCTACATGCGCGGCCTCGATTATTTCGGCGGTCTTCCCCTATATGTGGGCAATGATCACGGAGTGCGGCCTCGCTCTACAGCACGCGAGACCTTCGACCTCATAGAGTCTCTGTTCAAGGAAGGTATCGAAACTCTGCCGGCCAAGGTCGAGGGCGAAGCACAGAACGGCTTCCTCACTAAAGGCGCAGCCGCCACACTTCTGGCCGAGCTCTATTTCAACGCCGTTCCATATATAGGCGAGGAACGCTTCGACCAGGCTCTGAAACTATGCGAAGACATCATTGCAGGCGTATACGGCCCGTACGACCTCGACCCCACCTGGAACGGTATCTTCAGCTTCGACAACGATCGTTCGCCCGAAATGATATGGACGGCCCCGTCGGAATACAACCATCCGAACTACGGCCAGTTCAGCTGGTGGTGGCAGCGCTCAATGCCCAAAAACTGCCGCGTGTACTTCGACAACACCTACGTGGCAGCCGGTCAGAACGGCTTTTGCCTCGCGCCCTCCGAAAACCCCATGGGCGTGCTCTATACCAAAGCAAATCCTGAAATCAAACTCGGAAGCCCCTACGGCAAACTCCACCGCAAGGATCTGCGCAAGCAGAACTACCGCTATCTTGGCAACAAAGAGTACGAAGGCATGTTCCTGTACGGACCTCTCGCCGGCCCCGACGGAGAGCCTGTGATGGGCAACAAGGAAGATCTCGGGCGCCAGGTGAACCTTATCGATGCCATGTATCAGTACACCAAATATCCCGTTCCCGACGAAAACACACCGTCGACAATACTTGCCGTAGACGAAAGCTGCGGAGTGAGACTGGTTAAATTCCCTATTCCCAACGATGCCGACCGCGAGCTGACCTGGAATGCCGACTTCCCCGGCGTGCGCCTGGCCGAAGTATATCTGATGCTCGCCGAGTGCCGCCTGCGCAAAGGCGACGGAGCAGGAGCAGCCGAACTTATCAACAAGGTTCGCGCCCGCAATTTCGCCGGCCGCGATGCCTATGCAATGAAAGCCGACATGGACATGTACGACATGGCCGACCAGTGGATGATAGAATTCCTCGGCGAAGGTCGCCGTCGCACCGACCTCATACGCATGGGTTTCTTCGTCCATGAGCCGTGGTGGGATCACGAACCGTCGCACGACGAACGTTTGAACCGCTATCCAATACCACACAATGCTTTGTCGGCCAACAACCTGCTCAAACAGAACCCGGGTTACGATGACGAAGGCAACGGCACTCTCACACCCGAAGAAATGTAATATCCTTAAAAAATAATAGTACATGAAAAAATTTTATTTCACTTTTGGAGCCATGCTTCTTGCCGGCAGCCTCGCCGCATCGGCACAGAGCAAGCTTAATCTCAGTGCACTCGAGGCGGTAAATGCCGTACATGCTGCCGCTTCCACGCCCGCAAAGGCCAAGGCTATGAGCGCCGTGAAAGTACCGGTATCCATCGGTCTCGTTCCCGGAGGCGATATCACAGCACTCAGCAGTATCGAAGGTCTGGAAATATCCAACCGTATCGGCGATGTAGTGCTCGCCACTGTACCCGTAAGCGGTCTCGAGGCTCTCGCCGATCTGGAAAATGTCCGCACCGTAGAATTCCCCGAAGAAGCAACACCCACAATGATGCATGCGCGCATCAGCACTTTCGCATCGAAAGTACAGGGCAACATCACACCAGAAGATGCCTCCGTGCGGCCTTTCACCAAGGGCTACCTCGGACGCGGAGTCGTTGTCGGGCTGCTTGACAACGGCATGGACCCGAACCATATATCGTTCTACAAAGCGCCCGACTTCAAGGAAACCCGCGTGAAACTGATAGTACAGTTCGATGCGTCGGGCCGCGAAGTCGCACGCTGGGACACTCCTGAGAAAATCAAGGCCTACACCACCGAAGACGAGGAAAATCCCGCACACCACGGCACGCATGTGCTCGGCATAATGAGCGGTGCCTTCAACGGTGAGGGCGAATACGTCGATTACCAGTGGTACGAACGCGACTCCATCGAAGGCCGCAGCAACAAAGACCCGCAGGGACACGCCGAGCGAATCCGCGACCATGCGCCGTCGGTATTCGGCGCCGGCTCCAAAGCACCCATACCCTACACCGGCATGGCGCCCGAAAGCGACATTGTAATATGTGTGGGTCCGCTGAACTCGAATACAGAACTCGCCTCGGCCAAAGCCATTCAGGAATATGCCCAGTCCGTAGGGCAACCTTCGGTCATAAACTTCTCGCTTGGCCAGAACTTCGGCTCCTGCGACGGTACCGACAACTTCAGCCGTGAAATTGCGAAAATTGGCGAAAAATCGATAGTATGTATATCGGCCGGCAACGATGGCAACAAATCGAACTGGGTATCGAAGACATTCGCCGCCGGCGATACCAAAGTCGCCACCATGCTTCAACCCAAAAAGAACGACACAAAAGCCCCCGGTGCCACTCTGGCCGGCACATCGCTCGAGATATGGGGCGCGGACGAACGCCCGTTCACAGTACGCTTATTCATCTACGACAAGGACAAGGCCGCCGACGTGAAGCGCTATGACATAGGCGAATTCGATGCACCGGGTTCCAAATACTTCGATACAGCCGACCGCGACGATGATGCTGTAGAAAGCTTTATCGGACTTATCAGCGCCACGGGCGAAGTCATGGCTCAGAACAACCGCTACGCCGTGAAGATCACCCTGCCCCACAATTTCGTATATCAGGACGATATAATCGACCCGGTGCTCGGCATAGAACTCGAGGGACAGCCCGGACAACGTGTGGATCTTGCCTCAGACGTCGATGTGCTCAATCTCTACAACTATGGCGATGTCAACTACGTCAACGGCGACGGTTCGATGTCGATCAACAACATGGCGTGCGCCAAAAATGTTTTCGCTGTAGCTGCAAACCTCAACCGCAACATCTACGGCAAGCTGCACCAGACCGACTACTCTACTTCGGGCACTGTCGGCACAGCCACTCACACAGCAACTAATTTTGCCGTAATATCGGGCTACGGTAAGCTCGTCGACGGCCGCAGCCTTCCCTCCATAGCGGCTCCCGGCTACTATGTGGTATCGGCCCAGAGCCGTTACTATAATAACAAAAACTACACCGACTATATTGAGAAAACCACAGCCAAACCGGCCGAATACAAAGCTTCTAAATATGGCAACAACTCGGCAGTGGCAGAGTTCGGAGGCGACAAGTACTACTGGACGCTAATGAGCGGCACCTCGATGGCGTCGCCTGCCTTCGCCGGCATCTGCGCCCTGTGGCTGGAGGCAAATCCCGCTCTTACCTACAAGGATATCGACGAAATACTGTCGAACACTGCATCGTTGCCCAAAATGAAAGGCTACGGTGTGGCACACGGCAACTATAAAGGCGGAGCCTGGGACGAGACCAACGCATCGGGCTTCGGCATAGAACACTACAACGCCAACAAGCACCGCTATGGCTATGGTAACGTGAATGCCTTCGAAGGCATGAAGTATGTGCTGACACATGAGTTCTCGGGTGTTTCGACAGTCGGGGCCGAAGAAGGTTGCATCACAGTCGACCGCCGTGGTAACGTGTTCGAAGCAGGCAGCGCAGAGGGTCGCGGAATACGTATGGCACTTGTATCGCTCACCGGTGTGACAGTTGCAGCTTCAAACGGTGACGGCAACGCATCGCTCGATGCCTCGTCAGTGGCCAAAGGCATCTACATACTCACAGTATCGGACGGTGCCGGCAGTAAAAACCAGAAAGTGATTGTAAGATAATATTTTTTCAGAATCGGAAGCCGGTAGCCCGCAGCGTGGATACTTTTGGGTTGGATGTTTTCAAAAGGATGAAATCAGATAACTTCCCGCTGCCTCCCACCGGCTTCCGAATTGTATACGCGATATGACAATATACCCTATACTACGTGCCGCGGCCCTGTCGGCCGTCATGGCGCTTCCGGCTACGGCTCTGGCAGACACCGACGGCGTGGTGTACCGCGACAAACACCACCGCTTCACAGTGGTGGCAGAAGGCCTTGTGCGCATGGAATATGCCCCCGACGGCCGTTTTGTCGACAATCCGTCGTTTGTAGGCTTCGAGCGCTCATATCCCGAAGCCGAGGCCACAGTAAGCAATGAAAACGGTGTGATCCGCATAGTCACACCCAAGATGGAACTTAACTACAGGAAATCGTCGGGACCGTTCACGGCCGAAAACCTCACCATCAAGTCAGCAGAAGGCATGAAAGCTTTCGAATGGACACCAGGCACCGAGCAGAAGAACAATCTGCTGGGCACTACCCGAACGCTTGACCAATGGGACGGATCGGACATAATGCTCAAAGGCGACGACGGCAAGCGCCATCCCCATCCCCGCACTCTCGACAAAGGCCTGCTTGCACGCGACGGCTGGACTCTGATCGATGACTCTCGCGGTTTTCTTCTCGATTCCGACCCCGAAATCCCGTGGGTGAAAGAGCGAAAAAGCCGGAAAGGAGCGCAGGACTGGTATTTCCTTGCTTACGGCGACGATTACGAGGGCGCGCTCCACGATTTCACCATTCTTTCAGGCCCCATGTCGCTGCCGCCACGATATGCCTTCGGGTACTGGTGGTCGCGCTGGTGGGCATATTCCGAGCACGAATTCAAGCAGCTTATCGACAACTTCGAGGACTACGGCATACCGCTCGAGGTGCTTGTTATAGACATGGACTGGCACTACACCGACGCCGAACATGGCGGATGGACCGGCTGGACATGGAACCGCCGTCTTTTTCCCGAGCCACAGCGTTTCCTCAACTATCTGCGCGACCGCAACATGAAGGTGACCCTCAACCTCCACCCTGCTTCGGGTGTAAAGAAATACGAAGCGTCCTATCCTGATATAGCCGCTGAAAACGGTATCAACCCGGCCACCGAGGCCGATGTGCCCTGGGTATCGTCCGACCGCCGCTTCATCAACAGTGTCTTCGAGCATATTCTGAATCCGATGAGCCGCGAAGGCGTTTCGTTCTGGTGGCTTGACTGGCAGCAGGATCCCTACGACGCCAAAGTCGACAGCCTGAGCAACACATGGTGGCTCAACTATGTGTTCTTCAACAAGATGAAACGCGATCAGCCCGACGTTCGTCCGATGATATACCACCGTTGGGGAGGTCTGGGCAACCACCGCTATCAGATAGGTTTCTCCGGCGACAACTACGCCACATGGAAATCGCTCGATTTCCTGCCCTATTTCACAGCCACGGCTGCCAATGTGTGCTACGGTTTCTGGTGCCACGATCTGGGCGGACACTACATGGCCCAGGGCGACTCGACCACCAACGGCGAGCTCTATGCCCGCTCCATGCAGTTCGGAGCCTATAGCCCCATGATGCGCACACACTCCAACAAAAACGCCCGGCTTGTCAAAGAGCCGTGGAATTTCGACCGAAGCACCCTGTCGGTAATACGTTCGGCCGTTCAGCAACGCTACCGCATGGTACCGTATATCTATACCATGGCCCGCAAGGCACACGACACAGGTGTGGCCATATGTCGTCCGATGTACTACAGCAATCCCGAGTGCGAAAAAGCCTACACGGCTACCGGCCAGTATATGTTCGGCGACTGCATGCTTGTAGCGCCTGTGACCCATGCAGGCACCGACGGCTTCGCTGATATCGAAGTGTGGCTGCCCGAAGGACAGTGGTACGAGAAAAGCAGCGGTACATTGCTTGCCGGCGACAGCACATACACACGCAGTTTTGCCCTCGACGAGATTCCGGTGTACGTGAAAGCCGGCTCGGTAGTGCCTGTGCACGCACGCCGGGAAAGCACCTTGCGCCACAACGACAATCCGATATGTTTTGAAATATATCCGGGCGGCAACGGTTCTTTTACGCTCTACGAAGACTACGGCGATGACAATAACTACGATACCGAGTACGCCACCACCCTGGTGGAGTCGACACAATGCGATTCCATTTTAACAGTGGTCATATCGCCCCGCAAGGGTTCCTATCGCGAAATGCCGGAGAGCCGCGCTTTCAGCCTGCGGATACCGGCCACTCTGCCCCCGCTGACTGTAACAGTCGACGGAAAAACGTGCTCTTATACCTACGACCCCGAAGAACTTGCCACAGAAGTGGAACTGCCGGTACTGCCTTGCGACAGTGAACGTAGGATAAAGTTGACATTCCCCGGCGGTGCGACCGTAGCCGACGGAACCATCGGAAATATGAAGCGGTTCGTATCGGCTTTCGGAGACCTCAAGAACCACTATGCACGACTGTGTGTAAACGAGAATTTCGGCCCCATGGCAACAATATACGAAGCCATTGAATACCATCCCGAGAAAACAGCCTCTACCCTGTCGGCTTTCCGCAACAATTTCAACCGTCTCGACGAAATCGTAACCGGTCAGGACATGAGCGACAAAGCCAGGGCATGGTTCATGAAAGCCGTCGGCAAAAAGACTTCCGATAAATTGTGATGTGATAGCCGTCAGAGAACGGTGCTATAGCCCCCCGTGCGCTGTGTAAGCGTGCGGGGTTTTTATTACCTATTCGAAATAGAAGGTAAGGACTATCATCTTAGAGGTTGCTTTGGACAAGGACTGCGTGAACTTGAGGCGCTCGGGGTCTTCGACAAGATCAGGCCTGTCGTGCTGCAGCACATCGGTGAGTCCGAAGCAGAACTTTATTTCGGGATTGAGCTTGAAATACGGCAGATAGAAATCGCATCCGAAACCTACCGACAGGAAAAAATCGGTGGATTTGAGTTTAAGGATGTCGTTGCGTTTCTTCCCGACATCGAATGCCGGCATAATGCCGCCGAGAATATAGGGGCGCGCATTGCGGTAGCGGAGAGCCGAGTATTTCAGTTCGACGGGCGTGACAACATAGGTCGATTTGATATTCTGGCGCTCGGTCTTGCCGCTGTTCAGCTCGAGCATACGTATGTCGCGGCTGCCGAAGTACATGCCGGGAAGAAATCTGAGCGAGAAATAGTTGCCGAGCCTCAGATCCAGCAGGCCGTTGACACAGAAGCCCGGCTGATAGTCGGGCTGGTCGAGACGCCATTCTTCACCCGACTCGGTGACGAGGCCATTGTGTGTCAGACGCAGATCGGATGCAAAAGCGCCTACCGAAAAACCGAGGTGCCACCGACGGTTGTCGGCATAGGGGCGGTTGAGCAGTTTGTCGTTGAAATCGCGGGCGCACAATGCCTGAGACAAAGCGCAGGCGCAACAGATAAAAAATATGAGACGTCGAAGTTTCATATATGAATAACGTTCTGACGGCTCAATTATTGCGCCACAGACGCGATACGGCCAGGCTGCAGTCGCGGAAGAAAAGGCTGGTAGGCGTAAATATGGGCTTGAAGCGGGTTTTGCCGGTAGGCGCGAAAAGTTTTATGGCGCCCGGACGGCAAGAAATGTCGATGTGTGCGTCCATGACGAGCGGATCGCCGTCGATATGCGCCACACCGGCCTTATGACGGTGGATTGAAGCCGACTTGACGCGAATGATATCGACAAGGGTATTCTTGCCGATAAAACCGGTGAGCAGGTCGAGGCCCAGGCGCGCATGTGTGAACGGATTGCCGGCATGGACAATGGTAAGATCGAGAAGACCGTCGGTCACCGACGCATCGGGAGCTATGAAAGCATTGTTGCCGTACTGCGACGCATTGCAGCACACCACCAGAAAAGCGCGCTCGGTAAGAACCAGACCGCCGGCCTCGATAACGTATTCTTCGGGATTGAACTTTATGTATTCGTCGATGGCGCTTTTAAGGTACATCATTACCCCGCGCCTGCGCTGACGGGCGAAGCGCTCGCTTACGGCGGCATCGAATCCCACCCCGAAGGTACAGAAGAAAGGCGATTGGTTGGCCATGCCGTAATCGGCACTTATGATATGTCTTTCGGCAATGACGCGCAGCGATCTGTCGACATCCACCGGTATGCCAAGATGGCGTGCCAGTCCGTTGCCCGAACCTGCCGGTATAATTCCGAGAGGAAGGTCGGAGCCTACAAGACCGCTTGCAGTCTCGTTGACTGTACCGTCGCCCCCACAGGCAAGCACACCGCCGACACGCCCCTGCGCCACTGCCTCGGCCGCAAGCTGCGTGGCATGGCCGGGGCCTTCGGTGGGACATATCTCATAGTCGATACCTGCCTGCTCGAGGCGACGCACGATATGCGGTATCATGCGGAGCTTCGAGACAGTGCCGGATATCGGGTTGACGATGAGGCGTATCTTGTCGATGGTCGCTTGCATCGGCTTATCAGTCGTTCTGGGCATCTTTTTCGGAGAATTCCATCAGGTATGCCTTGATGAAACCGTCGAGGTCACCGTCCATAACACCGCCGACGTCGCTTGTCTGGTAGTTGGTGCGATGATCTTTGACGCGTCTGTCGTCGAAGACATAGCTGCGGATCTGCGAGCCCCATTCTATCTTCTTTTTGCCGGCCTCTATCTTGGCCTGCTCGGCCATGCGGTGCTCAAGTTCCTTGGCATAGAGAATGGATCGCAGCTGGCGCAGAGCGTTCTCCTTGTTTTTGGGCTGGTCGCGGGTCTCGGTATTCTCGATGAGAATTTCCTCTTTTTCACCGGTATAGGGGTCGGTGAACTGATAGCGGAGCCGGACGCCGGATTCGACCTTGTTGACGTTCTGACCGCCGGCGCCACCCGAGCGGAATGTATCCCATGATAGCAACGCGGGCTCTACCTTTATCTCGATGGTATCGTCGACAAGCGGTGTAACAAACACTGAAGCAAACGAGGTCATACGCTTGCCCTGGGCATTGTAGGGCGACACACGCACAAGACGGTGAACACCGTTTTCGCTTTTGAGGAAACCGTAGGCGAAGTCGCCCTCGACATTGATGGTACAGCTTTTAATGCCGGCTTCATCGCCTTCGAGAAGGTTGGCAATCGAAGTCTTGTAGCCGTTCTTTTCGGCCCAGCGCAGATACATACGCATAAGCATCGATGCCCAGTCCTGGCTCTCGGTGCCACCGGCGCCGGAGTTGATCTTGAGCACGGCACTCATTATGTCGCCCTCGCCGCGAAGCATGTTGCGCAGCTCGAGCTCCTCGAGAGCCTTTACGGCCTTGGCGTAAGCCTGATCAACTTCTTCCTCGCTCACAAGTTCTTCCTTGAAAAACTCGAGGGCCAGCTTCACTTCGTCGACAGCGCCTTCCAGTGCGGCATAGTCGGCAATCCACTTCTGCAGATCTTTGATCTTCTTCATCTGCTTCTGTGCGGCCTCGGCATTCTCCCAGAATCCGTCGGCCATTGTGCGGAGTTGTTCTTCTTCAACGGCTATTTTCTTCCCGTCGATGTCAAAGATACCTCCTCAGCGCAAGCATACGCTCAAAAGTCTCTTTTAATTGTTCTTGTGTAATCATTGTATTATATCTTATTCGTTTTCGCTCTGCAAAAATAGCGATTTTTCCCGATATATCTCAGCTAAGGAAGCCGGAGCCGGGAGTGTGATGGTCTTTTCGGGAGCATATGTTTTTCGGCGACAGATCGGATATGTATTAATGGTAAACGAAGAAGAATGGGGTTTCGCCGATTATCTAAAGGACGTTAATAATGTTTAATTGGATTCTTTTCACAGCTTATAATCAAAAAAATTCATGTGTGCAGGCCGCGTGTTGAGAAATAATACTTAGCTTTGTAGTCGGATCACGACGTCGAATGTGCATCTGATTTTTTGAGTCTAATCGTCCTTGTGATATGAAAAAACTGATACAAACTTTGCTGTGCTCAGTCATAGTACTGATGCTCGCAGGCTGCACCACATCCAAGACTACGGTATCGCGAAACGTCGACCTGTCGAAATATGAATATGCCTCGATCATAAACAACGATACATACCATATTCCGGCCGAACTGATGGAATACGAAATACTGCTGTTCGATGCGGTAGAAGACTCGCGGCTTCAACTGGTCGGCGAACACAGAATCTACGAACTGTCGCCAATGCAGCAGTCGCGCCTGCTGCTGGTAAAATACGGTGTGAGCCAGTACGAGGATCAGACGATGGTAACCGTAAACTTCATCGACTATATGACGGGGCGCCCGGTAGTGTCGTGTCGCGGTGGTTTCGGACTCGGCATCGACTCCGGTGCCGATCTCAGAGGAGCGATCAAACGCGTGTCCCGACAGATTGCCGAGACATTTTCAAAATAACACGGAATGCGTGTATGGTTTCGCAGGGCGGTAAATCGGTCCTACGAAACCGTTGTAATATCCGGACAATCCACTTTTATCTTACGAGGGAGTTTTTTCACTACCTCGGAATAGCTGTGGCGGGCCATCGAACGGATGAGGTCGCGCGTAAGCGAAGCACTGCCGTCGAACTGTATCCAGTACTTTTTATTCCAGTGCCATGCCGGCTCGATATCGGAGTAGCGTTCGCGCAGCTCGATAGCCCGCTCCGGATCGGACTTGAAAACGATACGGTGCGGAGGTTTAAGCTCTATGCAGGAAAAAATGCGGCCGCAGACTCGTATCAGCAGATAATCCTCGCCAAAGGCCATATCCTCGGTTGTAGCGGGCAATGAGAGGCAATATTCGCGGATTTCGTCGAATGTCATAGTATTTTCATTATCTCGGGAAAAGTGTCGATAAGATAAGTCGCTCCGGCATCGGCAAGCGCTTCGCGACTACTGTTGCCGTACGTCACGCCACAGGACGCCGTACCGGCCGCACTCGCCATGAGAATATCGACCGGGGCATCTCCGACAACAAGAGTTTCTTCCGGCTTCCAGTCCGTGCGTTCGAGTATGACGAGTACGGGGTCGGGAGCCGGTTTGCCATTGGCCACGTCGTTGCCGCCAACGAGCATAGCAAAAATATCGGTCAGCCCGAATGTAGCGGCATACTCTTCGAGGGAGGCATGGCTGCGGCTGCTGGCAATGGCCATACCGTAGCCCCGGACATGAAGAGCCTTCAGTGTGTCAATTACTCCGGGATAACACTTTACGCCCATCGGACGCTTGAGCCGGTCGAATATCCGGCGATAGGCCGATGCAAAAACGGGGCCCGTGCACGATACACCGGGCCACAGCACCGCCGGAACATCCTCAAGTCTGAGGCCTATGGTAGCACGGCACTCGTCGTCCGTTTTACCCGGCAGCCGTAGCTCGGCAATGGTTGCCTGCATCGTGGCCACTATGAGCGGTGCGGTATCCGCCAAAGTGCCATCGAAATCGAATATTATATTTTTGATCTTAGCCATAATTACTACAAAACTACGAAAAAAAGCCTATAAAACAGGCATACCGCCCGGAGCGGGTGGAATTATCATTATATTATTTTTTGATCGGAGGCCGATTCTGACATCTTTTTTTCGTAAATTCGCACAGTCTTTCCTCAGCTAATTCAGTCCACAACACTCCATATCAAGCATTACCACATGATATACGCTCTGATATTCGTACTATTGCTGGTGTCGGAACTTATATATTTCGCTGTCGCCGTGAGAAGCGGAATCATCGACAGGCCCAATCACCGTTCGTCGCACATAGAGCCGACGGTCAAAGGCGGCGGCATTATCTTCGCTCTTGGAGCATGGATTGCGGCCGCATTCTTCGGCCTCCACTATCCTTTATTCTATATGGGACTGACCCTCCTTGCGGTGATCAGTCTCCGCGATGACATACATCCGCTTTCCGGCCCGATCCGCCTCACTGCGCAACTGGTAGCTATGACTGTGCTTATGTGCGGGCCGGTGTTTGTGGCCACAATGCAGTGGTGGGCCTTCCCGATTGTCATTATAGCAGGGATCTGGGCGATAAATGCCTACAACTTCATGGACGGCATCAATGGCATGACGGCGGCATATTCCCTGACAGTACTGGGCACGCTCTGCTATATAGAGACGAGGACCGATTTCGTAGCTCAGCCTTTCATTATTGTCATGATGATCGCTGTGGCCGTTTTCTCGCTCTTCAATTTCCGTGCCAGGGCACGTTGCTTTGCCGGGGATGTCGGTTCGATATCGATGGGCTTCATAATGGTTTTCCTGCTGGGACGCCTTATAGCTGTTACAGGCGATTTCTCCTATCTTGTCCTTGTGGCCGTATACGGTGTCGATTCGGCGCTCACATTATTTCACCGTCTGTTGTTGCGACAGAATATACTCCATGCGCACCGGATGCACCTCTATCAGATTATGGCCAATGAGCTGCACATGCCCCACCGTGCCGTTGCCTTGATTTATGGAGGCATACAGGCAATTGTGTCGGCCGGACTGCTCCTTCTTCCGGCGGGAAGATATCTCTACGCATTTTCGGTCTTAATTATACTGTGCGGAGCCTATGTGCTGTTCATGAGAAAGTACTTCGACCTCCACAAACGCACACTGTGCTACAACGCGTCGAAATAATCGATCGTTCAGTGCCGGAGATGGCGCCGGGAGGCGTAGCCGGTACTTTTGTAAAAAAAGTTTTTTATGTTGTGTAACATATTGCCGAAGTAGGTCCAATAAAAAAAATATTTATAAATTGCGACCGTAAAAATCGCCGAGGGCACGTCCCGAGGCCATAAATTCACCCTATACAGAAAACTACACTGATAGCATGAAAACTTACAAAACCAAAGAAATCAAAAACATAGCCTTGCTCGGTAGCAAAGGCTCGGGTAAAACCACACTCGCTGAAGCAATGCTCTACGAGTGTGGAGTTATAAAACGCCGTGGCACCGTCGAAGCCAAAAACACAGTATCCGACTACTTCCCCGTAGAAAAAGAATACGGCTACTCGGTATTCTCCACCGTTTTCTATGCCGAATTCCTCGGCAAGAAACTCAACGTTGTCGACTGTCCGGGCGCCGACGACTTCGTGGGCAGCGCTATCACCGCCCTCAATGTCACCGACACCGGTCTCATAGTGGTCAACGCCCAGTATGGAGTGGAAGTAGGAACTCAGAATATATTCCGCACCGCCAGCTCTCTCAACAAACCCATAATCTTCGCTCTCAATCAGCTCGACGGCGAAAAAGCCGACTACGACAACGTGCTCGAGCAGATGCGCGACATATTCGGCCCCAAAGTAGTGCCCGTGCAGTATCCTCTCGCATGCGGGCCCGACTTCAACGCCATGATCGACGTACTGCTCATGAAGAAATACTCGTGGGGCCCCGAAGGCGGCACGCCCACTATCGAAGATATACCCGAAAGCGAAATGCCGCGGGCACTTGAACTCCACAAAGCCCTCGTCGAGGCAGCTGCCGAAAACGACGAAAGCCTCATGGAGAAATTCTTCGAAGAAGAACACCTTACCGAAGACGAACTCCGTATGGGCATCCGCAAGGGTCTTATCGACAACTCGATATATCCTCTGTTCTGCGTCAGCGCAGGCAAAGACATGGGCGTACGCCGAATGATGGAATTCCTGGGCAATGTGGTGCCTTTCGTCGACGACATGCCCGCACCAGTCGACACCGCCGGCAATGAAGTGAAGCCCGATCCCGAAGGTCCTCTCAGCGTATTCGTGTTCAAGACCACTGTCGAGCCTCACATCGGCGAAGTCAGCTATTTCAAGGTGATGAGTGGTACCCTCAAGGCCGGCGCCGACCTCGAAAACGTGACCCGCGGCGGCAAGGAACGCCTCGCCCAGATTTTCTGTGTGTCCGGTCAGATTAAGACTCCGGTCGACGAACTCATGGCCGGCGATATCGGTGCCACCGTGAAGATGAAAGACGTCCGCACCGGCAATACCCTCGACGAAAAAGGCTGCGAGATGGCTTTCGACTTCATAAAATATCCCGCGCCCAAGTATCAGCGCGCCATCCGCCCCGTGACCGAAAGCGACGCCGAGAAACTCAGCGCCATTCTCACCCGCATGCACGAGGAAGATCCCACATGGGTTGTGGAACAATCCAAGGAGCTCAAGCAGACTATCCTCTCGGGTCAGGGCGAATTCCATCTGCGCACTCTCAAATGGCGCGTTGAAAACAACGACAAACTTCCCATCGTATTCGACGAACCCAAAATACCCTACCGCGAAACCATCACCAAGGCAGCCCGCGCCGACTACCGCCACAAGAAACAGAGCGGTGGCGCCGGTCAGTTCGGCGAAGTTCACCTCATCGTAGAGCCTTATACCGAAGGCATGCCGGCTCCCGATACCTTCCGTTTCGGCAATCAGGAATTCAAGATGAGCGTGCGCGACACTCAGGAAATACCTCTGGCCTGGGGCGGCAAACTCGTGGTATGCAACTGCATCGTAGGCGGCGCTATCGACGCCCGCTTCATCCCCGCCATCGTCAAAGGTCTGATGGACCGCATGGAGCAGGGTCCTCTCACAGGCTCGTATGCACGCGACGTACGCGTATGCATATACGACGGTAAGATGCACCCGGTAGACTCGAACGAAATCTCGTTCCGCCTCGCAGGCCGCAATGCCTTCAGCCAGGCCTTCCGCGAAGCCAACCCGAAGGTTCTGGAACCGGTATACGATGTAGAAGTACTCGTGCCCGGCGATGTGATGGGAGATGTGATGAGCGACCTCCAGGGACGCCGCGCCATCATCATGGGCATGAGCAGCGAAAACGGCTTCGAGAAAATCTCGGCCCGCGTGCCTCTCAAGGAAATGTCGAGCTACTCGACCGCACTGAGTTCAATCACCGGCGGCCGCTCGTCGTTCACCATGAAGTTCTCGTCGTACGAACTCGTGCCGTCCGACGTTCAGGAAAAACTCCTGAAAGAATACGCCGAAAAGAACACCGAAGAATAAACCATTCCAACCCATACGACAAGGAGGCAATCCGTCGACGGATTGCCTCCTTTATATATTCATCATCGGTAAAGCTTCATGACGTTGGCCGGCGGCCGGGCTGCCATGAGCTCACCATGCATAAAAGCCATTGCCGGAGCAGTATGCTCAAAGAAACGGCGGTAGCCTTCGCACAGATAGTTAAGCCCCGGCTCACCGTCTGCGGTGACCGCAAAACGGTTCTTGGGGCATTCGCCGTTGCACAGGCGCAACCACCGGCACGCTCTGCACTGTCCGGGCAGAGCATCGTGCTTGTTCTGCCCGAATTCGATCTGCCGGTCGCTGTTCATCATCTCGAAAATGGTTTTGTTACGTATATTCCCGAGCTTGTAGCGGGGAAATACGAAGTGATCGCAGGAATACAGGTCGCCGTTGTGCTCTATCACAGCAGCATGCCCGCACGTGCGCCCCATCGAACACAGCCCCGGCTCCACTCCGGCCGTATTGGCAAGGGTGGCATCGAAAATCTGAACGAACATCTGTCCGACATCGTATCGCACCCATTGGTCGAAAACAGCACATAAAAATTTGCCCCAGGCCTGCGGAGTAACAGAGAACGGAGCCAGAGCGCACGATCCGCCATCATCGGCGGACGCAAGCCCATCGGGTGCGATACGCTCCACGACCGGGG
>URMS01000017.1 GCA_900548975.1 uncultured Porphyromonadaceae bacterium
CCGCCATCATCGGCGGACGCAAGCCCATCGGGTGCGATACGCTCCACGACCGGGGTAAACTGCAGATAGCGGCAATCTATATCTTTAAAGAAATTATAGAATTCAAGCGGATGCCCTACATTGCAGTCGTTGACTACGGCCATTGCATTCCACTCTACCCCATGCCTGTTGAGCATATCGATGCCACGCATCACGTCGTCGAACGAACCGGCTCCGGCCGGATTGCGGCGATAGCGGTCGTGGAACTCGCGCGGTCCGTCGATCGACACACCAACCAGCCAGCCGTTATCCCTGAAGAAGCGGCACCATTCGTCGGTGAGCATAGTGCCGTTTGTCTGAATGCTGTTGTCGATGCGTATGCCTGCGCGGGCATATTTACGCTGCAACTGGAGGACGCGCCGGTAGAAGGCCGGAGAACGCATCAGCGACTCCCCTCCGTGCCAGGTAAACATCACCGCAGGCATCGACTGAGCTTCGATATACTGCCTGATATATTCCTCGAGAAGAGCATCGCTCATAAACGATCTGTTACCCGTTTCGCTGCGCGGGTAAAGCTTCTTTTTCTCGAGATAATAGCAATAGCTGCAGCGCAAATTGCATAGACTGCCCGCAGGCTTGGCCATGACATACAGCGGACGCGAGAACGGCGCAAAGGGCAGGCTCATTCCTTATGAAGAGTATTCGGATCGAAAGGCTTGACAACGGTCACAGTCTTTCCTTCGGGATCCACCATGATGCCACCCTTGGCCTCAATGCTCGCAAGCATTTCGGCACGCAGGGCATCGATCTTCTTACGGGCCTTTGCCGGCTGATCGGCCATCAGTTTGTTTATAACCCGCGATTCGAGGCCTATCTTGTAGAATGCTATACGGATAAACTTCCAATTCTGATCGGTCAGATCATATTTTTTCTGAAGACGGTCGGCTATTCCCGACCCTTCGGCATCCGCTTCTTTGTCGAAAACACCGCGGTAATACTGCTCAAGCTGTTCCTGGCTGAGTATGTCGGCAATGGCCCGCTCGTGCATTCTCTGAAGCTCGCGCGAGGCTTTGACACTAAGAATACCGTCGGCCGATGCTACCCTAAGCACAAACAGAGAGTCCTCGCGCGCAAAAGCACGGGCAAGCGTCTGCTGCTGCGTGCCATCGAGCTTCACATAGCGGCAGACCTCGAAAACATTGCGTACTGTCGAAGGATGAAAGCCGTTCAGGGCCGATGTGTCGAGAGTCTGGGCGCCAAGACCTAATCCGACTATGGAGAAAAGAGTCGATACGAAATATTTCAGTTTCGCCATGGTAGATAATGAGTGATTTTTGCTTTCGTTTCGAATAAAAAGCGTAACTTTGTGCAAAACTACAAAAAATATCTGAACGCTACCATGAGACCAGGCAAAAAATTGAATTTTTTATTATTCGGCGTCAATGCTCTGGCACTCGCGCCGGTTACAGCACCTGCACATGCCGCAACACCCAAACTCCCAAACCGTCCCAACATACTCTTCATAGCAGTCGACGATATGAAACCGTGGCTTTCGGCCTACGGCGACACTCTCGCACACACTCCGAACATGGACCGGCTTGCGGCCCGTGGCACCGTGTTCAATAACGCCTACTGCCAGATTGCCCTGAGCGGTCCCACCCGCTCGAGCCTCATGACCGGTCTGAATCCCGACCATACAGGCGTGTGGTGGCTGATGGGTTCGTTCAGAAAGAACAATCCCGACATAGTGACCATGCCGGAGGCGCTCAAAAACGCAGGATACGAAACCGTCGGGGTCGGAAAAGTTTACCATGCGCTACGCGACAAGGCTGTCAAGGACGATCCGAAATCGTGGAGCCTGCCCTATGTGAAGACACAAGGCGCCACCTATGCCCTTGCCAACGGACGTGTAGCGACCGAATGCGCCGATGTGCCCGACAACGGCTATATCGACGGCGTCATTGCCGAAGAAGCGGTCAAGACAATGGCCAAACTGAAGGAGGGCGACAAACCGTTCTTCCTGGGAGTGGGATTCAAAAAACCGCATCTGCCGTTCTGCGCTCCTAAGAAATACTGGGACATGTACAGGCACGACGATATGCCTGTGGCCAAATTCCAGGACATGGCAGCCGACGGATGCGAATATGCCTACCATAACTCGCTCGAAGTAAAAGGATATTCCGACATACCACCATTCGAAAGCTATGTCGACACCAAACACCTCGATGTAGAGACCCAGAAAAGACTGCTGCACGCCTACTACGCCTGCATATCGTATACCGACGCCCAGATTGGCAAGGTACTCGACGCCCTCGATGATAACGGGCTCGCCGACAATACGATAATAGTGCTTTTCGGCGACCATGGCTATCATCTTGGCGACCACGGGCTGTGGAACAAAATGACCAACTTCGAGCAGGCCACCCGCGTGCCTCTGATGATATCCGCTCCTGGCATGAAAAAAGGTGTGAAATCCGATGCAATGGTCGAATTTCTCGACATCTTCCCGACCATAGCCGAACTCACCGCTACGCCGCATCCGCAGCAACTCGACGGCGTCAGTCTGGTTCCGGTGCTTAAAAATCCGAAAGCCAAGGTAAAGGATTATATAATGAGCCAGTACAGCCGCACCACTACCGAAGACTATACCATCAGCACCGATACCGACCTCGAAGGCAAAGCCGAATACCTCGAGAACGATATAATGGGTTATGCCATCCGCGACAAGCGCTACCGCCTTGTGCAGTGGACCAAAGGCTTCAAGACATACATGCCTTTCGACGAATCGAAAGTGATAACCTGCGAACTCTTCGACTACGAAAAAGATCCCCTTGAGACCAAAAATCTGGCCAACGATCCGGCATATGCAAAGGTAGTGAAACGTCTGCAGGGACAGCTCAGGGAATACTATGCCCGCAGCTACAAATCGCCCATGTCAGCCCCGATCAAGGCCTGTGCCGAAAGGAAAACAGAGATCAAGAAAGCCGATCTTAAAAAACATTAAAAATTTTGAAACTGCCGGGCTTTTTTATACCTTTGCACCCGGTTAAGCTACAGCATAACCGATAAACTAATTATTAACCACTTAATTTTCAAGGAATGCACTTAAGTTCTGAAGAAAAAGCGCAGATCTTCGAGAAGTACGGTAAGAGCAAGACTGACACTGGCTCGCCTGAAGCACAGATTGCATTATTCTCCATCCGTATCGCTCATTTGACTCAGCACCTGAAGTCAAATCACAAAGATCATACAACCGAACGCGCTCTTAAGATGCTGGTAGGTAAGCGTCGTCGTCTGCTCGACTACCTCATGCGCAAAGACATCGCCCGCTACCGTGCCATCATCGCTCAAAAAGAGCTCGGCATCCGCAAATAAGCGGCGCCACAACCAAAAAAAACCGCAGCACCCACCACGGGTTGCCGCGGTTTTTTTGTGGTTAATGATTTCCACAAAAACATACCCGCCATACAAAGAAAACCCCGAACCGCTGCAACGGTCGGGATTTCAAGGGTTGAAAGGTGATACAGCGAGCCTCCAATCTTTGCAATTGAAATAGCTGTGAAACCTTTCCATATTATGCGTATCGAAATTGCGTTTAATGTGGGCAAATGGACGATTAAAATAATATTCCGTCGCCGATGCCGGGGGTTGCGCAAGCATTAAAGCGGTTTAATAACCACGCCCCCCGAAAGGTTTTTCTTTGAGCCGCGAGTGGGACTCGAACCCACGACCTTTTCGTTACGAATGAAATGCTCTACCAACTGAGCTATTGCGGCGTTGACTATCTAAAAGCCGTGCAAAGTTAGTGATTATTTTTGAGTCTGCAAGCTATAAGTCAATTTAATTTTGGCGTCCTCGAACCGCACCACAGCTGCCACAGGCGATGTGAGATAGGGAAGGACCTCAGTTACTGTCTGTTCCTGAGTTCCGTAGTAATAACCCGAAGAAGTCGACTCTGTGTTGACCTGAACGGGAACGAGACAGAACTGGCAATCTTCATCCTCTATGGTCTCCTTGTCGAGCATATTGAGGATATAGGAACGCAGTGCACTGAATGAGTAGGTCTGTGTCGTTGAGTTATACGACGCATAGAACGACGTTTTATTGTCGGGCAGTTTGTTGTCGGCAAAGAATGCGTCACGGTCTTTCTTAAGCACCATCAGCACATAGGGAGGCGCTGTAACGCCATCGGAGTTCGCAATCGAGTCAGCCGGAATGGACATGGTCAGACCGTTGACAACCGCGGCTCCCGACTGATGGCTGCGGAAACGCGATATGATCTCACGTGTTGGGAATTCGAAATCCACCTCGTAGCCGGCAGGGCCCACAAGCATTGTCTTTCCCTGAGCAAGGCGGTCGGTGATGTCGCCCGACAGTTTTATAGAAAGGTTATTGTTGTTTATCACCTCGGGAGTAACCATATAATACTGGTGGACGGCATCGAGGGTATCGAGCTTCGCTTCCTCGGTATTGTACTCGATATGGCGCATGTGCATTGTCATGAATGTCTGAGCCACAAGGGTAAGACGTCCCGAACCAAAATAGTTGTCGATAAATATGCCCGGGAATACCTTTTCGGCGAAAATCTGGCCGTTGGCATAGTTCGCAGGATTATCTATAAAGCTCTGGAAAAGGCTCCGGCCAAGATCTCGGGGAAGTTTGAAGCGGATATCACGATAACGGAGGAGCGCAATAGAATCGTTACCCATGCTGGTGGCATTGAATATTGCCGATGCCAGAGGTGCAGATGCATTATAGTATCCCTGCGGATCGAAATCGCTTGCGATCTGCCGTGGAAGCTGTTTATTGAGAGCATATACTTTCAAGCCCATTGGAGCTACAGAATCTCCAATGAATGACTGATATGCATATCTGAGCGTAAGAATAAGGGAATCGACATCGGCAGGTGCGAAATTGGCGGTATCGAGTTCGGTAGACGGAAGGAACTGCGATACGGCCGAGCTCGAGATAGAGCCATAGGACGGAAGGTTGACCTGTCCGAGCATCTGAGTGGTAGTCTTGGGACGTATGGCCGCGATTGCCTCGCTGTGTCCGGTGACAGTAAATGCCGAGTCGATGATGATGTTCACCTTATCGCCGGTCAGCGACGAGCCAATCTCGGAAACATTGTCATCGCAGGCTGTAAATGCACCCAACAGCAAAAAGGCCGCAAGCGCACTGATAACAGGAATTTTCATAGTGTATTGCCTGTCGTAATTTTATAGAGATTTGTAGAATTCATTATATGCGTCCACGGCATCCTCACCCGGATAGTCGAGCATAGGCTTGCCCGAAGCCTTGGCATATTCGAGGATTTCGGGATTGATATCGGTGGTGGCCACAACGATGGCATCGGAATAGTCGATGGCAATCTTATTGAGCTTTACATAGTCAACATTGCCGTCGCCGTCGGTGAGGCTTGCGAGCATCTCGTCGGTGAAACCTTCCGCTTTAAGCTTTTCGACTGTGCGGGCATCGAAATTGCCCTCGAAAGGATCGTTGAACAGAGAGAAAACTATCTTGCTCGAACGGAACGACGGATCTTCGGGATATATATATTTAAGATAGAGGGGTGTAAGCGCTGTAATCCAGCCCGTGCAGTGAACGATCGAGGGTTCCCAGCGAAGCTTACGCACGGTCTCGACAACACCGCGAACAAAAAAGATGGTGCGTTCGTCGTTGTTTTCGGGCTGTTCTACAGTTTCGAGCTTGCCGGGCGAATGACGCACGAAATAGTCGTCATTATCAATAAAATACACCTGCAGGCGGGTAGGCTGCAAAGTAGCCACCTTGATAATAAGGGGATGGTCGGTGTCATCGATTATGATATTCATGCCCGACAGCCTTATCACTTCGTGAAGCTGATTGCGGCGCTCGTTGATTGCGCCATAGCGGGGCATGAAAGTGCGCACTTCAGCGCCACGTTCCTGAATACCCTGAGGCAGAGTGCGGCCGAACGTCGACATTTGGCCGGCCGGTAAATAAGGTTCTATCTCCTGCGAGATGTATAGCACTTTTTTGACGTCCATTCTTGGATCTTAAGGAGAGAGATTTTAGATGAGTTGCGTTAATTTCTGTTTAAATCAATGAGGCAAAGTTAGCGATTTTTTTTGACGTATAGAAGCGAACATACCTCCGTTTTTGCGTTTTTTGTGTTTTTTAAGTTTCATTTTCAACGGCTATATAGTAACTTTGCATGCCCGAAAGCATGCCGGCGCGCAGGCCCGGCATCCGGCCCGGGATATCAATACTTTTCAAACCAACCACTTAGAGCCGCAATGACAAAAAGAATATCTGTAGCCATACTATCGGCCCTCATTTTAGCCATCTCGGCAATGGCTGCCGACCTCGCCACACCCGTAAGATGGCGTACATTCGTTAAAACAGCACCCGACGGCACTGGCACGGTCACTTTCCGCGCTCTCGTGGCACCCGGCTGGCACCTGTACGGCCTCGACATCCCCGATGGCGGCCCTAAAGCGACCTCTTTCGATCTCAAGGGAAGCACGGGAGTGAAATTTACCGGTCCCGTCAAGCCCGCTCGCGAACCCCTCACCATCGACGACGCTATGTTCGGCATGAAACTCACGTGGTGGGACGCCAATGTGGACTTTACCGTTCCGTTCAAGATCACCGATAAATCTCAGGCAAGAATCGACTGCAAGATATCCTTCATGACATGCGACGGGGAATCGTGCCGTCCTCCGAAAACCGAAAGTATTTCCGTTCCTGTAAAGCAAGCCAAATGAAACGAATAGCAACCGCCGTCGTTACGGCTCTCATCGCACTGCTGGTACAAGGCATAGCATATGCCGCGCCTTCTCATGTGGAATGGTCGGTACGGACCGAGAACAGCGCTCCCGACAAAGGCACAGTCATAGTCACGGCCAAAATAGAATCGGGATGGCACATCTACGGCCTCGACATAGCCAATCCGACAAACGAGCCGGGAGTCCCCGACGCCACTTCAATCGAAATAGAACCGCAGCCGGGGCTGAAAATAGTCGGTCCTACCACTACCGATTCTCAGCCGGTTGTGCATTTCGATGAATTTCTGAATCTGAATCTTCCATGGCTGCAGGGCACGGTAGAACTTCGCCGTGATTTCGAGCTGACCGACGGCGCCAAGGGTGCAAAAGTGAAAGGCTATGTCAAATACATGGCTTGCAACGACAATTCGTGCACACCTCCGGCCAAATACGAATTTGATCTCGACTTCGGCGACATGACATCGCCGGCCCCGGCCGCCGATGTTATCACAGATGTTCCGGCTGCCAAGCCGACAGCAAATATAGCTCATGACACCGCCGACGCCAACGAATGGTGGGAACCGGTGACCGTAGAAACCAACAAAACCGAGCAAAGCTATTGGGCGATTCTTCTGTTCGGCTTCCTGGGCGGTCTAGTGGCTCTCATGACGCCCTGTGTATGGCCCATGATCCCCATGACTGTCAGCTTCTTCCTCAAAAAGAACAAAAGCCGTCGACGCTCCATCGCCGACGCCATAATCTACAGCGCGAGCATCATCGTTATCTTCCTGGTACTCGGCATACTGCTTACAGTGATATTCGGACCCGGCAAGCTCAACGAAATAGCGACAGGCGCGGTATTCAACATCATATTTTTCGTACTGCTGGTAGTTTTCGCCATATCGTTCTTCGGCGCTTTCGACCTTAGCCTGCCTTCAAGCTGGTCGACCGCCATCGACAACAAAGCCGAAAGCACGACCGGCCTGCTGAGCATCTTCTTCATGGCCTTCACGCTGGTGCTGGTATCATTCTCCTGCACAGGACCTATCATCGGCACACTCCTTGTCGAAGCTTTCTCGCAGCAGAATCTTCTGGGTCCGCTGCTGGGCATGGGTGGTTTCGCCATCGGTCTTGCACTGCCGTTCGGTCTGTTCGCGTTCTTCCCCTCGATGCTCAAGGGACTGCCCCACTCCGGCGGATGGCTCAACACCGTCAAAGTGGTGCTCGGCTTCATCGAACTCATACTCTCTCTCAAGTTCCTGTCGGTAGCCGACCTGGCCTACGGCTGGCGAATACTCGACCGCGAAGTATTCATAGCCCTGTGGATAGTACTGTTCGTTCTGCTCGGCATGTATCTGCTCGGCAAACTGCGCTTCAGCCACGACTCGCCCATGGAGCACACTCCCGTGGGCCGCTTCTTCCTGGCACTCGGTTCGTTTGCTTTCGCAGTATACCTCGTACCCGGTCTCTGGGGCGCTCCCCTCAAGGCCATCAGCGCTTTTGCTCCTCCGCTGTATACACAGGACTTCAACCTCTACGGCGGTGAATTCCAGAAATTCCACGACTACGACGAAGGCATGGCCTATGCCGCCGAGCACAACAAGCCGGTTCTTGTCGACTTCTCGGGCTATGCATGCGTCAACTGCCGCAAAATGGAAGGCGCCGTGTTCGACACTCCCGCTGTCCGCGGTATAATAGAGCGCGACTATGTGATGATTGTGCTCATGGTCGATGACAAGCAGGCGCTCCCCGAGCCTGTCACCGTGATGGAAGAAGGCAAACCAAAAAAGCTCACTACCGTGGGCGAACGCTGGAGCTATCTCCAGTACCATAAATTCGGCATCTCTTCTCAACCGTACTATATCCTTCTCGACAACCATGGCAAGCCCCTGTCGGCTCCGCGCGTATACGACGAGAATGTCGGAGCGTTCACAGCATGGCTCGAAGAAGGTATCGAAACATACAAACAAAGATGAAACAGCATAGCAGAGAAGAGAAACTCGAAGCTCTCGGACAAGTGATCGACACCCTCGATATCCTGAGGGTGAAATGTCCGTGGGACGCCAAGCAGACCAACGAAAGCCTGCGGCCAAACACGATAGAAGAAGTGTACGAACTCACACAGGCGCTTCTCGACGACAAAGCGGACGAAATCAAGAAAGAACTTGGCGACGTACTGCTTCACATTCTCTTCTACTCGGTGATAGGCAGCGAAAAAGGCCAGTTCGACATAGCCGATGTGGCCGATGCCCTCAACAAGAAACTCATCTTCCGGCACCCGCATGTGTTCGGCGACGTAAACGCCGACACAGCCCACCAGGTAGAGATGAACTGGGAGCAGATAAAGCTCAAGGAAAAAGGCGGCAACCGCTCGGTGCTCGCAGGCGTGCCGGCAGCGCTGCCGGCGCTCGTCAAGGCTTTCCGTGTACAGGAAAAAGCCGCCAACGCCGGCTTCGACTGGGAGACTCCCTCGGATGTATGGGCTAAAGTACGCGAAGAATACGAAGAAGTGGCCGCAGCCGTAGACGACGGCGACAAGAAGGATATCGAGGCCGAATTCGGCGACCTTCTTTTCTCCGTCATAAATGCGGCACGCCTCCACGGTGTCAACCCCGAGAACGCTCTTGAGCGGTCGAACCGTAAATTCATATCGCGCTTCAACTACATCGAGGAATCCGCCAAAGCCGCCGGTCTGTCGCTCAAGGATATGACACTGGCACAGATGGACGAGCTCTGGAACAAGGCCAAGGCAGAGGAATGAGGCTTTGCATTACCGAGAAACCGAGTGTAGCCCGCGACATAGCCCAGATTCTGGGCGCACGCGACCGGCACGACGGCTATTTCGAAGGCGATGGTTGGCGCGTGACGTGGACCTTCGGACATCTTTGCTGCCTTTTCGAACCCGACGATTACAAGTCAGAGTGGAAAAAATGGGCGCTCAGCATGCTTCCCATGCTGCCCGAAAAATACGACATCAAACTCATCGACGATGCCGGCTACAAGCACCAGTTCGAGGTCATAGAACACCTCATAAGCGAAGCCGACGAAGTTGTTAACTGCGGTGATGCCGGGCAGGAAGGCGAGCTCATACAGCGCTGGGTGATGAAAAAGGCCGGCACATCGTGTCCTGTCAAACGGTTATGGATATCGTCGCTCACCGACGAATCAATAAAAGAAGGTTTCCATTCGCTGAAGCCGCAGGCCGACTACGACCGCCTTTTCCAGGCCGGCATGTGCCGGGCCATCGGCGACTGGATTCTGGGCATGAACGCCACCCGTCTGTACACGCTTAAGTACGCCGGCCGTGGCCAGGTACTGTCCATAGGCCGCGTCCAGACCCCTACCCTCGCCCTTATTGTCAAGCGGCAGCGCGAAATCGAGCAGTTCGTTCCCACCGACAGCTGGGAGTTGCACACACGCTATCGCGATGTCGACTTCACATATACCGGCGACCGCTTCGACAAACCCGAACCCGGCGAAGCCACGGTAGCCCGTATTTCAGCGGCACCCTTCACCATCACCTCCATCACCAAGAAGAAAGGGCGCGAATCGGCGCCGCGGCTCTTCGACCTCACATCGCTGCAGGTGGAGTGCAACAAACGCTTCTCGTGGACGGCGGAACAGACCCTGCGTCTCATCCAGAGCCTCTACGAAAAGAAACTCACCACCTACCCGCGTGTCGACACCACCTACCTGAGCGACGACATGCACCCGAAGATCGCCCCCACTCTCAGGATGATGGCGCCCTATGCCTCGCTGACGGCACCGGTACTGGCAAAACCGATACCGAAAAGCAAAAAGATATTCGACAATGCCAAGGTGACCGACCACCACGCCATAATACCCACCGGACAGGCTCCCAACGGTCTCGACGGCGACGAGCGTAAGCTCTACCACCTCATAGCCATGCGCTTTATAGGCGTGTTCTATCCCGACTGCGAATTCGAGTCGACCACCGTAACCGGCCTTGCCGACGACTGCGAATTCCGTGCCACCGGCAAGGTCATTGTATCGCCCGGCTGGAGGTCGCTTCAAGGCGGCAAAAACGACAATAACGAATCCCGTCAGGAAGAAGGCGACAATGCCGTGCTGCCGGTTTTCACTCAGGGCGAAAGCGGCCCTCACGAGCCGTTCCTCGCCAAGAAGACCTCGCAGCCGCCAAAATACTACACCGAAGGCACGCTGCTGCGGGCTATGGAGACGGCCGGTCGCACCGTCGACGACGACGAACTTCGCGACGCACTCAAAGAAAACGGTATCGGGCGTCCGTCGACGCGGGCAAACATCATCGAAACCCTCTTCAAACGCCGCTATATAGCCCGCGAGCGCAAGAATATCGTTGCGACCGAAGCCGGCATTACCCTCATCGATACCATACAGGAGGAATTGCTGAAATCGGCCAAGCTCACCGGACTATGGGAAAACAAACTGCGCAGAATTGAACGCGGCGACTATTCGCCCGGCCTCTTCATCCACGAAATAAGCCAGCTCATGCGCGAGATTGTAACTAAGGTTCTGTCCGACAATACATCGGTCCGTATCGAGGCTGCCCGTCAGGAAGAGCCTAAGCCGGCAAAAAAGACGACCAAGCCACGCACCCGCACCACAAAACTCGAACAGATCGAATGCCCCGTGTGCGGTAGCGGCCACATCATCAAAGGGCGCTCGGCATATGGCTGCAGCCGCTATGCCGACGGCTGCACATTCCGCCTGCCATTCGACGAGTGCGCCGGCGACTCCACACCGGCACAGGTGAAAAAATATATAGCCAAAAAGAAATGACAGCCCAGTGGATAATAGTAGGCCTGATTCTGGCTCTCTGCATATTTGTAGCCGTACGCTCTATAGTGCAGCGGCATAACAATCCCTGTCGGTCGTGTCCTACGCGCGACTGCTGTGCAAAACGAAAGAAAAAATGAGTATTACCCTTTCCGACGGCTTGACAGTGCGTGAGCGCCTGCTTGCCATGCAGGCCGAAAGCAACAAGGAATTTACACGGCGCCTGCACCCCGGCATCGAGAATATCCTCGGTCTGAGAGTGCCGGCCCTGAGACAGTTGGCTGCTGAAATTGCCCGAGGCGACTGGCGCCGGTATCTCGAAGACCCGGGGTCGTACTACATGGAAGAGCGCATGCTCCACGGCATGGTTCTCGGAAAGATACGCATCGACGATACCGACACATATCTCGAAATGGTCGGAAATTTCGTGGAGCGGATAAACTCATGGTCGGTATGCGATACATTCGACTTCTCAGGCGGCCGGAAGTTCGTCGACAGAAATTCCGATAAAATATTTGAATGGCTCCGGACCTTTATCGACAGTGAGGCAGAATACACAGTGCGCTTCGGCGTTGTGATGCTTCTGAAATACTACATCAACGACCGCTATCTCGACGCCGTCGAAAAGACTCTCGGGAGCATCCGCCACACCGGCTACTACGTATCCATGGCCGTTGCATGGACAATAGCTGAAATTCTCATAAAATACCCCGACCAGGGGACGGCATGGCTGCACACTCGCCCTGTCGACGCTCAGACCATGCGCCGGGCCATACAGAAAGCTATCGAATCGTACAGAATCGACCCGGCCCGGAAAGAACTGCTGAGAGAATTCAGGGCTACACAAGCGTGATGGTGCCGTCGACCGCTATAGCTATCTTTCTATCGCGGTAAAGGTGACCAACCGCTTTCTTGAAATCCTTTTTACTGCAGCTGAATATCAGCTGAATCATTTCGGGTGAAAGCTTGTCGCTTATCGGGCCGGCTTCGGGGTGGCTCAGATAGTCCATTATGGTCTCAGAGAGCGATTCTGTCCGGTTTTTGGCCTTATCGTTGAGCGTAAGGTCGATTTTGCCGTCGGGACGCACCTGTTTCACGAACGCCTTTATATTCTCTTCGAGCTCTATGGGACGATAGATTTCGTTGGCGTAGATCATTCCGCGATGCAGATTGTCGACAATCACCTTATAGCCGATCTCGGTGTAGTCGTAGACAAGAGCGTCGACCTTGTCGCCGGGCTTGTAATCGGGAAAGACATTCCCAAGAAACTTCTCGATCTTGGCCGAGGCCACAATACGGTCGGTGGTATCGTCGACATATACATAGACCAGATATATGCCACCGCGGCGCATTCTCACACGCTGTTCGCTGAAGGGGACGAGAAGATCCTTCGGCAGACCCCAGTCGACAAACGCTCCGATATCGTTCACGGCATTCACTTCCAGAAAAGCGAACTGGCCGACGGTTGCATATGGTTTTTCGGTTGTTGCCACAAGGCGATCCTCGGAATCATTGTATACGAAAACCTCGATCGGATCGCCTGGATTGAGGTTTTCGGGGACATATCGTGCAGGCAACAGCACCTCTTTGGCATCTCCGTCGGCATGCAGATAAACGCCGAAATCCACAACGCGTGAAACCAAAAGTGTCTGATATTTGCCAAGCTTAATCATATTGTGTGCGTGTTTTATGTTTTTGGATTGCAAATGTCGGCATTAAAGCTTAAATTTGCAACACCTACTCATATCTACAACACGGGGCTATGCCCCTTTGTTCCCTTTATCGATGGAATCTGACAACACTGCAACGCTGCTAAAATATTTCCCCGGTCTCACCCGGGAACAGCTCGACTCTTTCGGGCACATGGAAGAGCTTTATGCCGAATGGAATGCAAAAATCAACGTGGTATCACGCGCCGACATCGGGAATCTGTTCTCTCGTCATATACTTCATTCACTGTCGATTGCAGCTTTATTCGGAGAACTTGCGCCTGGCACTACACTCCTCGACCTCGGTACTGGCGGCGGCTTCCCGGGCATACCTCTTGCGGTGATGTATCCACAGTGCAAATTCCACCTCATCGACAGAATTGGCAAAAAAATCAAAGTTGCCTCCGAGATAGCATCGTCGCTCGGACTGACCAATGTCACCTTCCAGCACGGCGACGCAGGCGAATGCCACGAAAAATACGACTATGTGGTGAGCCGTGCTGTGATGGCTCTCGACGGACTGGTAAAAATAGCTCAGAAAAACATACTCCGACATACTCCGCGCAAGAACCGATACTCTCCCGGACTTGTTTGTCTCAAAGGTGGCGACCTCGCCGAGGAAATTGCTGCCGCAGGCGATCGTGCCGTGATAGAAATACCTGTCACCGACTTTTTCAACGAAGCCTGTTTCGACACCAAAGAGATAATATATGTACCGCTATGATTAAAGTCAAAGAATTCTGCTTCAACCCTTTTGCGGTGAGCGCCTTCTTAATATGGGACAGCGACAGCCGTCTTGCCGTTGCCGTGGACCCCGGTATGCTCAGCAGCCGCGAGCGCGATGAGTTCGACAGCTATATCGCCGACAACAATCTGACATTAACACAGATAGTAAACACACATCTGCATCTCGACCATTGCTTCGGCGACAACTATGTGCGCAACAAATACGGTGTGAAAGTGGCCGCCCATCCGGCCGACGCCTTTTTGGGCGAAACACTCGCCGAACAGGCAGCTCGCTTCGGCATACGTCTTGCCGGCAACGACACGGCCGTGACTATCGATACAGAGCTTGCCGACGGCGACACTGTAGCGGTGGGTCACTATCAGCTCCACGTACTACACGTGCCGGGCCATTCTCCAGGTAGCATAGCGCTCTATTGCCCCGAAGGTGGTTTCGTGATTTCGGGGGATGTCCTTTTCCGCCGTTCGATAGGCCGCACCGACCTTCCCGGCGGCAATCTGAATACTCTTCTGGATAGTATCGACAAAAAACTTATGCCTCTGCCGGCCAATACCAGAGTTCTGCCGGGCCACGACGCTTCCACAACCATCGGCGAAGAACATCTGTCCAACCCATACCTCAAATAATACCATAAAAAATGCCCGGTTTCATCCGCAAAACGATATCCATGTATGTCGACGGTTTCAGATCAATGACTGTCGGCCGAAAACTGTGGATATTAATTATTGCCAAACTGGTGCTGTTCTTTCTGGTTCTGAAGCTGTTCTTTTTCCCCGACATTCTGTCGACTAACTTCGACACCGACGAGCAGCGTGCCGACGCCGTACGCTCCGCTCTGACCACACCCGCGCTTCAACCAACTAAAACACATTAAATATGAACGACTTATTAGGAGTAGTAGACTGGTCGAGGGCACAATTTGCCCTTACAGCCATGTATCACTGGCTCTTCGTGCCGCTGACAATAGGCCTGTCGCTTATTGTTGCTGTGATGGAAAGCATCTACGTCCGCACAGGAGACGCCCGGTGGAAAGGCATTACCAAATTCTGGATGACACTCTTCGGCATCAATTTTGCCTGCGGCGTAGCCACCGGTATAATCCTTGAATTCGAATTCGGCACAAACTGGTCGAACTACAGCTGGTTTGTCGGCGATATTTTCGGAGCACCGCTTGCTATCGAAGGCATAGTCGCTTTCTTCATGGAGGCAACCTTCGTGGCCGTGATGTTCTTCGGCTGGAACCGTGTGAGCAAAGGGTTCCACCTTACTTCCACATGGCTCACGGCCATAGGCGTGTCGCTGTCGGCATTGTGGATCCTCGTGGCCAACGCATGGATGCAGAATCCCGTGGGCATGCGTTTCGATCCGGCTCAGATGCGCAACGTGATGGACAACTTCTGGGAAGTGGCTTTCAACGCCGTTCCCGTCAATAAATTTTTCCATGCCGTATTCAGCGGCTGGTGCCTTGCCGGCGTATTCGTTGTCGGCGTGAGCTGCTGGCTGCTGTGGCGCAAGCGCAACGTCGAAGCCGCCAAAAGCTCGCTCAAAGTAGGCTCCTGGGTCGGTATGGCCGGCATATTGCTTACTCTTGCAACCGGACATGGCTCTGCCGTGGAAGTGGCGCGTGTACAGCCGATGAAACTCGCCGCCATGGAAGGTCTGTACCGTGGCGAAATCGGACAAAGCATCATCGGCATAGGCATTCTCAAGCCAGAAAATGAACGTACTCCCGACGATCCCATGCTTTTCTCCGTCGATATTCCGCAGGGTCTGTCGTACCTCATATATGGCGAAGGCGACCACTTCGTGCCCGGCATATGCGATCTTATCGACGGTTTCTCCATCAATGAAAACGGCGACACCGTCAACACTGTATCATATGCCGAACGAATAGCCGCCGGCACACGCTCGCGCGAGGCTCTTGCACGATACGGAGCCGCCGTGCAGGCAGGCGACACTCAGGCCGCCGAGCTTGCCGGAAGCGAAGTGGAGAAAGATTTCAAATACTTCGGCTACAGCTATCTGTCGTCGCCCGAAGATGCCATCCCGCCCGTTGGCATGACTTTCTATTCTTTCCATATCATGGTGTTTGCGGGCGGCTTCCTGCTGCTCCTCTTTGCTGTTATGCTGTTCCTGAGCTATCGCAAGAACAAATACCTCGAAAAAGCATGGCTCAACTGGGTCGGCATAGCATCGATAGCCATAGTGTGGATATGCAGTCAGGCCGGTTGGATGGTGGCCGAAGTCGGCCGACAGCCCTGGGTTATACAGGACCTTATGCCTACCACAGCTGCAATTTCCGACATATCGGCCTCTTCGGTCAAAATCACATTCTGGATTTTTGCGGCCATCTTCACCGGCCTGCTTATCGCCGAAATCAGCATCATGCTGCGCTATATCTCGTCGGCGTCCAAAGGTGATATCGAAAATCCCACCCACTAAACAATCTGCAACATGGAAACACTCGAAATACTTCAGGCCTACTGGTGGCTTCTGATATCGATACTCGGCGCGGCTCTGGTCTTCATGCTCTTCGTACAGGGCGGCCAGTCGATGCTCCACTGCAATGTGAGCGACGCACAGCGACAGCTTATGGTCAACTCACTCGGACTTAAATGGGAACTCACCTTTACCACTCTGGTGGTCTTCGGCGGCGCGTTCTTCGCATCGTTCCCGCTGTTCTACTCCACAAGCTTCGGCGGTGCATACTGGCTATGGATGCTCATACTGCTCAGCTTCGTGGTGCAGGCATTCAGCTATGAATTCCGCCGCAAGCGAGGCAATATCTACGGCACACGAACCTACGACAGCTTCCTGATGTTCAACGGACTCGTCGGCTGTGTGCTTCTCGGAGTGGCCGTCGGCACATTCTTCTTCGGCGGAGAATTCACCGTTACCAAAAACAACATACTCAACCCCGCGGCGCCGGTAATATCCAACTGGGCTCCGACGCACGGCCTCGAAGCCATAGCATGCTGGAAAAACCTGCTGCTCGGCTTTGCCGTGTTCTTCCTGGCCCGTACCATGGCATCGCTCTACTTTATCAACAACATTGCCGGCGACAACGACCTTACTGCCAAAATGCGCCGCAAGGCTCTTGTCAACGGTCTTGTCTTCGCCGTCCTTTTTGTAGCTTTTCTGGTAGTGCTTCTGCTTCAGAGCGGCTATCGGCAGACCGACGGCGGCTTTGTTGAGGAAAACAATATCTATCTCCACAATCTGCTCTCCATGTGGTGGTTCGGAGCATTGCTCCTGGTCGGTGTGGTTCTGGCTCTCTACGGCATTTTCCGCAGTGCTTTCGACAGCAAATGGCGCTGCGGCATATGGTATGCCGGAATTGGAGCAGCTATTGTTGTCCTGGTGCTCTTCTGCATAGCCGGATACGGCGGCACCGCTTATCTGCCCTCGACAATCGACCCGGCGTCGTCGCTGACAATATCCAACAGCTCGTCGTCGCTGTTCACCCTCACGGTCATGAGCTGGGTGTCGGTGCTCATTCCTTTTGTACTCGCCTATATCGTATATGTATGGGCCAAAATGAATGCCCGTCCCATGAGCGAAGCCGAACTTAAGGGCGACGCACACCAATACTGAACAAAAACCTGTCTTAACGGCGCCGGGAACTGCTTTCCGGTGCCGTTTTAACGAATCAAAAATATGGCCGATACCTATTTCACCATCAAGTCGCAGTCGGAAGCCGTTTTCAAGGAGAAAATGAGCAAGTTCCTTGCATTCGCCCATCCCGTCGATACCGTCGAGGGCGCGAAGGAAATCATTGCCCTTTACTCCAAAAAGTACTTCGACGCCCGCCATGTGTGCTGGGCGTATATGCTCGGTTCGGCCCGCGACCGCTTTCTCAGCTCCGACAATGGCGAACCGTCGGGCACTGCCGGAAAGCCGATACTCGGCCAGATAAATTCATTCGGTCTCACCGACATCGTGATAGTGGTTGTGCGGTATTTCGGAGGCATTAAACTCGGCACATCAGGCCTGATCGCCGCATACCGCGAGGCCGCGCGGCTGGCTATTGCCGAAGCTGAAATCGTGGAGCGCCACGACATGACCGACATATCGTTCACATTCCCATATCTGGCCATGAACGATGTGATGAAGCTCACCAAAAGCGGCGAAGCCGAAATCAAAAGCCAGATTTTTGACAATTCCTGTGAAATGACGCTGTCCATACGCTCAGACAATGCCGATGCCCTCCGCAAACGTCTGGCCGATATCGACGGCGTATGCATACTATAAACCAAGATATGAAAGCAGCACTTTTCGACCTCGACGGCGTACTTATCGACACCGAACCCGTCTACACCCGCATCTGGAACGACATCGAGAAACACTTTCCCACCGGTAAAGAAAACTTCGCCCAAATTATCAAGGGCTCGACACTGCCGAAAATACTCAACACCTACTTCAGGCCCGAAGACCATGCCGCTATTGTGGCCATGCTCGAAGAAGCCGAGGAAACCATGGAGTATCCTCTTTTTCCCGATACAATACCATTCCTGCAGCGACTTCGCACTGCCGGCATCCCGGCAGCCATAGTCACAAGCAGCAACGACAGGAAGATGGACCGCCTGTTCGCCATGTATCCCGGCTTCAGAGACTATTTCGCATCTGTCGTCACCGATTCGCGTGTACGCCACAGCAAGCCCGACCCTGAAGGCTATCTGCTCGGAGCATCTGACCTCAGCACCGATCCGGCCGACTGTGTTGTATTCGAAGACTCGTTCAACGGACTCAAGGCCGGCCGCGCGGCCGGCTGCACTGTCGTCGGCCTGTCTACAACAAACCCGGCCGGGTCGCTTACCGATCTTGCCGACATAGTAGTCCCCTCCCTGGGCGACAAAGCCCTAACCGTCCTCTTCTAAGGCATCCTTCAATAAAATTTAACCCATCCGGCATGCTCACAGCGTATCACTTGAACAAGCCGGATGGGTCTTTCTTACCTTAGATCTATCCAATTCTTCCAATCATTTTCAAAAATTAGAATCGAACACCGCATCCAGCCACTTCTCGAGGCATCCGATGCGGACGGCAATATCGAGAATAGTAAAGCGGCGACGTATCTGCTGAGCCCTTATGGCACTGCGGCGCAAACGCTCTCGGCTGATACCTATTTGATCGGGTGCGGTGGGCGCTCCGACCAGCCGAAGTGATTCGCGCAACTCGCCAAAAGGCACAAGCTGTGTCTGCAGTCTGCTGCGAATATGCTTCCAGTTCTTTTTGAGCGTATTCAGTTGGCAACGCAGAGTATCTCTGTCGACATACTTGGCCTTTAGCTCCGTAACACCAATCAATGGGAAATCGGATCCGGCGAACATTTCCTCCGACACCTTCAGCTGCTCCTCGAGCGATGGCCACGCATCGACACAGGCCTCTACATCGAGATTTTCTATATCTTCCTTAAGGAACTGCTCGTAGAGTGCTGTCGACATAAGCGTGCCTATGCTCACCTGGAATCCATGGCTGGGCACTGTGCCGTCGGCCATAGCATGGTGCTCCATATTCCACAGATGCGAGAACTGGTGATCGGCACCCGACGCCGGTCGGCTTGACTGGTGCGCCTGCATTGCAAAACCACTCATAATCAAGCCTTCTATCAGTCGATACATAGCATTGCGGTCACCGGCCCGAATCAAATCCGGCTCTCCCAGAGCACTCTTAAGGCTCCCCTGCACAAGATCCCATGAAAATGGATCGATAACCTCTACACCGAGTTCGTCGGAGAGTATCCAGTCGGCACCGGCAGGAATCTTGGCAAACAGATCAGCATATCCGGCAGCTGTCATGTCGATAGGAGCCCGGGCTATGATAGCCGTATCGGCAACAACGGCAAGCGGCGCCGGGCAGCTGAAAGTCTGCTTGGCTCCGTCCTTGGTAATAGAGGCGCCATAGGCAGTGTAGCCGTCCATCGAAGCAGCTGTAGAGACAGTCATATATCGCTTGCCACAGTGGTGCGACGACAACTTCGATAAATCGTTGATAGTTCCCGATCCCACAGCTACCGCAACAGCATCAGTCGCGGCTAATACTTTGTCGAGCCTCTCGATATACTTCCACTCGGCATGCAGATTGCTGTCGGTGAATATATACGATTCGTCGGGTTTCAGGCCGGCATCGGTCAAAAGATCATTGACTTCAGCACCGGCAACAGTCCATGTCGTAGTGTCGGCAATCACTATCGGACGCAGCCCCGGGAACATTTTCTTAAACATATCCGGCACACTCGCTATAGCTCCATCGGCTATAAGAAGGCCTTTTGTATCGGTAGCCCTCTGGAGGGCCTGCTCAATCATTGTCATATCTGTTTTCTCTATAAAAGAACATTATTTCATAGTTTCGAATGGTCCGTCAGGCGAACCTGTCCAGCGATAAAGTTTAAGGGTAGAACTCTGCTCAGGCTTAGACTTATTCCGCGATATATAGTACAGTCCTTTTCCAATATAGCACAAGCCGGTAGAGCCATAAGGGAAATGCCAGCCATATATACCGGTAGATTCATCGCGCATGCCTATAGGCTTCAGCGGAAGGACATCGGCCTTCGTCTTATTATCGAAGCCTTTCAGAGACTCGCTTTTCGCTTTTCCACCAAGATCTATGGCAAAGAGCGAGTAATTGGGAAATGTATCCTTCTTTCCCTTGTACACAGCTGCTATAAGGGCATTGAGGTCCGCATTATAGTTGAGATTCTGTATACCCCACTCTGTATTGCCGGTGTAAACGAAGTAACGGTGCTGTGGTTTTGCCGGGCCGCTATGATGAGGGTTGTTCTGATCGAGAGACCTCTCGTATTTCGCCCAGTCGGAAGTATCGTAGGTGAGGAGAACCTGATAGTCGTTATCGGTGCGGTCTACGTCGCCATATATACCATAAGCCACATAGAGTACGGGCTTACCCGAAGTACCCGGAGCCGGCGCGAATGCCACACCATCTATCCCCGAACAGCCATAGCGATGATCCACTTTTTTGCCGCGGTTCGTTACTGTCGCATAATAATCATCAACAACGTCGGCAAGAAACACCGTCGATAACACACCATCGTCAGTCGAACTCATCGCCGGACGTGTAATCTTATCGCCATCGAATATGGCTATATAGAAAGCGCTGCGCCGAGTGAGAGCTTCGTCGCCTGCTATACCAACTCCGATAGCATCGTTCTTATATTCGATCGATCCGTAGATTCGCCCGTCGGCAGGATTGAGGGTGAGACAGCCAAGGTGTCCGGTAAAACCGTCGACACTGCCTATCAGATTACCGGCAAGATCGGTCTTTACAATCCTGGTGGTAAAGGAAAAATACACACACTCTTTAGCGAGGTCGACAACTATACCCTGCACATGGTGATTGCCCTGATAACCGGAGAAAATAGTATCCGGCAGCGAGTCGGGCACAGCCTGCACATCGGCAGCTCTAAAGGTAAAAGCGACCGACATCGCCAGCAGGCTGATAACTAATTGTTTAAAACACTTCATAAACCACATTTATTCCCTTACTATCTGCACATTGACGGTATTGCTGTCCTTGATATACTTAGAATAGCGACTATAACCCGTCTTGAGAAATGTAAGATTGGACTCGGCCGGTACTTCGATGCTGTAGTTGTCTTTTCGGTCGGTATAGACTTTGGTATCGGTCATATCGGAACTCACCTCTACTCCCTCTATTGGAGTCGCCTGAATATCGCGGACACAACCCGATATCTTTCGCATCGTCATATTCTTTTTCAGCGATGTTTTTTTCTGTAGCGCCGCAGTCTTTTCTGGCGAGTCAGGCATCTTCTGGCCGCCTACCCACACCGGTATTATATGCTTGATATCGGCTGACGATGTTCCTACCTGTATCTCGAACTTACCGGCTTCGAGATAGCGATTGCCGTTCTCATCGGTAAGATAGAGTTCCTTTACAGGGATATTCACTGTAAAGATTTCGGTAGCTCCGGGTGCTACTTCTTTCTTTTGAAAACCTTTCAACTGTCTGATCGGTGTAACGACCGTGCTGACAACATCGCGAACATATACCTGCATCACCTCCTTGCCTGCGCGTTTGCCGATGTTCTTTATAGCAGCTGTAACCCGAATGGTGTCGAAGGGTGCGTAGCTTTCTTTATCGGTTTGTGCCGATATATAGTCGAAGTCCGTATAGCTCAGTCCATGACCAAAGCTCCACTGAGGCATCGGAGTAGAAAAAACATAGTCGCGGCCCGGCTGTTCGTACGATCCCGGCCTCTTGTAGTATCCCTTATCGGAGGGCAGATAGTTGTAGTACACCGGCAGCTGACCGGTAGAACGCGGAAAAGAAAAATTGAGTTTGCCCGACGGATTAACATTGCCGAATATAATATCGGCTATACTATCGCCTTCCCGCTCACCGCAGTACCACTGCACCAATATTGCAGGCACATTCTCAGCAGCCCAAGGCATGGCAAAAGGCTTGCCCGATACAAGCACCAGCACAACGGGTGTACCTGTCGATGTAACTCGCCGCACGAGTTCTTCCTGCGCTCCGGTCAGTTCGATCTCGCAGAGGTCCACACCCTCGCCCGAGGTCGACGCCCCGCTTTCACGCACAAATACGGTCGACGAGCTGCCGACAAACAAAAGCGCCACATCGCTTTGGGCGGCAAGATTCACAGCCTCTTCAATCCCGGATGTATCGAGCGACGAAAGCGAGCATCCCTTTGCATACTGCACCTCTGCCCTATCTCCCACAAGCTTGCGGATACCTTCGAGCGGAGTGACGCCATCGTCGGGATTTTTACTCCACGAATAATCGCCAAACTGCACGCATGCCGCATTGGGGCCGATAACTGCAATCTTTTTCACCGACTCAATGTCCAGCGGCAGCAGATTGTTCTCATTTTTAAGCAGTACGGCCGATTCGTCGGCGATACGCCGTGACAACTCCGCGCCCTGGCTGCTGCCAACGGGCAGATAGAAGGCACAATGCTCCAGATAGGGATCATCCATGAGGCCGGTTTCGATCTTGGCACGCAATATACGGCGCACGGCCTGATCCACATACTTCTCATCGATATTACCCTGAAGTATGTTTTCCTGCAGTGTCGAGAAAGTATTGCTCGAGGCTTCTGCATCAATACCTGCGGTAAGGCCCTGGTAAGCAGCATCGAAATTGGTTTCGGCCGTACGATGCACATTCTTGAGCATGTTGAGTGTACCCCAGTCGGTATAGACATAACCACGGAAACCGAATTTTCCCCGCAGGACATCTGTCAACAGGAAATGCGATGCCGAGTTAGGCACGTGATTCCATGAATTATAGCTCGACATCACGGCCATCACGGGAGCATTCTCCACAACATACTCGAAGGGCTTGAGATATATGTCGAACAAATCGCGGGTTCCACACTCTACCGATGCTATATTTAAGCCACTGTTCGGCTTGCCATGAGGACCATAGTGTTTAAGCATGGGCGATGTTCCGCCGTCGATATATCCCTGTACTTGCGCCAGCGACATCACCGAGCACAACCACGGATCTTCGCCGAACGATTCTTCGGTACGACCCCAGCGTATCTCGCGCACCACATCCATACAGGGCGCAAACACCTGCTTTACGCCCAAGGTATTGAGCTCTCCCGATATATACTTTGTCATTTCTCGGGCTAACTCGGTATTGAAGGTGCTTCCCACCGCTATAGTCTGCGGATAGACCGTGCAACCTTCCTGTATAACACCATGCAGAGACTCACCGCATGGGAATGCCGGTATACCCAGACGCGTTTCTTCGAGCAGGTACTTCTGTACCTGACGGAAATTTTTCTTCAGATTCTCTGCAGTAAGCGGGAAACCCTCGAAAAATCCATAGGGCAGATCACGGCATTTCTCGGTCAGTTTAGTGTAGTCGAGGGTCTGATCGTCGTAGATCTGCCAAGAATGTATGTGGCTCATCTGCGCAATTTTCTCTTCGAGTGTCATACGACCGAGAAGATCGTCGACGCGAACTTCGGTAGGCAAGGCCGGATTCTTGTACGGGAGCACGTCGTCGGCCCAGACGCCGGGCGACGCCAAGCAAAGAATCAAGGCTGGTATAATTTTCACCCTCATATTCAGTGTCATTTTCTATTCACCGGAAATTCATGCTTATGTTCAGGATTCTGATTGCTGTCGTAGGTAACGACTTTTATGCCATTTTCATCGGCTTCGGCCTCGAGCAGCACGGCATCATCGTGGATAATGATAGGAAAGGCATTGTTGTAGCCATCACTGCCTTCGGGCAAAAATTTATAGCTGTGATAGTGACCGCTAAGCATCAGATCGATACCGGCTTCGTTGAGCAGCGGCATAAAATTATCGTTGAGGTACTGAGTGCCGTACCACGATCCGGGTCTGCCGTCCGGAGGCATGTGCATGAACACAATTCTCACCGGAGCATTTTTGAACTCGGCGGACGCCAGCACCCCCTTGAGCCATTCGAGCTCCTGGGCGCGATACTCGTCCTGACACATTATGTCGAGATTGCGGATATCATTGTCGGGCTTATCTTCGGCACTGTCTATCACCAGAAAAAATACCGGCCCCTGGCGGAAAGTATAGTACGGTGCTCCGGTAAGTGTCGGAAACAGGTCCATAAAATGAGTGGCAAACGAACCACGGTTTTCATGATTGCCGCGATTCATGTATAGGGGGATATCCGACGCAAAAAGTACAGAGGCACTCTGAAGATAATTATCGAATATATAGTCTTCGTTCTTCATTCGCGTGGTCATGTCGCCATTGAACATCACGAAATCGTAGCCTTTCCGACGAGCATCGGCAAAAACGCTGCACAGCACCGAATCTTTCTCATGAAAATCGTTGCCGACAGCAAACTTCACCGACTTCCTGGCAGGATCGAGCGTAGTCACCTGATACGGCTTATGCGCCAGGATATCGCTGCCGAATCCTTCGCCATATATAATACGGGTGTAATCCTCGTCTAAAAGCACTGAATTCTGCATCACGCGATAGCGATAGGTTTTGCCGGGCTCCAGACCGGTGATGCGCACTTTATGAAACCGGCCTATATTTTTACGGCCAAATGTGGAATCGAAGTATTTTGGCCTTACTTTTTTATAGAAATGAGTGCCATCGGCGGGCGCTATCTCTATCCAGCCTACCGAATTCATATTTGTGCGCCAGCACACGGTAAATTCGTTCTCACCGACGGCCTGCAGATAGGGCCCTTTCTCTATCTTTATTCGTTCGGGATTGGCACCGTGGACAGCGGGGCATAAAAGCGCCACCACAAAAAGCAAAAGGAGCCGGGTCAGAGACCTCGATATATAGTTATTGGGACAAATGTTGATTTTCATAGTTTTTTGTGAAAATTAAGAGGGTGAGGCGAATGCTTCCGCCTCACCCTCCGGCAATGCGAAAAGACTTTAGAAGTCGGGCTCAGATGTCCGACCAGCCATCGCGCTGTACTAAATTTCCATTGATCTGAATGGCGCTGTTCGGAACAGGGCGCACATACATGAAGTCGTACCACTTGAGGTTGTAGTCGGTGCCATACATAAGGTAACCGCTATCGTTATTGGACAGTCTCACGCCATTTCCAACTTTGAGATACACCGCATTCTTGTCGTTCGAGGGCTTGTCGCCATCGTATACACATACATCGTATGTACCGTCGCCATTGAGATCGTAGAGCTCGTTGAGTTTCGGTATGTAGATACCGGCCCATCCGCCTTCGGGCACCAGGATTTCACCGCATTTCCATCTGAGGATATCCTGATATCTCAGACCCTCCCAGGCAAGCTCGCAACCGCGTTCGCGACGTATTTCGAGCAGATATTTGTCGGTGCACCTGTTGAGGAAATAATTTGCCATATATGCATCGGCAGTTTCAGGCATCTTCGGATCCACCCCGGCCCTTTTACGCAGCAGACCGATAGTCGAATCCCACACCTCGGCTGTCATTTCGCCGAGTTCGGCCTTTGCCTCGGCATATGTCAGGAGCACTTCGCCATATCGGAACAGTGGAGCGGAGTTATACGACACGGCCTGACTCTCGAAGGCGCCACCGTCGGTAAGCGCCCACTTGATCATTTGATAGCCGCTCTTGGTAACATTCAGCATGGGCGACACTTGTGTCATAACGCCGTTCACCATTTTCTTATAGTCCGGACCGAGAACTGTGGCAGCAAGTCGCTTGTCGCGATCGCGGAATACTTCACGGAATTCGTTGGTTTCATAACCGGGCTTGTCGGTGTAGCGGGAGCCGTCGGTCATAAGATATGTGCAGATAAACTGATGCGTCATCGACCAGTTGCTGCCGGTTGTCGGCGAAAATATCTGCCATGTTATGTCGTGACGACGGATTTCATTGTCGTAGGCCACGCCGAGTATCACCTCGGAGTTGACAAGCGACGACTTGATGAACAACGACTTATAATCGTTCACGAGGTTGAATTTCTTGGTGTCCATCAGTTCCTTGGCTGCCGCTGCGGCCTCGCGGAGCCACTCGTCGGAGTCGTTGAGACCAAGCTCTGTATGGTACTTCCTGTAGGTGCCCTCATAGAGACATATACGGGCCTTCATAGCCAGGGCGACGTAGCGGTTTATCTGTGTGCGGCTGCTGAAGTATTTGTTTTCCATAGAGCAGTTCTCGGCAGCAAAACTGATGTCGCGGAGTACCTTTTCCATTACGAAGGCTCGGCTGTCCTGTGTCTTGTAGAGCGATTCGAGGTCGTTGGATTTTACTTCGTGCTCGAACCATGGCACATTCTCGAATTCCTGCACCATGTCGAAGTAGAACCATGCACGCCAGAAACGGCCTACGCCTTCATAGTGATTGTACACATTTTCTTCTACATTTCCTTTGGCGCGAACCATATTGTCCAGAAAATAATTGGTAGCACGCAGTGCGCCCCAGTTGCCGGTACCCCAGCCGCCCTGCTGACGGGTGCCGAACACCTCGGGGTCGAGGCAGTTCCATTTGTTCTTGGTGAAACCGAGATCGGAGTGCTCGTCGCCGCCCCAGCTTGCCACCTGGTTGTGTCGCTGTATATTGAATGCCACCGACCCTATAGCCGGCATATTGTTCTGTATCAAGCCATAGGAGTATAGCAGCAGCTCATCTTCATTGGCCAGAAACGATTCAGACCCAAAGGAATGTTCCGGCTGGCAGTCGAGATAGTCAGAGCACGATGTCATGGCCAAAGCCATAATCGACAATATCATTATCTTTTTCATGTTGAAGTCTTGTTGTAGTTTTCGATATATAGAGCCGTCTATTAGAAGGATACAGACAGACCGAGCGTCCATGTTCGCATGAAAGGATAGCCTGTGCCCGCTCCACGATCATTCGATGTAGAGAAGTCGGCATCGCCAAGACCGGTACCCTCGGGATCTATAGTCTTGCAGTGTTTGAAGAAAGGCGAGATCGTGAAGAGATTCTCGGCCTGCACATACACCCGCAGGTCGCTCATACTCAGCGCATGGCATATTTTCTTGTTGAAGCTGTAGTCGATCTGAAGGTTTTTCAGGCGTACATAGGCCAGATTCTGGAGGTAGCGATCGTTGACAGTAGTGAGTTCGTAGTTACCGCTGTTCGACACGTAGCCGCGTACGCGGGGCCAGTATGCATCGGGGTTTTCCTCCGACCATACATTTTCGGCTCTATGCTCCAACAGGTCGTAGCCATAGGGGCGACCGTATTTGCCCCAGAAGAAGCTTGTTTCCGACGACGGATACCAGTGTTTGCGGCCCACACCCTGGAAGAAAGCACTGATGCCGATACCGTTCCAGTTGGCCGACAAAGTGAGGCCAAACTGATAGCGGGGAAGACTGTTGCCTATCACACGGCGGTCGCCGGGATCGTCGGCCGTATTTGCTCCTGTGTTCACAAGACCGTCGTTGTTCAAGTCGGCATACATAAGGTCGCCGGGAAGATACTTATTGGATTTCTGGGAAACCTTGGCCACAGACGACTGATTTACCTTTCCATTAGGCGCATAAGTACCGTCCGACTTGGGTCCGCGGGGCTGCGAGTAATCGTAGTTGCCCACCTTTGTGCCGGTAGTACGTGCGGCCACCTGGTCTTCGTGTTCGTAGAGACCCTCGATGTGGTAGCCCCAGATTTCGCCTACACGCTGTCCTTCGTAATATGTCGAAAGGCTGCGGGTATCGTTGTTGAACTTGGTGATGGTCGAATAGTAGTCCCACACCATGCCCTTGACACTATAGCTGAACGGCTTACCGGCAAGGATAAACTGATCCCGCCATGTGAGCGACAGTTCCCAGCCGTTGGTCCGCATGTCGGCGTAGTTGCCCTTGGGAGCTGAGGCACCAAGAACGGCAGGCAGCGTGGGGCCTACGGTATACATATCGGTGGTTTTGCGAATGTAGTAATCGCCCTGAAACGATATGCGATCGTTGAGAGCGCCAAGGTCCAGGCCCACATTATATGTAGTGGTGCGTTCCCAAGTAAGGCCCGACGGCACCAGACCTGGTACATAGGCATATGTCTTCTTCGATCCGTCGATGAGTACGCTTGTAGTCGACGGATTCACAAGCGACATATAGCTGTAGGGCGAAGCATTGCCATTGCCAAGCGAGCCTGCCGACAGACGGAGTTTACCATTATTGAGCCAGCTGCGTGCAGAGGACAGGAAGTTTTCTTCGGAGAAACGCCATGCCAGGGAGCCCGAAGGGAATAAACCCCACCGGGAATCGCTCGGGAACTTCGACGAACCGTCGTAACGGCCACTGAATTCGGCCAGATAACGACCCTTAAAGGTATAATCGGCGCGGAACAGAATACCTACATATGCCCATTCGTTGCCGCCCTCGCCGAGAGCTGCGGTGAGCATATCGCCGTCCATAAGATTGAATGAGGTATATTTATCGGAAAGATTTCCACGGCGATACATTCTGTACCAATTGTAGTTGCTATGCTCGATATTGAAACCACCCAATACATTGAGATAGTGGTCATCATTATTGAACTTAGGTATATAGTTGGCCGTTGCGTTGGCAGAATAGTATTCTGTATTGTAGGTATAGCGATCGAACTTCGAGAACGATCCGCGTTTACCCGTAAGACCGGGACCGGTAGAGAATTCCATCTGTGTGTTGCGCGACTCGTTTACCTGCGATTTTTGCCACCACGAAAAGTCGCCTTTGAAAAACAGCTGATCTTTGACAGCTTCCCATGTGAGAGCAGTCTGGTTGCGGATATATCGTATGCGTTTTTTCTGCCACGAGGTATTCTCTATGAAGCCTGCATAGCCGGAGTACACGGCAAATTCGGTCCAGGTGCCGTCGGGGTTTTTGGCCTGCTGCATAGGATAGCCCTGATGCATGAGCATGCGCAGCGGGTGCTGATCGTCGTAAAGCACCATCGGCTCTTTGAAATCGTTGATGGTAAGACTGGTGATGTTCTCGATCTTTACCTGCGGACTTATCTGGAGTTCGCCGCGGGCACGAGTATTGTAGTTTTTGAAATACTGATCGCCAACTTTATATATACCATTGTCGTAGGAATAACGACCCGATACATAGTAGCGACATTTATCGTTGCCGCCCGACACACTCAGCGCATGCTCTGTGGCGAGGCTGCTTTTCTTGTAAAATTCGCTGAACCAGTTGTTACTGCCATAGTATTCATACTTCTTTCCGTCGGGACTCAAGCCGACCGAAGGCAGCGTCGGATCGTTGACCCATGCTTCAAGGCGATCACGGTAGCCGCTGTTGATGGGGAAAACATTGTTGATACCGTTAGGTTGCTGTTCTTCTTTTGCCACATAGGCGTTGACAAAGTTGTCGAACCACTGCAGACCGTTGGTTTCGACCTGGTCTTCCCATTTGTAGAGGCGCTCGTTTACAGAGAATCGGCCGGTATAGTTAACCTTAGTTTTGCCGGCAACTCCTTTTCGGGTAGTGATGAGAACTACGCCAAAAGCACCGCGGGCACCATAGATAGCCGCCGAAGACGCATCCTTGAGAACAGACACACTCTCGACATCTGCGGGGTTGACCGAACTGATGTCGCTCTCAACACCGTCGATAAGCACCAGAGGGCTACCGCCACTGCCTATCGAGCTTGTACCACGTATATTGATCGAGGAGCCGCGCGAAGGCTTGCCGTCGCCCAAAGTTATGTTAAGGCCGGGAATCTGCCCCTGCAGGGCGCGGGCTACATTGTTGTGGCCTCGCTCGGCTATCAGTTTAGAGTCGATCTGATCGACGGCGCCTACAAGATTTGCCTTTTTCACAGTACCATAACCGATTACCACTACCTGGTCGAGCGACTCGTCAGCGTTCTGCATCACAATATCATATGTCGATTTCTCGCCGACTTTGAATTTTATCGGATACATGCCCACCATCGACACCGTAAGGGTCTGCCCGACAGCTGCTGTAATCTTGAACTCGCCTTCTATATCGGCCACCGCAAGTATGCGGTCGCCTTCTGCAGTTATCGATGCTCCGGTGAGTGGTTCGCCCGCTTCGTCGACTATCTTGCCACTTATCTGCTTGCGCACTACGCCCGGCGATGTCTTACCCGAAGCCGAACCTTCCTTTACGATAACGATAGACTCCGGCGAAACGATAGTAAATGTGAGTTTACGGCCGGTCAACACTTTACGGAGAACATCGGGTACCGATGCATTCTCGACTTTCAGGGTTATATCCGCCTTCTTGTCGAGGACTGAGTTTTGGTACGAAAATCTGTAGGGTGTCTGCTCCTCGATTTTCTGAAGTACCGTTTCCACTGTGGCATTTTTGAGATCGAGCGTTACGCCAGGGACTGCCTGCGCTCTCGAACCAAGGCCACCAAGCAGCATAATCACCAGTATGATTATGCTTTTAAAACATGGACGAAAGTTGTTCATAAAAATATTAGATTGGTTTTGTATGGTTTACTGTCTGCTAAGACTCAGCCAAAACCCAATCGTACTAAAAAAATTATATGTTTTAAAACATAATTTAGCATTTTCATTTCATAAGCTTCCGTTTTCGGAGTACACAGCATTAAGAGAGCAGAACCCGCCATAGCGAGTACCTATATATAGATATATACCTTAATTATATTATGGTTTGATACGCACGGCAGCTTTCATATCGAAATCATATACTTCGCTTAATATCGTAAGCGCTTCGTTGAGATTGTCATCGGGAAGGGTGCCGGTAAAAGCATCGTCGATATGAGACTTAGCTTCGGCAGACAACTCTATCTTGTAATCGCGCTCAAGCATATATATAAGTGAATCGGGCGACACATTGTCGTAGGATTTCTGATGACGCATCCATCCGGTGGCAAGATGGCATCCGTGATCTTTTATCTCGAAAACGTTATCACATCTGTCGTATCGCGCCACACTGCCGGCATCGAGAGTCAATTTTTCGCCGGGCGCCATAAGCTGTACCACTCCTTCCACAAGAGCCACCGTAACAGCCGAATCGCCGTCTAATGCCCGAACGTTGAACGAAGTACCCAGCACCCGCACCGTAAGGTCGCCGAGCAATATTTGGAACGGATGCTCCGCGTCTTTAGCCACATCGAAATATGCCTCGCCGGCAAAGGACACCGCACGTACAGAATCGGTCGTAAAATCAGGACTATACCACAATCGGGAACCGGCATTGAGGCATACATCAGTACCATCGGGCAGAGTGACAGTGGCCCGCTCCCGATCTCCGGTTGCCACACACAAACGGCTATCGTATCTCTCACTCTTCTCATGCGCCAGCATCAATGCAAACACACCTGCCACAAGCACAGGCACCAGCACGGCGGCAATTTTACCCCATACGTGCCAAAGGCCTATACGACGGCGGCGGTCGCGCTCATGCGCATCGATAAAGGCATCGACCCTTTCCTTTATTTTTATAAGATCGTCGCGGTAAGCACCCTCATCGTCTTCCGAGAAATCCTGCCACGATCTAAACAGCCTTTCTTCCAGCTCGTCTGCAGTACCGGTCGTTTTATATGTATCTTTATCTTTTCTGTCCATTGTGCCTATACCGTATTACATATGATCGGATCTACCTATGATCTGACTCAGGAGACCACAAAACTGGATTACCATAAATATATGTTTGCCAAGATTCTGACGCAAAATTCGAAGACCCTGGGATAGTGCATTCTTCACAGTCTGAACTGAAAGATCCAGATGCTCGGCAATCTCCCGATGCCCTTTATGCTCGAAGCGCGACATTCGGACAACATCGCGCTGAGTTGGGGTTAATCGATCGATATAGCCATTGACAAGAGTTTCGAGCTCTAAATATTCTTGCTCGGAGACATCTTCGCTCCCTACGGCATTTGCCTCTGTGTAGGAACCGTACTCCATTGCAATCCTGGATTTCCACGAGTCTATCAAGGCATTTCGCGACATGGCAAACAAAAGACTCTTCACCGAATCAGTGTTCTTTATACGCCCCCGGTTCAACCATAGCTTAATGAAGACATCCTGTACCACATCTTCCGCATCGGCCTTCGACTTGCAGTATTCAAGCGAAAATGCAAATAAACGGGAGGCATAGAGATCGTAGATCCTGTCGAACGAACGACGGTCTCCGTCTATCAGACCTTTGATAAGTGTGCTTTCGTGGAATTGTGTACTCATGGCTGTGATGGGGGTGAGCAAAGCCGACACCATCCGGTTTAGAATTAGGTCAACAAATATATGTTATTTTTATAATTATTTCAATAAAACGTAAAACAAACTGCAGAATCGCCACCGTTTTTTTCACATTTATTAACGTAAATATCCTGGCGTCAAGCCGTGGTGGTGCTCGCCACCACCAATGGCGCCGATAGTCTTGCTGAATTCGCCGACATCGTAGTCGATCATCTCGGCGACCCGGCTCTTGATAAACTTTTCGGATATTGATTTTTTTAGACGGACCGTTTTTTAAGAAGTCTTAAGACGTTTGAGAGGCTTTAGAAAGGCAAAGGCGGTCAAAATTGTTTAAAAACATTAAATATTTAAATTTCTTTTTGATATTTAGTGTGATTTATATTAATTTTGTGACACAAAGCTAACCTTACAATCATCACCAATAAGCCAAAAGACATAGATACATGGCACGTCAATTTTTCGATAATCTCGATCTAACTATCCTTCATTCGCTTACAACGAACGCCCGCACACCCTATCTCGAAATAGCCCGCGAATACGGCGTATCAGGTGCTGCGGTACACCAGCGCGTACAGCGTCTGCTTCAGAACAAAGTCATAATCGGTTCGGAATGTCTGGTTGATCCTGAAACTGTAGGACTCAATGTCATCGCTTATCTTGGTATCTGCCTGCTGCCCGACACCGACATCGACCCCATAATCGAAGCACTTGCCGCTATCCCCGAAGTAACGGAATGCCACATCGTTGGCGGCCGTTTCGACCTCATGGTCAAGCTCTATGCCCACGACAACAAACATCTTTACGACCTTATCAAGAACCGCATCCGCACTCTTCCGGTGACCTCCACCGAAACCATGATGTCGTTCTCGCAGGTACTCCGTCGCCCCATACCTATCACCAACGACTGACCTAAGTTATAGTTTTTTAAGCCGACCTATACGGCAAATCTATAAATTTTGTCTAAATTTGCAAATCGGAAGCCGGGAATCAGCGGCGCATAGCGCCATTGCTTCCTCGGCTTTTATTGCATATCCGACAGTTTTCTATAGAATAAACAAATCACTTAAATATTTCAAACTATGGAAATTTCCCATATCGAACACATCGGCATCGCCGTTCCGTCGCTCGACGAGGCAATACCTTTCTACGAGAATATTCTCGGTTTCAAATGCTTCGCAATCGAAGAAGTCGCTGACCAGAAAGTGCGTACTGCATTCTTTCAGGTAGGCCAGACCAAAATAGAGCTTCTCGAAGGCACCTCCGAGGACAGCGCCATCTCCAAATTCATAGCCAACAACGGTGGCCGCGGCGGCATACAGCATGTGGCATTCGCCGTTGAAGACGGTGTGGCAAACGCTCTTGCCGAGGCCGAAGAAAAAGGCTGCCGCCTCATCGACAAGGCTCCGCGCAAAGGTGCCGAAGGACTCAATATCGCATTCCTGCACCCCAAATCGACCGTAGGCACTCTGGTAGAGCTCTGCGAAGACCCCAAAAAGAAATAAGGCTCAACCCCACAACATACCTATCAAAACACTATGAGCAGCCAGCTTGAAAAAGTACAAGAACTCATCGCCCTGCGCACAGAAGCGCGCCTCGGCGGCGGTGAAAAAGCAATAGAAAAACAGCACGAAAGAGGCAAGTACACTGCCCGCGAACGCATTGCCCAGCTCCTCGACGAAGGTTCGTTCGAGGAACTCGACATGTTTGTACGCCACCGCTGCACCAACTTCGGCCAGGAAAAGAAATCGTACCTCGGCGACGGCGTCGTAACCGGCTACGGCACAATCGATGGCCGCCTCGTGTATGTATTCGCACAGGACTTCACCGTGTTCGGCGGTTCGCTGTCGGAAACCATGGCACTTAAGATCTGCAAGGTCATGGACATGGCCATGAAGATGGGCGCTCCCGTAATCGGCCTCAACGACTCGGGCGGCGCACGTATACAGGAAGGCATCAACGCCCTCGCCGGCTACGCCGAAATCTTCCAGCGCAACATCATGGCATCGGGTGTGATCCCCCAGATCTCCGGCATCCTCGGTCCCTGCGCAGGCGGCGCCGTATACTCCCCCGCCCTCACCGACTTCACCATCATGGCCAAAGGCATTTCCTACATGTTCCTTACCGGCCCGAAAGTAGTCAAGACCGTTACCGGCGAAGATGTGACCCAGGACGCCCTCGGCGGCGCCGAAGTACACTCGCAGAAGAGCGGTGTATGCCACTTTGCGGCAGAAGACGGCGAAGACGCCCTCAAGATCATCCGCAAGCTCTTCTCCTATATTCCCCAGAACAACCTCGAAGAACCCCCGCTGGTTGAATGCAACGACCCCATCGACCGTCTCGAGGACTCCCTTAACGAAATCATCCCCGACTCGCCCAACCGTCCCTACGACATGTACGAGGTTATCGGCGCTATCATCGATAACGGCGAATTCCTCGAAGTACAGCGCGACTTTGCCAAGAACCTCATCATCGGCTTCGCACGCTTCAACGGTCAGGCTGTCGGCATCGTGGCCAACCAGCCCAAATATCTTGCCGGCGTGCTCGACAGCAACGCATCGCGCAAGGGTGCCCGCTTCGTACGCTTCTGCGACGCCTTCAACATTCCTCTGGTAACCCTCGTCGACGTTCCGGGCTTCCTCCCCGGCACAGGCCAGGAATACAACGGTGTTATCCTTCACGGTGCAAAACTGCTCTACGCCTTCGGCGAAGCCACCGTGCCCAAGGTAACAGTGACACTGCGCAAGAGCTATGGCGGCAGCCACATCGTGATGAGCTGCAAGCAGCTCCGCGGCGACATGAACTACGCATGGCCTACTGCCGAAATCGCCGTTATGGGCGGTGCAGGCGCCGTAGAGGTCCTCTACGCCAAGGAAGCCAAGGCATCGGACAATCCCGCACAGGTACTGGCCGACCGCGAGGCAGAATACAACAAGCTTTTCTGCAACCCCTATAATGCCGCCCGATATGGATATATCGACGACGTTATCGAGCCCCGCAACACCCGTTTCCGCATCATCCGCGCTCTCCAGCAGCTCGCTACCAAGAAAGTTGTCAATCCTGCCAAAAAGCACGGCAACATACCTCTGTAATATGAAAAAAGTCATAAGCACTATAGCCGCAGCCTTGCTGATATCGGGTGCCGCAAGCACAGCCCTGGCTCAGGGCCGTGCCGGCCTCCGCATCAACGAGGTCATGGTGACCAACCAGAGCAGCATCGTCGATGACTACGGTCAGAAGCAGGCCTGGATAGAGCTGTTCAACTCGAACTTCTCGCCTCTGGAGATTTCGAGCGTGTACATAACCAACGACTCTACTCAGAAACGCCTCTACCCCGTGCCCCTGGGCGATGTCAACACTGAGATTCCCAAGCGCCAGCACGTGGTGTTCTTCGCCGACGGCGAGCCCAACAAGGGCACATTCCACACCAACTTCGTGCTCGTTCCGGGTCAGGACAACTGGATCGGCATCTACGATGCCGACGGCGAAACCCTTATCGATGAGGTAACCATTCCGGCCAGCCTCGGTGCCGACCAGACATGGGCACGCACCGAAGACGGCACCGGCGAATGGGCCGTCCGCGACGGCAGCCAGAGCGCATACATCACTCCCTCGAGCGCCAACATCATCAAGGACACCAACAAAAAGATAGAGAACTTTGCCGAAATGGACGAAAACGGTTTCGGCATGACCGTCATGGCCATGTGCATCGTTTTCACCGCTCTGCTTGTTCTCTGCCTGTCGTTCTATGCTATCGGCAAAATCGGCGCCGCAGTATCGCGCATGAACAAGATGCGCGCGCATGGAGTCGAAAAAGAGGAGATCCGCACCGTACAGCAGGACAGCGGTGAAGAAATCGCCGCCATCATCATGGCACTGCACGAACACCTCAACACCCACGATGCCGAAAGCACCGTGCTCACCATCAACAAAGTGAAGCGTGCATACTCGCCCTGGAGCTCCAAGATCTATGGTCTCCGCGAAGTGCCCGAACATCACCGCGCCAAGTGACAAACCTCAATTATCATCGACCAATCATGAAAGAATATAAGTATAAAATCAACGGCAACGTATACAAGGTAGCCGTAGGCGACATCGACGACAATATCGCACAGGTTGAAGTCAATGGCGTGCCCTATAAAGTAGAACTTGAGCGTGCCAAGGGCGCCGCTCCTGTCAAGGTATCGGCACCCAAAGCCGCCGCCGCTCCCCGTACATCCACCGGAGAAAAAGTGATATCCAAGCCTGCCGCAAACGGCGGAGGCGCCGCTGTTGTGGCCCCGCTGCCCGGCGTTGTGCTGTCCATTCCTGTAAAAGTGGGCGACACCGTAAAGGCATCGGATACAGTGCTTCTTCTCGAAGCCATGAAGATGGAAAATGCCATCCATGCCAGCCGCGACGGTCGTGTAGCTTCCATCGCCGTAAACCCCGGCGATTCCGTGCTCGAAGGAGCAGTTCTTCTCACCATCGAATAATCAGGGCAAAACCTTTGAATTATGTCATTCGGTGATTTCTTACTCGACAACCTCACTCAGTTCTGGCAACTGACAGGTTTTGCCAACGCCCAGTTCGGCAACTTCGTTATGCTCGCCGTGGGTCTCTTCTTCATATGGCTTGCCATAAAGAAGAACTTCGAACCTATGCTCCTGGTGCCCATCGGCTTCGGTATTCTCATCGGCAATGTGCCTTTCAACGCCACCGCCGGCCTCGAGATAGGCATATACGAAGAAGGCTCCGTGCTCAACATACTCTACAACGGTGTTGCGCGCGGCTGGTATCCGCCCCTTATCTTCCTCGGTATCGGCGCTATGACCGACTTCTCGGCTCTTATCGCCAATCCTAAACTCATGCTCATCGGCGCAGCCGCACAGTTCGGTATCTTCGGCGCCTACATGGTAGCCCTCGCTATCGGATTCGCACCCGACCAGGCCGGCGCCATCGCCATCATCGGCGGTGCCGACGGCCCTACCGCCATCTTCCTGTCGTCGAAGCTCGCCCCCAACCTCATGGGTGCCATAGCGGTGTCGGCATACTCCTATATGGCTTTGGTGCCTGTTATCCAGCCCCCGCTGATGCGTCTCTTCACAACCAAGAAAGAACGCCTCATCAAGATGAAACCCGCCCGCGCCGTGTCGCAGAACGAGAAAATTATATTCCCCATCGTGGGCATGCTTCTCACCTGCTTCGTCGTGCCTTCGGGTCTGCCTCTGCTTGGCATGCTCTTCTTCGGCAACCTGCTTCGTGAATGCGGCGTGACCTCGCGTCTGGCCAAGACTGCAAGCAACGCACTCACCGACATCGTCACCATCCTTCTGGGCATGACCGTCGGTGCGTCCACACAGGCATCGCAGTTCCTCACACCCCAGACCATCTTCATCTTCTTCCTCGGCTTCATGGCATTCGTCATTGCTTCGTCGAGCGGCGTACTCTTCGTGAAGCTCTTCAACCTCGTGCTTCCGAAATCGAAGAAAATCAATCCTCTCATCGGTAATGCCGGCGTTTCGGCTGTGCCAATGAGCGCACGTATATCCAACAATCTCGGTCTCGAGTATGACCCGTCGAACTATCTTCTCATGCACGCCATGGGCCCGAACGTCGCCGGTGTTATCGGTTCGGCCGTGGCTGCCGGTGTGCTCCTGGGCTTCCTCGCCTGATTCTGATCAATCCTATAACAAGCAGAAAGCGCGCTTCCTTACCCCGGGAGGCGCGCTTTTTGTGTGAAAAATGAAAAAGAGCCCGAAAAGATAAGTTCGTGAACCAAATTGAACCATTTTTTAATTTTTGTTCAAGAAATAATAATGTAATTTTGGAGCCATAAAGCAAAAACCATAACAGACAGACTCCAATCATGAAACCTGTTTTCAGCTTTGTACTGATCGCCTGCACCTCTCTGTTGACCGTAGGATGCTCGGGTGGTTCCGATGAACCGACCCCGAACACCTCTGAGTCCAGGAAGCTGGCAATCAGAATCAGTCCTTCGATAACCGAATCACGCGCCACCGACAGTGGCTTCGAGAAAGGCGACTGTGTCGGTCTTTATGTCATCAACCGGTCGCGCGGAGCCTCCGGCACTCTTCTCGATGCGGGCAACTATGTCGACAACATGCGCTATACCTACGACGGCGCATGGGTACCCGACAAACCTATATACTGGGAAGACGAGGAAACACACGCCGATTTCTACCTCTACTACCCCTATACCAAAATAAACTCCGTCAAGGCCCATCCGGTAGCCGTACGCTCCAATCAGGCCACAACGGCATCCTATAAGGCATCCGACTTCATGGTCGGCTGGAAAATGGATGTAACACCGACGGAGAATGCAACCGCAATAAGCGTAAGCCATGTAATGAGCCGCATAATAATCACTCTCGAACCGGGCGGCGGATTTACCAAGGAATCGCTTGCAGCCGCCGATGTATCGGTGAGAATCAACGGTGTCAGGTGCAATTCGACCGTCGACCTCTCGACCGGTACTGTCACTCCTACCGGCGAGGCCACTGCAGTCGTGCCTCTCTTTTCCGATAATACATACAAGGCTCTGATAGTGCCGCAGACTGTCGGCGAAGGCAATCTTATCACTGTCACTGTCGACGGCCGCGAGTTCAACCTTAAAAAAGGATTCACTTTCACCGGAGCGAAGAGCCACCAATTCACCGTCATACTCAGCAAAACCTCCGACGGCGTCAATGTCAGCATCAATCCCTGGGCCAACGACGGCACTGACAATGGCGGTACGGCCGAATAAATTTGAAGTTTAACTCCTTACTCACGGCTCACCACCTTTCGCTAATCTAATCCAATCACTCCCTCAAATATCCATAATGACCAAGCATCTATCACTTATCGGTTTAGCGGGCGTCCTCTTGCTTTCATCCTGTTCTGAAGAAAGATTCGGAACTCCCGAAAACGGCTCCGGCGACCGGAACCTCATCACGCTTGCCGGAGAGATAACACAGGAATGCACAACGCGTGCCAATGACGGCGGTTTTGCCGATGGCGACGTAATGGGCGTATATATCGTCGATTATAAAGGCGAGCAGCCGGGTACCCTGCTGTCCGCAGGCAACCGCGGCGACAATGTCCGTCATACTTTCGACGAGGCCGGCTACCGCTGGAACTCGGCGTACGACCTATACTGGAAAGACGGTCATACACGCATCGATGTCTACGGATATTACCCTTTCACTTCGCCCGACGATGTCAACAATTATAAATTCACTATCCGCACCAATCAGGCACTGACCTACGACGACGGCACCATGGGCGACTATGAAGCTTCCGACTTCCTGTGGGGCAAAGTGGCCGGCGTGGAGCCTACAACCAGTATAATCCGCCTGCCCCTCTCTCACCGCATGGCCAATGCCCGTGTGACTTTGGTCGAGGGCAGCGGCTTTGCCGACGGCGAGTGGACAGGGCTCGAAAAACAGATTCTCGTGACCAATACGGTGCAGACCGCCATCATCGACCTCGCCACAGGCAGCGTAAGCCCCGAAGGCGAAGTCGCTGCGAAAGCCATCATCCCCTCGAAGCGTGGCGACGAATGGCGTGCCATCGTCGTGCCTCAGACCGTGGCGGCAGGCACAACCATGTTCAGCGTCACTCTCGGAGGCATACCCTATAAATTCGTTAAAAACGAAGCTTTTGAATATATGGCCGGTAAAATGAACAACTTCGGTATCCGTGTCGACAAGAAAGAAAACACCGGCGACTACACCCTCTCGCTTATCAGCGAGAGCATCACACCATGGGAAAACGACCTCGTGAGCCACGACGCCACATCCAGAGAGTATGTGATAGTAAATGTACCCAAAGCCGGAACTCTGAAAGAAACCATTCTTGCCGAAGGCAAAGACTACACTAAAATCAAAAACCTCAAACTTACCGGAGAAACAGATGCGAACGATTTCTATTTCATGCGCGATGAAATGCCTCTTCTCCGTGCGATCAATCTTAAAGATATTAAGATTAAAGCCTTTGGTGATCAGAGAGATGAACTTTTTGCCTGCCGTGAAGATCAGATTCCAAGAAATGCATTCGCATGGAAGACTACTCTTACATTCATGATATTACCCGATAAACTCCAATCAATTGGCAACTGTGCCTTTGAAGAATGTACAAGCCTTACGGGATCTCTGATAATACCCGAAGGTGTTACAAATATTGTCATGGCTGCATTCCAAAGATGCGGTTTACTTACCGGAGAATTATCATTACCATCTACTCTCGCATCTATAGGTGACTTTGCCTTTGACGGATGTGGTTTTACGAACGAACTCTCTATTCCTGAGAATGTCGAGTATATCGGTAACAGTGCGTTTCAGGGATGTGGTAATTTGTATGGCTCCCTACGTCTTCCGGATAAACTAAAGACTATCGGACGTTTTGCGTTTGATGGCTGTGCCGGATTGACAGGTTCGCTGGAAATACCGAAAGGAGTTGTCAATATTCCAGACCGAGCCTTCAGGGGTTGCGGATTTAACGGAAACCTTATACTTCATAACGATATCTATCTTCTCGGATCCGGCGCATTCGAAGATTGTCACTTCAAAGGGGAGATTGTACTGCCTCAGGAACTCATGGCTATAGGCGACGGAGCATTCTCAGGATGCGATTTTTCCGGAGAACTCGTATTCCCGAAAACCTTAGTTTCCATCGGAGGAAATGCATTCGCATATAATAGCCGGCTTATTGGCACACTGGAATTCCCCGATGGCCTTCAGTCCATTGGAGAGTATGCTTTTGCCGGTTGCAGTTACCTTGAGAAACTTGTATTTCCTGAAAGTCTGGAAAATATCAGAAATGGAGCCTTCCAGAACTGCTATGGAATAGGCTCTATCGTATGCAACGGCGAGATGCCCCCGAATGTAACTTCGAGTGCATTCGATGGTGTTGCCAAAGACAATTTCAGTCTCGAGGTGCCTGAATCCGCTATTGTCCAGTATCAGACTGCGCAAGGCTGGTGCGACTTCAAGCGAATTACCGCTCATCACGAACTTGTATGCAAGCCTTCGGTCGCCTGTGCCTTAAGCACGGAGCACAAACAGCTCCTCTACATCGATGCCGAAGGCGACTGGGAGGTTGAATCGATACCCGCATGGTGCGAACTCTCGCAGAACTCCGGCAGCAAGAAGTCGGAAATCACGCTGACCGTCAAAGCCTCGTCGACAACAGAAAACCGCGAAGGCGACATCGTGTTCCGCCTCAAAGACAAAGACTATACGCACAGCTGCCATGTGACCCAGTACGGCTACCGGTATGGCGAAGACGAATACCTCACCCTGCAGAAAGCGACCAAAGGCAACAACGGCGGAATCAATATCGTGATACTCGGCGACGGCTACGATGCCCGTGAAATCTCCGACGGCTCATATCTCTCCGATATCCAGCAGACGATGGAATACTTCTTCGGCATAGAGCCTTATACCACCTACCGCGATTACTTCAATGTCTATACGGCCTTCCCTCTGTCGACAGAATCGGGTGTGGGAACCGTCAATACCATCCGCTACAACCGCTTCGGCACTACATATACGGGAGGCAGCAACCTTAAGTGCGACTACGACATGGTGTTCGATTATGCCATGAATGCCCCCACAGTCAATGCCGGAAATATCAACCAGACACTGATAATCATGGTGCCCAACAGCACAGACTACGGCGGAAGCACCCAGATGTGGGAATCGGGAGCGGCCATCGCGTTCTGCCCCAAGAGTACCTACGCCTATCCGTTCGACTCGCGCGGCGTGGTACAGCACGAAGCCGGTGGCCACGGCTTCGGCAAGCTCGGCGACGAAAATATCTATCACAACGCATTTATAGACGCTTGCTGCTGCGGTTGCTGCGGACACGTCGATGAGTTATTAATGATGAAGGCTCTCGGATGGTACGACAACCTCGAACTCACCGGCAAAATGCACCAGGTTGGCTGGAGCCATCTGATCTTCGACCCGCGATACAGCAATCTTGTCGATATCTACGAGGGCGGCTATATGCACTCCAGAGGTGTATTCCGCTCCGAGCAAAACAGCTGCATGAACAACAACACACCCTACTACAGCACCATCAGCCGCGAGAGCATCGTCAGACGCATCAAGCAATACGCCGGCGAGCAGTTCGACTTCGAGGAATTTGTAGCTCTCGACAAATCCACAGTGCAAGCTGCCTCACGCAGCGGCGGCGACGCAGGACCTGTCAATATCGGCATGCGCTCTACTCCGCCGGTTTTCCACAAAGGCAGTCCTCTGCGAAAATAATATAGAATGGCAAACAACGGTGAAGAGCGAAAGTCAATAATAGAATATGACCATTATAATCCTCAGACGTACCTCCCTCATCCAAAATTCCCGATAATCTATTTTTTCTGTCCTCTTATAATTACTGATATCCGCTTCTCCTGCTCTCCTTCACTTTTCGCTCTTCACCATACCATTCTTCATCATTCACACTTCATTACCGCACAATGAAACACAATATAATATCACTTTTCAGCGTTTTACTCCTGACCGCCGGCCTGCCCTCCTGCGCCGACGAGTCCATGGAACCTGACAACAATTCCAACGGAAAAGCAGCCATGAATTTCACGTTCAGCCATCCGTCGGCATCGCGAGCAACCGAGACATCTTTTGAAACAGGAGATGTCGTGGGGCTCTATGTGTCGGAAGCAGACCAACCGCTGGAAATATCGGGCAATATCGTAAACAACGAAGCGCTCACTTTCACCGGAACATCGTGGGAAGCCTCGCGAAAGCTCTACTGGGACGCCGGCATCTACAACGCCTACGCATACTATCCGCGCATGGCGGCCGTAAGTTCTATCTCCGATCTCATTTTCGAAGTCAGCACCGATCAGAGCGACAGCCACTCAGGCTCAATGAGCGGCTATGAGGCATCCGATATCCTGTGTGCATCGGCAAAAGAGATCCGGGCTACCAACGATCCCGTCGAGCTTCAGTTCCGCCACATTATGAGCAAGATCTCCATCAACCTCATAAAAGGCGAAGATTTCGACGGCGAGATCCCCGACAAAGCGACCGTCCACATCCACAACACTGTCACAACGGCCTCAATAGACCTTGCTGCGGGCATTGCCACCAAATATGTGCGAGGCGAACGCAAGAGTGTTGTCGCCCGGCAAGACGGCCCTACCACATACTCGGCCATTCTGGTACCTCAGCGACTCGAAAACCGTATGCCGCTCATCGAAGTAGAGATGAACGGTGTGTCGTTCCTCTACGAGAGCAGGTTCATTTTCAAACCCGGTATTCACCATATTGTCAACCTCGTTATCGACAAGAATCCCGAGCAGGTGAAGATAGAAATTGGAGGAGAGATTACGGACTGGAATTAATAATCGCAAAAACTTAATGTCCATAAGAAGAAAGAACCTTAATCTTATGCTTCTGACCATTAGCGTGCTAATGGGATGGTGGGCTGCCTGTCTGTACAGGCGGCCGCCACTTGTTTTGGAGCCGGACCTTACGGCCGCCGGCGAAATCGCACATGCGACAGATACCGTGTATATTGCCGTGCAGCCCGAAAGCGTCCCTGCGACCCCGTCGCCGGAAACCGCGCCATCGCCGCAGGCTACCACTTCTGAAAAGGAAATGCCCATGCAGCCGGTGGCAACAAGCACGTTCAGCGACATAGAACCCCGCAGTATCGGCGCCGGCCATCCCTTCCGGCTCGAAGCGGCCAAACTGCTCAGCGGTCGGCTCGAAGAAACCGACTCAGTAAGCCGCCACAAGATACTGAGCTACTGCGAGCATCTGCGCACATCGTATACCACCCGCGACATCGACTTCATACGCCAGGTGTTCAGCGACAATGCCCTCATAATAGTAGGCCATGTGGTCCGCACCGGCGACAGACCGTCGGCAGCTATAGGCAACAACAGCAAGGTGGTGTACAGTCTTCGCACCAAGCGCGAATACCTTGCCAAGCTGTCGCGCATATTCAATTCGGGCAAAGAGATCGACATCGACTTCTCGGAGTTCAGAATCATGCGCCATCCTACGATGGAGGGCATATACGGCGTGACGCTGCGGCAGAAATATTCGTGCGGCTCGTACAGCGACAACGGCTATCTCTTCCTGCTATGGGATTTCAGAAATATGTCGATGCCTCTGATCCATGTGCGCACATGGCAACCGTCGCTGTCGGAAAATCCCGACGAGGACGATATAATAGGCATTGGCGACTTTAACCTCGAATAAGAAACACAACGCGCCATGACAAGTCTCCGTTCAGTCCGCTTTCTGCTTGTGTCGCTGATAATACTCTTAGCCGGCGCCGGCCATGTGTCGGCCCAGCGCTTCTCGGTGGCGTCGTTCCGACAGCTGCCAAACGATGTATCGGCCTTCATCAATCCGGTGCGCGACCTCAACGACGAAGACTGCGGCCTTCTGAAGATAATAGCATCTGAGGATTTCGCTTTCTCCACACCGCTCGGCATAGTGAAACGCGAAGATAAGGTCGGCGAAATATGGCTATATCTGCCTCGCGGCTCCAAGAAGATAACGATAAAGCATCCCGAATGGGGTGTGATGCGCGACTATGTCTTTCCTGAGCGTATAGTCAGCCACATGACCTATGAGCTGCGTATCGATGAGCCCGTGACCCCGACGGCCGTAGCACCGGCAGCTCTGCCGGTAGTGACTACGGTTACCGACACGCTCGTCGTGACGCGTGTCGACACTCTTGTCGTGGCTCCCGTAAAAAAACGCATACCGCTCAATATCGCCGTACTGGCCACCGCAGGCTATGGCGGCCGATCGGCAAGGGCTGTCGGCGGCATAATGGCAATGGCCCTGAAACGCCACGGCGCTTTCTTGCACGTGTCGTCGGATTTCGGCAAAGTCGGTACCGTGACTGGCGAATGCGACAAAACCGGCAGCATCGGCGGCCATACGCCTTTCTACACAGGCCGCACGCGCCAAAGTACCCTGCTTGCCAACGCCGGTATGGCGCACCGGCTGACCGACCGGCTCATCCTATTCGAAGGACTGGGCTACTCGAAAACTACCCTCGCATGGGAACTGGCACCCTCCGAAGGTGGCGGATATGTGAAAAACACACACTATAGCACCGGAGGTATATCATTCGAAGCCGGCATGGCGTTTAAATGCGGAAATATAGCTCTATCGGCTTCGGTGGTAAGTATCCGCGGCACCGAGTGGTACGGCACAATCGGTGTCGGCATTAAATTTGGAAAATAACCGGTACATATTCTATGCGTGTCTCTCGCTTTCATATAATACTTTGGACAGCCATTTCTGTCATACTGGCCGGATGCTCGGGGCCGATTGAACCCGACAATCTCGAGCCTGTGCTTGAGATGCTTCCGGCACAGGATATAACACGAACCGAAGCTGTCGTATCGGCCCGCATCCACAAGCGCGGAACCGGACAGCCGACGTATGCCGTGTTCCGCTATGGTGCGACAGACGGCCCCGAACTGGAGGCAGCTCCTGAGGACCCGACGGCCGATATGGCAACAGCTCGACTCAGCAATCTCAGACCCGGCACTACCTATTTCTGCCGTCTGGATGCAGGAACCGCTACCGCCGCCCTGCACTCCGCCACCATCACTTTCACGACACAGCCCAACGAGGCACCGACAGTGTCGGCACCGGCTGCCTTGTCGACAGGTCCACTGGGCATTATCGTAGAGTTCGAAATAGTGAGCGACGGCGGCGAGGCTGTGTCGCAGGCAGGCTGCGAAGTGACACAAATCAATACCGGAGCTACGTCACGGCTATATCTGCCGTCGGAAGAACTCGCCACGGGGCCACACCGCCTTAATATAGGCGGACTGGAACTCATGACCACATATTCCATCACTCCATTCGCCTCCAACCCGATAGGAGAGACCCGCGGACTGCCGCTCGAATACACTACATCGAACAGCATAGTGCTCAAAGAAGCCGGTACTCTGGCCGCGGTCTTTGAAGGGACCTCCAGAGTGGAGCTGCCTCTTCTTACCGTTTCCGGTCCGATGAACGGCGACGACTTCCGTTTCCTGCGACATCTGCTCGGTGCTCCCGGCTATGAGCCGGCAATAAAAAGTGACGTGAGTGAGCTGAACCTCACCGACGCACATATCGTCGAAGGCGGAGGCAGCTACAACGGAAGCCGCTTCACCGAGACCGACATGGTGTCGACAGATCTGTTCGCCGATTGTGCCTCTCTGCGCGGTATCATCCTTCCGGCCACGGCCACAGTTCTGGCCCGAAACGCCTTCGCCCGGTGCAGGGCTCTCGAAAGCCTGACTGTTTCAGCCGCTATATCGTCGGTTCTTCCGTCGGAGGAATGCACTTCGCTCAGCAATATCATGGTATCGGCAGCCAACACCGGTTTCACTGCTGTCGAAGGGGTGCTGTTCAACCGGGAAGTAAGCGAAATCCTGTGGTTCCCGCTCGGGAAAGACGGCGAGTATACCCTGCCGCCTACTGTGACATCAATAGGCGAAAACGCCTTCTACGGCACCTCTATCACAAGCCTCGGTATACCGCCGTCGGTGACAGCTATCGGCCGCGGGGCCTTCGCAGGCTCGTCGCTCACCGAAATCTCTCTTCCCGACAATATCACAAACGTCTCGGAGGGGATGTTCCAGAACTGCAGTACCCTCACCACAGTCCGGTTAGGCACCGGCACGCGATATATCGGCAACTATGCCTTCGACGGCACGGCTCTGACAGATATCTATGTCGGGGCTACAACACCGCCTTTCGCCGCCGACGAAGCCTTCGTCAACGGCAATTCGACCATCTGCGGAGGGTGCACGCTGCATGTTCCCGCCGGATGCAGGCAAGTATACCAGCTACACAGAAAATGGGGCCTTTTCGGCTCAATAATAGAATATTAATATACCACGACAATGGATAAGCGCATAAACCTTACATTAGGACAACGTCTTACGGACGATACCGATTCGGAGTACCTCGGCGCCGAAGATTCTGCGTCGCAGCTGGATTTCGGCGAACTGTTCTCCAAAGAGTTCACCAATATAATGCCGATCTATAGCTCGGCAAACGGGCCGATAGAGATATATACAGCCACCCGCTACGGCAAGCGCTTTATTCTGAAAGGTCTTAAGGAGCAGTTCCGCAACGATCCTATCTATACCATGAATCTCGCCAAAGAGTTTGAGATAGGAATGCAGCTCGACCATCCGAATATCCGGCGAACCTTAGGACTGGAGACGGTGCCAGGCATAGGTAAGGTTATTGTTCTGGAATATGTCGACGGCTGCATGCTCGACAGTCTGCTCGATGCGGAATATATGACATCTCCGACGGCCAGATCCATTGCCACACAGATAGCCGACGCGCTGCGGTACATCCACAGCAAGCAGATTTTTCACCGCGATCTCAAACCGTCCAATATCCTTGTATCGCACCAGGGCAATGTCGTGAAAATCATAGATTTCAATCTTTCAGACAGCGACGATTTCATAATCCTCAAAAATCCAGCCGGCTCGAGGAAATACATGGCTCCCGAACAGCTCAACCCCGACGCACGTCCTACGGCCGTGGCCGACATATATTCGTTCGGCGTGGTCGTCGGCGAGCTCGCCACAGTAAGCGGCGACGAGGATCTGGCCCAGCTCGCCGAAAAATGCAGAAAGCACAATCCCCGCAAGCGGCCGCAGTCTATAGCCATGCTGCGTATACCGGGACCGGGACCGTCGGTTGCCAATACAATGTCGCGGTTCCTGTCGTCGAAGACACTGACCCGCATACTAATCGGCGTCATTACGGCCCTTGCGGCACTTATTGTATTTCTAATGATTACAAACGACTGATCATCATGGAAAAGAATATTGCGTTAGAGGCTCTTGTCGAAATTACGAACAATAATCTCGGATATATCCCCTCCACTCCCACCGAGTTCAACGAGCTTAGCCTCCTGATAAAGAAAAAGACCGGCCGCTCGCTGAGTCTGTCGTCGATAAAGCGCATATGGGGATATGTCGAATACAAGGGTTTTCCGTCGGTGACCACACTGAACACGCTTGCACAGTACAATGAATTCAAAGACTGGGAGTCGTTTATGGTAGACAAGGCTGCCTCCGACAGCGACGACTCGTCCTTCATTGAAAAAACGATGATCAACACCGATACTCTCCAGACAGGCGACCGCCTGATGCTTGGCTGGGGCAACGGAAAGTCGTGCGAAATAGAATGCGTGGCACACATGAGATTTCGCGTCAGCAGCTCGAAAAACATAAAACTGCAGCCGGGCGATACATTCACACTCCATGCCGTGTGCGTGAGCCACCCGATATATGTGAGCGACATCGAGCGCGGCGACACCCGCATACCGGCATATATCGGTGCCAAAAGAGGCGGTATTACTACCATATCCGTACTACGTACCCGCAAGCCCTGATGTCCGAATAATGCCGGAAAAGCCCGGGGGAAGCATGGTAGGCACCATAAAATTGATTAAATCGGACATGATACGGAAGAAAAACATATAACATTGATTAAAAAACCTCGCGAGAGGGCTGTGTGTCGTTTTTTTTTGCTATTTTTGAGCCAATCAAACCACATCCTCTTGACCCATGGAAGACATCGAAGACTACTTCATATCGATTATCAAGCAATCGCACAGCGCCGACCTCGCGGAGGCCGAATTCAAACGAGCCCTTGTCGATGACGACGAGCTGAAACGTCGGTATAAGGAATACTGCCGCGAAATGGGCACTTCCGAAAGAAACGGCTTCATGGACTTCTGCGACGAATATATAGCGGACCAGGATGAAGTTTGGGACAGTCTTAGCGATTACGACAACCAGGAATGAACAGTTTCGAACCTCCAAGTACATTCAGACTTCCGGCCGAATGGGAACCCGTCGACGCCATACTCATGGCGTGGCCGAACAAAAATACCGACTGGGCATACATGCTCGAAGATGTCCGAAAAACCTATATCGACATCATAACAGCTATTTCGGAGCGTGCAAAAGTGGTGCTGATAGGCCCGGAATTGCCGGAAACGACGATTTTTCCGCCGAATTGCCGCCTCGACAATCTGATAATGGTGAATATGCCCATCAACGACACCTGGACACGCGACTACGGCCCCATAATCGTAGTGGACGCCGACGGCACACCGATGCTTCAGGATTTCATATTCAACGGGTGGGGACTGAAATTCGCCGCCAACCACGACAATCGCGTAGCGGAACGCCTGCACTCATCGCAACTCCTTACCGGATGGTACCACGGCCCTGCCGAGATAGTTCTTGAAGGAGGCTCCATAGAAAGCGACGGCAAAGGCACTATTCTGACTACCGAGCACTGCCTGCTCGCACCAAACCGCAACGACGCCCTCGACCAGTACGAAATTGAGACGAAACTTCTCGAACAGCTCGGTGCTAAAAAAATCCTGTGGCTGAAACACGGACAGCTTGCAGGCGACGATACCGACGGACATATCGACACACTGGCCCGCATAGCTCCTCCGGGCGATATAATAATATATACCGGCTGCGACGATCCGGCCGACGAACACTTTGCCGAACTGGAGGCGATGCGCGACGAACTCAAGGAAATGACAAACGCCATCGGAGCACCATTCCATCTGGTCGAACTGCCTCTGCCAGACCCCATCTACGACCCCGACGACGGCACACGGCTCCCGGCTACATATGCCAACTATCTTATTGTGAACGGTGCAGTGCTCATGCCCGCATACGGACAGCCTAAAAAGGACAAGCTCGCCGCCATGATTCTCGAATCGGCCATGCCCGAATACGAAATCATACCCATCGACTGCCGCAGCCTCATACGCCAGCATGGCTCGCTTCACTGCGCCACCATGCAGATCCCTCTTGGAGTACTATCCGACGACTATGAAACGAACAATTAAGACTGCCATCATACAGCAATCGGCAAGCCCCGTAGCGGCCGAAAACCGCGCACGGATAGCCGAGAAAGTACGCGCTCTCGCCGCCGAGGGCGCTCAGCTTATTGTAAACCAGGAGTTGCACGACTCCCTGTACTTCTGCCAGACAGAAAACGTGGATCTCTGCAGCCTCGCCGTAGAGATTCCCGGCGAAGCCACCGATTTCTATTCCGCACTGGCAAAAGAGACCGGAACAGTGATAGTGACGTCGCTGTTCGAACGGCGCGCACCTGGTCTCTACCACAATACCGCCGTGGTATTCGACACCGACGGAAGCATAGCGGGGAAATACCGCAAGATGCACATACCCGACGATCCGGCATATTACGAAAAGTTCTACTTCACGCCCGGAGACCTCGGATTCGAGCCTGTCGATACTTCGCTCGGCCGTCTGGGCGTGCTCGTGTGCTGGGACCAGTGGTACCCCGAAGCCGCCCGACTGATGGCGCTTGCCGGTGCCGAGATGCTCATCTACCCCACTGCCATAGGCTGGGAAAGCACCGATACCGACGACGAGAAGGAGCGTCAGCGCCAGGCCTGGATCACCGTGCAGCGCGCACACGCCATAGCCAACGGCATACCCGTGGTAGCCGTAAACCGCGTAGGCCATGAACCCGACCCGTCGGGAGCGACCAACGGCATACTATTCTGGGGTTCGAGCTTCGTCGCCGGCCCGCAGGGCGAATTCCTGTATCGTTCGCCGTCCGACGCCGAAGACTGCGCCATCGTCGACATCGACATGGAGCGTTCCGAACAGGTACGCCGCTGGTGGCCGTTCCTGCGCGACCGCCGCATCGATGCCTACGGCGATCTTACACTTCGTTTCCGGCGCTGACACATTGGTGCCGACTTCGGTCTGTCGCGTCCGGTATATACAGAATCATCATTGGAATGAATGCTTATTTTATTTGCTTAATTTAGCCGAGTAAAATTTAATAGAACAGGGATAATTTTACATTTAATATATTTGATTACTTAACTATGAATTTACCCATATACATATTACTTTTGCCAATCGTCGGTGCAGTTTCCGGAGGCATATTAGGAGGCTATCTACATAAAAAATATACCCAACGAAAAAAAAGACAAGTCCAACAGCATTCGGGCCATTGATTATTAACTACTTAAAAGCGACATCGACAAAAAAGTAGAAAAAAAGCCTCGGAAAATTTGCACAGTACATAAAAACTCCTTAACTTTGCAGCGCAAAAAGGCAAAAGAGGTGCCATAGCTCAGTTGGTAGAGCAAAGGACTGAAAATCCTTGTGTCCCCGGTTCGATTCCTGGTGGCACCACAAAGTAAGAACTCGCTGATATTCAACAACTAAAGTCGAATATCAGCGTTGTTTTTTAAGCAAAATCGGCTCGCTCTCGGTAAAAAAAAAGACCTTGAATGTCGCATTTTGGTGCATTTTGTAGTAGATAGTCGCAAAAATCTGCAAGCAAATCTGCAAGCACTTTTACAAGCAAATCTGCAAGCACTTTGAACCAAAGTAGGCATCGAGGCACTTAGTTGACCGATGGCTAAAATTAAATTTGTCCTCGACATGCGAGAAAGAAAGGATGGCTCTAACAAGGTAATGCTGTCCTTCATTCACAAAGGATTCCGCAAACAAGCGGCTCTTGGCATCAAGATTCATCCCGAAAATTGGGATGCTGAACAATGCCTTGTCACCTCGAAAGAAAAAAATCACCGACACATCAATCAGCGTCTGCAATTCTTCCGCTCTGCTGCGGAGGGTGTGATTCTGCGCCACTATGGACTGAATAGCGACGGAGCAACTATCTACGCAGACCTTGAAGCTGCTCTTTTCCCGGAAAAGGTAGAGGAAAAGATAGAGGCAGAGAAAGCTGCGATTGAGGAAGAAAAAGCAGCTAACGGTTTGTTGGAGGTGGCGAAACGCTTTACCGCGATGAAGAAGGAGTCCACACGACTCACTTACGAGCGGACCGTGAAGCACCTCGAAGCGTTCATCAGCAAAGGGCAGACTAATGTTCTCGATGAGGTAAACAAGTCTTGGCTCACCGCTTTTGACAATTACCTTGCCGAAAGTAATCCCTCGCCTAACGCTCGCGCCCTCCATTTCCGCAACCTACGCGCAATCTTCAACTATGCACTCGATGAGGTACTGACGGCAAACTATCCGTTCCGTCGTTTCAAGATTAAGACGGTAAAGACCGACAAGCGCAGTCTGTCAGTAGAGGCGCTTCGTCAGGTTCTCGACTACCCTGTGGAAGATTGGCAGGTGATGTACCGCGATATGTTCAAGCTCTCGTTTCTGCTTATGGGCATCAACTTTGCCGATATGCTGAACTTGAAAAGGAGCGATATGCGCGAGGGGCGCATCGTTTTCAACCGTCACAAGACGGCTCGCCTTTACTCGATGAAGGTAGAGCCGGAAGCAATGGCACTGATTGAGAAGTATGCCGGAACGGATCATCTTCTCTCAATCATGGACGGGCGCAAGGATTATCTGCAATATGTACGGCAGACCAACAATGCCCTGCGCAAGATTGGTGACTGCGACCGTAGCGGACTTGGCGGAAAGAAAACTCACCATGCTATCTGCCCGGAGCTCTCTACCTATTGGGCACGTCACACTTGGGCGACCATAGCCGCAAGCCTTGACATTCCAAAGGAAACCATAGCGGCTGCACTCGGTCACGGAGGCAATACCGTTACCGACATTTACATTGACTTTGACCGAAGAAAGGTAGATGAAGCCAACCGCAAAGTCCTCGACTGGGTACTTTACGGCGGCACTAAGATGGAAGCACCTGCGAAGAAGCGAGGTAGACCGAGAAAGATTGCTTAATCATCCTTAATCGGATAGAACACGCCTTTGATGAGCTGCGACATTCCGTTCTCCGTGAATGTCGCAGTTAGTTTTTCACAGATATAGCGTTTGCCACGGATGAAGAACACTGCACGGGGATTGGGGATAGAATCGGAAATGAACTTGAACGTAGTCTTCTGTTTGGCCTCTATCGGGTGTATGTTATGGCGGCGGAAGATGTGTCCGTGATTCAGGCGCATGGAGAAGTGGATATTGCGGTAGTGCGACCAGTCCGGCAAGACTTCTATGTTCTCTGCGTATGGGTGCGGCAGCTTGCCTTCATAGGCGGCATCCGCAGCCCCATCCCACCATGCCACATATATCATATTGTAGTATTCGGCCGTCTTCGTCCGCTCCCCTGCGGTGAGCGACTGATAGGAATAAGGCTGGTATAATGTGGCATCTATTTCCTTTTTTCGCTCTGCGGGGTCACGCGAGTAGGATGTTCCCGTGCTGTCGTTCTCGTCATAGCCGGAGAAAGAGAGGAACAACACCCTGCCGTATTTCTCCTCGGTGTCGTCTATCCATGCCGGTACGAACTCTATCTCCACCTGCTCCGCGTCCTCGCTGTCGTCCACGATGCGACCGCCAAAGAGATTGACAGGCCGTAGTTCCATTTTATAGGAGTAGAGGTTAGGCATCCATCCGCTACGTTTCTCTACCAGCGTTTTGGAAACGGCACGCACGATGAAATAAGTATCAATGTTCTCGGCATAGAGCAGTCTGTTGCGGTTGGTCTTTTCTCCCCTACGTGACTGTCCGTCCCAGGTGGCAAGCTGCCGGTTTTCTGCAAGAAGGTCATTCATGGAAGCATATCTGACAGCATCGGATTTCCATGCCTTTATAAACCAGTCGCATGAGTAGAACTTCCACATTTCGTGGTCGCACTCCTTGTAGACAAGATTCTTGGCTTCCATGTACTCGCATCTGCCATCCTCGACCGTTACTTCTGTGGAATACTCGTCCACGATGTTGTCAAGCACAACCGGTTTCGTGTCTGCCAATACCGTATCGGTAAAAGTGAAGTCAATGGTTTTGGCGCGGTGGTTGAGAGTGAACTCTCCGCCTAAGAACAGTTCCAGTTTCTCGAAGTATTCCGCCACCGTCCAATGTGGCAGGGCACGTGCGAAGCCGCCTGTCCCCCAGGCATAAGGGAGCGTGTTGCAGATAAGGAGATACCTGTATTCCTCTACCTCTTCCAACTGTGAGAAGTCGCAGGAGTAACCGACCGCCTCACATATCTTCTTGGTGATATAGAGGAGATAGGGCTGCCAAGAGCGTCCACGGCATTCTGCATTCCACGTCCAATAAGCCGGACCGCTATTGGTGGCCGGATTGTAGTCGCAAAGGTTCTGGATATTTCCCGAAGCGTCATTGACCCAAGGCAGGGCCACGCACTTCATTCCGTTAAGTTCGGGATTCCAGGCCTTGTCCGGGGTACTGCCGTCACAGCCGGAAGCCGAGCCGAGATCAAGTTCGTTGATGTAGACCTTATCGAAAGTCTTGTCAAAATTCTGTTCGCTTCGCCCCTCCAGGAATTGTGTTTTGACTTCCACCTCGCTTATTTCCGTGACGGTTATGGAACCGAACTTGTAGAAGCCCCGGTCGCGTATCTCACAGTCGTATATCACCTTTTGGGCGATAACGTCTGCACGATTGATGTTCCCGAAAATGGCGATGTTCTGAGGACAGCCTCGGAGTGGAAAGGTTATAGTGAGCGTATAACCGTCCGAGCCGGAGAACATACGGTTTTCGGAAACATACTCAAACGATGTGCCTTTCTTCAAGGCTGCGAGTTGATTGTTTACATATATCTGCATAATTACCTGTGTTATTTTCGTGACTTTGGAGATTTATTTTTCATCAGTCTGTCGTAGTCGTCCTGTGCTTTCTGCATACCGTGGTCGCCTGTTACGGTGTTCACCGTCACAAATGGCTCGTTGAGCCTTGTGTCGAGGCGGTCAAGTGTAGCATAAAGCCGTTCATCAGTCTGCGAGGACTGATTATAGGTAGTGTTGTTCACCACGGTTGGGGCTTGTGGCTGTGCTGCTATTACTGCCGGTGCAGTAATCGTGCGCGACACATCGGCGGCAGTTATAGAGCCGATAGTGTTGGTTCGCTGCGCATAGTCCAAAGCCTCCAACAATGGGCGGGTTCGGGGATTATTGACAAGTCGCTGCGAGGCGACCCATTCCCCTTTGTGAACAACACCTGCCACTTCATCGGATTTACCTTTCGGAGTAAAGCCGCCTGATTCATACCCCGTAGCCTCGGATTGCTGTTGCTGTTTCTTGATGGCTGCAATCTGTATAGCACCTGCGGCCACTGCCATAGCTGCTGCAATAGGTGCAAGGATGTAGCCGACCACCGGGATAGCCGCTGCCGAGCCGTATGCGTTCAGGGCGTTTGTGGCGGTCTGCGCAACTGCCTGTATTACCTGCATAGCGAACATTTTGCGGTTCGCCTCCTTCTTGGCTTTGGCTATCTCCTTTTCCTTGTCGCGTTCCAGTTTCTTCACCTTGTATGAGTTACCCTCGGCACGGGAGATTTCGGCATCATACCGCTTGTTAATTTCAGCGGTCTGCATTTCGAGTTCAGCCTGCATCATGGAGGAAAGCTGCGAGAAGATGGCCGACATACCCGAAGTGAGCGTGTCGAGCGTCCCGGTCAGAGCCTTTCCTCCATCAGAGTTGAGCCATTCGATAGAATCGGCGATACCCTTTTCCATAGCGTTGCGAGTGTCCTCCTCGGCAAAAAGTCCGTACTTCTTTTTGAGGGCGAGCTTCGCTTTCTCGTAGGCTTCATCTATGCGGAGTTTTTCAGCGGCATTGTCACCGGCTGCGGCAAGTTCGCGGTCGTAGACTATTTTCAACATGGCGAGGTCGGCATCGAGTTTTGCCTGTGCCTCTTGCGGATTGTCGCCGAAGTAATCTTTTTTCATGGCAGCATACTTGGCTTCGAGCCTTTCAGTCTCCTGTTGCTTGCGCTGCATCTGCGCGATCAACAGAGACTGGAGCTGCTGCTCGGCTTGGAGTCGCTCCTTGCTTCCCTCCTTGGCGAGAGCCACAATTTTGCGCTGATGCTCGATTTCGGCTTCCTCGGTTTTGAGGTCGTAGGTTTCCTTGGAGATAGAGCCGTCAATGTAAAACTGCTTCAACTCGGCAAGATGCGTGTTATAGCGGTTGTTTTCCTCGTCGATGGTCTGTTCATCGATATGCTCCTGTTGCTTGCGCTGTGCTTCGCGCCACTCGGCTGTTATCTTCAGTCGCTCCGTTTCCGTGAGATCGGTGTGCTGCAACTGCCGCTCGTGGAACTCTACCGCTATTTCGTCCATACGTTTGGTGTGGGCGATGTAGTCGGTCTCGCCGGTGGCGTAGGCGATACGAGCGGATGCTTCTTCCTGTTCGCGCCAGTCTTTTTCTTTGGCGAACTTGTCAGTAGTACCCGAACCGCTACCACTCCCCGAACCACCTCCGCCGGTATAGGTAATAGGCACGTTGGGTGTTTCCGGCTCAGCAAGGGCATCCGCAGAAATTTCGTATTTCTTGCGGAGATATTCGTTGGCTTCGTTGAGCTGACGCTGTTTGCGCAGGTTGGCTTGATATGCCGCCTCGGAAGCGTTGTAGGTCTGACCCGTAGACGCAACCTTTCGGGCATACGGTGCGACATTCACCAGATTACCTGCTGCTGCATCGGTTGAGTTGGTGTAGTTCTGATAGCTCTCCATTTCACGGGCGTTCTCCCAATCTCTGACGGCGGCATCGTGTGTCGCCTTGTCCTTGTCGCGCTTGGATTTAAGACCCGGAGCCTGTTGTTCGAGTGTGAGAAGTTCTTTCTCATTCTGAACAATCTTCTCTGCGGCTGCTCTTGCACGGGCAACCTCGATGATAGAATTGCGCAGTTTGTCGTAGGCGACACGCGCATTGCCGACCATAATCTCCTCGGTAGATAGATTCTTGAAGTAGTCGGGATAGAGTGCCTGTAACTGCTCGGCTGCTTTTCTGCGCTCATCCTTAGACTTCTTCTCATCGGTGGCTGCCTTATATAGAGCGTCAAGTCGCGCAATCTCCTTATGGGAGTATTCTGCCGAGGCTTCATCGAGGTCGGTAAGCGACTTTTGGTATTCCTCCTGTTCCTTACGCGCTTTCTCCGCTTCCTCTCGTGCTGTCTTCCAACGGTTGGCGAGGGCGTAGATCGCTGCACCGAGGGCAAGCACCAGTCCTACCCAGTTGGAGAATTTCATTGCCGCCATAGACTTGCGCCATCGCTCCTGCATGGCATAGTTCACCTGCAAGCCGTTGGTGAAATACTGCACGGCATTTACCAACGGAGTGAACAGAAGGCGGACGGCAGATAAAATCATTCTGACAAGTCGCATCGCTCCATGAAAGAGCGTTGTCGCCTTAGTTGCCATGACGGTATGATAGCGGTAGACTATCATAATGGCGTTGTAGGCGGCAATGGCGGTTACACCGGCTATTATCTCCTTGCGGTACTTGATAAAGAAATCGACCATAGCCGAGAGGGCTTTAAGGGCGATTGTCGAAGAAGAAATGACGAGTCGCATCACGGGCTGTAATTTTTCTCCGAGTTCCACGGCAAGTTCGTGGACGCGGTTCTTCGCTTTGTCAAGTTGTGCCTGAACGGTATTGTTCTGCACCTCGAACTCCTTGTCGATAGAAACCGCTTCGGCGAAGGCTTCGTTGGCGACAAGCTGCTGGCTCTTGACCTCGTCGATATGGTTGGCGAGTGTCGAGAGTGCGGATATGGCTCCCC
>URMS01000018.1 GCA_900548975.1 uncultured Porphyromonadaceae bacterium
TAAGCAAAAATACACCAACCTGGAGTTTAACAGATATTATGAAACACCCTCTTAAAAAGTTAAGATAATGGTTCTTGCGCAAGTACATTCTTTTTTAACTCTTTACTTTTTCAACTTCCATAAAAAGGTTCTTGCGCAAGTACATTCCTTTTTAACTTTTTCAACTCTTTAAACTCCTTCGACTTCTATAAAAAAGACATAACTTTGCAGTATGATTCTGATAGTTGACGATGATAAGGCAGTAAGGCTATCGCTCTCCGTGTCGCTACGGCACAGCGGCTACGAGGTGACGGCCGTCGAAGGTCCCGACGAGGCTCTGGCGGCCGTGCGCACACGCTGTCCCGACCTGGTGAGCATGGACATGAACTTCAGCGGCGGTACCGACGGCGCCGACGGCCTTGCGCTGCTGCAGCGCATCAAGGTGCTGTGCCCGTCGACTCCTGTCATTCTCATCACCGCATGGGGCAGCATCCCCCTGGCCGTGGAAGGAGTGAAACTCGGCGCCTTCGACTTCATGACAAAGCCGTGGAATCCGCGCCTGCTCATACAGCGCGTGGCCACCGCGCTCGAGATATCGGCCCCGACGGCCGCCGGCACCTTCGAGCGCCCCGGCATCATAGGGCGCAGTGCGGCCCTGGCCGACCTCCTCGACATGGCCGCGCGCATAGCACCCACCGACGCATCGGTGCTCATCACCGGCGAGAACGGCACCGGAAAAGAACTCCTTGCCCGCGCCATACACGACAACAGCTCCCGACGCCGCGGTCCCTTCGTGGCCGTGAACCTCGGCGGCATACCGCAGTCGCTCTTCGAAAGCGAGATGTTCGGCCATGTCAGGGGCGCATTCACCGGCGCCGTCGGCGAGCGCAAGGGCCGCTTCGAGCTTGCCGACGGAGGCACCATATTCCTCGACGAAATCGGCGAACTCGACATCAACAGCCAGGTGAAGCTGCTGCGCGTACTCCAGGAGCACACCTTCGAACCCCTGGGCGACAGCCGTCCGCGGCGCGTCGACATCCGCGTGATATGCGCCACCAACGCCGACCTCACCGCCATGATGCGCGACCGCACATTCCGCGAGGACCTCTACTACCGCATCAACACCATCACCATGCGCATGCCCTCGCTGGCCGAGCGCCGCGAAGACATCCCTCTGCTTGTTCGCCACTTCGCCTCCTTGCAGAATGCCGCCGAGCCCACCGTGTTCTCGCCCGAGGCTCTGGAAGTGCTCCGCCGGCTGCCCTATCCGGGCAACATACGACAGCTCAAAAGTATAGTCACGCGCGCCGCCTATATCGCCGTTGGGCCTACGGTCGGTCCCGACGACGTGCGCCGCGCCACCGATGCGGAGCCTGCCCGCTCCGGCACCGACACCGCCGTACCCGAAAAACGCACTCTCGAAGAACTCGAGCGCGACGCCGTGGCCGACGCACTGCGCCGCTATCCGGGCAATCTGTCGGCAGCAGCGGCCGCCCTGGGCATCACCCGCCAGTCGCTCTACCGCCGCATGGAAAAATTCGGCTTCGAACCATGAAATTCTTCTTCGCCCTCACCGCCGTCCTCGCCGCGGCCCTGGCCGTGGTCCTCTTCCGTTGGCTCGATGCCCCGGCACTCTATGTGGCCGAGGGCATAATCGCGGCCATACTAATATGTCTGGGCGCCCTATGGCACTCGGTTGTATCGCCCATGAGCGCCATCGAGCGTGGTATCGGCCTGCTCAAGTCGCAGGACTTCGCAAGCCGTCTGCAGCACGTGGGCTACGGCCCCGCCGACCGTATTGCCGACACTTTCAACGCCATGATGCTGAGCCTGCGCAACGAGCGGCTGCGCGTCCGCGAGAAGAACCAGTTCCTCGACCTTCTGGCCGAGGCCTCGCCCATGGGCATAATAGTATTCGACTTCGACGGAGCCATCCTCAGCGCCAATCCGGCCGCCACCGCCATGCTCGGCGTGAAATCGCCGGCCGGAATGCGCCCCGCCGACATCGAGGGTGAACTGGGCCGCACCATCGCCTCGCTGCAGCACAACCGGACAGCCACCGTGCGCCGGGCCGACAACCGCATGTACCGCTGCTCGCGCCTCGCTTTCATCGACAGCGGACACCGCCGCCCCTTTGTGCTTGTGGAATCGCTCACCGAAGAACTCCTCAACGCCGAGCGCGCCGCCTACGGCAAACTCATACGCACTATCGTACACGAGGTCAACAACACTCTCGCCGGCGTACTCCCCCTCATCGACACATGCGCCATGATAGCCGACGACGAAAGCATGGAGGCGGCCGCCCGCAGCTGCACCGAACGCTGCAACGCCCTCTCGGCATTCATAGGCAACTTCGCCGACGTGGTCCGCTTAGGCGCGCCGCAGACCAAGGACACCGACATCAACGCTTTCCTGCTCAACCAGCGGCCCTTTCTCGAAAGCCTCGTCAACGCCCGCGGCATAGAGCTTGCCTATTCGCTCGACCCGGCCATGCATGCCGTGGCGGTCGACACCGTACAGTTCGAACAGGTGATAGTGAATCTGGTCAAGAACTCCGCCGAAAGCATAGGCCGCGACGGCCGCATCGGCATTGCAAGCATAGCCGAGCCTCCCACACTCGTCATTTCCGACAATGGCGCCGGCATAAGCCCCGAAGCCGCCGGCAAACTGTTCGCGCCATTCTTCTCGACGAAAAAATCGGGCCAGGGCATAGGTCTCACCCTGTCGGCCGAAATACTCCGCGCCCACGGCTTCGATTTCAGCCTCGTCACCGGAGCCGACGCCATCACGCGCTTCACCATACACCTGAAATAAAAAAAATGCAACGACCCTCGCGGGCTATTGCATCCTAACCTATGATTCACTTGTTGCAGAATGGGACCGGCTTTCCAGCCTGCATTCCATTCATTGTCTTTGCAGGGGCAAAGTTAACAAAATTATCATAATCCCCCAAAAACATTTTAGACCGACAAGCCTCTTTGGGCTGACAGGCTGTCTGCCTAAAAAAACTATTCCTCGATTTCGACCACGCCGGTATAGGAGCCCAGAAGATTGAACTTAAGCACTACGCCATCCGACAGTCCCACCTCATAGCCCGATGCCTTCTTGCGGATGCTCACAATCTTGAGATCGCCGAAATTCTTGGTCACATAGCGGCGTATAGGCTTCGACACCAGCCCTTCGGGCACCTCCCGGCTCTTGCAGTCGACCGAGATCCATTTACCCTTGCTGTTGAACTCGATAGTCGTGCCGTTGACAAGGCGCACATCGTAGTCGGTCTTTTTCAGCAGATGGCGGTCCACCTTTATCATGCCCACCTTTGCCTTGGGGAAATATTCGGTAAGCATATTCTGCGCCTCTTCAGGCAGTTTATCACGATCGATAGTATACGAATCGATAAAAGCATACCCCGGACATACCAGTGCGAGGACAGCCACAAATAAAACTAAAATTCTTTTCATAATCATTCTGCAGGGCCATTATACTCCCGACAGAATGATAACAAAATGCCGCCCGCCAAAGTTTCCGGCTATTTACTCCGCTTTTTTTCCTCTTTCAGAAGCCGGAGCATCGCCTTGGTATTTTTCAGCTGCGCCACCGACACACGGTACTGCATATCATCGGCTCTGCCGTCGGGGAACTTTCGTGCTTTTTCTAAAATCACCGGCCGTGCGGACGCCGATTCGTCGACTACTATAAAAATGCGGCCGGTGAGGCCTTCCTTGTCCGCAGCCTCAGCCAGGCCTATGAGAACAGGATCATATTCCTTCTTGATCTGAGCCGCGCTTCTGCCATTCAACTGAAAATGAGCATTCAGTATCAGCCATCCCGCTCCTCTGTCTTTCGTATAATGAGGTGATATCTGCAGTTCTGTAGTCTTAGCGGATTTCCTGAGTGTGACACTCACAAACAACGGAAATGGAGGTGCCGTGGCAAAGGCGTGGGTGAGGGCGCGCATGGTGTCGATGCAGGCGGCACAACGCTCTTCGCTATAATTTTCCACCATTGAAACGAGCGAAGCGAACAGCCACGCAAACCGCGCGGTATTGCCGGCGTCCGGACTCCAGCAGCTGCATGAGCCCGCCGGTGAGCCGGCGTAATATGTAGTGCCGTCACATCCCAGTTCATAATACCTCCGCGATGTCGCGAATGCAGTATCTATAAGCCGGGTAAATGCCCGGGCGAAATCGCGCCCGACGATGTGCGAATACGACTTCACTCCTGTTTTGTAGTACTTCAGCGTATCGCCGTGAAGTTCGAAAAACTCTGACGGCTCGAACGACGGCCTCTTGTCGATAGTATAATACTGATATTTGTGCGGAGGATCGTCGGTACTCATCACAACTTCGGCTCGGCACACCCACACCATACCGGCCAGTAACACAACTATTAGAGCTATTTTTTTCATGGTACTTCGCTTTATCCACACCACAAATATAAACTATTCTTCGTACATTTGCACTACACGTCCGTAATTTTTCATCCATGAAAATCTCAACCTTATTAATCGTAGTCCTGACCATATTAAGCACATTCGCGATAAGCGCTGTGGCACAAAAACGCCAGAAAGCCTCAACCAAAATACCGTTTGCCGAACGCGCCGACCGATTCTGGCAATGGTTCGGCAAGAATAGCCCGAAAATGGACAAGCTGCTCAAGAAAAAAGACGGATTGTATAAGATCAACGATCTCATGTACGAAGGGACACGCATCATAGGCGATGATGTATGCTACAATATCGGAAACTCTTCCGAATTTTCTTTCAGCATCGAAGGCCAAAGCGAAAACTTATATCTCTATCCCTGGCTGGTAGCCTCCATACCCGACTCGTTGCGGACCAATTGGACCGTCTATCCATGTAAGCAGCCCGATCCGTCGGTTGTCAACACAGGATTCTGCATGTTCGATAAAGAAATAGATATTGCCGACATCATGGTTGCCGCCGACTACGACAAAGATAAGGGAAATTTCGTGATATATTACTACCACCCCGAGTTTGTCGGTCTTAGCGAAGAAGAAAGCATGCACGCGTTCACCCTCATTCTCGAACTTCTGATAGGCGAGGGCGCTTTCTATAATTATGTGCGCGACATCCGGCAGAAAGACAGCGACGACGGAATGATAAATATCGCGAATCTTGCCGACACCATGAAGATTCTTATCGAAAACAGCGGCAAGGAATACCATGTGAAGCCGTTGCTGCCTCTGTATGGTTACAGCGGCAACCCCAATCCGGAGAGTACGCAGATGCGTTCCGACATCATAGCCGGCTCAAGCCAATACATGGTCCTGATAGAGGAATACCTCAATGGCGAACAAAATATCTACGACTCGCTCAAGCGGAAAGGTGCCACAGCCCTGATGCTCATTATCACGCAGCCCGAAGGCATGTCGACCGACGACTTCATCGAACTGCGATACCGTATCCAAGACTACCTCATATCCCTCTTCGACTCCCGGACACTGAAGGGCATACTCACCGGCGGCGCCTACGGAGCGTCGGGACTCGGATACATCGACCTCATACTCTTCGATACCGACGGCTTCCTGCGACACATAAGCAACGACAAAACCCTCCGCGCCATCCTCACCCCCGCCGCCGAAGGCTCCGCCCCGCTACACCTCATGTACAAAACCTTCGCCATCGACAGCCCCGTCCACCCCCTCCCGCTGTAAATCACATCTCAACCTGGTCGGTTTCCTGCGCCCGCACAGGGTTGTCGCGGGAAATCATTATCGGCATAAACGTCACAGCAAGTACCGAATCCTCCCCGGCAGTCTGCACTTTGTGCACGCACAGAGCCTCTGCCCCGCCGAAGTCCCACACGCAGCCTTCGCCCGCAGCCCCCGCATCAATCCCGTCCACCTCGACCACGGCATGCTCACCCTCGCATGAAAATAAAGGCAGAAAACATAGAGGCCGACTATATGCTCCAAATGATATAATCAAGATTATGAGCGACGATACTATCAATGATTTATACCCCAGGGTTTTTCGAATGTAAGTGTTATTTGTTTTCTTCTGCAGGCCTCGGCAAACTCAGCGGAATCTTTGAATTGCATAATGTAATCGGTTTTGATCTCTTCAACCGAGATGCTGTCTCTGCCGAATGATTGAAATGATTTATCCACTATATAAAATGTTTTTCCTTGTTCATCGGGAACGATGTATTTCAGTATAACCCACAGAGAATCATAGCTGTACACATCGATATACCCACTGTCAACTTTTTCCGCAGGAATTAAATCCGCTTTTATAGGTCTACGCCACTCCCAAAAGCCTCGGTTTGCCAAACATACACGCTCCATTTTGTGATTATCTACATTATAGGTTACGTATAAATCTATACCGACATTATGCAATTCAGAATATCCTCTGTCAGGAAGCATAAGAATAATTATACCCAGGACAATGAGCACTACGATACTCCATACAATTATTTTTGCCAGCCAATAGAATGGCAGACAAATTATTCTCGCTACATTATATACTATATTCCAATCCATTCCTGCTTACCTGTTATTCAGAGTTTTCGCATCCGCATCGTCGGATACTGCACGAACTCAGAAAAAGAATAGCAATCAACACAAGTATGCAACTCGGTTTATACTTGACTATTGTATGTGTCGTCAATTTACTCATTTAGTGTAGGTACCGTTATTTATTTCCAACTGTTTATTGCGGTCTATTTCCCATATCTTTATCAGTGTATGGGCCAGCTCAGCCAGTTCGGACTCCCGAAGTTCCATATCAAGATACGGCAGAATAGCCATATATGTATTCGCGATTGTATTTATATGTTTGTTATCACATTTTTCAGAATACTCCACGTCGCGAGCCAAGCTGTTATAGGACCATATATACTGACGAAGAGCACCTGTGATTTCATCAGTAACAAACCCCATTCTGTAGAACCAAGCGACAATCGTCGGAACATTGGTTTGTTCGATAGCTTTATCATACCATTCATAAGTAGTTTGCGGCAAAGTCGCCAAATAGCTGTCTTCCAATCCTCTCAGCATTATTTCCGGATAATAATATACTCGCCCGCGGATTTTTTGAGGAGAAATATCTAACTCGAATTTTAATTCTAAATCCGATGTTTTGGGCTTAGGAGCATCTTCAAGACAGCAATCATAATCCCAATACGGAGAAATCGTTGTATAAACCGTAAGTCTTGCATTATCCTCGCTAAATTCCATTTTATACTGGGAACATCCGTCAGGATTAACGAACAAAGTATCAATAGAATTATCTTCCTCGGCGACCCTTACAACGATCCTATTCCCTCTGACACCGGCATAGCGATTCCAGGACATTTCTCTGTCAATTGTCATATAATGCGTTTTTTTATCGACAGTTAATAACAGAGCACTTTCTGTCTGCCCTTTCACAGAAAACGGCATCAACGATATTACCGCTGTCGCAATTATAATCAATAAAATTTTCCCCATCGATTCTTTAATGTAACAGTTGAGTTTCTTGGCATACCTCCTTGGTATTTATATAAATCTTTTCTTCGTGTTTTATTTTTTCCATCGTTAGGCATTAACACATTTTCAGTTCTTGAAACTGCGCCTTTTACTCGGGAGCGAAATCTTACCCGACACCGTGCCAAGCCCATAGCGGCTCACCAGCAGAGGATTGCCCATCTTGTCGTAGGTATACGAGGTGGAGTACAACCCCGCCGTGGCCCCGTCATAGTCGGCGCCGACCACTGCATGCTCTTCCTCTCCGGCTGATAGCCTCAGAAAAAGAGCGTTAAAGTCTTGTGCCCTTATCAGTTCACTGCTAAGAAAAAATATAAGACACCAAAACACCAATTGGCTGATATTTCTTGATTCCATAAAACCGAGAAATTATTCGAATAATTTTAAGTCTATCGATATTGAATCAGGCGCTGTCCTTTTTATATCCAGAGGTAGCGGATCCGGACCGATCATATATCGTCCGAAAGAATTCAGAGACGTATACAGACGTCCATCATGATCTCCTGCGCCTGCAAATATTTCACGCCATATTGGTTTTTGCATATTAAACTCATCACTTAAAATCATTACAAACATCCATCTTTTACCGATAGGAGTAACGCCCCAATCTTTAAGCCTGAAAGGATACGAACAGCCCGTTTTAATGGTCTCGATAGTATCTCCTTGTGCAAATTTCCATAATTGTTTCTGCATATCACTCTGAGAGTTCATGCTGGTCCTACCATCAGCCAAAAACATATAATCGTCTGGACATATCATTGAAAACTCAGATAGTTCCTCCGGTTTCAGCGATAAGATCACATGTACCATATCCTCTTCTCCTTCAAGAGGCGATGTCGCATATAAAACCACAAATGGCCACTCTTCCTTTTCCTTGATTTTAATAATCTTGTAATAAGGCCGTTCATCCCTTACATCTACCAAACAATTACATTTTTTAGATATACAAGAACACCACAACACGCACATACCGCATAAAAACAAAATTTTTTTCATAAAACTATTGTCTTATATCATCGTATCTAATTAAAGTTATCGGATTATCACCTACTGTCTTTATTAAAACAGTGTTAGCTTTTTTTATGTCGCTAACTCTTTTGCCATTTTTATCAAGCATAATTTCTTCAATATCACCACTTTGGGGAGTCGCTCTATCATGTGCACGTTTATAAGCGTTATCATTATTATTTGCCGGCCCATGCGATTTCTTTTTCTTCATAGCTTCCTTCCCTCCTTCATATGATTCGGTGAATTCGTATAAAGTATCTGCGCCAGGTTTACCATAAGCCTCACTCATAGCCCTAAGGACAAGTGGATTAATTTCTTGTCGAGTTGTCACTGTATTATCATCCTTATCATAATAATTCCCCATAAAAGCACCTCCAAATAGAGCACGATTTGTTGAGGTAAATTTTACATCGTCTCCATGAAGATGAACATCAATCAATTCGTCATCAACAATTTCTTTAACTTTCTTTGCTTCTTTACTTAATGCTTCTGGAGTTTTTTCTTCATACGACAAATTACCCTCATCATCAATAGACAGAGCCAACGATTCGCCAACAGCCTTCTGAAGTTCTTGCAGTGTTTCTTTTGTTAATGTCCCTAATAACTTGGCCTTACAACCTGAAAAATCATAATACATTACAGGATTAGCGTTACAAAACACCAATGGAGAAAAGTCTAGAGTTTTAAAATCGATGGGATCAGACCGTTGCCAGAGAATTGTGGCGGGATGGTAGGCGCGGGCGTGGAAGTCGTAGGTGTTGAGGCCGTTGATGGGGTCGAATTCCTTGCCGCTGTATTTGTAGGGCTGGGCGTCGGGGGAGGTCTGGCGCAGGGGCAGCCCGTAGGGATAGTAGTCGGTGCGCTGTACCACGGCACCATGTTGGTCGACTACGGCGCGGTTGTTGCCCTGATAGTCGGTGAGATAGAAGCAATAGCGGCCCTTGCTGTCGATATATCCGCCCGGAATCAATATGCGCTCTACGGCATTGTTCAGAAGAATCATCGGCCCGACGTAGTCGCGGCGGATCGTCCGCGCAGGAGTGCCGGCCACGAGGCTGCCCCCGACACCCCCGGATGCTGTCGCCGGTATGGTGTGAACCACACTCTGCCGAACACCTGCCGCGTCGTAGCTGTAGCCGGCAAGTCGTGCCAGGGCGCCTACCTTGACGCCGCCGATTATCCGAGGGCTATATATGGAAGATGGCATGTTATTGCGGTCGTAGCTGAAAACCATGCCGCGGTCGGGGTCGTAGCCGAGATTGCCGTTGGAGTCGTATTCGTACTCTTCTGCCGTACCGCCGCTCGCGAAATCGAGCGCGCCATCGCCGACAACACCAACAGCACGGTCAGCGATTCCCCTGATATGATGCCCCGTATAGCTGTAATACAGATTGTCGACCAGTCTCTTGCTCGGCACCGTGAGTTTACCCGACACCGTGCCAAGGCCATAGCGGCTCACCCGCAGAGGATTGCCCATCTTGTCGTAGGTATACGAGGTGGAGTACAGCCCCGCCGTGGCTCCGTCATAGTCGGCGGCCGTAAGGCGGTTGAGAAGATCGTAGGTATAGCGGTACTCTTCGTCGCCGCCAAGGGCGCCGTTGTTCCATTTCCTCACGGATATATTGCCCGACATGCACCCCTCGCGCTCATAGGTCAGATACTCGGAAAAGACGTCGGAGACAATGGAGGTGAGCCGGCCCTGGAGGTCGTACGTCATGGTGCGGGCAGTGCTCCCGGCCGTCTGCTCCGATACCTGCAGAAGCTCGTTGTAGGTGTTGCTCTGCAGGCACACATCGTCGCATTCCTCCAGCGAGTGGTACACTGCCAGGGGGCGGTCCTTGTCGTCGTAGGTGTAGCGGAGGTCTTCGGTGAGGATATCCGAGACGCCTATCTGTGTCAGCCTGCGCTGCGTGAGCGGCCGGTCGGTGTAGGAGAATGTGCTGTAGGTGTGGTCGGTATAGCCCAGATGGTTGTCGGCATGGCGCTGCACCTCGTTGCCGTATATGTCGTAGTACACCGCTGTGAGCTTGCCCGATATCAGCGAGCCGGTGAGGCGCCCCGTGGCCGCGGTGTGGCGGCTGTCGGAATACGCGCACTCCTCATAGCCGAAATCGGAAGCGCGGTCCGCGGGTATGAAATCGTAGTTGTCGTAGTAGCTCACCGCGTCGGCGGCAAAGTAATCGTCGGGGAAGGCCGTATTGCCGTCGATGGCATAGCCTCCGACGTCGCCGGTGCCGGTGAAGCGCGCCACATGGCTGTCGGCAAGCACGGCGGCGCCCTCATCCCCGGTCAGATTTATCTCGCCTGTGGCCACCTTCCGGCCGAGGCCGTCGGAGAAAGTGAAGGTCCACATCGAGTTCGCCCGCTGGTTGCCGTCCTGAGTCAGCGTCAGGCGGTTGAGGGCGTCGTAGCGGTAAATGGTCGCCTCGCGGCCGGGCTGCTTGAACAGCGTCACCTGCCCGAGGATATTTTTCTCGTAGTAATAGCAGTAACGGTCGACCACGTCGTCGGCCGTGCTCCACGACATCTCCGCCTTCGACTCCGCGGCAAGCTCGTCCGACGCCAGCGGCGGGACGATATAGCGCAGGTCGCCGTAGCCGTCGTAGACATAGTAGGTGTCGGCATAATCCCCGCCCGTCACAAGCCGGCGCGAAAGCACTGTGCGGCCGTGAGGGTCGGCGAACTCTATGAGTGTGCGGCCGTCCTCGTCGACGGTTTTCCCGGCCAGAAGCATGCCGTCGGGCCACAGACCGCCGTTGACGAGCGAACCGTCGGCGCCGACTCCGAAACGGATGGCCCGGAAGGCGGCGCTGCTGTCGTTGACATACTTCTTCAGCGTCACCGGCGACGATGCGAGCAACGCCCCGGGGCGTATCGTACCCTCGACGGTCTCTGCGGGCGAATTCTGATATATGGTGGTGCTGAAGGCGTGTGTGTCGCCGTAGAGCGCCGACGCGGCAGCAGCCACTTCTTCCGCACTCATGAAAGCGCCCGTGCCGACTACCGGCTGCCATGCGCGCACCGAACGCCCGGCATCGTCGTACTCCTGTAGCGCCACAAGACTCTGCCCCGACGGCGTGATACCGCGCTGCACGGTCTCCACGGGGCGCCCCAGACCGTCGTAGTACACCACTTCGTCGACATAGCGCGTACGCTCTGCGTTCAGATACCGGCGGTGCACGCTGTAGTTGTCTGCGGCGGGGGCAGCCACCGCCAAAATGCAGAACAGTGCTGAAAGAAGCAACCGAAATAGCCTCATGGCATCGAGGATTAAGGATTAAGGTTTACACCGCAAATATAGACAAAACCATCAACAAAAACTAATTTTTCGCTAAATTTAGTTAGGGAATCAGGAGATTAGGAAATTAGGAGATTAGGAGAGAAGGAAATTAGGAGGAGAGGAGGATAAGGAGTTAGGAATTAGAAGTTAGGAGTTACAAGTTGGGGCGAGGAAACTTCTAACCTGTAACTTGTAACTCCTAACTAAAGACCCTTTATTCACTTCTTTCACTTTTTCACCCCGAATCAACCGTTGTAACTTAACGCATGTTTTTGTAATTTTGCGGTCTGATAATACTCTGAATATATGAACGAGAAAAAAGAAATAATACTGAGCGGCATCCGCTCTACCGGCAACCTTCATCTGGGCAACTATTTCGGTGCCCTCAAGAAGTTCGTAGCCCTGCAGGGCGACTACGACTGTAACTTCTTCATAGCCGACCTCCACGCACTCACCACCAACCCCGACCCCGACCAGCTCCATGCCAACGTCAAGAGCATACTGGCCGAATATCTCGCCGCGGGCATCGACCCCGAGAAAGCCACCATATTCGTGCAGAGCGACGTGCCCGAAATCTCCGAGATGTATCTGCTCATGAACATGCATGTGGGCATAGGCGAACTCATGCGCACCACATCGTTCAAGGACAAGGCCCGCAAGTGCCTCGGCATCAAAGCCGCTGCCGACGGAGCCGACGACGACGAAGCCTTCGAGAAAGAAATCATCGGCGCCGACACCAACAAGCGCGTCAATGCCGGTCTTCTCACCTACCCCACCCTCATGGCCTGCGACATCCTCATTCAGAAGGCCACCAAGGTGCCCGTAGGCAAGGATCAGCTGCAGCATCTCGAGCTCACCCGCCGCTTCGCACGCCGCTTCAACAGCTTCTACGGCGTCGATTTCTTCCCCGAGCCCACCGACTTCGATCTCACCGGCGGCAAGCCCGTGAAAGTGCCCGGCCTCGACGGCTCCGGCAAGATGGGCAAGAGCGAAGGCAACTGCATATACCTCATCGACGAGCCGAAAGCGCTCCGCAAAAAGGTGATGCGTGCCGTGACCGACGAAGGCCCTCAGACACCGAACTCGCCCATGAGCGAACCGGTGGCAAACCTTTTCTCGCTTCTCGAGCTCACATCAAAACCCGAAATCGTAGCCCAGTTCCGCGACGCCTACGCCGACTGCTCCATACGCTACGGCGACCTCAAGAAGCAGCTTGCCGAAGACATTCTCGCCATTACCACTCCTATCCGCGAACGCGTCAATGATATCCTCGCCGACGAGGCCTACATATCGCGCGTGGTACGCCAGGGTGCCGAGAAAGCCCGCGCCCGCGCCTCGCAGACCCTTGCCGAGATGCGCTCCATAATGGGTATCCGCAAGTTCTGACCCCTTACGCCATGGCTTCGGGCAAGGAACAGCTCCGCATGGAGCAGCAGCAACGCCTTCAGCAGCGTCTCAACATCCACAATGTGGTGCTGGGACGCATGCTCGAGATGTCCGCGCCCGAATTCGAGGAGGAAGTGAACCGTCAGCTCGACGACAATCCCGCCCTCGAACTGATCGACGACAGCGCGCCTGCCGACATCGCCGAAAACGATTTCGACGAGACCGCCGAACAGCTGCAGATGGCCGACTATGCCGATGCCGACGACATACCCGCCTACCGGCTCGATCCGCGCAACAGCAGCCCCGACGATGCGGCCGTCGACGCCGTATCGCTCGCTGTCGACGATTCGGAGTCGGCCTTCGAGATACTGCTGCGCCGCCTGGCCTCCGAAAGCGATCTCGACGAGACCGGCCTCAGGATAGGCAGCTACATAATCGGCAACCTCGACTCCAACGGCTACCTCACCCGCCCCCTTGCCGATATCGCCGATGACATGGCCGTGGCCGAAGGCATAGATCCCACCCGTGCCCAGATGACACAGGCCTTCGCCGCCGTGCGCCGTCTCGACCCCGCCGGCATAGGCGCCGTCGACCTGCGCGACTGCCTGCTGCTGCAGCTCGACCGCCGCAAACCATCGCCCGCAGCCGACATGGCGCGCCGTATCGTCGACGAGCACTTCGACATGTTCTCCAAGAAGCACTACGACCGCCTGGCCGCCGCTCTGGACACCGACATGGACACGCTCGGCGAAGCCCTTGACCTAATCCTCACCCTCAACCCGCGGCCCGGAGCAGCACTGGCCGAAAGCGGTTCGGCCACACGCGCCCGGCACATCACCCCCGACTTCATCCTCGACTACGACCACTCCGACGACACCATGACCGTGCACCTGGCCGGCCGACGCACCCGTCTGGGCATCGAGGACAGTTTCAACGTCGACCCCAAGAGCGGCACATCCGATGCGGCCAGGGCATTCATCCGCAGCAAGCGCGACGAAGCCGCCGGGTTCATACGTCTGGCCGAGCTCCGCGCCGACACCCTCACCGTCATAGCCCGCGCCATAGCATCGATACAGCGCGATTTCTTCGCCACCGGCGACCGCACCCTCCTGCGGCCCATGATCCTCAGGGATGTGGCCGAGGTAACGGGACTCGACCTCTCGGTGATATCGCGTGCCGTGGCCGGCAAATACATCCTCACACCGCACGGCATGTACCCGCTGAAGTTCTTCTTCAGCGAGCATCCCAAGGACGAGGCCGGACCCTCGTCGCACCTCATCGCCGAAACCATAAGGCAGATGATCGAATCTGAAAACAAGAAGAACCCTCTCAGCGACCAGGCGATTATGGACGCTCTCGTCGCAGGAGGTTTCGACATAGCGCGCCGCACGGTGGCAAAATATCGCGAACGCCTCGGCTTCCCCGTGGCACGACTGCGCAAAACATACCGAAACGATGGACAACAATAGCAAACGAACACCGGCCCGCGTGGCCGCACACGTCATAAGCGACGTTTTCTCTCCTATGCTCGTGCCGAGCTATGCCATGATAGCGGCCCTCACCCTCACGCCGATGAATCTGCTGCCGACCTCGCCCAAAGTATGGTCGACAGGCGGAGTATTCTTTATCACCGCCATCATACCCATGCTGTTCATCCTCATGCTCATACGCATGGGGCGCGTCAGCGATACCGCCATCACCGACCGCAACGAGCGCACCGCCCCCTTCTGCGCCACCATACTGTGCTACATCGGCGCGGCATTCTTCGTGCGCTATCTCCGCGCTCCCTACTGGATACAGAACTTCTACCTCGCCGCCGCAATGGTATCGGCCATATCGCTGCTGATAACGCACTGGTGGAAGATAAGCGCCCACACAGGCGCCATGGGAGGCTTCGCCGGCATCATATTCTGGATGGCGCAGCAGGGCCTCATGGTGTCGGCGCCCCTGATATGGATCAGCGTGGCCGTACTGCTGCTCGGCCTGGTGGCATGGGCGCGCCTCTATCTCGACAAGCACACCGTACTGCAGACACTCGCTGGCGCCGTCCTCGGCTTCGGTACCGAACTAATATTCCTCAATATAACTCCAAAATTCTAACTATGACTCCTACAGTCAGCATCATAATGGGCAGCACATCCGATCTGCCCGTACTCCGCAAAAGCGCCGACTTTCTCGAACAGATGCAGGTGCCCTTCGAAATGCACGCCCTGAGCGCACACCGCACCCCTGCCGCTGTCGAACAGTACGCCACCTCGGCCGCCGGCCGGGGCGTAAAGGTAATCATCGCCGCCGCCGGCATGGCCGCCGCTCTGCCCGGCGTCATTGCAGCCCTCACCGAGCTACCTGTCATAGGTCTGCCCATAGCGTCGACCCTCGACGGTGTCGACGCCCTCCTTTCCATCATCCAGATGCCTCCGGGCATACCCACCGCCACCGTGGGCATAGGCGCAGGCCTCAACGCCGCCGTGCTGGCAGTGCGCATACTGGCCCTCTCCGATCCCGACCTCGCCGCCCGATACAAGGAATACTGCGCATCGCTGTCGGCGAAAGTGGAACGCGCCGACGCCGAACTTGCCGGTATCGACGAATACAAATTCAAATGCTGAATGAGCCGCTACGATAACTTCCGGCGCGGCACCGTCGAAGTCCGCGTCGGCGACACCGCCATCGGCGGAAACAATCCCGTGCGCCTGCAGTCCATGACCACCACTCCCACCCTCGATGTCGAGGCATCGGCCGCGCAGACGCTGTCGATAGCCGCTGCCGGCGCCGAGCTCGTGCGCCTAACCGCACAGGGCGTGGCCCATGCACAGAAACTGGCCGACATACACGCCGCCGTCCGCGCCGCCGGATGCCGCGTACCGCTGGTGGCCGACATACACTTCAACCCCGCGGCCGCCTTCGAGGCAGCCACGCATGTGGAGAAAGTGCGCATCAATCCCGGCAACTTCTTCGACCCCGGACGCACATTCCGCAAGATGGAGTTCACCGACGAAGAATACGCCGCCGAACTCGCCCGCATACACGACAAATTCGTGCCCTTCCTCGAGCTGTGCCGCAGCCACGGCACGGCCATACGCATAGGCGTGAACCACGGCTCGCTCAGCGACCGCATCATGAGCCGCTACGGCGACGGCGCCGAGGGCATGGTGGAGTCGGCGCTCGAATATCTGCGCATATGCCGCAAGACCGGGTTCGACAACGTGGTCATATCCATCAAGGCGTCCGACGTGCCTGTCATGACCGACACCGTGCGCCTGTTGGTAGAGCGCATGGACGCCGAGGACATGCACTATCCCCTCCACCTGGGTGTGACCGAAGCCGGCAACGCCCGCGAAGGACGCATCAAATCGGCCGTCGGCATCGGCTCGCTGTTGGCCGACGGCATCGGCGACACCATACGCGTATCGCTCAGCGAGGAGCCCGAACGCGAGATTCCCGTAGCCCGCGCCATCGTGGAGCACATGGAGCGCCGCGTGGCCGCAGACGGCACTCTCGCATGGCCGCAGAACCGGCGTCGCACCGGGCGCCGCGCCATCCACGCCGTCAACGACGCCCTCGGCATCGGCGGACATATGCCCACTGCCGTGGCCGACTCCCGCTATACCGACAGCGACACGCTCCGTGTAATAGTCGCCGACCACGGCGACCGCATAGGATATATACGCAGCCGCATGGCGGCCGACAGCGCCGACACACGACCCACAGCCGTGATAGTGCGCTACGACGACCTCGCCACTGCCGACGACGTGATGCTTGCCGCCGCCATCGACCTCGGCACCATACTTCTCGACGGCTATCAGGACGCCATCGGCATATCTTCGCCCCTGCTCTCCGAGAGCGAGGCCGCCGATATATGCCGCGACATCATCCAGGCTGCCGGCCTCGGTCGCTTCAAGGCCGAGATCGTGGCCTGCCCCGGATGCGGCCGCACGCTCTACCGCCTGCCCGAGGTCCTCGAGCGTGTCAAGGCCGCCTGCTCGCACCTCACACACCTCAAGATCGCCGTCATGGGATGCATCGTCAACGGTCCCGGCGAGATGGCCGGCGCCGACTACGGCTACGTAGGCGCAGGCCCCGGCACCGTGAGCATATACCGCGGCATAGAGTGCGTGGAGAAGTGCATCGATTCCGACGTGGCCCTCGGACACCTCATCGACCTCATCAAAGCCGACGGTCAATGGCACGACTGACCCCCGAGCTCATCGTCACACCCTGCGGACTGCGCCTCGTGCACATGCACGACCGCGGAGCCGCCGCAGGCATCTTCGGCCTCGCCATAGGCGCCGGAAGCGCCGCCGAGACAGCCGCCACCGAGGGTCTGGCCCACTTCGTGGAACACACCATATTCAAGGGCACGGAGCGCCGCTCGTCGTGGCACATCATAAACCGCATGGAGTCGGTGGGCGGCGAACTCAACGCCTACACCTCCAAGGAAGAGACCGTGGTCTACAGCATATTCCCCGGCTCCGGTGCCGCACGCGCCATCGAGCTGATAGCCGACCTGGCCATGAACTCGCGCTTCCCCGACCGCGAACTCGACAAAGAGCGCGAAGTGGTCCTCGACGAGATAGCCTCGTACCTCGACAATCCCGCCGAAGCCATCTACGACGTCTTCGAGGAGAAACTCTTCGCCGGCACTCCGCTGGCGCACAACATTCTCGGCACCGCCGACACCGTGCGGCACCTCGGCAGCGCGGATTGCCGCAGATTCCTCGACGATCACTACACCCGCAGCGGATGTGTAGCGTTCTATTCGGGCCCGCAGAGCGCCGCTGCCGTAGCACGCATGACCGACCGCTATTTCGCCGGCATGCGCGACAATGCGGCCGACACGGCACCGTCACCTACCGCCGCCTGCGCCCCGCGCTTCACCGACACCGACATGTATCCCTGCCACCAGGCCCATGTGCTCACCGGATTCCGCACACCCGGGAAGCATTCGCCCCGCACCTACGCCCTGGCACTGCTGTCGAATATCGTCGGAGGCCCGGGCATGAACTCGCTGCTCAATCTCGAACTGCGTGAGCGCCGCGGACTGGTATACAACGTGGAGTCGTCCACCACCTTTTTCGACAATACCGGGTATTTAGGCATATACTTCGGCTGCGACCCCGACGACCGTCAGCGCTGCCTCGGCCTGTGCGACACCGTCTTTGCCCGCATCGCCGACGGCTCGACACTGCGCGGGCGCTTCCTCGACAAAGCCCGCAAGCAATACCTCGGACAGCTCGCCATAGCATCGGAAAACCGCGAGAACAGCATCGTCAACGCCGCCCGCGCCACCCTCTTCTACGGCCGCCCCATCCCCCGCGACGAATCCGTCGAAGCCATCAACGCCGTCACCGCCGCCGACCTGGCCGCCGAAGCAGCCGCCTACACCACCGCCTCCACCCTCGCTTTCGTCCCATCTGAATCCACTACCTGAAAAACATGAAAATATCACGCATCCTCTCTCTTGCAATAGTCGCCGCAGCCATCGGCACACCCTGCAGGGCTGAAAATCTGGAATCCGCCGGCCTGACCGCAGTTGAAATCGACGATGCCTTCTGGGCTCCTAAACTCAGGCAATGGAGCAGCACGACCGCCAACGACGTGCTCGACAAATTCGAGAGTCACAACAACAGAAACACTCTCGACAATTTCCGAAATGTAGCCAAAGGCGACCGCGACAGCCACAATCATGTGAATCTGCCATGGTTCGACGGCCTGATATACGAAAGCATACGGGGAATCGCCGACCTGATGGTGCTTTACCCCGACAAAGGCCTGAAAATGAGAGTCGACAGCATCGTCGGCCTCATTGCCGCCGCACAGGCAACCGAGCCAACAGGCTATATCAACACCTACACCCAGCTAACCGAGAACGGCCACCGCTGGGGCGAGAACGGCGGCCTCCTGCGGTGGATGCACGATGTCTACAATGCCGGCATGCTCATAGAGGCCGGCGTGCACTACTATAACGCCACCGGAGAAACAAAACTCCTTGGTGTGGCCACCAGAATGGCCAATCTGATGTGCGACTATATGGGCCCCGAGCCGAAGCACAATCTCGTTCCGGCACATTCGGGCCCGGAAGAAGCAATGGTGAAGCTCTACCGGCTTTACTCCTCGCATCCGGAACTCGCCGACAAAACCGGCGTCCCGGCAAAGGCCGACGATTACCTGAAACTTGCCGAATTCTGGATCGATCAGCGCGGACATCATTGCGGGCTGCCCAACTGGGGCTCCTGGGGCAACGAAAACGCCGAGCAGTGGATACGAGACAATAAATATGCCGACACATCGATCTACGGGAATCACTCGCGCCCCACTTTCGGCCCATATGCCCAGGATTCTGTTCCCCTTGCCCGACAAAAGACCATCGAAGGCCATGCCGTGCGCGCCACCCTCTATCTCACCGGTGTGGCGGCTGGCGCAAAAGAAAACGGCAACAGCGAATATATCGAATCCGCCAGAAGGCTCTGGGACAATATGACCGGACGGCGAATGTATATTACCGGCGGAGTAGGTGCCGTCTCTTTCGACGAAAAATTCGGCAATGACTACTACCTGCCGTCCGACGCATATCTCGAGACATGCGCCGCTGTCGGTTCGGGCTTTTTCAGCAACAACATGCACCGCCTTACGGGCGACGGCCGCTATATGGACGAATACGAGCGTGTGCTCTACAACGGCGTTCTCACAGGCATATCGCTCGACGGCGACAACTATACCTATCAGAATCCTCTCAATTCCGATTCTCATGCACGCTGGGAGTGGCACGACTGTCCGTGCTGCCCGCCGATGTTTCTGAAATTCATGGGCAACATGCCCGAGAACATCTACTCTCACCGCGGCAATGAAATATACGTGAACCTCTACGCCGGCTCCAGGACCACACTGCCTGTGGGCGCGGCACAAGTAGCGCTCCGACAGACAACAGCCTATCCTTTCGAAGGCGATGTGAGACTCGAGGTAAATCCCTCGGAGAAAACAGAGATGTCGCTCAGACTGAGAATTCCGGGCTGGGCACGTTCAAGCGAAAATCCGCACGGACTCTACGCATCGGCAGCTTCTGCTCCCGCAGAAATAAAAGTCAACGGCAAGAAAATCGAAACCAGGCTTGTCGACGGATATGCCGTTATCGACCGCAAGTGGAAGAAGGGCGATGTTGTCACATTGTCTCTTCCCAAGCAGCCGCGCTTCGTCACAGCGCATCCCGAAGTGAAGCACCTCGCCGGTCAGGTCGCTATTGCCTGCGGCCCGCTGGTATATTGCCTTGAAAGCGTGGACAACGACAGCCTCGGGACCCTCAGCATCGACACCACAAAGCCGCTGCAGATCGCCGGTGCCATCGCAGGGCTCGACAATGCGCCTGCCGTAAGCGGCACCGCCGTCACTGCCGAAGGCACCACAGTAACATTCCGCGCTATCCCCTACTACCTCCTGGGCAACCGCAAAAAAGGCACCCCCTACCGCGTCTGGCTCCCCGCCCGCCCCTGACCACGCCCCTCCCCATGTGCGACCCCGATGGGGTCGGAGGCGGCCGGGAGGCGACATCATCAACCCGGGTTGCGGGCGCCTGTCGGCGTCCCTTAACCCGGGCCTAACATCTTGCGACCACTGACGTGGTCAGTCATATACGCCCCTTTCTCTACATAGAAAAACCTGACGCGACCGGCGCAAGGAGAAACCACGGAGTGGTTAAAGACGTTAGGCCCGGGTTAAGGGTCGCCGACAAGTGCCCATAAATCAGGCCTAAATTCTTTTGTTCCCAACGATCGGCACAAAAGAAACCACGGAGTGGTTAAAGACGTTAGGCCCGGGTTAAGGGTCGCCTGAAAGACGCCCGCAACCCGGGTAAAATTGTAGCACCCCCACATCCACGACCCTGTAGGGGTCGCACAGCTGCGGCATAACTAAATATCATCGAATATATATTGTTCGTCGTACCCGATATCGAATCTGTCGAGAAACGTCTTCAACTCATCTATAAACGACACTCCCTTATGATGGAGCGTCTGATTCTGAATATATGCCTTTACCTTATCGATCTGGGAATGGCTGTACGAGAAACATGAATACCCTGCCTGCCAATTAAACTTAAATAGAATAATATGATTCTCATTTATGAGTTTGGAGGTATTGATTTTTAGTTCCCGCACCAAATCCGGCAGCAGCTGAGTCGCCTTATAAGAGAAAAAGAGGTGAACATGATTATCGGTGCCACCGATGGCCAATGGAATATGGCCCTTTTGAGAAAGGATGCCGCCCATATATGAATGAATACGTTTTTGCCATTGAGGCGGTATGAGCGCTTCCCTGTTTTTCACAGCGAAGATTAGATGCAGGTTGATGCTGATAAATGTATTGGCCATCTGCAAATATACGAAATATCCGCAGATTGGCAATATCGCCGAATGTTGTGCGACCCCGATGGGGTCGGAGGCGTGAGGATGCCGACATCATAAACCCGGGTTGCGGGCGCCTTTCAGGCGTCCCTTAACCCGGGCCTAACATCTTACGACCACTGACGTGGTCTTTTTTCTATTCCCAATCCCCAGTTTAATATTTGTCCTAATCGATTCCGCTCCATCCTATCAGGAAGAAACCACGGAGTGGTTAAAGACGTTAGGCCCGGGTTAAGGGTCGCCTGAAAGGCGCCCGCAACCCGGGTAAAATTGGAGCAACCCCACATCCCCGACCCTGTAGGGGTCGCACAGAGGGGTGGATTATTTTTTGCGGCGGTCGTTGTGGATTTTGATGCCGAAGATTATCACCGAACATATGGTGGTGATGACGTTGGTGATTACCAGAGGCCAGTTGTTCAGAGCAATACCCTGTATTACAAAGAATATGCTGCCCAGGCCGAGCATGCAGAAGGTCGGAAGGGCAATGCCGTCGGTATCGCGTGTTTTGATAGTAACGACGGCCTGTGGGAGATAGCCCAGTATCATGCAGATACTGGCGGTGTAACCGATAATTGTGATAAACAGATCGCTCATTGCATTGCTTTAAAATTACTTACATTTGATTGACACAACCGGCAACGTGTCACTTGCTCAGTGCCGCGCTGCCGGATGTGGGTGTTAGCTATGTAATTGTGTATTAATTCGGAGTCGTATTGATATTAAAGCCTCACGGCATTCTATTTGCCTTCCTCGAGTGTGCAGATGGAAACGCGGTTCCACGATTCTTCGTCGAACATCTGACCTATGCCTTCGCCTTCGGCAACAATGCGGTCGGCGGGAATAGAGTACTTGCTCACAAGCATCTTCTTCACGGCCTCGGCACGGTTGGCGGCAAGTTTGATATTGAAATCGTAGTTACCGTCCTTCGACGCATATCCCTTGACAACCACCTTCGATTTGGGATGATTCTTCATATAGTCGGCAATCATCTCTACATTGGGGCGCTGGTCGGCAGTGATGGCATACGAACCGATACGGAAGAATACGAAGCGGACAGAGTTGTACTTGTTCGACACTTCCTTCACAACCTCGGGAGCCTTGTTGCGGCACGAATCGAGCTCCGAGCTGAGGGCATCGGCTTTGGCCTGCCATTCGTTGGCTGCGGCTACCGACATATCGAGCTGACCTCGCAGGCTGTTGATCTGGCTGTTGAGAGCATCGACCTCGGCCTGGTTGTAGGGAGTGACGCACTGGAAGCCGTCGCCGAAGGTATACGACACACTTGCCAGAAGATCGAACACGGCATTATTGACATTGAACTTGAGGTCGCCGTTGCGGTATCCGCCGCCCATGTTCCATACCAGAGCCGGCTTGAGGGCCAGTGTCACATGGTCGGTGACGTTGAAGTTGAAGTTAAGACCCGCCTTCACGCCGAGATAGTTGATATCCGAACCGTTCGCCTTGTTCACATAGTTGTGGCCCCAGCCGGTGCCCACGAGAGCGTCGATAGAGAACGGACGCTTCTGGCACTGATAGCCGCCGAAGAGATTGAAGAGGTCGGCGGTGGCGTAGACGCCCACATAGGAGTTGTCGAAAGCCGTGGAACTGTGGCGGAAGCCGTTCCACGATGAGGTGTTCACACCGAAGAGACCTTCGACACCGAGACCGAAGGTAGGTGTTATCTGCTTGGCTATATGCAGACCGGCAGCGCCGCGCATGGAGCCGAAGAATGGATTATGGTGGATGGGAGTCGTAACGCCACCGTCGAGACCGATCGACACATTGTCGAACAATCCCGGCTGTTCAATAGCCTGAGCATTAGCGATAGCTGCACCGAACACGACGATGGCTGCAGCGGAGAGGAGTGTCTTCTTCATAAACATCAATTGATAGTTTTGCACTATCTCGCCTACAAAGTTATGTTGTAGACTTGAAGTGACAAACGATTTAACAATTTTTACTTAATATATTTGAAGCATTTTATACATTGTTGAAACGTCTCCCCTGGGGGAAAGAAGCGTTCACTATCAAAAACGCCACACAACGCGAAAGGTTCAATTAGTAGGTTAGGAGGATAGGAGAGTAGGAAGTTAGGAGGAGATGAGATTAGGAGTGGAAGAAGTCAGGAAAGGAGGAATTTAAGAGGTTGTTTAATAACATATGTGAATTCACAGGCCAAAAAGTCAGAGATGGATTTATAACTGAGTTGAAGGAGCATAGCGGTGGCTATGTGACTGAAACGAAGAGATAAAGACACTCTGAATTTTTGGAGGCGAAGCCTTTGTTTTCATAATATGGGGCTTATTAGAAATGTGTGAATGAGGCCGTTTTTTAACATTAGTACCGTCTTGGTGTCTTTTTGTTAACTTGCCCGTCGCTCATCGGTCACATAGCAACCGCTATGCTCCCTCTTCGCAATGTGCAATTTAAGCAAAAATACACCAACCTGTGAATTCACATATGTTATTAAACAACCTCTAAACCCTTACGGCAGACAGAACGTTTTTTTATTATAAAAATATTAAGACATGAAAACCACAAAAAAACGCTGTGTGCTGCCTGTTGTGATCGGTGCCGTAATAGTGGCATTGGTCGCCATCGGAATCTGCCGGCGCCACAGTATCGAAGGCGATACCTCTCTGGTGGCATCGTACGAGCGGCCGGACGGCGATACCCTCGCCGTAGCCATAGAAATGTCGCCGCTTACATACATTCTCGAGAACGATACCGCCGAAGGTTTCGACTATCTGATGCTGCGCGATATGGCACGCGAACATGGCGTACCGGTCAAATTCCATCCATTCACTCAGCTCGACAAAGCGTTCGAAGACCTCAACGACCACAAGTACGATATTCTTGTGGCCTCGATGCCTTCCACCACTCCACTTAAGAAATATTTCCCGCTTACCGAGGCCGTCTACATCGACCGTCAGGTACTTGTGCAGCGCGCCGACTCATCGGGAGCGCCCATCAACGCACCCGAAGAACTGCGTGGCGATACGGTATGGATCGCCAAAGGAAAACCGTTCAAGACACGGTTGACGAATATGGCAAACGAGCTTGGCGACACCATCACCGTGCTTGTAGATCCCGAGCATTCTTCCGAACACCTGGCTATAATGACGGCTCTCGGACAAATAAAAAACGCTGTTGTCGGACGTGCCGTGGCACGACGTGTCGCCCGGCAGTATCCGCAACTCGACTACAGCACACCGATATCGCTGAGCCAGTTCCAGGTCTGGGCAGTGGCCCCCGGCGACAGTGTGCTGGCCGATACTCTCAACAGGTGGATAGGCGAGTTCAAATGCACGCCACAGTACCGGGCATTGGCCGAGCGCTATCTATGACGGCATAAGCCCCTCGTCGTTGAACGACATATAGCCCGTCGCGCCGACCACGATATGGTCGAGAACCCTGATGTCGAAATAGCGCGCGGCATCGACTATGCGCCGTGTGAGGTCGATATCGGGCTTACTGGGCCGCAGCTGCCCCGAAGGATGATTGTGAAACAATATCATGGCCGAGGCCTTGGCCAGCAAAGCCTCGCGCATTACAAGGCGTACATCGACAACAGTCTCTGCGATACCCCCCTGCCCTGCCCGGAACTCATGCATCGGCTTGAGATTGCGCTTAAGCAGCAGAACCCAGAATTCCTCGTGGTCGAGCTCGCTCATTCGCTGATACATATATTTATAGGCAGCCTGCGAGCTGGTCATCTGAGGATCGTCGAGCATCACAGCATCGGAAGCGGCACGTGCGCCAAGCTCGAGGGCTGCCATAAAGGTGAGAGCCTTGGCCGGACCGATGCCTTTATGGCGCTTCATGAATTCGCGGGCATCCATCGACGTGATCTTCGACAAATGTCCCTTGTATTCGCCGAGAATTTCCTCGCACAGGCGTACAACGCTTTTGCCCTTTATCCCGGTGCTGAAAATGAGCGCCATGAGTTCGGCATCGGTAAGGCTCTTGATTCCATGACGCAGAGCCTTCTCGCGGGGTCGGGCCTCGCGGTCCATCTGCGAGATCAGCAGACCTTCGCTATAGTCCGGGCTGCTCATTTTCCTTTGCGGATAGATATTTCCTGCTCTATGTCGCGCCCTTTGCCAAGAATTATCTTGCGTGTGTAGGCATTGATGAAGCCAAGGCCGTAGCCACCGAGCTGTATGATGGCGGCAGGCACGGCAAGAAAGGCCACCTTGAGCAAATGTGTGCTCGCAAGAGCGCCTGCGAAAATGGCCAGAAAGTATACGGCAAGCGGAAGCAGGAACCACGGCGATATGAAGATTCCGAGCAATATCAGCGCCAGGGAGCCCAGCACAAAGACTGCCGGAAGCAGATGCACGGCCTTGAGTGAGCCGGGATACAGCAGCTTGAGAGTGACACGCGACATGCCGAAAACATACACCTGACGGAAGAACTTGCGGAAATCGACACGGCGTTTGTGCCACACGGCAGCCGGGCGTATAAGCCCGATGCTGAAACCAGCACGGCGTATGCGGGTGCTCATGTCGATATCCTCGGAGAACATCTCGCGGAAGCCGCCGACCGCCTCGTATACCTTGCGGCTGAAGCCCATGTTGAATGTCCTCGGAGTGAATTTTTCGAGGCTCACCTTGCCGCCGCGTATACCGCCGGTGGTAAGGAATGAGGTCATGGAATAGTTTATGGCCTTTTGGGTATCTGTAAAGGAATCGTTGGCTGCATCGGGGCCTCCGAAACAGTCGAGCGGCCGGGCGTCGAGTTCGCGTGTGAGTGTCTCGAAATAAGTCGGCGGAATCACACAGTCGGAGTCGAAGAATATGAAGTAATCGCCGGTCGCGCGCTCCATGGCATAGTTGCGCGCTATGGAACGGCCCTCGTTTTCCTTGTAGTAATACCTCGCATTAAGACCACGGTCATTCACGGCCTTTTCCACAATTTCGCCGCAAGGGATGGTCGAGCCGTCCTCGGCTATCACCAGTTCGAAATTACGGCACGTCTGCTCAAGCAGACTGTCCACGAGGTCGCGGACCTCGGCCGGACGGTTGTAGACCGGTACTATTATCGAAAAACGCGGTGCCATCAGCTCATTCGGTTTTTATAGTCCTCGTAGTCGAAACGACGCAGATACTCGCACTGTCCGTCGCGGCGGCACAGCACCAGGTCAGGATGGTGGACGCCGTTGAACATCGTGGTCTTGACGGTAGTATAGTGGTTCATGTCGCAAAGCGTCAGGCGGTCGCCGACCTCGAGAGGGCGCTCAAAGTAGTAATCGCCCATGAAGTCGCCGCTCAGGCACGAATTTCCGCCCAGACGATAGACCACGCCGGTCGACTGCTCACGCGGCACTTCCTCGCGCACGGCCGGACGGTATGGCATCTCGAGAGTGTCGGGCATATGGCATGCGAACGACACATCGAGAATGGCGGTAGTGACGCCGTCGTTGCATACTATATCGACCACCGATGCTACAAGATCGCCCGTGCGCCATGTGAAGGCGCTTCCGGGTTCGAGAATCACCTGAAGGCCGGGATGCCGCTGACGGAAATCGCGGATAAGCGATATAAGATGGTCGGTGTCGTAGCCCTCGCGGGTCATGAGATGGCCGCCGCCGAAGTTGACCCACTTGAGTGCGGGCAACAGATGGCCGAACTGAGCCTCGAAAGCCTCGAGCACCTTGGCAAGATCGTAGCTGGTCGACTCGCACAGCGCGTGGAAGTGGAGACCTTCTACACCCGCAGGCACGCCGTCGGCCAGCGCGGAGGCGTCCACGCCGAATCGCGAACCCGGCAGAGCGGGATTGTAGAGATCTGTCTCTATGACCGAGCATTTGGGGTTCACGCGCAGACCGGCCGATGCCGCCGACTGCGCCGTCTTCTCCGCAAAGCGCTTGTACTGGCTCAGGGAGTTGAAGGTGATGTGCGAACTCAGACGCAGAAAGGTATCGATATTGGCATCGGTATAGGCCGGCGTGAACGAGTGTATCTCGCCGCCCATATGCTCGGCACCAAGAAGAAGCTCGTTGACCGAACTGGCCGTGCAGTTGCGGCAATACTCCCGCACGATGTCGAATGTGCGCCACAAGGCGTTGGCCTTGAAAGCCATGATGATGTCGGCACCCGACTCGCGGCTTACCCGGCTTATAAGCTCGAGATTGGCGCGAAGACGGTCCTCATACACTATAAAAAAAGGAGTGGGGAGCTCTCGTTCGGTCATAGTATCTTGAATTTAGCGAATTTTAGCAGTAGTTTGCGCACCTGTCCGTCCGACTCGAAGCGGACGGCAATGCGGTGGTCGGGGCTGTCGGTGTCGATCATGTCGATAACGCCGTTCTGGAAGGTAGGATGGAATATCCGCATGCCGGGGCTGAGTTCTGCCGCCGTATGCATCACACAGTCGCCCGACGATGCGGCGGAAGCCTTGGGCTGTGATGCCGGGCGTGGTGCGGCGGTATCCGCTTGCTCTATAATCACCCTCCGTGGACGCGGAGCCGGCTCTGTACGCTCGCGATAGGTGGGTTCGGGCCGGTTGAAGTCGCTGCGGCCGCCTCCGGCCACAGTGCGCAGGAAACGGCGGTCGATATCGGCGATGAAGCGCGACGGCAGACGGTTGACGGTCTGACCGTTCACGGTACGGCGCGCGGCATAGCTTATCATGCAGAAACGTCTCGCACGTGTTATGGCCACATACATCAGACGCCTCTCCTCCTCGATCTCGCGGGTGCTGCGGCACATGCCCGACGGAAAAAGATCTTCCTCGGCGCCGACAATAAACACGCAGTCGAACTCCAGACCCTTGGCCGAATGGATGGTCATAAGAGTGATGGTCTCGTCGCCGGCCTCTGCGGTATCCTGGTCGGTGAGCAGCGATACTTCGGCAAGGAAATCGGCCATGCCCCGATGCTCGTCGCCCTGCTCGCGTGCCAGTTTCTGGAAATTGTCCACGGCATTGAGAAGTTCGAGGAGGTTGTCGCGTTTGCTGACAGTCTCGGGAGTGTTCTCGCTCATGTATTCCTTGAGCAATCCCGTTCCCTCATATATTTTTTTTGCAAGCTCGGCAGCCGACTTGTTCGGCGCCATGCGCACAAACGACATGAGCAGATCGGTGAATCCTTTGAGCTTGGTGAGGGTGCCTTTGTTCACATTCAGTCCGGCGGCCGCCGGATCAAGAAGAACCCGGTATATGCTCGTACCGGCTGCGACAGCCGCCGACACAAGCTTGTTGACAGTAGTGTCGCCGATACCCCGCTTGGGAGTGTTGATGATACGGCGCAGAGCCTCGTCGTCGTCGGGATTGACAGCCAGGCGGAAATAGCTCACGGCATCTTTAACCTCCTTGCGCTGATAGAATGCCAGGCCGCCGAACACGCGATATGCAAGATTGCGGTTGCGCAGCGCCTCCTCTATCACACGGCTCTGCGCGTTGGTGCGATAGAGCACTGCAATCTCGCTAAGCGGAGTCTTGTAGCGCATCCTCACAGCGGCGACACGTGCGGCAACGGCATAGGCCTCTTCGTATTCGTTGTACGACTTGAGAACCTCGATGAGCTCGCCGTCGCTCTTGTTGGAGAATACATTTTTGGGTATCTGCTCGCGGTTGGCCTCGATGAGGGAGTTGGCCGCGCCGATGATGTTGCGGGTGGAGCGGTAGTTTTCCTCGAGCTTGAAAGTGCGCTGCCGCGGGAAGCTTTTCCTGAAGTCGAGAATATTGCGGATATTGGCCCCGCGGAACGAATAGATGCTCTGGGCATCGTCGCCCACCACACACAGCTGCTCGGCGCTGCCACAGAGCTGCCGCACTATCATGTGCTGGGCGAAATTGGTGTCCTGATACTCGTCGACCAGCACATAGCTGAAATACCCGCTGAAATGGGCCAGTACGTCGGGATTGTCGCGGAAAAGCACATTGGTATAGTACAGCAGATCGTCGAAATCCATGGCGCCGGCTATGCGGCAGCGGTCGCGGTAGATACGGAAAATCTCGTGGACACGTCCGCGGCCCGCATCGGCATCGCTTCGCACCAGAGCGCGGTCGGCGGCATAGTCCTCGGGCGAATAAAGCTGGTTCTTGGCAAAGGATATAGCCGAGGCCACCTGCCCGGGACGATATACCTTATCGTCGAGCTGCAGCTCGCGTATGATGCTTTTGATGAGCGACTTGGAGTCGGAGGCATCGTAGATGGTGAAATTCGGCTTATAGCCTATGCGCTCGGCATACATGCGTAGGAAGCGCGAGAACACTGAGTGGAAGGTGCCCATCCACAGGCGCGAGGCCGTGTCGGAGCCTACAAGGACCTGTATGCGCTCGCGCATCTCGCTGGCAGCCTTGTTGGTAAAGGTGAGCGCCAGTATCCTCGACGGATTATGACCGTTGGCGAGCAGGTGCACTATCTTGTAGGTGAGCACTCGCGTCTTACCCGAGCCGGCACCGGCTATGACAAGCTCCGGACCGTCGAGATATTCGACGGCCGCGCGCTGCTGCTCGTTGAGCTGCGACAGATAATCCCCGGCTGCCATGGACTATTATCGGAACTGGTTTATTTCGGGCATATATTCGAATCCGGCACCTGCGAGTGTGGCTTCAAGCGCGGCACGCTCCACACCGAGATCGGTGCAGAGAGCGTCGAGGCGGTCGTATTCGTCCCGAAGTTTGGTATTAATATAGCTCAGAAGTATAAAGGGGTCTTTGGGTAAATCCATAGCGGTAAAAAGCAGTAGAAAGCCGCCCGACAGTGCCGGTCAGACACTGCGGGCAAGATATTTATTGATATTCTCACCCACCCACAGGCCGCCTATGATAAGGACTATGCCCACGCAGCCAAGAAGGGTGATACGCTCGCCGAGCACCACGGCCGATACCAACAGAGTGATTATAGACTGCAGATACATGTAGTTGTTGGCTTTGACAGCGCCCACCTGGCGGACGGTGACAGCCCATAGCACGTAGGCGATAGTCGAGGCGCCCAGACCGAGAAAGAGGATGTTGCCGTAGACCTGCGGACGCTGCAGAGCCTCGAGCAGATCGACGGTATTGTGCTCATAGATGAGGAACGGTATCGAGGTAATGAGCCCGTAGAAGAATGTCTTGCGGGTGATGAACCACACGTCGTAGCCGGCGTTGAGACGCCTGAGCACCAGCGAGTAGATCGACCAGCTGAAAGCTGCCGCCAGCGACAGAAAGTCGCCCAGCGGACGGACCTCGAGCGACGAGGAGCTGTTGAATACCACACACGCCACACCCATGATGGCGATAGCCGATCCTACCCAGGTGCCTATGCCGAGCTTCTCGGTCTTGTACACCGACGCCACGAGCAGGGCCGTGATGAGCGGCGACATAGACGTGAGCAGCGACACATTGGTAGTGAGGGTATATTCGAGCGCCGTATTCTCGGCTATGAAATAAAGAGAACCAGCGCACAGGCCACACACGGCAAAGAGAAGTTCGTCGCGCAGATTATGGGCCAGGAACTTGCGGTGATTGAGACACACTATCAGCAGATAGGCCAGTAGAAAACGAAGCACGTAGATCTCAACCGGGCCGAGACCGTTGTCGAGCAACACCTTCGACGACACGAAGGAATAACCCCACATTGATACCGTAATGACACCTGCTATGTGCCCCAAAACGGTGCCACCAAGCATTTTCGACCGGTTGTTAAAACTCGACATAGTTATCGTGCGTTGTTGTTTTACTTATGCAAAAGTAGCAATTTTTCGTCAAATCCACGTCACTGCTCCACTGAAAAAGCAAACGTCCGGAAACCTGGGAAGGCTTCCGGACGCAAAAGTGGAGATGTTATCAGAACAGGGGGAATGTGGAATTGGTGGTGACGTATTTCTGGCGGAAAGAATCGTTGGTCATGCAGAGCATGAGGATACCCTGGATGAAAGTAACGATTTCCCACAGACCGCAGGTAATGATAGTGAGGCCGATGGTGATGAGACCGGCGCCGGTCTTACCGAGATAGAAATACTGTATGCCGAGACCACCGAGAAAGATGGCCAGAAGAGCGGCCACGCCACGGCTCTTGCCTTCGGGGCCACAGTCGAAAAGATTATTACCGGATGTTTCTGAGTACATAGGAGGGGGTACCTGTTGATTGTTATTGCCTGAGAATTTATTGTCGCCCGAGAAGCTGTTGCCGCAGTTGGAGCAGAACTGGGCATAGTCCTCGTTGTACTGATGGCATGAGGGACATTGTTTCATAGCAGAATATGTTGTTATTGATTATTGTGATTATCCTTGGGTGAAATCTCGCCTCTGAGTATGGCGGCGCGGGCATAGAATTCGGGTATGCACGCGGCGTCGAGAAGCCACTTAGGCTGCTGCGACTCATCGGTCTGGCCGCTCCAGTCGTGATAGTACAGGCCGACCTTGTCGCGGCAGTTGTCCCATGCATAGTCGAGACCCCGGAGTACTTCGTCGATATACTTGGAATCGCCGGTAACCTTGTAGAGATCGTCGTAGCCGCGGAACAGCACAAGATAGAACCACGGAAGATTCTCAGCATAGGGGATACCGTCCTTATTATGCTTGACGAACACCTTGTAGCTTCCTTCGGCAAGGAATTTGGCGTTGTCGAGATACTTCTGCTCTCCGGTATAATTGTAGAGCCGCACGGCAGACTGAAGAAGTGTACCCGTGTTGTAGGTATAGAGGTCGGGCGACACGGCCTCTGCGGTTGTACTCCAGGAGTTCCATACCACACCGTTTTCAGGATCTTTCAGATATTTGTCGATCCAGTTATAGAATTTCTTGCCGGTCTCGAGATAATATGGATCTTTGGTGGCTTCGTAAAGCTTGAGAGCCAGGACCATCGCCTTGCCGTTGGAGCATGCCGGCTTCTGGTCGCGTACGCCCTCAAGCCATGAAACGCCTCCTTCGAAGTCCTCGCTCCATCCGCTGAGGATAAAAGTGAGCACCTGCTTGGCTTTTTCGAGATAGCGCTCATTGCCTGTGGCCATATACGAATCGATATAGTCGATACCTACGAGTCCGTTGTCATCGTAATAGCGGTCTACTTTGCCGAATTCCACCGGATATGCCTGGTAGCCAAAAGGAGTGCGGGTGGTGTCGTAGTATTTTTCGACTGCCATGACCATCGAATCGACATACTTGGTATATTTTTCGGGATTTATCTTTGCCAGCTCCACTGCCGACGAGAAAACGCCGCTCATGGGCCAGAGATAGGATACTTCCTGAGCCTGTCGGGTCGAATCGTTGAAATAAGTCAGATCCGGACGGTAACTGTTGGGATAATATTCCGAAAACAGGCCATACTGAGGCGCGCGGTAAAGTTCCCACACGGTCTGAAACATTTCCTCGGCGCGGTCGAGGTTCGGTGTCGGTTTTTCATCGGCGGGAGTGCCTGTACATGCCGCGATAGATACAGATAGAAGGATAGGAATGAATAGTTTTTTCATATGCCGCTATGTGAATGGATCGGTTTTTGAATTTTGATTGTAATAATATGCAAAAATACACAAAAGGCTAAATTTCGGCAAACCTTATGCTTATTCTTTTTTTTCAGCCAAAGGATTCCAGCCCTGGGCGCGGAGCGTAATCTCGCCGCCGTCGCGGGTAATGAGCGCCGAGCCGAGCTCGGGCTTGGTGACATAGCCTATGACTTTGACACCCTCCATCTTGCTCACTTTGTCGTGGTCGGTGAGCGGAACGGTGAAGAGCAGCTCATAGTCTTCGCCGCCGTTGAGAGCGGCTGTGACAAGATTCATGTTCAGCTCTTCGGCCATTACGGCTGTCTGGTAGTCGATGGGGATACGGTCTTCGTAGACCCTGCATCCCACACCCGAAGCCTTGCAGATGTGAAGCAGCTCCGACGACAGGCCGTCGCTAACATCCATCATCGATGTAGGCCGCACTCCGGCCTTTGCAAGGGCGTGGACAATATCGCGTCGCGCCTCGGGCTTGAGCTGACGCTCCACCAGATATTCCTTTCCGGCAAAATCGGGCACGAAATCTTTCTGCCCCACAGACACGGCTTTCTCGCGCTCGAGCAGCTGCAGACCCATATATGCGGCACCGAGATCGCCGCTGACGCATATGAGGTCGGTGTCGCGGGCACCGTCGCGACCTACGGCCATGCCCTTGGCAACGTCGCCTATACATGTGATGGAAATGACCAGCCCCTGATGTGAGGCCGAAGTGTCGCCGCCTACTATATCAACACCATATACCTCGCAGGCATGGCGGATGCCATCGTAGAGCTCTTCTATATGCTCTACAGCAAAACGGCGCGATATGCCCAAAGATACGGTTATCTGCCGCGGACTACCGTTCATGGCATAGATATCCGAAAAATTAACCACCGCGGCCTTGTAGCCAAGGTGCTTTAGAGGCACATAGGTGAGATCGAAATGTACGTTTTCGAGAAGGAGATCGGTTGTGACAAGCACATCTTTATCTTCGGGGTAATGAAGGATAGCACAATCGTCGCCAACGCCTTTTACAGTGCTGTCGCTGACGGCCTTGAGGCCTTCGGTTAGATGGTCGATGAGACCGAATTCGCCAAATTCTGATATTTCCATATAGTTTCGGGAAAAAGAGCCGGGGCAAAAAATTGCCCCGACTCCGGTAATTTTTTACTTTCTGATCAGCAGCGCTCCACCATGGCCTTCATGAGGGCTTCGACGGTAGGCTGAGCCTTGATGGCGGCTTTCTGCACCTCTTCGTGGCTGGGCACTTCGGTAACGTCCTTTCCGCCAAGATCGGTGATAACCGATATGCCGAACACGCGCATGTCGGCATGGCGGGCCACGATAACCTCGGGAACAGTGGACATGCCAACGGCATCACCGCCGATGATACGGAAATACTCGTATTCGGCCGGTGTCTCGAAGGTAGGGCCGGTGGTGCCGACATATACGCCGTGCATGAGTCTCATGCCCTTTTCGGCGGCGATAGTGTCTGCCAGAGCTACAAGCTCCTTGCTGTAGGGCTCGGTCATGGCTGGGAAACGCGGGCCGAGTTCCTCGTAGTTCTTGCCGCGAAGGGGATTTTCGGGGAAGAGATTGATATGGTCGGTAATGACCATAACGTCGCCTACCTTGAACTCCTTGTTCATGCCGCCTGCGGCGTTCGATACAAAAAGGGTTTCCACTCCGAGAGCCTGGAATACACGCACGGGGAAGGTGACGGTTTTCATGTCGTAGCCTTCATAATAGTGGAAACGGCCCTGCATAGCTATGACCGGACGGCCACCCATGGTGCCGAAGATAAGATTGCCACTGTGACCCTGCACGGTCGACACGGGGAAATTGGGTATTTCGGAGTATGGAATGAAGATTTTATTGTCGATGTGGTCTACAAGATTGCCGAGACCTGTGCCAAGTATAACGGCTATTTTAGGCATTTCGCCTACGCGACCGCGCAGATAGTCTGCGGTCTGTCTGATTTTTTCAAGCATTGCGTTTCGGTGTTAGTATGTTATAGAAAAACGCCACGTATGCGTTTAAGGTTCATTCTTAGAGTCCCGCGCCCGATATCTGCTTGTCGATAACTTCGATAATATCGGGACCGTCCTCGAAAGCGTCGAATTTCACCTCGACGGGCAGATAGTAGGTATGGGCTTTGAGCTCATAGGGGAAATAGGGGTTGCAGGCCAGTCGCACGGCATCTTTTTCGGTGGTGACGATGATGGGCTGCGATCCCTTTAGGGTCTTGAATCGGGCAAGTATATGCTCTATATCTTTCTTGGTATAGTTGTGGTGGTCGGGGAAGACATCGACTTTCACCTTGGCGGCAAAGCTCTTCAGCCTCTTGACGAAAGGACGGGGATTGCCGATGCCGGCAATGGCCAGAATGGAGTCGGAGGGGGTGAGAAAGTCGAGGAAAGGCAACGCCACAGCCATGTCGGGGAATACCGGCTCGAGCGGCATATACTCGAAGTGGGAGAAGAAAAGATGCTGCGAAGGGAAAAGGTCGAGATACTTCACCACCAGACGGTAGTCCATGGGGCGCATCTTGTCGGGGCACTTCGACACCACCACGATATCCGCGCGGTTGATGCCGCGGCGAGGCTCGCGGAGCCTGCCGTAGGGCAGCATCGAATCGCGGTAGATGGGGTTGGTATACTCCGAAACGACCACCGAGACTGTCGGCTTGACGTAGCGGTGCTGGAAGCCGTCATCGAGGATAATGAGGTTGATCGACGGGTTGAGGCGCTTTATCTCGTTGATGCCGAACACGCGGTCCTCGCACACGGCCACACACACCTTGCCTCCGAACTTATGATAGATCTGGAAGGCCTCGTCGCCGATATCGCGTGGTGTGGATGTGCGGCCGGCCATGATGAAACCCTTGGTACTGCGCCGATAGCCGCGCGACAGCACGGCCACATTGCGCGACTGCCTGAAAGCCCCGGCTATATACTCGACAAGGGGAGTCTTGCCGGTTCCTCCCACGGCAAGATTGCCCACGCAGACGATAGGGATATCGAACTCGGTCTGACGGAGCACCTTCATGTCGAAAAGCTTGTTACGGACATAGGTTATGGCGCCGTATATCTTGGAACACGGCAGCAACACAAGTTTCGACAGAAGGGTGCGTTTTGTCATCGAATTTCTACGGCTTCCATGCGGGCCTGCATGGGATTCATGGTGCGGAGTACTTTTACAAGTCGGAGCAGACGGGCTGTCTCGGCATCGTAGGGCATGGTGTCGCCGACTTTCATGTCGGAGAACTCGCCGGAGCTGCGCAGTATCTTCATCCAGAATTCTTCTTCAGTCTGGGGATAGGCCACGACATCATCGATGTTGAGATCGAGGTTGTAAGCCATAGTGTAGATGGCGGTGTGAAGCGAGCCAATACGGTCTACGAGACCGAGATTGATGGCGTCGGCACCTACCCACACACGGCCTTCGGCGATCTTCCTGACAGAATCGACATCCATGTGGCGGCCGGCGGCAACACGACCGGTGAACCGCTCGTAGATAGCGTCGACACCGCTCTGCATGGCGGCGTGCTGCTCGGGAGTCATAGCTTTGACAAGCGACACACCTGCGGCATTGGGATTGCTTTCGACAGTAGTGAATGTAATGCCGAGTTTATCGGTAACGAGACCCGAAACATCGGGAATCATGCCGAACACGCCTATCGAGCCGGTAAGAGTGGTAAGGTCGGCGAAGATGCTGTCGGCACCGCAGCTGATGTAGTAGCCGCCCGAAGCCGCATAGTCGCCCATCGACACATAGAAGGGCTTGCCTTTGCTCTTGAAATACTCCAGCGACTCCCATATCTGCTCGGAGGCAAATGCGCTGCCGCCGGGCGAGTTCACACGAAGCACGAGGCCCTTCACATCGTCGTTTTCGGCAAGGTCGCATATCTCCGACACCATGTCGGGACCTACGATGCCCGTATCGCCGGAGTCGACGATATCGCCTACGGCATAGAGCACGGCGATGTGCTTCTTACCGCCTTTGAGCACTTTCTTGAGGTCGGCGCTTTCCATATATTCGGAGGCCGATATGTAGTTTATAGCATCGTCTTTGTCCAGTCCGAGCTGCTCGCGGATAGCATCGTCGACGGTGCGTTCGTAGGCGAGCGATGTCACCAGACCGTTATCCACGAATGTCTGAGCCGGCTTTTGGCCGATCATATCGGCGGCCCATGTCTTCACATCGGCCTCGGGTATGTCGCGGTTATATGCGATAGAGCCGGCGACAAACGACCAGATGGTATCGATATACTGCTGCATCTGCTGTTTTGCAGGCGCACTCATATCCTTGAGAATGAAAGGCTCGACTGCACTCTTATAGGTGCCGACCTTTATTATCTGCACTTTTACGCCGAGTTTTTCGAGCAGTCCGGTGAAGAAAGGTGTCATGCCCCCCACGCCATGAATATCGACAGCGCCCATGGGGTTGAGCATTATGCTGTCGGCGGTGGAGGCCAGCAGATAGTCGCCCTGGGCATAGCTGTCGGAATAGGCGTAGATCCATTTGCCTGTTTCCTTGAATTCGTATATGGCTTCGAGGAGTTCCTCGCGCGATGCGGTGCCCATGGCGGCTCCACCGCACTTGATATACATGCCTTCAATCTTGTCGTCGTCGGCCGCTCCGCGCACTGCGCCGAGAAGCTCTTCGAGAGTGGGAGCGGTATTTTCGCCCTCCTGCAGGAAAGCCATGAACGACGAGGGCTGATAGCGCTCCTCGATCGAGCCCGAGAGGTCGAGAACGAGGACCGACTGTTTGCTCACTTTCACCGTGCTGTCGCCGGCGCTTTTGCCGAGAGCTATGGCGGCAAATACTATGCCGCCCAAAAACAGCAGAAATATCGAAATCCAGAGGCCGGCCATAGTGCCGAGCATGGATATAAAAAAGCGTTTAAGCATCTTGCTTTATATCGTAGTTGTTTTGTTATTCAATACATTAAGGGCCAATCATGGACATCCTGAAATTCCATGACGGGCATATTCTCCACAAAATTAGTTAAATTTTGCATCTCATTCAAATTCTCAGCTACATTTTTCTCTTGTGCAGCACATATTTGCCCGCACTTTCTTTCTGCGTCTGAGAAATAACTTGAAGAGCGCAGCCGCAATCACAGCAGCCGCCACCGCCTGCCACCACTCAGTAGTGCCACCAAGGGCAATATCCGCCATATAGCGCAACGCGCAGATACTTTCCGCCACAAACATGACGAAAAATACATTTCTCAATATTCGGTCTCTCAGCATATCGTTTTTTTTCTTAATTAGACAACATAAAATGAGATAAATTACATATCGGACAAAATTTATACTAAGGAGCGACAATAATATGAATATTTCAGCCGGCAATTCTAACAGAAATATATATCTTTGCACTCAGTAAACACATCAAATTATAATTTATATGAAGAAACTATTTCTTGCACTGATGCTTCTTGGCATCTCGCTGGCTGCCAGCGCGCAGGCATACATCGGCGGTACTCTTGGCATCGCAGTGGAACATGTAAGCGTCGACGGCGGTTCGGGCACAAGCTCGGCATTCTCGGTTGCACCCGAAGGCGGCTACTATTTCAATAAAACATGGGCTGTCGGCGCCTCTCTCGGTATAAAATACCAGGATCTGACCGGCACGGGCATCACCACTTTCTCTATCCTACCCTACGTAAGAGGAACTTTCGCCAGCGCAAGTGTTTTCGATTTCTTCGGTGAACTGGCTTTGGGCTATGCTCATGAATCGGCCGACGGTTACGGCGTAGGAGGTTTCATTGCAGGCATCCGACCGGGGTTTGTGGCTCATCTCAGCGACAAATTCAGCCTGGTAGGGCGCACTACCCTGCTCCAGTATTCCCACTACGACGGAGTGGACGGCATAGGCTTTGCCATAAACAGCAACCTCGAGTTAGGCGTGCAATTCACTTTCTAAATTCTGCGAACCTGCGAAAATGCCGCTCCTAAAATAAATTTGGAAATGATATAGGGATTGTGTAACTTTGCACCGCTTTTCGGGGCGTAGCGCAGTCCGGTAGCGCACCTGGTTTGGGACCAGGTGGTCGCAGGTTCGAATCCTGTCACCCCGACGAGTTTAAGACAAATCGCTTGCAAGCTAAAAAGTTTGCAAGCGATTTTATTTTATCACTCAATTTTATTTTTGCATCAACATTTTTCCTATCGCAATAACTGCGTCCTTATGCTCTTTACGACAAATAAAATGAGCATATTGCCTGTTGTCTGAATTATTGGGATCTTCCATCTCTACTCTATGATTTATGAAGCCCAACAGGTTATAAGTCTTAACATACCTCTCAAACATTCGGGAAAATAATCTGCTCCTGTATTCCTGCGGCAACATATCTCCATGATTTCTACGCACATCCGTATCCGCATCACAATAAAAGCACAAGACAACATCCTCATTTTCGTCCATAAATTTTGCCAAGACATCTGAAACAGTTGACAACATCCTGTAGCTAACATAACCGTCTCCGGCTTTACGGATCAGAGTGACATCATAGAACACAAGTGTCAACGTCAGAGGATCAGTCGAAAAGAGGCTTATTGTCTCATAATCATAATACGAGAGGGCAACCATCAGATGATCGCCCTCTGTATTCATTATATCAAAGGATAAGTCCATCTACACCACAATGGTGAATGTACCCTGTTTCTTTTCAGACAGTTTTTTAATCTGCTGCTGTTTCTTTTCTCTCAAAGCGTCAAAGACTTGAATCATCTTCTGAGAGGGATTTTTGATAGTGATGTTTCGAGTCATATTAGTTTGCTTTATGTTTTGCCACAAAGTTACTGTTTTTCTCACTGAATTGCAAACTTCTGCATGATTATTTTTCTAATCTTCATTATTTTATCATAGAACAAGCTTGGATGTCCGGGAGTTTTGTTTTATTCGGCGATTTGACGTATCTTTGCACCTCGATAGTCCATCCCAGCGAGCTATGTTCAGAATGAAACGTCTATATTCCTATATGCTTCAGCGCTTTCTGCCGCTGTTGGCCATGACGTTTTTTATCTGTCTGTTCATTGTCCTGATGCAGTTTCTATGGAAATCCATCGACGACCTTGTCGGTAAAGGCCTGTCGGTCGGCATTATAGGCGAATTATTCTTCTACGCTGCTCTGTCGATGGTTCCCACGGCCCTTCCGCTTGCAGTGCTTCTGGCATCGCTGATGGTTTTCGGCAACCTCGGCGAAAAATTCGAGCTCACGGCAATGAAAGCCTCGGGCATATCGCTTTTCCGCATCATGAGGCCGCTGATGATTTTCATGATATGCCTCGCTACGGCGGCATTCTTCTTCCAGAACGACGTTCTTCCCATCGCCAAGACCAAGATGTGGACACTCATGTTCTCGGTGCGGCAGAAATCGCCCGAAGTCGAGATTCCGGTCCGATCGTTCTACGACCAGATACCCAACCTGAACCTCTACACCGAAAGCAAGAATCCCGACACCGGCATGCTCTACGGCATGATAATCTATGATCTCTCGCGTGGCTACGACAATACCCGCGTGATCCTTGCCGACTCGGGGCGCTTCAATTTCACCGAAGACAAAACAAGGCTGTTCCTGCATCTCTACAGCGGCGAGATGTTCGAAAACATGCGCGACAACAGTATGGGCACCAGCCAGTCGCGCTATCTGCCGTTCAGGCGCGAACACTTCATCGACAAACAGGTATACTTTCCTTTCGACGCCAACTTCAACCGTCTCGACGAAGGCGGCATGCGCAGCCAGTATATCGGTCAGAACGTAAGCCAGCTGCTTCACTCCATCGACTCGATAGGACACGAGGTCGATTCGGTCGGTGCCGTCTACGCACACGAAATCCGCACTCTCCCCTACTACGGCATCGCGCCCCGCAACGAGACTCTCGACGACGGCAGCCGACGCACCACCATACCCAAAACCGTGATAATGGAAAAGCCGCTCGACATCGACTCCATCTATCTGGCACGCGGACCGGGCATGGCCAAAAGTTACCTTAACCAGGCTCTGGCGAAAGCAAAACGCCAGAAACAGGAGTATATGTACCGAAGCCTCACCCTCGAAGAACAGGCCAAACTCATGCGCCGCCACGATATCGAGCTACAGCGAAAATTCACCCTCTCGTTTGCCTGCATCATATTCTTTTTCATCGGCGCCCCCCTCGGCGCCATCATCAAGAAAGGCGGTCTGGGCACTCCGCTGGTAATTTCGGTGCTCTTCTTCATCATCTACTTCCTTATCGACAACATAGGTTACAAGATGGCCCGCGACGGCAAGATCGCCGTGTGGGAAGGCATATGGCTCAGCACCATCGCCCTTCTGCCCTTCGGCATATTCTTCACCTATAAGGCTGTAGGCGATTCGGCGGTGTTCAACATCGACGCCTACAAAACTTTCTTCCGCCGCCTGGCCGGCCGAGCCATACCGCGAGATCTCACTCTCAAGGAAGTACGCATGGTCGATGTCGAAAAAGGCCGGGCCGTGGAGATGCTTCTCGACTACCTCGCCGACATTGATACAGAAATAGCCCGGCTCGGCAAGATGAACAAAATACGCCGGCTCATATCGCCGGGCATTCCGCCATTGCTGCGCACAAAACTCAATCAACTGGTCGACTACCTGTCGAACAGCACAGATATCTACACCATCAATCTGCTAAATCAATACCCCTTCAAGCCCACGGCCCGAAATCTGACGGCAATGAAAACGACAACAATAGCGCTTCTCGACCGTTTCGAATACAAAGCCGACAGCACGAAAGAGGCTGCAACAGAAGCATAACGCACTATGAACGATAACATAAAACTCGACAGCATCGAGGAAGCCATCGAGGACTTCCGCCAAGGTAAAATGGTGATTGTGGTCGATGATGAAGACCGCGAGAACGAAGGCGACCTTATCGTCGCAGCAGAGAAAATCACACCCGAGCAGGTCAATTTCATGCTCAAAAACGCCCGCGGCGTTCTTTGCGTGCCTCTCACCATATCGCGCTGCCGCGAACTCGAGCTGAACCATCAGGTCGAGCAGAACACATCGATGCTCGGCACTCCCTTCACCATCACCGTCGATAAAATCGAAGGATGCACCACCGGCGTCAGCATCGAGGACCGCTGCGCGACCATCCGCGCACTCGCCGACCCCGACTCCGTGCCCGAAACATTCGGCCGTCCCGGCCATATCAATCCTCTCTATGCCCAGGATGCCGGCGTGCTCCGCCGAAGCGGCCACACCGAAGCGGCCGTGGACCTCGCACGTCTTGCCGGACTGCAGCCGGCCGCAGCACTCATGGAGATAATGAGCGACGACGGCTCGATGGCACGTCTGCCCGAACTCCGCAAGAGAGCTGACGAGTGGGGAATGAAACTTGTATCGATACGCGACCTTATCGCCTACCGCCTGGCATCGGAACAGCTCGTGGAGCAGGGCGTCGAAGTAGACATGCCTACCGCCTACGGCCACTTCCACCTCATACCGTTCCGCCAGAAGAGCAACGGCCTCGAGCACATTGCCATAATCAAGGGCGATATAACCACCGACGAGCCCGTGCTCGTGCGTGTGCACTCGTCGTGCGCCACCGGCGACATCTTCGCATCGAAACGCTGCGACTGCGGCGAACAGCTCCACAAGGCCATGGAGATGATCGAGAAAGAAGGCCGCGGCGCCGTGATATATCTCAATCAGGAGGGACGCGGAATCGGTCTTATGGATAAGATTCGCGCATACAAGCTTCAGGAAGAGGGCCTCGACACCGTAGAGGCAAACATACACCTCGGCCATGACGCCGACGAACGCGACTACGGCGTAGGCGCACAGATTCTCAATATGCTCGGCATACGCAAGATGCGCCTGCTCACCAACAATCCGGTGAAGCGCATAGGCCTGGAAGGTTACGGCCTCGAGGTAGTGGAAAACGTTCCCATCGAGGTAGAACCCAACCCCTACAACCTGCGCTACATGCACACCAAAAAGGAACGCATGGGCCACAACCTCAAGCAGGTGGAATAATGGAACTGGAAGAAGCACTGCGTCTGTCGGGCGAGGAAACAGCCCGACAGGCCGAACGTCTCCGCGCCTCCGACTCCGGCCGCCGCAACGACGAAGGCGCCGCTCTGCTCAAGGCCGCAGCCGTGCACATGAAGTACCTTCAGGCTGCCTCGATGGGCATGGAAGCCCTTGCCACAGGCATAATGACAATGCTGGCGATTCTGCACAACCGGGTCAATCCCGAAAAAATAGCAGAAGTATACACGTCATTCCTTCAGGATGTATATATTCTCTCATTGAATCTTTGCCGTGAAGGCACGCCCGATGCAATGTTAGCCGGGCATCTCATGGAAATAAGCATGCGCCTTGGAGCGCTTGCTGCCGTAACAGGCCGTGAGTTCGGCGCCGATACCGCCGCTATGCCCGGACTTGCCGAAAGACACATCGCGATCTGCGCCATGTTCGATGGCGCTCCGGCCGATTTCTGGCAATTCCAGGACGCACCGGTCACACCCCGCAGCGCCATCGATATATTTTCGGACGCTGCCGCACGACTCGGTTCACTCGGACTTATCGGACCCGAAAACGAGTAAGATGCTCGTAAAGAGCATGTAGCGGCAGACCCATCACATTGTAGAAGCATCCGTCGATACCGCGTATACCGACAGCCTCTATCCATTCCTGCACGCCATAGGCGCCGGCTTTGTCGAAAGGCCGGTAGCGGTCGACATATTCCTCGATCTGACGTTTCGACAACTCAGCGAAATGCACATAGGTGGTTTCGCTGAATACGTCGCGCTCGAATCCGTGTGCGCTCAGCGCCACACCGGTAACCACATGGTGCGTATGTCCGCAGAGCCGTCCGAGCATTTCTATGGCCTCGTCGCGCGAGTGGGGCTTGCCATAGATATGGCCGTCGAGTATCACCACTGTATCGGCGGTTATCATCAGCTCGTTGTCGCCCAGAAGATCGTCGTGGGCACGCGCTTTCACCACAGCGATATACGCCGGCACATCCTCAGGCCTGAGGTCGGCGGGATAGGACTCGTCGACGTCGATATTGTCGGCGATATCGAACGACGGCAGTATCATCTGAAGAAGCTGGCGGCGACGGGGCGAATTCGACGCCAGAAGCACTTTCACGCCGCTTAACGTCGGCGAGGGCAGAGGCGGCAATATATCGGTTATTTCCATTTTACCAGCCGAATGCATGAGTGTCGAGCATCCACAGCCCTTTTACTCTAAGTATCTGCTCCATCAGCTCGCGGGCTACACCATGACCGCCGTCGGCAGCGGTGACATAAGTAGCCGCCGCCTTGACCTCGGATGCGGCATCGCGCGGTGCCACCGACAGTCCCACGGCACTCATCGGAGGAAGATCGGGAATATCGTCGCCGACATAAGCCACTTCTTCGGGGGCATAGCCGTTGCGCTCCATCCACTCCTTCAGCACCGGAAGCTTGGCCTTGCATTTGAGGTAAATATCGGTCATGCCTATGTTACGGAAACGGGCTTCGACACGACGGTCGTCGGCACCGCTGATAATAGCCAGATGAAGACCGCCCTTTACAGCCTGCACCATGGCATAGCCGTCTTTGAGATTGGCCATACGCTCGGGAATACCGTCGGGCGACAACGGTACCACGGTGGGCGACAACACGCCGTCGACATCGAAGACAACGGCCTTTATCTTGCTCAGATCGTAGTTTATCTTGCTCATCGGTGTTTGTTCATTATAAGTTGAGAAAGAGCTTCGTACACGGGCCGGTATTCGGGCGACAGAGTTTCGGCCTGACTTTTCATCACTGCCACATCGCCACGTACGGCAGGACCGGTCTGGGCGGCAAAAGAACCGATGGCGGCCGCCTTGGCGATGGTCTGCCTCAGCAGGGGTACAGCCACTTCCGCCGGATAGCGCGCTGCCTGCAGTTCCTCCTCGACCACACCTAAAAGTGCGTTTACGAAATTGGAGGTAAACACACCGGCTATGTGAAGATGGCGGCGGCGCTCCTCGTCGGAGTGGTATACATGGCCGGATATCGACCCTGCGAGGCGGTATACGGGAGCATAGTCGTCCTCGCGGGCTGTTTCCACAAAGAAGGGAACTTCGGCCATATCGACATCGAAGCCCTTGGTAAAAGTCTGAAACGGATAGAAGATGCCGGTGCGGGGGCTTATGCCGGCGAGACTCGATTTATCGACCGTGCCAGATGTATGCAGCGCAAGCACACTTTCGCCTAAATGCCCTATGCTTTCCACCACCTCGGCCACAGCCCTGTCGGCCACAGAAACTATGATGATATCGGGGCAGAAAGTCTTCAGATCGCTGTAGGAACATGCCTGTGCGCCGACATGCTCCGCCAGTACGGCTGCATGATCGCTGTTGCGGCTGGCTACGGCCACCACACGGCAAGCTTCGGAATGTGACAGCGCCTCGGCAAGATGCGATGCAACGTTACCCGAGCCGGCAAAGGCTACCCTCAGCGGTGCGCTCAGTCGATCTGTGCCTGGTTCCATGTGCCTACATGCACTTTTTCCCAAAGCAGTTTTTCGGGATTGACATGTCGACGTGTCTCGTCGGGATATCCGAATGTCATGATGCACTCCACGACAATATCGTCGGGGATGCCGAGAATTTCGCGTACTATATTTTCCGACGGTTCGCCATCGGCGGCATACCGTCCGCGCACCTGCACCCAGCACGATCCGATGCCGAGATCGGCAGCCTGAAGATGCATAAGTATTGCGGCGACGGTGGCGTCCTCTATATATGCCTCGCTAAGAGCGGGGTCGGTACATACCACCACGGCAAGTTTCGCGTTCTTGACCGATGCGGCATAGTTCGGCTTGCATTCCGAGAGGCGCGCAAGCACATCGGGATCTTCGACAGCCACAAACTGCCACGAGCGGGCATTCTTCGACGATGGCGCCAGCAGACCGGCCTCGAGGATAGTGCGGACCTGCTCGGCGTCGAGCGGCTTATCGGTATAGCGCCTTATACTGTGGCGCGTAAGCAAAAGTTCTCTAAGATTTTCCATAATACGATCGTTATTCGCCGACATGGCACGGGCTGCCGGAGGGGCGCAGGGACTATCAGTTGTGGCAAATCCACGCCGTGGGGAAACGGTCGAACAGCCCTTTGCTGTCGGCCACAGCCTTGGTGTCGGCAAAAGTGGCCCCGGATGCGGCATATACGCGCCAGCGGCCTGAGGATTCGATGATACCGAGTCCGAGATCCGACGGATACGACGATATGAATTTACCGGCTTCGTCGGCCGATGCCAGCGATGCTACTATCAGAAAATAACTGTCGGACGGCAACAATTGTTGCGGCGCACGGCGTTCTTTTTTCTCCGAGGGGTCGACAATGCTCATGCCATCGGCAGGAGTATTGAGTATAAGCACCAGAGCTTTGTCGGAAGCCGGCTGCGCCAGCGGATCGACAACAGGCGCCGGATCCACGCGCTCGAATCCGAATCCGGCCATCTGAGGCTCTGAAGCGCTCTTGCGCGGCAACTGCGAGGCCACGAATGCTATAAGGACAAGCAAGGCGATGGCGGCCGCACTCGATGCCGTGCGCTGCAGCGAGTGCATAAATATGTTGCGGCGACGCTCCTCGGCTTCGGTGTCGGCATCTTCCGCAACGGGGACTTCAGCCTTACCGACAGAAACAGGTTCTACCGGCGACAACCACGACAGAGGACTGAGACGGCGCCATCGATCTGACATCTCGAACGATATGCCGCCAAGAGCCGGAGCGGCCACAAGTACACCTGCATCGCCTATGCCCACCGTCTGCCCTGCTTCGAGACGGGCACGGATATCGGCCACATCGTCGGCTATAAGGGCGGATGCCTCGGCAGGCTCACAGGCCAGACAGCGGGCTATCGACATGGCAAGCATGTTGTCATCGCAACTGTCATGAGCCACAAACACTACTTCCTCGGAGGGTGGCAAAAGCACCGACCCTTCGAAGCGCGCCCCGATTGTCCGGCGTCGGAACACACCGAGCCCGGGCACCGCGATAACATCGCAGTCGCGCAGCAAATGGCTGATATGTCGTATAGTAGTGTTCATTTTTTCACAAGAAAGACCGTGTTTACAGGCGCATTCGTTTGCAAAGTTAGCACTTTTTTCGCTTTTTAACATCGCTTTTTCCATCTTTTTTTTCACTAAAATATCTATAGCGTGCTTCAAAAAGTAAATACCGAAAAAGAAGAGCGGAAAAGTTTGCGATATGAGGTTTATTTTTTATTTTTGGGGACCTTAAATGTAATCTATGATAAACCTGAGATTACCTTTCTCCCAGCCTCGCCGGCTACCATTCTATCTTGCCATGGAGGAATGGGCCGCCCGCTGTCTGCCCGAAAACGACTATTTTTTCAGCTGGCGCGTACATCCGACCGTTATCTGCGGCCGCAACCAGGAGATGGACAAAGAGGTGAACATGGACTACTGCCGCCGCGAAGGCATCGATGTGGTGCGCCGTAAGAGCGGTGGCGGCTGTGTATATGCCGATATGGACAATTTCATGTTTTCCTACATCTGCCCCGGCGACGAAATCACGGCCACATTCGCCCGATATACCACTATGATAGCGACATTGCTGCGCCGCATCGGTCTCGATGCCGCTGCCACCGGACGCAACGACATCGTGGTCGGCGGCAGGAAAATATCGGGCAATGCCTTCTATCATCTGCCGGGCCGGTGCATAGCTCACGGGACAATGCTCTACGACTTCGATGCCGCCGCGATGAGCCGCGCGATAACGCCATCGCGCGCCAAGCTCGAATCGAAATCGGTGAAGTCGGTACCGGCACGCATAACTTGTCTCAAAGCCGAGGGAATAGCTCTTTTGCCCGAAGAATTCGAGCGATATATCGTGGGCGAACTGTGCGAAAATGAAATCGTACCCGACGCCGCAGCCATATGCGCTATCGAAAAAATTGAACAAAGCTACTACGAACCGGCGTTTCTGTATAGGAAAGGCGAAAACACGCCTTCCGCGGCCGATGACAGCGGTCTGACCCGGCTTCACGCCCATGTCGACGGTGTGGGCGAGATAGAGATATGCATTGCCTGCGACACAGAGGGCAGAATAGTCCGCACCGAAGCCTCGGGCGACTTTTTCCTTCTCGACGATCCCGGACGCACAATATTCAGCGCTCTCAAAGGCGTGGAATTCACTCCCGGGGCACTGCGCGAGGCATTGCGCCACACAGACCCCGCCAAAACCATCGCCGGACTCGACCGCGAAAAACTTCTTGCCATACTCACTCAACACTAATACTAAACATCGATTGAAATGGAATCTGAAATGAAAAAAACATGTCTGTTCGACAGCCACCAGGCCCTGAATGCCAAAATGGCACCTTTCGCCGGATACGACATGCCCATCGAATACTCCGGCATCGACGCCGAGCACAATGCCGTACGCACATGCTCGGGGCTCTTCGACGTTTCGCACATGGGCGAAATACATATCTACGGCCCTGAGGCCGTGAAATTCACCGACCACATCTTCACCAACTATGCGGCACCAATGAACAAAGGCCAGGTGCTGTACGGCATGATGACATACCCAGACGGCGGCACGGTGGACGATCTGCTTGTATACCGCCTCGGCGACGAAAGTTTCCTGCTGGTGGTTAACGCCTCCAATCTGGAGAAAGACGTGGCATGGATACGCGACTGCGCCCGCGATTTCAATGTGCAGGTCCGCGATTATTCCGCCGACTGCGGCCAGCTCGCCCTCCAGGGTCCCGACAGCGAGAATGTGCTCAAGGCTGTTCTCGGCATCGACGCCTCGTCGCTCGCGTTCTATACCTTTTCGATATTCGACGGCAATGTGCTGGTGAGCCGCACGGGCTACACAGGCGAGGACGGCTTCGAAATATATGCCGATCCGAGGCGTATAGTCGAGATGTGGAAATCGCTCATCGCCTACGGCATACAGCCCTGTGGTCTGGGCTGCCGCGACACCCTGCGCTTCGAAGCGGGGCTGCCGCTCTACGGCGATGAACTTGCCGAAGACATCACACCCATCGAAGCAGGTCTGAGCATGTTCGTGAAGCTCGACAAACCGGGCGGCTTCATAGGCAGCGATGTTCTTCAGCGCCAGAAGACCGAGGGCCCCCGGCGCAAGCTCGTAGGCCTCGAAATCGACTCTCCGGCCACAGCGCGCCACGGCTTCGAGGTCCTCGACCTCGACGGAGCGGTCGTGGGTCACATAACCACCGGCTATAACTCGCTCACTCTCGGCAAGAACATAGCCATGGCACTGGTCGACGCCCGCTATGCTCCCCTTGGCTCGAAACTGCAGGTGCGCATACGCCGCAAGACAGCTCCTGCCACAGTTATCAAAAAAAGATTTTACGTACCTCAATATAAAAAATAATACCATGGAAAAAATCTATTATCTCCCCACACACGAATACATAAAGACCGACGGCGAAACAGGCTTCATCGGCATCTCTGAATACGCCGCCAAGCAGCTTGGCACCGTCACCTACATCGACATGCCCGAAGACGGCGACGAATTCGAAGCCGGCGAGGAATTCGGCGCTATCGAGAGCCGCAAGGCTGCCTCCGACCTCTTCGCTCCCGTGAGCTGCGAGGTTACCGAAGTCAATTTCGCCCTCGAAGGCGACCCCAACCTCATCAACAAAGATCCTCTCAATGCCTGGATCATCAAAGTGACAGTCAAGAATCCCGAAGAACTCGAAGGGCTGATGAACGCCGAGGAATACGCCGAATTCTGCCTCAACGAGAAGCACTGATTATGGCCGCACACCGCTATTTTCCTCATACCGACGCCGACATCGAGCGTATGCTCGAGCGGTGCGGTATCGGCGACATCGACGATCTCTACGCCGATGTCGACCCGTCGCTGCGGCTGAAAAAGCCCTACGACCTACCGCCGCAGAAAAGCGAACCCGAGCTCGAACGCTACTTCGCCTCTCTTGCGGCCCTCAACAAACCCCTGGTATGCTTTGCCGGCGCCGGCTTCTACCATCACTACACCCCGGCGGTGATACCGTCGATAATGAGCCGGTCGGAGTTCCTGACAGCATACACCCCCTACCAGCCCGAAATATCGCAGGGCACGCTCCAGTATATATTCGAATACCAGAGCATGATGGCCGACCTCACAGGCCTCGACGTGAGCAACGCATCCATGTACGACGGCGCGACAGCCTCGGCCGAAGCCATGGTAATGGCCGTGAACGCCGCCCGTAAGAAACGCCGTGTGCTCGTCAGCGCCACCGTGGCGCCGGCAGTGCAGCAGGTGCTTGCCACATATGCGGCAGGCGCGGCGATAACCATCGAGATAATACCCGAAGACAACGGCGTCACCGACCGCACGGCATTCGAAGAAATGCTTGGCGCCGGCGACGTGGCAGGCGTGATGCTCGCCCAACCCAACTACTACGGCATAGTCGAGGATATCGACGGCTGGGCCGACAAATGCCACAGCCACAAGGCCCTGCTGATAATGAACTGCCACGCTTCAACCCTGGGTGTGCTCCGCACGCCCGGAGAATGGGGCGCCGACATCGCCTGCGGCGAGGCTCAGTCGCTGGGCATGCCCCTCAACTACGGCGGCCCCTATCTCGGCTATCTGTGCTGCCGCGAAAGCCTCATGCGCAAGCTGCCCGGCCGCATCGTCGGTGCCACGACCGACCAGAACGGCAAACGCTCTTTCGTGCTCACCCTCCAGGCCCGAGAACAGCATATACGCCGTCAGAAGGCGACTTCGAACATATGCTCCAATCAGGGCATCATGACCCTACATGCAGCCATGTATCTGTCGCTGATGGGCCCGGAAGGACTTCAGCACGTCAACCGGCTCTCGGCCGATGCCGCCCATTCACTCGCCGACAAACTCGAAGCAAGCGGGATGATGAAACTGAGGTTCCCCGATAAACCCATCCTCAACGAATTCGCCATGGATATCTGCGACGGCACCGTCGACGCCGACACAGTGATAAAGGCTTGTGCGGACAAGGGTATTCTGGCGGGTGTAAAACTCACCGACAGCTCGCTGCTGATTGCAGCCACCGAGATGTGTTCGCCCGAGGATATCGATAACTATGTGTCTGTCATTAAATCGCTGAAGCCATGAACAAGGAACTATACACACCGCTCGTGTTCGAGCTCTCGCACAAAGGGCGCCATGGCTACAGCCTGCCCGACTACGACTACGGGACCAAGGCGACGCTTCCCGAATCTCTTACGAGGCAAGTCGCCCCTGCGCTGCCCGAAATCGACGAGCCTTCGCTGGTGCGGCACTACACCAACAGCAGCAACAACAATTTCGGTGTCGATACAGGATTCTATCCCCTGGGGTCGTGCACTATGAAGTATAATCCCAAGGTAAACGAGGCCATGGTGTCGGCAGCCGGTGTCGGCGCCCTCCATCCCATGCAGCCTGCCGGCACGGTGCAGGGTGCCCTGCGCATCTACCGCGCACTCGAGAAATATCTCAGCGAGATCGGAGGCATGGCTGAGTTCACCCTCAACCCCTTTGCGGGCGCGCATGGCGAATATACCGGTCTCATGGTGATACGGCGCTACCACCTGTCGCGCACCGACGAGGCACGGCGCAAGGTCATAGTGCCCGACTCGGCTCACGGCACAAATCCGGCGAGCGCCGCAATGGCCGGATTCGAGATCGTAGAAGTGAAAAGTCTGGCCGACGGCACTGTCGACCTCGACGACCTGCGCGGCAAACTGGGACCCGACATTGCAGCTATGATGATGACCAATCCCAATACCGTCGGAATGTTCGAGAAGGCGATTCCGCAGATTGCCGAGATGGTACACGGCGCAGGTGCCCTGCTCTACTACGACGGCGCCAACCTCAACCCGATGCTCGGCATAGCACGGCCGGGCGACATGGGCTTCGACGTGATGCACATCAATCTTCACAAGACATTCTCAACGCCCCATGGCGGAGGCGGTCCCGGCGCTGGCCCTGTGGGCGTGCGAGCCGGTCTGGAAGAATTCCTGCCCAATCCGCGGATTGTAGAGGATGAGGCCGGACATCTGTCTGTGACATGCACCGACGACGCTTTCGGCCGTGTGAGCGCATGGCTGGGCAATTTCACGGTATATATCAAGGCATTGAGCTATATCCTGACTCTCGGCAGCGAGAATCTGATGAAGGCCGGTCCTCTGGCGTCGCTCAACGCCAACTATATAATGAACTCGCTCAAAGACCTCTACGAGCTGCCGATAGGCGGACCGTGCAAGCACGAATTTGTATTCGATGGTCTGCGCGACAAATCGACCGGAGTCACAACCATGCACGTGGCCAAATCGCTGCTCGACTACGGCTTCCATGCCCCGACCATCTATTTCCCGCTGCTCTTCCACGAATCGCTGATGATAGAGCCGACAGAGACGGAATCGGTCGACACTCTCGATTCGTTTATCGATGTAATGCGCCATATCGCCGAGGAAGCCGCCACCGACCCCGATAAGGTGAAAGGTGCGCCCTACTCCACCCCGATATCGCATCCCGACGAAGACCGCGCGGCCCTGACTCCTGTCCTAACATACGCACAGCTATGCGCCAGGCCGATATAATAATAATCGGCGGAGGCCCCGGCGGCTACGAAACAGCCGCCGAGGCTGCCGCCCGAGGCAAGAAGGTGATACTCTTCGAGCGCAACAGGCTCGGAGGCACTTGCCTCAACCGTGGCTGCATACCCACCAAATGCCTGTGCGCGACAGCAAAACGCCTCCACGACATACGCACGGCCTCCACGCTGGGCATCAGCACTGCCGACGCTACTGTCGACTACAGCGCTGTCCGAGGCCGTATAGCCGAAGTTACCGCCACCCTGCGTGAAGGTATCGAAGGCATACTCGGCAATGTCGAAGTGATAAAAGCGGAGGCTCGTCTGGCTCCCGGGCCGACCGTTGAGGCCGAAGGCGAAAGCTATACCGCCCCCGCCATAATCATTGCCACAGGGTCGGCACCGGCGGCTCTTAAAGTGCCCGGATCAGAGACAGCTCTCGACAGCGACGGCGTTCTCGCCCTCGAGACCGTACCCGAGAGTATGGTGATAATCGGCGGAGGCGTCATAGGACTGGAATTCGCATCGGTATTCGCCGGCTTCGGCTGCACGGTTACCGTGCTCGAATACTGCGCCGAGGTTCTGCCCGGTTTCGACCGCGACATAGCCAAACGTCTGCGCAGCAGCCTCGGGCGCCGCGGCATAGATATAGTGACAGGCGCCGAAGTCACAGCCGTCGACGGCGGCCGGAGTGTCACCTACCTGCGCAAAGGCAAGGAAAAGACTGTGGATGCCGCCTGCGTGGTGGCTGCAGTGGGACGTCACCCGGTGGTACCCGGCGGCCTCGACACTCTCGGCATAGAGTGCGACCGGCGCGGATACATAGCCTGCGACAGCCGATACGAGACAAATGTACCGGGCATCTATGCCATCGGCGATGTCAACGGCCGGTGCATGCTTGCCCATGCCGCCTCGGCACAAGGCCGTGTGGTGCTTGGCGAAGAGGTGGACATGGATGTGATGCCGGCGGTGGTTTTCACCGATCCGGAGTGCGCCTCGGTGGGCCTGACATCGGAACAGCTCGCCGATTCCGACAGGGAATATACAGTCGTAAGACTACCCTACGGAGCCAACGGCAAAGCGCTTGCCTCGGGCGAAGCCGACGGAGTGCTGAAACTGATCGTCGAGAAGGACAGCGGTCTTATAGCGGGCTGCCACTGCGTGGGCGCACATGCCGCCGACATCATAGCCGAAGCGGCTGTTGCCATGAACGGCTCCCTCACGGCTCACGAACTCGCCGTAAGGTGCATACACGCCCATCCGACGATCGGCGAACTGCTTTCCACAGCCGCCGCCGGGACATTAAAAAGGGGAGTTTAATAAGTATGAAGTTAAAGGAGTTAAGATATTAGTTGTTTCAACCATTATCTTAACTCTTTAAGCCCAATACTTTATCTACCCGTATCAACGCAATCAAAGCCCGGTCATGCCAAGAGCTGAAAGGAAGCGCTTGCGCACCGACTCGGCAACCGGTATCAGCTGGCGACCCATGAGGATGCAATTGCGTTCGACAACCCGCACCTTATCCATATTCACTATAAAAGAGCGGTGAACCCGCATGAAACCGGCCTCGGGGAGCATTTCCTCGAGGCTTTTCATGCTCATGAGCGTGAGCACGGGCTTTTCGCCATCGGATGTCACTATCTTGACATAGTCCTTGAGCCCTTCCACATAGTCGATATTCTCTACCGGTATGCGGATAATGCGGTATTCGCTCTTTACGGTGATGAATCCCGATGCCGACTCCTGAACCACATCCTTGGGCGTATAGTATGAGAGAGCACGCGAGGCCGCCCTCATAAATTCCTCATAGCTCACCGGCTTGAGCAGATAATCGAGTGCATTGACGGCGAAACCGTCGACGGCATAGTCGGAATATGCGGTAGTGAAGACTATGCGCGGGCCGTTCTGCAGCTGTCGCGCCAGGTCCATTCCCGAAAAACCGGGCATGTGAATGTCGAGAAAAACGAGATCGACAGGATTGTCGTTGAGGAAGGCGAGCGCATCGGCTCCCGCCTGAGCCGTGCCGGAAAGGTTGAGGAAAGGCGTGCGCTCCACATACGACGACATCAGCCGTACGGCCAAAGGCTCGTCGTCGACTACAAGACAGTTGAGTTTACGGCTCATAGAGGAAGAATAAGTTGAGTTTTGAAAATATTGCCGTCGACAGAAGTGCGGAGAGATGCCTTCGAGCCAAATATGAGCGACAGACGGCGCCGCAGGTTAGCCAGCCCGATACCGGACGCCCGCGAATCGGTACGGTCAGGCTGCGAAGAGAACGAATTGACGGTGCTGCAGCAGAATTTATCGCCCTTTACCTCCATGCTCACCTTAATAGGCATTCCCGGCTCCGACGTGGAGCCGTATTTGAAAGCATTCTCGATGAGAGGCACAAGCAGCAGCGGCGGCACGGTGTCGTTTTCGTGCCCGGCAATGTCGATTTTCACCTCTATAGGACGCCCGGACAGGCGCAGGCGCATCAGCTCGATATAGTCCTCGATAAAACCGATTTCCTCGCTCAGTTTCACCATCATCTCGCTTTCGTAGAGCATATATCGCAGCAGCCCCGAAAGACGGTGCACGGCGCGCTTGGCATCCTCGGGGTCGATGTCGACAAGAGCGTAGATGGTATTGAGGGTATTGAAGAGGAAATGCGGGTTGAGCTGATTCTTGAGATTGTCGAGTTCGGTACTTCGCTGGGCCGCCAACAGATCGCGCTTTTGCTGCTCCATATCCTTCCATTTCATCGACAGCCGCAGCGCCACCGCCAGACCGATTGTGAGTATGATCATGGCGGCATCGCGTGCTAAAAACGACAACCACCGCAACAACTGTCTCAGCGATGATTCGTCAGGCCGATGCAAGCGCCGTGGCGTAAAAAGGAAGTTCGACGACAGATAATCGATGAGCAGCCCAGCGGCGATAAGCAAAGCGTTCCACAACACGAAGCGCAGTATACGTCGCTTGCCGTTGCCGCTGAGTGTACGGTCGATTATCAGGAAATAATTGACATAAAAAAACCCGATAAAAATGAGAGTCTTGACATAAAAACCGGGATAAAATGCGAATGCCGGCCGGTTGGGACGCGCGATGGTCCACACCAGATCCGGGAGAATGAAAATGATGACTATGAATATGAAGTGGGCAAGTATGGTGGCCAGACGCCGACGCCCGTTGTCCTGACGTGATGAAAGTTTCATACGCAAAAATATAAAAGTATTCTCCCACACGCAATATTTTATCGACTAAAGCCCCGCTTTTCTCGCCGGGCATGAGAAAACAATCTATAAGATGTTGTGTTATATAAGAAAACATTCGACTATGCGTTGCAGACTTATACTTCTGTCTCTGATCGCCGCGCTTGCCGCCACCGGCGCCGCGGCCCAAATAAAACCGACTTTCGGCGTGCGTGCGTCGATGGAAGTCACCATGCCGGGCAACCGTGACTACTATAAAAACGGTGCCGGCTTTACCGTGGGCGGTGTGATGCAGCTACCGCTGCCACGCAATTTCTACTTCGAGCCCGGTCTTTTGTTCTCCTACACGTCCATCGGTTCGCAGGACCTCATTCCCTTCGATAACAACTACTATCAGGGAGGCGTGAAAGAATACAGCATCCGCGTGCCTCTCAATGTGGGATATACATTCAATGCAGGCGACCTGTGGACCATCGGATTCTACACCGGCCCGTGGATTAATTTCAATATAGCCGCCACTCAGACTCTCGATCCCAATTTCTCGGCCGCCATTCCGGTGCCTGAGAAAAACATAAACATGATGAAACACGGCTGGAGGCGCGTCGACGCCATGTGGGGATTCGGCTTAAGCTTCACTTTCGCCGAGAACTACCATATAGGTCTGAGCGGCGGAGTGGGCATGACACCTCTGGCGAAATTCGGCAACCGCGACAAAAAGGTGCGCATACACCGCAACGTCATAGCCATTACCCTAGGCTACAATTTCTGACACAATATACACAACGACAGCCGTAACCAACATTTTTTTCAGCAGGTTACGGCTGTTGTTATACGGACTATCTTTCTCCGGTTCCGTGGCAGGAATAGCAGGAGACATTGCCGGCTCCGTGGCAGACCTGGCACTGCACGGCATAGAAACCATAGCCGAACTGGCCCATGCCTCCGCACGACGGACATGTGCGCTGCCCGCGGCCACCACAGTCGGGACAATCGCCTTTCTGATGCAGACGGATGGTGGCCTTGCGGCCGTCCTCGACAACGGTTATGACGCCGTTGAGTGCATAGCCGCTGTTACTGTTGAGTTCAACATAGAAGCCGCCGTCGTCCGACACTTCCACATTGCTGAAATCGGGATAGTTGATATCCTGGGTTATGCCGTCGGTCTCGATGCTGACGTATTTACGGCCGCCACTGCGTTCGAACTCGATCTCGGAAGGGTCGACACGGACATATGTGGCCGCACCGAGCTGCCCGACAGCAAGCTGCTGCACCACTTTGCCCGATTTGACGGTGATGTGGTCCTCGCGGTTGGAACCTTCGGCGTTGCCCGAAGCGACAAGCATGAGGGTATTGTCGGTATCGTCCTCAATCACATCTATCCACGACGGATGGTAGGTGACTTCCCACACGACACCGTCGTAGTCGATATTGACCGTCTCGGCACCGCCGCCCTTGCTGAACACAACGGCTTCGGTGTTGAAAACCAGATAAGTGGTGGAATTGATCTTATTCGAAATCCATACCACAGCCACCACTACGAGCACCGCAAGACCTATGAGGACACGCTTTATAACCGATGCGGCCTTTCGGGGCGGCTTCGGCGCATCGACATGGCTATGACCTGAGGTACCGGCGGTGACGCCACCGGCCGGTTTGCCGGCAGGGGTATACGGCTCGAGAAGTTTGCCGCACTCGGTGCAGAATTTCAGACTGTCGTTATGGATTATATGACCGTTGGGACAGCGTTTCATTCCTGAGCGTTCTTAAGGCGTGATACCTGGTCGAGACCCATGTTTATGAGTATGAGCACCACAATCCACACAGCGATAATCAGTCCCACAAGCTTGAGCAGACTGCCCTCAAGAATAGGAGCATCCCAAAGACCGTGAAGCACGATAGGGATGATAAATATTTTGAGGAAGCGCTTGTTGGTGAACACACCGGCTGTGAGCGGACCGGAGCCTTTGGCTATGACCATGGCGGCGCCGGTGATGGCGGCCCATGCCACATGGCCGCCCGGAGCCAGGAAGCCACGCACATATATGCTGGTGGTAATGCCGTCGAGACTACGGTTCATGGCGGCATAGCCGGCCGACTCGAAAGCGGCGAAGCCCGCACCGACACATGCACCCACAAGGAGTGCGGGCAGTATGTGGCCTGTGCCCGCCACACGCTTGAGCAGCACGAACACTATAACGGCCTTGCCGAGCTCTTCGATCACACCGACCATCATGGCACCCCATGTGGTGTCGAGACCGGTATATACCAGATCGAGGTCGAAGAAGAAGAGTCACTACTGTCCACTAAAAATGGACGTGGTTAAAAATTAAATAAATTCGGTTCACT
>URMS01000019.1 GCA_900548975.1 uncultured Porphyromonadaceae bacterium
GCCCTTCCATGATACGGCCGGTCTGCTCGTCGACGATTTTCACCTTGTTGTCGTCGACCACATACTCTATATCGCGCTCGAAGAGGGTGTATGCCTTCAGCAGCTGGTTGACGGTGTGCACACGCTCGGCCTTGACGGCGTACTCGGCCATAAGCTCGTCCTTGCGGGTCTGGCGCTCGGCCAAGTCGGGGATGTGCTCGAGTTCGGAGAGCTGTGCGGCGATGTCGGGCAGCACGAAGAACTGGGGGTCCTGGGTGTGGCCGGTGAGCTCATCGAGACCCTTGTCGGTAAGCTCGACGGAGCGGTTCTTCTCGTCGATCACGAAGTAGAGCGGATCGGTGGCCTCGGGCATCTCGCGGGCATTGTCCTGAAGGTAGTGGGCCTCGGTCTCGAGCAGAATCTTGCGCATGCCTTCCTGGCTGAGGAAACGGATGAGGGCGCCGTTCTTGGGCAGACCCTTGAAAGCGCGGAACAGGAGCAATGCGCCCTGCTTCTGGTCGTCTTTGTCGTCGGAGGCGAGCTTAGTCTTGGCCTCGGCGAGAATCGATGTCACAAGGCGCTGCTGGGCCTTGACCACTTTCTCGACATTGGATTTATAGATGTCGAAGAGCTGGTCGTCGCCCTTGGGCACGGGGCCCGATATGATAAGAGGTGTACGGGCATCGTCGATAAGCACGGAGTCGACCTCGTCGACGATAGCGTAGTAGTGCTTGCGCTGCACCAGGTCTTCGGGTACCATGGCCATGTTGTCGCGCAGGTAGTCGAAGCCGAATTCGTTGTTGGTACCGTAGGTGATGTCGCATTCATATGCGCGGCGACGTGCCATGCTGTTGGGCTCGTGCTTGTCGATGCAGTCCACGCTTGCGCCGTGGAACATGTAGAGCGGGCCCATCCACTCGGAGTCGCGCTTGGAGAGGTAGTCGTTGACGGTCACCACATGCACGCCGCGGCCCGAAAGCGAGCGCAGGAACACCGGCAGCGTAGCCACCAGGGTCTTACCCTCGCCGGTGGCCATCTCGGCGATCTTGCCTTCGTGGAGCACGATACCGCCGATGAGCTGCACGTCGTAGTGGGCCATGTCCCACACGATCTCGTTGCCGCCAGCCATCCACCGGTTTTTCCATATGGCCTTGTCGCCGTCGATGCTCACGAACTCGCGGCCCTGGCCGGCGAGCTCGCGGTCGAAATCGGTAGCGGTGACCACTATGGTCTCGTTTTCGGCGAAACGCTTAGCGGTTTCGCGCACGGTGGCGAATACCACGGGCAGGTGCTCGTTGAGCTGATTCTCGATGATGTCGAGGATGCTCTTTTCGTGGGCGTCGATCTTGTCCCACAGAGGCTGACGCTTGTCGAAGGGCAGCGATTCTACCTCCTCGCGCAGTTTTTCGATAGCTGCGCGGTCGTCGGCGGTAGCCTGCGCTATGGCAGCGCGCACGTTGTCGATTTCGCGGCGCAGACCGTCGTTGTCGAGGGCGGCGATGCGCGGCATCTCGTCCTTGATGGCTTTCAGCTTGGGCTGGATGGCCTTGAGGTCGCGCACGGATTTGTCGCCGAATATCTTTTTGAGAAATGAAGTTACTGACATATATGTGTGATGGTGTTATTATCGGTTTGCAAAGGTACGAAAAATCAGTCTGTCAGACAAATGTCGTGTCCATTTGCCTGATAAACGCCTGTCGGGGCCTCCCCCGGGATAACTGAAATGTCAATTGCCGGCTTTGACGGGAGGCACGGCGGCTCCGTTGGGCGATCGTATGCGCAGTATCGAGGCCACGGTGGGCGCTATGGCGCGCACGTCAACCGGTGTGCCTATGGTGCGGGCCGTCATGCCGGGCGCCATGATGAAAGCGGGCGCCGTGGTCGATGCGATGCGGTATACATCGTTACCGCCGCCGGCCATGGGATCGGTGAGGTCGTCGATGGTCTCGAAGCCGGGCACCACCTCTATCACAAGGTCGCCGGCACTCTCGCGCACGGTGTTGCGCCGCAGAATCTCGCTCTTTTCGCCGGCCCGGCCGGCTATGATGTCATCGATGGTATATACGCGGTCGACACCTGTCATCTTCGACAGGAAATCGGCCGCTTCGGCGCGGACGGCACGTATGTCGAGTCCGCGGTCCTTGATATGCTTCTGGTTGAGGAAGAACTGCCCGCGGTGGAAGCCTGCCACATAGTCGCCGTTGCCGTAGATGGCCATGAGGTAGATGTTGAGCAGCGAGGCGGCCTTGCGGGTGGAAAATTCGCCGTAGGGTATGTTCCATCGCTCTTCGTCGCGCCGGCTGCCGGGGCGCCTTGGCGTAGCGGCCAGGAACACCACTGTGCTGTCGAGGCCCACACGGCTGTCGATGGTGTTGAAAAGCTGCTCCAGCCGCCGGTCGAGCTTCACATAGGCGTCGTAGATCTCGGGGCGGTTGTCGGGGTTCTTGCCGTAGGTATAGGGCTCGAGGGTATATGCCACGTTGAGCACGTCGGTCACGCCTTCGTGCTGCCCTACTCTCAGCGAGGCAAGCAGATCGATGGCCACATCGGTGACCTCGGCGTTGACAAGGGGCGACGCGGCGAACATGTCGAGGCGCTCGCTCTTGCCGCGCGGGAAAACATGGCGGAAGGGGTAGCGCGTCAGATGGTCGGGCAGCAGCGGAAAATCGCCCGGCGCTATCGAGGGTGTCCAGCTCATGGTGTCGAGCCGCACCGACAGCGGTGCCATGCGGTTGCGGGCAGCCACGGCCACCGGCAGCTCCTTGTAGTAGGTCGACGAGGCCCAGTTGCCGGTCTTGGCGTCGAGCCACAGGGCGCTGTTGGCGGCATGCCCGGCCAGGGCAAGCGACACAGCGGGGTCGGGCGCCACGGCATATACCACATTCACGCCGCCCGAGCCTATGCGCACCTCGTCGGCGAGTGTGCTCACTTTCAGGGCGGCAGGCGAATACGACGCGTTGGTGTAGTTGCCCATGGCGGCGGCATCGGCATAGACGCTGACTATGCGGTTGCCCTCGCGGTCGTAGATATACTCGGCCGGGATGCCGTTGACGGCCGGTGCCGCACCCGTCATAAGCTCGGCTGCTGCGGCAGCCGCGTCGAGATAGGTGCCGTAGTCGGCATGGGCTATGGTGAGGCCGTTTCGCTCCAAACGGCGGAAGCCGCCGTTGCCGAACTGCTCGCGCAGCAACTCGAGGCAATCGCCGTCGAGGCCTTCCACCATTATACCCACCAGCAGGCGGGGCGATTGTGGTGCGGCTGCGCCGAGCCCCAGCGACGTCAGCGACGCCACCAGCGACAGGAGTATTTTCAATCGGCTCAGTTTTAGCATTATGAGTGTTTAGTTATGTAGAGATAGGAGAACGAGCGCATTAATTCGGCTCCTACCAGCGGTATAAATGCGGCGTTTGCCGACTGCGGCAGCATGGGCCACAGCACGCAGAGCGCCAACAAGACCACAAAGTTAGTCATTTGGTAGCAAATGAGGAACGTTCGGGCCTTTTTTATCCAAATAAAAATTGTCGGGATAAGGCAGAGCGGATTCAGCCAGGGGTATAGCCAGTTGGGCGAAGTGGCCTCGTGGACCGACACAAATATGAGGAAAGTGAGCAGGCATCCGGTGAGGCCGAGTATGCCGAAATACACGGCATCGAACCAGCGTGTGACCCGGCGCCGACGCATGTCGCGCACCGTCAGCGCCAGCGTGACAGCAAATAAAGCCCAGCACACGGCAAGTGGCGTGAGATACCACGGCGTAGGCCCCTCGATGGCGGCGTCGGGAGCGGCGTTGCAGAGTATGATGCTCTGTGTGACAAGGTTGCGGCCGCCGGCTGTGGCCAGAAGCAGCATATCGTCGAGCTCGGCGGGCGCGAAAGCCATCTCGCGGCGCGTCAGCGGATAGTCGATGCCGCTGCCGAGGGCCAGATCGATACCGAACTGATACCAGGGATAGTTGGCATGATAGTGCCGCATGATATTGCGGAAAGTCACAGGCCACGACGACTGCGACTCGGACTGCGCCGGAGCCAGACGGATGCTGTCGCCCACGGCCGCCTCGACGGCCGCGAGAGGGCGGGTGGCACAGTTGTCCTTCACGTAATTATAGCGGTATACGCGGTTTTCGGGCTTTATCTTCTCATTGAGCAGGTCGATGAGGCGCTTTTTCTGAGCACTATCGAGATTGAGCTGATTGGCGGCCACACGCCGTCCCTGCTGCATATAATGCTGCAGGAAAGCTTCTCCGGGATGTGCCACAGCCATATAGTCGGTCTCGCCCTTGACGAAGCGGTACACGAAATTGGGCGAGTCGAAATCGAACACGCCGAAATTATATGCCGTCATTCCGCGGTCGGGTATATCGACCACAATAGCAGAATGGCCCTCGAGCTCGTAGATGGCCGGCCCGGGATATATGTTGACAAAGTATATGATGGTATCCGACTGCGCGCGGCACAGCAGCACAGCCATGATGGATAACACCAGTGCGGTCAACAGTTTTTTCATCTTATATCGAGCAGTTTATGCGTCTGCAGCGACAGACGCCAACGCGGATGATCGAGAATATATGCTATGGTCTCGGCCGTATTGAGGCCCGAACAAGGCTGAAGGAAGCGGTTGGGCGTGTCGAAAAACTTGGCGGTTTCCTCCACATCCTGACCGCGGTACACTATCTTGAGCTCGTCGACACGGTCCACGGCCCAGGGAGCGGCCTTGGGCGAGCAGGTGACCCAGTCGACCTCAGGGGGCACCGGCAGCGAGCCGTTGGTTTCTATCTGCACGTAGAAATGTTTCAGCTTCAGCGCTCTGAGCAGGGCGCTGTCGAGCTGCAGCAGCGGCTCACCGCCCGTAGCCACAAGGTGGCGCGAGGGGAATGCAGCGCAGGCTTCGGCGATTTCGGCGGCGTCCATCTCGGTATATGCCGCAAAATCGGTATCGCAGAACTCGCATGCGCGGTTACAGCCCGAAAAGCGCAGGAACACAGCCGGCGTGCCCGTGTAATATCCCTCGCCCTGAAGAGAATAGAATATCTCGTTTACCTTATATTTCATAACTTGCGGTATTACCTTCGCTTTCCTGCACATCCACCCGGTAGCAATGCTCTATGCGGTCGCACACCCAGCGGGCTATGTTCTCGGCAGTGGGGTTGAACGGAAGCACATCGTTGAGGCAGCGGTGGTCGAGGAGATCGAGCACCGTGCGCTTTATATCGGTGAAATCCACCACCATACCGTTAGCATTCAGCTGCTCGGCGCGACAGTGGACGGTAATAATCCAGTTGTGGCCGTGAACCGATGTGCACTTGCTCTCGTAGTCGAGTTCAAGGCGGTGTGCGGCCGATATTTCGAGGCGTTTGGTAACGTAGTACAAAGCAGAAAGAGTTAGAAGTTAATTATTGGTTATCGGACAGTGCCGCATGGCTGAAATGCAGAGGGCGGCCGGCAATTGCTCCGGTGAGGCGGCCGTCGGCGACGGCCTTCACGCCGTTGACCCACACATCGCTTACACGGTGGCGCACTGTGTGGCCTGCAAAAGGCGTCCATCCGCACGGCGACACCGCATCGCTGTCGGCAATGGCATGCGCCGCGCATTTCTCCACCAGCACAAGATCGGCAAAATAGCCCGGGCGGATAGCTCCACGGTTTTTAACACCGAAAAGGGCCGCAGGGTTCACGGCCATCTTGCGCGCCACAAGCGCCGGCGAAAAATATTCGAGCATCACCGGCAGGGCAAACTGCACCGACGGTGCGCCCGACGCCGCTTTCAGCGCACCGCCCTGCTTCTCGCGGCTGAGATGCGGCGCGTGGTCGGTGGCGAGGGTGTCGATGTATCCGTCCTCGACGGCGCGGCGCAGAGCGGGGGCATCGGCCTTGACAGCCGGATTTATCTTATGGCGCCACGTGCGGTTTTCCTCGTGCGAGAACTCCTCGTCGAGGTACATGGGCGTCGTTTCGGCGGTGATACGCTTGCCCGATAGCTCCCCGTTGTCGAGAAGGGCCTCGACCTCGGCGGCAGTACTCACATGAGCTAAGTGCAGCCTTATGCCGGTGCGCCGGGCCATGTCGGCGGCCTGCCGCGCACAGCTAAGGCAGGCCTCGGCACTGCGTATGCGGCTGTGTTCGCCCAGAGGCACCGCTTCGGCAGAACCGTAGCGCTCTATGGCCGCGGCGGTATTTGCGGCGATGATATCGTTGTCCTCGGCGTGAACCACTACCGGCAGCCCGTCGGCGGCGCAGCGCGCAAGCATCGCTTCGAGACATTCGGGCGACGGCATGGCCATGCCACCCGTAGTAGTGCCCATAAACAGCTTTACGGCCGGTACGATATCGGGCTCGAGTGCGTCGAGGGCTTCTATGACAGTATCGGTGGCGCCAAGCATGAAGCCGTAGTTGGCGGCCGAGCGGCCCTCAGAGCGGGCGAGCTTGTCGCGGAAGGCTCCGGCAGTCGTCGTGGCCGGAACGGTGTTGGGCATCTCGATAAACGAAGTGACGCCGCCGAGAACGGCCGCGGCACTCTCCGACGCGATATCGCCCTTATGTGTCAGCCCCGGCTCGCGGAAGTGCACATGGCTGTCGATAAGGCCCGGCATAAGAACCGCACCGCGGGCGTCGACAGCCGCGGCGCCTTCGAAGAGTTCGGTTACCGGTGTACCCGAACCGATATCCGCAATGGTATCGCCGTCGACAAGCACCCAGCCGGCGGTATTGTCGGCAACATCGGCGGCTCCGCAAAGGAGTGCGTTGTATATCAGAGTCTTATTTGCCATCTCTTCCGGAATAGTCGGGGTATTTGCGGAAAAGACTGTTCCATTTCAGACGGATAACGCCGAAAACGGCCTCGCCGAAAATACCGCTGTTCATCTTACTGGTGCCCAGCACACGGTTCACAAATATGATAGGTTCTTCCACAACCCTGAAGCCATATTTATAGGCGGTGAACTTCATCTCGATCTGGAAGGCATAGCCCTTGAACTTCACCTTGTCGAGCTGAAGAGCCTGAAGCACACGGCGACGGTAGCACACGAATCCGGCAGTGGTGTCGTGCACGGGCATGCGGGTGATGAGACGTACATACTTCGACGCATAGTACGACATGAGCACACGGCCCATGGGCCAGTTTACCACATTCACACCTGTCACATAGCGGCTGCCCACCACCACATCGGCGCCGTCTACGGCTTTCTGACGCAGACGCACCAGATCGGCGGGATTGTGCGAGAAATCGGCATCCATCTCGCAGATATAGTCGTAGCCGCGTGCCACGCATTCCCTGAAGCCGGTGATATATGCCGTGCCCAGACCGAGCTTGCCGCGACGCTCTATAATGTCCACGCGTCCGGGATATTGCTCCATCTTGGCCTTGACCGCGGCGGCGGTACCGTCGGGCGAATTGTCATCGATCACCAGAATGTCGAAGGGCACGGGAAGCGCCATGACAGCGTCGATAATTGCGGCCGCGTTCTCTATTTCATTGTACATCGGTATTATAACTACCGAATCGCTTTTCTGTGACATGAGGGCTTATTCGTCTATGGAATAGTTGAGGAAGTCGTTCATCGGTTTGAGTATGCGGAGCATGGAGGCCACTTTTTCGGGCCAGTCGGGAGCATCGAAGAAAGCGCGGTCGAGTTCGTGGCACTTGCCGTACTCGGTGAGGCGCAGAAGATCGATGTCGGGATGGTCGCGGTCGTAGCCCTTGGGCGCCGTCTTGAGTTTGCGGCCATACCACCCGGGGTAAAGGGCCTTGATTTCGGGAGTTTCGGTAATTTCGCGGAATTCCTCGATATTGTCCAAGATAGCGCGCCGCAGCTTCTTGAGCACGGGAGCCTCGGGCGACCACACGCCGCCGTAGACGGCGCACTCCTCTACCCCGACGTGCACATAGTAGCACGCCCGGTCGCAGTGGCGGCCGGTGGGCGAGATAAGGGCCGAAAAATAGGTCTTGAACGGCGACTTGTCGTGCGAGAAACGCGTGTCGCGGTATATGCGGTATACACAGTCGGAGGCGCGGACTCCGCGCAGAGAGGGATCGTCGACAGCAAGAGCGTTGACGATGCGCTGTACGCTGTCGATCCACTGCGCGCGCAGAGCATCGAACTCGGCGCGGTTGGCGGCGAACCATGGCCGGTCGTTGTTTTCGGCCAGACGGGTCAGAAAATCGAATAATTGCCTGTTCATTTGTCTATATCCACCCATTCAACATCTGTAATCTGGCTTTCGGCCCGCACAGCGCGCCGCTCCTTGCCGGCAGCGGAAGTATCGGTGTGCGATTCGTACTCGGTGAAAGCCACATATTCGCCGACATCGCGCGGTATTTTCTTACCCTTGCGGACATTGGCCGTTTCGGTGTGCGGACGCCGGGCATCGCGGAAGCCGCGGGGTGCACCGTAGGCGCTCTGACCGAAAGGGTCTTCCATGAAGCGGCGCATGCGTCGGCGCAGCGTCCACATCTTATACATGGCGCTCACTACGGGCGCCACTATAAATATCAATAATAACAGAAGTATAAGTTCCATTGTTGCAGATTATAGCCGGCGTCATGTGCCGATGCCGGAAGAGAGTGAGGAGAGGAAATCAGGACAGCGCCGGAGGGCTATATGCGGTCGCGGCGCAGCAGCGACAGCAGGAAATAGAGCAGAATAGCCCACGAGAGGCCGGCAAGCCCGTAGATGATAACAAAGACAAGCGCCGCCACGATTATGACATAGCGGCAGAAATTCTCGCTGAAATCGAAATTCTTGAACTTGAGGGAGAACATCTTGAAACGTCCTACCATAGCCAGCGAGAGCAGCACTATGAGAATGACCATGATGGCGGTGCCGGGATAGCCGTAGCGGCTTATCCAGCCGTAGACGCCGATCCAGAATATGGCGTTGGCCGGTATGGGAAGTCCGCGGAACGATGTTGTCTGCTCGGTATCGTTGTTGAACACGGCCAGACGCAGACCGCCGAACACCGGCAGCAGGAATGCCGCGAAACACAGCCACGGAGTGGCGCTGTACTGCAGCATGACATTGAGAACCAGCATGGCGGGCGCCACACCGAAGCTCACCATGTCGGAGAGCGAGTCGAGGTCTTTCCCGATATTCGAATAGGCCTTGAGCAGGCGTGCGCTCGCACCGTCGAGGAAATCGAAGACGGCAGCCGACGCTATCGCCACGATAGCCCATATTGCACCGTCGGCGCATCCGATCCGGCGCCCGACATTGAAGGCCATATACACCGCAACGCACCCCGACAGCATGTTGAGGCACGTCAAAGTGTTGGGAATGTATGATTTTATAGAGTGTCCGATGTTAGTCATGAAACTTAGTTGTCGTGGGGATGAAGTTTTGCCACTTCGGTGACACCGCCCATGGTCTTGTCGCCTATTTTCACAAGGACTTCGGTGCCGAGAGGCAGATAGAGGTCGACTCGCGAACCGAATTTGATAAAGCCCATGTGAGCCTCGATAGAAGCCTCGTCGCCAGGATGGGCATAGGTGACGATACGCCGTGCCATCGCGCCGGCTATCTGGCGCATGAGCACGTTCTGCCCGGCGGGAGTGCGGATAACCACGGTGGAGCGCTCGTTCTCGGTACTCGACTTCGGCAGATAAGCCGCCATGAACCGGCCCGAGTGATGTCGCGAATACACCACCTCGCCGTCGACCGGAAACCAGTTGGCATGCACGTTGAGAATACTCATGAACACCGACAGCTGAATGCAACGGCAATGCAGATATTCGTCTTCGAAAGTTTCCTCGAGAGCCACCACCGTACCGTCGGCAGCCGACACCACGGTATTGACGGGATCGCCGGGAAATTCCCTGCGGGGCGAGCGGAAGAAGTTCACCACAAGAAGATAGAGCACAGCGCACACCGAGGTCGATACGATGGCCCATGTCAACGGACGCACCCATATCCACAAAGGCGCGTTGATTACTACCAATATCGCAGCGAGCGATATCAGTATATTCGTTCCCTCATGGTGTATTTTATACTTCAGGTGTCGCATTTTTATCTATACAAACGCAAAGGTAATAAAAAAATCTCACCGCAACAGCTTATAGCCGCCTAATTTTAACAAAAATATGCTAACACCCGACAGCGCATGCCGACCACCTAAACCGGCTCTGTCGCGGCCACGCTGAAAAGCAGGGTGTTGCAGAACTGTCTGCGCCCAATTCTGCAACACCCTGTGAGATATGTGCGCTATTATTTCTTTGCAGGCTTGCGGCCGCGGCGTGCCGGATGTTTGCGAAGCACCATAGCCGTGCGTGCCGGCAGATAGAGCATCAGGCGCTCGACGCCGGCAGGAGTATAGAGCGGGTCGGGCTGTGTGAAGTGCTCCACGCTGTCGTCGATGTTGCCGAAACCGCCGAAAGCGGCATCGTCGGTGCTGAAGACCACGCTGTAGACACCGCCGGGAGCAAGTATGCCGTAGTCGCCGAAGCTCTTGACCGGGTTGAAGTTGAACACGAACACCAGGTCACCGCGCATGAAGGCGAGCACCTGGTCATCGTCCTTCTCCCACAGCTTGCGGATAGGTTTGGCCTGGAAGTTGTGAATGCGGCTCACAAGTTCGATCATGGCGTTGTCGAAGGCGTTGAGGAAACGGTACTTGAGGTCTTCGCGGTCCACGAGATCCCACTGGCGCCGGGCATACTTGTAGCTCCAGCCGTTGCCCTCGCGGGGGAAGTCGATCCACTCGGGATGGCCGAACTCGTTGCCCATAAAATTGAGGTAGCCGCCGTTGATGGTCGCGAGCGTCACAAGGCGTATCATCTTGTGAAGGGCCATCCCGCGGGCCACAGTGCCGTCGTTGTCGCCCACCATCATGTGCCAGTACATGGCGGCATCTATAAGACGGAAAATCACCGTCTTGTCGCCCACAAGCGCCTGATCGTGACTCTCTACATACGATATGGTCTTTTCGTCGGCACGGCGGTTGGTAAGCTCCCAGAAAATAGATGTCGGATGCCAGTCCTCGTCCTTCTTCTCTTTCAGAGTCTTGATCCAGTAGTCGGGAATACCCATGGCCATGCGGTAGTCGAAACCGATGCCGCCGTCGCGGAAGGGTATGGCCAGACCGGGCATGCCGCTCATTTCCTCGGCGATGGTGATGGCCGAGGGCTTAATTTCGTGGATGAGCTTGTTGGCGAGGGTGAGATAAACTATCGCATCCACATCCTGACCGCCGTCGTAGTAGTCGGCATAGCTGCCGAAAGCCTTACCGAGACCGTGGTCGTAGTAAAGCATGGATGTGACGCCGTCGAAGCGGAAGCCGTCGAAGTGGTATTCCTCGAGCCAGTACTTGCAGTTGGACAGCAGGAAGTGCAGCACTTCATTCTTGCCGTAGTCGAAGCACAGGGAGTCCCATGCGGGATGCTCGCGGCGTCCCGGATCGGCGTGGAAGTACTGGAACTGAGTGCCGTCGAGGCGCCCGATGCCCTCATTCTCGTTCTTCACGGCATGAGAGTGCACTATATCCATTATCACGGCTATACCGAGTTTGTGGGCTTCGTTGATAAGTTTCTTCAGGTCCTCGGGCGTGCCGAAGCGGCTCGAGGCGGCGAAGAAATTCGACACATGATAGCCGAAGGAGCCGTAGTAGGGATGCTCCTGTATGGCCATTATCTGTATGGCATTGTAGCCGTCGGCAGCGATGCGGGGCAGCACGAGCCGGCGGAATTCGTCGTAAGTGCCCACGCCCTCGGTCTGCTGGGCCATGCCTATGTGGCACTCGTAGATGAGCAGAGGCGATGTATCGGGCTCGAAGCCCTTGTCGGTCCAGCGGAAAGCCCGCTCGGGCACATGTATCTGAGCCGAGAAGATAGCCGTGTCGGGGTCCTGCATCACACGGTCGGCATAGGCGGGGATGCGCTCTGCGCTGCCGCCGGGCCAGGTCACGCGCATCTTGTAGAGCTGACCGTTGTTCATGGCATCGGCCGGGAAGGTTCCTTCCCAAACGCCCGGTTCGCCGCCTTCGACCTTATGCAGGGAGTACTCGGAGCGCGGTTCCCAGCCCGAGAAATCGCCCACAAGTGTAATGGATGTGGCATTCGGCGCCCATTCGCGGAACACCCACGAGCCGTCGGCATTGCGGTGCAGCCCGAAATATTTGTGAGCATTGGCGAAGTCGACCAGCGACAGGTGTCCGCCCAGGAGTTCGCGTTCCTTGCGTATGGCGTCGGCATGACGGCCCTCTATCGCAGGTGCGTAGGGTTCGAGCCACGGATCGTTTTTGAGTATGTTAAGTTTGCGTTTGCGTGCCATATCTTCATTAATTATAATGTTTATAAATTTTAACGTCGATGCAGGAGGACCCGAACGGATCGGCTTTCGACAGATTCAGTTCGAGTGTGAGCCGCAGACCATCGGAGAGAAGCGCCGAATATTTGTTTTTACGCTCCATCTTCAGGTCCATGCCATTCTTCCTCAACGTTTCTAACAACCGCACAAAATATTTTGTCAGTTCTTTATTCAGTTTTTTATCGGAAATCCGGTTAGTCCCGGTGCAATCCGCATAAAAATACAAGTTTGCGTAGATCGAAATTTTTTCGTTAGTCTCGTACAGCAGATGCAGGTTTGCGCCGGGCAGACGCGTTTTCAAAGCGACAGTGGCGCCGTCGGCCTCTATCCTGTCGGGCAATTCAAAGCCGGCATTGAGATATATGTCGGTCCATAAGCCCGAACCGGCATATTTATACAGTCCCTCGAATCCTATTTTTTCATTGACAAGTGCCTGCATCAGCTGCTTGTCGGTACTGTTCCAGGCGAGATGCGCCAGTCCGAAAGGATGTCTGACTATTTCGGCCGGATCGGCAATCTCAAAGTTCCTGTATGGCAAATCGTATCTGAACGCTGTGCCGCCGGTAGTGCTGCCGTAGGCTCCGATCGAAAGCGAAGAGCGGTCGACCTTTTCGACAGGCTCCGGAAACAACGACGACCGGCTCTTTACCTTTGTACTATTCATGTCGCCATTACCCTTCGCAGACTTCACGCCACGGTGAGTACGGCAATAATCATAGTAAGCTACTCCGGGGAACTTGCCTATACCTTTGTCAAAAATTTCGGAAAAGATATCGCACGAAGGATACGGGGCGGCAAGAGCGACACCGTTGACGGTGATTTTTTTAACAGGGAAAGTCTCCAGAACCGATACGTTGAGAGCCTCGTTCCGCACAGGGCTTTTCATGGCTTCGTCGCGGGAGATACGGCCCGGAGCGGCATATCCTTTCCTGAGGTCGAACAGGAGCATACCATCGCCGACACTTTCGCATGGCAGGGTAAGCGTCTTGAAGTAAGATGACGGACTGTCCAGACTTATTACTATACTGCCGTCTTTGCGCTCCGGTATTTTTTCAGACGCTGCCAGTATTCCCCTGATTCCCATATCGGAAAAACCGAACGAGAAAGACCATGGCTCGCTGAAGACGCCGTACTCGCGCCCGGGATCCACCATGTAGGAGCCGTCGCTGAGGTCGGTGACAGTGATTTCAGCCGCCGATCTGACGAAACAGAGAAGGAGTAACGGGAAAAATACCGCCAGTCTGATATTTCGCGACAATGCTCTCATATCAGTTTATTTACGGCCGAAATCGGCCGGTATCTCGCCCCATTCTTCGGTTTTCCACTTCAGAATAGGGTTCTCGATCTTGTTATGCGCAAGCCAGGTGTCGGCGCGGCGCAGCAGTTCGAGGGTGGCCTCCGTACGCGGCTCGCGCTGTAGCGTGGTGCGCGATGCTCCCCGCCGCAGCCATGCGAAGGTATTCTTCGAATCGGTGTATATCGGGGTGGTGGTGTCGCCGTTCTTTTTCAGGAGGGCCGCCACGTGTATTAACGCCAGATACTCGGCAATGTTGTTTGTGCCGTAGAGCGGCGTCTTGTCGCCGACGTGGAACAGCTCCTCGCCGGTGCTCACGCGCACTCCGCGGTATTCCATCGGGCCCGGATTGGCCGAGCAGGCTCCGTCGACAGCGATGGCATCGAGCCTTATACCGGGGTGTGAAGGCGGACGGTAGGCCGGGGCCTTGTGGGGCAGCACTGCGTCGGGGGTGTGCGTAAGTATGCTGCGGATGATGCCGAGCTGATCGGAGGTGCGGCCGCGGTATGCCGCGACAGCCTCGTCGGCCGTCTTGAAACTCTTGAAGCGAGCGCCCGGGAAATGGTCGATCTGCAGCTGGCATTCCTCCCAGCTGTCGTAGACACCGGGCTCGCGGCCTTCCCAGACTACGTAGTATTTCATATCAGGAGAACTGCAGGAATAAGTTTATGTCGACACTGCGCAGACCGGCCACGCGGGCCACAGTCGGATTCACGCATTTGCCCAGGAAGGTATAGGCGGCTTTGCGCAGGCCGTCCTTCAGCTTGAGGGCATTTGCCACGCCGTCGCACACCATCAGATCGTCGAGCATGGTTACAAAGGTGTTGCTCAGAGCCATGGCCACGGTGCGGGGCACGGCATTGCCGGCATTGATATAGCACAGACGCGTAGGTTCGGTCACCGAGTTGTCGGACGGCGAGGCCAGGTCGAGGTCGACTACCGGCAGCGAGGGGAAAGCCGAGCCGGGAGAAGACGTGAGATCGAAGCATATGACCCCGCGCTTCATCAGCCCCACCATGTCGCAGCCCACAACGCCGCAGCGCGGCATGGTGTCGGTTGCCACGACAATATCGGCCGAGCGCAGGCCGTTCTCGAACACGCGCGGATGCATCGACGAGCATATGGCACCCGGGCCGAGCATGGCCGAAGCCTCGCGCATGCGGTACACATTGTCATCGAAAATACGCACTATCGCCCCCATACCGATGGCGCCTTTGGCGGCGGCCACGGCAGCCATGTCGGAGCCTATGACCATGACCTCGCACGGCACCACTCCGGCCACACCGCCCAGCAGTATGCCCTTGCCGTGCACGGCATCGGCCAACAGCGACGATGCTATGGCAATGGCCGCGCGGCCGTCGATTTCGTGCAGTATGTCGGCAAAAGGACGGTGCCCGGCCTCGTCGCAGATGAGTTCGAGCGCAAGGGCAATGACATGGCGCTCTACGAGTGTGCGGATGGTCTCGCGGTCGGTCTCGCGGTTGTGGATAAACGACAGCAGCAGCGCCCCGCGCTTCATACGCCGGGCATCGGCCACATCCATTGGCGGAAGATAGACCACGATGTCGGCGGCGAGAGCCTCGGCGCGCTCCGTTATCTCGACACCGCAGCGGGCATAGGCGGCGTCGCTGTAGTGTATGTACTCCGCGGCGCCTTTTTCCATCTTCACACAGAAGCCGCGCGACACAAGCATGCCGGCGCCTTCGGGCGTGAGGGGAAAACGATGCTCCACAACACCGCTTGCGGCAGGCAGCCCAATGACCACACTGCGCTTGCCTGTGGTAGCACTCAGCAACTCTTCCAATGGTACAGGAGCGTTCATAGCATCAGGGTAATTATTGATTTCTCAGGAAAGTGCAGATAAAACGTCGCGCACTATTATCGATTTCGGCTTCGGTGTCGAGATGCGAGCTGTCGAAGACGGCGTGTGCGCGGCTGTAATAAGGCTCGCGCACCGCCATAAGGCTCTCTACTTTTGCACGGAGCGCCTCAGGTTGTCCGAGCAGGGCGTCGATTACCGGACGCTGGCCCGGCGCAAGAGCCAGACGCTCCAGAGTGATGTCGATATCTGCGCGGAGCCATACCACGGTGCCGGCCGCCAGCATGGCGTCCATGGCGCCGCGGCGGCACGGCGTACCACCGCCGCAGGCAACCACGGCATCGGTGGCGCACAAATCCTCAAGGACATCGGATTCCAGGGCACGGAAAGCGTCCTCGCCGTCCTGGGCGAAAATGGCGGGTATACTCTTCCCCGCGCGCGCTTCGATGGCGGCATCAAGATCCACATAACACCTCGACGGCTCACGATCGGCCAGGGCATGCAGCAAAGTGCTCTTGCCGCATGCCATGAAACCGATGAGAAACAGTGGCCGCATCTGCCGGGCGAATTACTGTTTTTTCTCGAAATCCTTGCGGAGAAGATCGCGGATTTCGGTAAGAAGTTCTTCCTGTGTGGGACCGGCAGGCGCGGCAGGCTCGGGCGCAGCTTCTGGCTCGGGTTTACGGCTGAGCTTGTTGATGAATTTTATCGCCACGAAAATACAGAAAGCGATGATGAGGAAATCGACAATAGTCTGCACGAAAGCGCCCCATGTCACGGCCACTTCTGGAGTGATGATTTCGGTACCCTGGGTCACACCTTCCTTAATGACCCACTTGTACTCGGAGAAGTTGGTGCCTCCGGTGATAACGCCGATCACAGGCATGATGATGTCGTTGACAAGTGAGGTGACGATCTTACCGAAAGCGGCACCGATGATAACACCGACGGCCATGTCGACGACATTGCCTCTCATTGCGAATTCCTTGAACTCATTCAGAAACTTTTTCATATCTTATGCTTAATTATAATCATGTTTAAAACCAACTCGCAGGCGTCATGGTTGAGTGTAGACAGAGAATAAAACATAAAGACCGCCCAACAGCGCAAATTTAACAAAAGTTTTGAAAATAAAAAAAACTTGCATATGCATGAAATACCGAAATTTTTCATTAATTTTGCGCCGAATAAAAAAGGCTATGCGGGCGTTGGCCCGCCAGGTCAGCGTAAAACACAGTGTAATACTCATATACCGGCACATAACACAACCCAATATTCAATATACTACTATGACTAAAATTGGTATCAATGGTTTCGGTCGCATCGGTCGCTTCGTCTTCCGTGCTTCCACCAAGCGCGACGACATCGAAGTAGTCGCTATCAACGACCTTCTTCCCGTCGACTACATGGCTTACATGCTCAAATACGACACAATGCACGGCCAGTTCGACGGCACCGTTGACTATGACCTCGAAAAGAGCCTTCTTATCGTAAACGGCAAGGAAATCAAGGTTTCCGCTTGCAAGAACCCCGCAGAAATCGGCTGGGGCGAAAAGGGCGCAGAATACGTAGTTGAATCTACCGGCCTCTTCCTCACAAAGGAAAAAGCTCAGGGTCACATCGACGCCGGCGCTAAATACGTGGTTATGTCCGCTCCTTCGAAGGACGACACCCCCATGTTCGTATGCGGTGTTAACAACGAAAGCTACGTTAAGGGCACACAGTTCGTATCGAACGCATCCTGCACCACCAACTGCCTTGCTCCTATCGCCAAGGTCCTCAACGACAACTTCGGTATCGTTGAAGGTCTTATGACCACCGTACACTCCACCACAGCTACCCAGAAGACTGTCGACGGTCCCTCGATGAAGGACTGGCGCGGTGGCCGTGCCGCTTCGGGCAACATCATCCCCTCGTCGACCGGCGCTGCAAAGGCTGTAGGCAAAGTTATCCCCGAACTCAACGGTAAGCTCACCGGTATCTCGATGCGTGTCCCCACCCTCGACGTATCTGTTGTCGACCTCACCGTCAACCTCGCCAAGCCCGCTACCAAAGAAGCTATCTGCGCTGCCATGAAGGCTGCCGCTGAAGGCGAACTCAAGGGTATCCTCGGCTACACCGAAGACGCTGTCGTTTCCAGCGACTTCCTCGGCGACGCCCGCACTTCGATCTTCGACGCAAATGCCGGTGTTTACCTGACCCCGACATTCGTGAAGGTTGTATCGTGGTACGACAACGAAATCGGCTACTCCAACAAAGTGCTCGATCTCATCGCTACCATGGTTAAGATCAACGGCTAATACATACCGTAACCAAATATAAAGGCCTGCTTCCGGGAAGGGAAGCGGGCTTTTTCATTATGCCGACTCACAAATAAAAAGGCAGACAGGATAATAATGCAATCTCCTGTCTGCCTAATAACTTGTCAGCCTGTCAGCCTGTCAGCCTAACAGCCTAAAAGCTTGAACGGTACCAGGCGTAGAGGCGTGCTATGCCCTCGGGGAGCTCGACGGTGTGGTGCCAGCCGAGTTTATGCAGCCGGGTCACGTCGCAGAGCTTGCGCATGGTGCCGTCGGGCTTGGAGCTGTCCCATTCTATGGTACCGTCGAAGCCAACAGCCTGCGCTACCGCTTCGGCCAGTTGAGCTATCGTCAGCTCGCGGCCGGTGCCGATATTCACGTGAGTATTGCGCAGCGGCTCGCCGGCCATGTCGGCAAGCTCGCGGAAGCTGACATTGAGCAATATATGCACGCAGGCATCGGCCATATCCTCGCTCCAGAGGAACTCGCGCAGCGGACGCCCGGTGCCCCACAGCCGCAAACGGCCCGGGAAAATACCGAAATGAGCCAAAGCGTCGCGCAGCTCGGCATCGGTGGCCGTACGGGCATCGGCGATAGCCGAAATTGGCCTTGCGGCGAGATCGGCGCGCACGGCATCGTAGTCGCCCTCGCCCATCAGCTTGGCCAGATGAGTCTTGCGTATCATTGCCGGCAGCACGTGGCTGTTCTCGAGATGGAAATTGTCGTTGGGGCCGTAGAGGTTGGTAGGCATCACGGCCACATAGTCGGTACCGTACTGCAGATTGAAAGCCTCGCACATCTTAAGACCGGCGATCTTGGCTATGGCATACGGCTCATTGGTATACTCCAGCGGCGATGTGAGCAGGGCATCCTCGGTTATAGGCTGCGGAGCTTCGCGCGGATATATGCAGGTCGAGCCCAGAAAGAGCAGCCTCTTCACACCCGAGCGGAAAGCCTCGCCGATAACATTCTGCTGTATCTGCAGATTCTGATATATGAAATCGGCGCGGTAGCGCGAATTGGCCATTATGCCGCCCACATGTGCGGCGGCAAGCACCACAGCTTCGGGCTTTTCCTCCTCGAAAAAGCGATGCACGGCCACCGGATCGAGCAGATCGAGTTCGGCATGGGTGCGGCCTATGACATTACTGAAACCGCGCATTTTCAGATTGGCCATAATGGCCGAACCGACCAGGCCGCGGTGACCGGCCACATATATCTTAGCGTTTTTATCCATTGTTGTTCACTAATTTAACATCGGAATCGACCATGCGGCGCACCAGTTCTTCGAACGATGTCTTGCGTGGATTCCACCCCAGACGGGTGCGGGCTTTGGTGGGGTCGCCGAGAAGCTCCTCGACCTCGCAGGGACGGAAAAAGCGCGGCTCGACCTCGATGAGGCAGCGCCCGGTGGCGGCATCATAGCCTTTTTCGTCGATACCGCTGCCTTCCCAGCGCAGTTCTATGCCCACGTGCCTGAATGCGAGCGTGGCAAATTCGCGCACCGAGTGCTGCTCGCCGGTGGCTATGACGTAGTCCTCGGGCTCGGGCTGCTGGAGCATGAGCCACATGCACTCCACATAGTCGGGAGCATAACCCCAGTCGCGAAGCGCATTGAGATTGCCGAGATACAGTTTATCCTGCAGTCCGGCGGCTATGCGCGCGGCGGCAAGGCTTATCTTGCGGGTGACGAAGTTCTCGCCGCGACGCTCCGATTCGTGGTTGAAAAGTATGCCGTTGGTGGTGTACATACCATAGCTCTCGCGGTAGTTCTTCATAATCCAGAAAGCATAGAGCTTGGCCACCGAGTATGGCGAACGCGGATGGAAGGGCGTGGTCTCGCGCTGCGGTATCTCAGCCACCTGTCCGAACAGCTCCGATGTCGAAGCCTGATATATGCGGGTCTGCTTTTCCAGACCGAGTATGCGCACGGCCTCGAGAAGGCGCAGCACGCCGATGGCATCGGTATCGGCAGTGTACTCGGGCACGTCGAACGACACTTTCACGTGGCTCTGTGCAGCAAGATTGTAGATCTCGTCGGGACGCACCAGCCCTATGATACGTATGAGCGACGAGGAATCGGTCATATCGCCGTAATGCAGCGAAATACGGCGTTTTTCCTTCATATCGCGCACCCAGCCGTCGAGGTAGAGGTGCTCTATGCGGCCGGTATTGAACGACGAACTGCGGCGTATGATGCCGTGTACGTCGTAGCCTTTCTCGAGAAGAAACTCAGCGAGATACGAGCCGTCCTGGCCCGTAATGCCCGTTATAAGGGCTGTCTTGTTTTTCTGAGTCATAACAGGTGTAGTAAATTTTCGGGTTTCTGAATCGCTATGGAGGCACGGTGTACGGCAGGCCATCCGGCAGGTTGCTGAGGGAAAACATTGACGCCCGCATTGTCGAGCAGCATCACCGATGTCCAGCCCCGAAGATTGGGATGGACGAAATCCTTGGACAGGTTATCGCCCACATAGAACCTCCGTGCGGTCACTGCGCCGAAACGCTCCTCGGCCAGGCCGAACGGCACCGGTGTATGCTTGTCGCCTCCTGTCTCCCCGCTTATAAAGATAGCTTCGGGAGCGAAAAAGCGATGTAGACCAAGGGCGTCGATTTTCGCACGCTGGTGACGCGACGAACCGTCGGTAATCAGAGCGAGAATATGACCCCTGCTTTTGAGCTCGGCAAGCGTTTCCTCCACACCGGGCGAAAGCGATATGTCGGGGGTATGCCCTCGGTAGATCTCCACGAGTTCATCGACAGTATACGGAACACAAATGCCTTTCTCCAGCAGATGCGCCAGGGCTGCCTCTATGCCTTTAGGATGAGAACCGTTGATAATGGCAAAAAGTTCTTCGGCGCTAAGGCCGCTTGCATCGGCAAGTGTGCGGGCGAGCACGCGGTGGCCCGAACGGAGGTAGTCGCGTTCCTTATAGAGCGTATCGTCGAGATCGAATGCTACCAGAGAGGATTGTTTCATGACTTGTCACTGTCTTGCCCCGGCTGCCGGTCGCGAACCTGTGAGGAACATGCACATAGGCTTCGAAAACGACAGCACGTAGTCGGCGCAAAGGCTCAGGGCGACAACAGGTATCGCGCACAGAACCGAGAATACCACCAAAGGCGTCGGAGCCAGATCGAACGACTCGAGCAGCGGACGCACAAAGGGCATGGGGAAAAGAAAGAAATAGTGCAGCAGATAGATGGCCAGACTCTTGTCGCCAAGATAAGCCCACATCGAGGCCAATCGCGCAGGCCGCGGACGCTCAGGCGCAAAAGCGGCCTCGCTCCACGGCTTCACCACAGCTACAGCGACCACAACCAGTGCCAGCTGAAGCAATATCTGAACCGCTACAAATACGGTATCGCTGACGAAAGCATAGCGCCACGGCCAGCATACAAGAGCCATGCACACCACAATGAAAAGCAGCGACACCGTGACAGCCCACGACGACGCGCACAGGCGCATGAAGCCGTCGGCATGGCGGCGCGCCACCACTCCGGCCATGAAGATGGGGAAGAATGTGAATACCAGTCCGAGCGATATGGCAGCGGAGACTTCGGCCGGAATAGCCATATTTACGAAGCCTACGACGGCCCACGCTATCGCCGACACAGCAATGTCGGCCCACAGGGAGCGCGAGCGCCGCATGACAAATGTAACGGCGGCATAGACCGCAAAAATCTCGAACAAAACGAGTGTGAACCAATATCCGTTTTTCCACTCATTGAGCCAAAGACCGCTCCATGTGGAGTCGAACGGACTCTGAAGCCCCGAACACGGATAGTAGTATATCCACAGAGTAGACGCGCCGAGCATCGGCAGCAGCAGGCGCTTTGCCCGCGATACGAGCGACGGTGTGCACAGCGTGCTTCCGTCGGCAGTCTTCACCGCCAGCCACCCGCTTATAAAGAAAAAGAGGGGCATGTGTATCTGCCCGATGAATTTGAACACCGGCGCACGGTCGATGTCGCGGACGCACATGGTGAGTATATGACCCATTACCACCAGGAAGATGGCCAGGCCTTTCATCATGTCGAAATACCGCAGACGTTGTTTCATGATAATATTGTCAGTCAATGAGACGGAATACCCTCACACCAAGCCACTGGCGGTTTTTCTTCATGAACTCGGCCAGCGGACGCGAAGAAACCTCGACCTTGCCGTCGGACATGGAAGCGTGAAGCAGATAGGGCTCGGCCGTAGGGTTGTCCTTCACTACGATGCCCATGTGTGTCACATCGAGATTCTTGAGAGTCGATACCAGAGCCACGACATCGCCGTTGTGGAATGCCGCCTTGGTGTCCTTCGATCCCAGATCGATGGTTTTGACATAGGGGAAACGGTGGTTGCGGTATCCGTTTTCGATAGAGCGAATCTTCTCGTACACAGCCGAATCGGCGAGGGCCGGATAGCGGTCGCGGTTGGCCGACATGAAGTCGATGGTACGTGTCATATTGGTCACACGCGGGAAGAGAGTGGTCGCGTCGTTGAAATTACCGCGGTATTTATTGTCGACAGCCCAGTCGCTGATGTAGTGGAGCCGCGATGGATAGCCGTCGACCTCGCCGCCACGGTAGCGGATACGGCGCAGGTTGTAGATGAAATCGCGCCACGACGAACGGCCCTCTCCTATGGTAAAGGCAAGAGCCATGGCCGTTTCCACAAATGTGGTGCAGTCGAGGCTGTCGACGCGCACCGTGAGCACTTCCTCGTCGCCTTCGAGAGTATGGGCCGCATAGGGCACCCCCTCGAACATACGGGCGAAAAACGCCACGCGGGCCTCGGGATTGGCAAAGGTGTGTCCGGCGGCCTTGTCGAGCATATTAGCGATGGCAGTGGTGTCGGTGGCCTCGCAGCCGAATCGCACAGGGCTCTGGGCGAAGGCCTGCCATGCTGTCAGCGACAGAAGGGGGAGTATGATATACCTCAGTAGATTCATTGCTGTTTATTGCAGATTAGGATAGCACCGATTACGCCGGGAACCCAGGCGCACAGAGTGAGTACGGTTACGAGAAGGATAGAACCGCAGCCCTTGTCGAGTACGGCAAGGGGAGGAAAGATTATGCACAGTAGTGCGCGGAGACAGGACATTTATTATAATTATGAATTGTGAATGAAGATTTATGAATTGTGAATTATGAGGTTGAAGAGACGAATTATTAATTCATAATTCATCTTTCATAATTCATAATTCGATTAGAATTCGCTGGTGAAGTGGAAGCGGATTTTCGGGAAATCGTTCTGAGCCATGGTGAGCACGAACTGGGAGTCGGCAAGGAACACGTCGCGGCCCTCGCGGTCGAGAGCCATGAACTGATGCTTGCGTTTCTTGAAAGCCTCGAGGGCATCCATGTCATCGCTCTCTATCCAGCAGGCCTTGTACATCGACATCGGCTCCCAGCGGCACTGGGCGCCGTACTCGTGGAGCAGACGGTACTGTATGACCTCGAACTGGAGCTGACCGACCGTGCCAATGACCTTGCGGCCGTTGAACTGGTGCATGAACAGCTGTGCCACACCCTCGTCCATGAGCTGCTGAATGCCTTTTTCGAGCTGTTTCGACTTCATGGGGTCGGTGTTCTCGATGTACATGAACATTTCGGGCGAGAAACTCGGCAGGCCCTTGTAGTGAATCTCTTCGCCGGCGGTGAGGGTGTCGCCGATCTTGAAGTTGCCTGTGTCGGGGATACCGACGATATCGCCGGGATAGGCCTCGTCGACAATGCTCTTTTTCTGTGCCATGAAGGCCGTCGGAGCGGCAAAGCGCAGTGTCTTGCCTGTGCGCATGTGCTTGTAGGGGGCATTGCGCTCGAATTTGCCCGAGCACACCTTCACGAAGGCGATGCAGCTGCGGTGGTTGGGGTCCATGTTGGCATGGATCTTGAATACGAAACCGCTGAACGCCTCTTCCTGAGGCTCCACCACACGCTCGAGAGCGGCTACGGGGCGCGGTTCCGGCGCTATTTTCACAAAGCAGTCGAGCAGCTCCTTGACACCGAAGGTGTTGAGCGCCGAGCCGAAGAACACCGGCGCGGTCTTGCCGGCAAGATAGTCGTTGACATCGAACTCGGGGTACACACCCTCCACCAGTTCGAGGTCTTCGCGGAGTTTGGCGGCATCGGCCTCGCCGACAGCCTCGTCGATGCGCGGATCGTTGACATCGTCGATTTCCACACGCTCGGTGGCGCGCTGTTTGTCGGGAGTGAAGAGGTCGAGTCCGTTTTCGTAGATATTGTACACGCCCTTGAACTTCGCGCCTATGTTGATAGGCCACGACAGGGGACGCACCGCAATCTTAAGCTCGGCCTCGAGTTCGTCGAGGATATCGAAGGGGTCGCGGCCCTCGCGGTCGAGCTTGTTGACGAATATAATCACGGGGGTATTGCGCATGCGGCATACCTCCATGAGCTTGCGTGTCTGGGTTTCGACGCCCTTGGCCACGTCGACCACTATGATAACGCTGTCGACGGCAGTGAGCGTGCGGTAGGTGTCCTCGGCGAAGTCCTGGTGGCCGGGAGTATCGAGGATATTGATCTTATAGTCGCCGTAGTTGAAGCCCATGACCGAAGTGGCCACCGAAATGCCGCGTTGCTTTTCGATTTCCATCCAGTCGGAGGTTGCGGTCTTCTTGATTTTATTCGATTTCACAGCGCCGGCGATATGGATGGCGCCGCCGAAAAGCAGCAGCTTCTCGGTGAGCGTCGTCTTACCGGCATCGGGGTGCGATATGATGGCGAACGTGCGTCGCCGTTTTATTTCATCGTTGAGATTAGCCATTGTCGTGCAGACTTGACATTTGGGAAATGCAACGACGCAGGGCGTCGCGCCAGTGAGGTATGTGGAGGCCGTATGTGGCCTTGATTTTCGATTTGTCGAGGACAGAGTAGAACGGGCGTGTGGCCGCGGTAGGATAGTCGGCCGACGCTATCGGGGCAATCTGGCGCGCCTTTTCAGCGGCACCGGTTTCCTCGAGGACGGCGACGGCGAAATCGTACCACGATGCAACGCCCTCGTTGGCGTAGTGGTAGATACCAGGTATCCAGTGCCCGCGGATAATGCCTGAGATGGTCTGTGCAAGATCGCCGGCATAGGTCGGTGTGCCGATCTGGTCGGCTACAATGCCTATACGGTCATTCTTCTGGGCCAGGCGGAGCACTGTCTTGAGGAAATTGTGGCCGTAGGGCGAATACAGCCAGCCCGTGCGCAGTATTATGGCCGTGGGCGCAAGCCCCATTAGAGCCGTTTCGCCCTTGCGCTTGGTATCGCCGTAGACCGACAGCGGCTCGGGCTTGTCGCCTTCGGTGTAGGGCCGCCACGAATGTCCGTCGAAGACATAGTCGGTGGATATGTGCACGATCTTGAGATCGAGCTCGTCGGCGAGACGGCCGATATTGGATGGAATATCCACATTGGCCTCCTTGCAGCGCAGTTTTTCCTCTTCGGCGAGGTCCACGGCCGTATATGCGGCACAGTTCACCACATGGGTGAACGAACCGGCGCGCAGATAGCGCTCCACAGCCTCGCGGTCGGTAAGGTCGAGGTCGGCGCGGCCGATATATGTAGTTGCTCCGGGCATGTCGTGCTCAAGCACACGACGCAGTTCGTGGCCGAGCTGTCCTTCACTTCCGGTAACTAAAATTTTTGCCATATATGTTGATTCCTATACTTACTCGCGAGTGCAAATTTAGCAAAAAAAAACGACATATCCCCGGCCGATGCCGGATGCTCTTCAAAAACAGACTACTCCACTCCGCCGCCGAGCCGCTGCCCGGGTGGAAGCACCTTGTCGACAATGCCGTAGGCCTGCGCGGCATCGGAGAAGAACCATACATCGTCGACGTCGGAAAGCTTCCCGACGATTTCCTCGGCAGTATGCCCTGTGTCGGCGGCAAGGATGGCGATGATACGGTCGTTGATTTTACGCTCTTGCTCGACGTCAGCGACATCGTCGGAACCGCTTTTGAGCAGGTTGATCATTACCGACGATTTTTCGCAGGCATAGCGATAGCCGGGAGTGCCGCCGACCAGCAGAAGGCTTGCCACAGATCCGACCCCGTTCACGCAATGGGTATGTATGATCATGCGGGGCTTCAGCGCCGCTATAGCGTCGTAGATACTGAGAGCGGCATCGGCATCGCCGCCGAGGGAATTGATGAGTATATACACCTCGCCGCAGCCCCGGCTGTCGAGATAGGCCAGACGGCCTGTCAGCTTTTCAGCCATTTCCTGAGTTATATCGCCCTCGACAGCCAATTTAGGCACCTTTTTGCCATAGGCAGTATGAGCCAGCAATAACAGCAGAAGAAAGAGAATCTTTTTCATAATCAGTCGTGATGATACGGTTCGCCGCGCAGTATGGTGCCGGCGCGATATAGCTGTTCTACGGCGAAAAGACGCACAAGCTCATGCGGAAATGTCATGGCCGACAGCGATATCATGGCATCGGAACGGCGGTAGACCTCGTCGCTGAAGCCGTACGGACCGCCGACGGCAAGAATGAGCGTGCGGGGCAGCTCCACGCTCTTGCGCTGAAGAAAATCGGCCCACTGGCGCGAGGTATACTGCTTGCCGCGCTCGTCGAGGAGCATGAGGAAATCGCCCGGGGCCGTCTCGGCAAGTATTTTGGCGCCTTCGAGCGCTTTCTGGCTTTTCTGGTCGCGCGCGCCCTTCACATCAGGTATGCACACCATCGAGAACGGCCAGTAGTGCGGTATGCGCCCGGCATACATGTCGATGGCCTTCGAGATGGCGGCGTCGCGCACGCCGCCCACACACAAGAGCTTGATTTTCATTCCACGTAGAGCACAAGACCCTTGAGGTATTCGCCCTCGGGGTGATATATGTTCACAGGATGGTCGGCCGGCTGAGTCAGCTGATGGAGTATGCGCACCCGGCGCCGGCTCTGTGCGGCCGCACTGAACACCGCCAGGCGGAACTGCTCGCGGTTGACAGCCTGCGAGCACGAGAAGGTGAAGAGTATGCCGCCGGGAGCTATCTTCTCGAACGCGCGGGCATTGAGGCGGCGGTAGCCCTGCAGGGCATTGCGCAGGGCGCTGCGGTGCTTGGCGAAGGCCGGCGGATCGAGAATTATGAGGTCGTGGCGGCCGGCCTCCATGGCATCGAGGTATTTGAATGCGTCGATGGCCTGCGAGCTGTGGCGGGTATCGCCGGGGAAGTTAAGCTCCACATTGGCATCGGTGAGGCTGATGGCCTTGGCCGACGAATCGACCGACACCACTTCGCGGGCACCGCCGGCAAGGGCATAGACCGAGAAACCGCCTGTGTAGCAGAACATATTGAGCACACTGCGTCCGGCGCTGTAGCGGCGCAGCAGATCGCGGTTGTCGCGCTGGTCGACGAAAAATCCGGTCTTCTGGCCGCGAAGCCAGTCGATGTGGAAACGCAGTCCGTTCTCCATGGCCACGTCGTGGGTATAGGAGCCGACGATGTAGTCGTTCTGCGGGTCGAGATGAGCCTTGTACGGCAGGGTCGTTTCCGATTTATAGTACACGTTTGCCACGCCGAGACCCTCGAGCGCCACCAGGCGCCGGGCTATGATGTCGCGGGCAAAGTGCATGCCGGGCGAATGGGCCTGCATCACAGCGGTGTCGCCGTAGATGTCGACCACGAGACCGGGCAGGAAGTCGCCCTCGCCATGGACAAGACGGAACGCGTCGGTATTCTCCGACGGAAAGCCGAGAGCATTGCGCAGTGCGAACGCACTGGCCAGACGGCGGCCGTAGAAGTCTTCGTCGACCTGTTCGTCTTCTCCGAAGGTGAGCATGCGCACGGCGATGCTGCCGATCTGAAAATGACCGGTGCCGACAACACGTCCGTCGGAGGCCACGACCGTCACAAGGTCGCCTTCTTCGATTCCGTCGCCCTCTTCGGGCATTTTCACTAATGCCCCCGAGAACACCCACGGGTGAAATCGGTCGAGCGATTCTTCTTTTCCACGGCGCAAACGCAATATCATGTTTAGGAAATTAGGTGGTTAGGAGATTAGGAAGTTAGGAGGATAGGAAGATAGGAGGATAGGGGGGGCAAGAAGTTAGGAAGTTAGGAGAGCAGGTGGTTAAGAGGACGGGAAATGGCCGAGCAAAACGGCCAAGCCATAATCTCCTATTTTCTTAACATCCTAATATCAGAACTTCTTAACATCCTAATATCATAATATCTTAATCTCCTAATCTCATAATTTCCTAACCTCTTAAATTATTTAAGGAATATGCGGTAGAGATCGTTTCCGTTGGCGTAGAAGAGGAGTGCCAGCAGGAAGAAGAAACCTATCGTATTGGCTATCTCGAGGAATTTGTCCGACGGCTTGCGGCGTGTCACAATCTCCACCAGGAGGAAGAGGATGTATCCGCCGTCGAGGGCCGGGATGGGGATAATGTTCATAAAGGCAAGAATAATCGAAAGGAATGCCGTAATCTGCCAGAACGATTCCCAGTTCCACCGCGTGGGGAAAAGATCGCCGAGCGTGGCGAAGCCGCCGAGGCTCTGGGCGCCTTCCTTGGTAAACACCAGCCCGAGCGACGACACATAGTTCGACAACTGGCCGGTGCCTATCTCCCAACCGCGGGGGATAGCCTGGAAGAAGTTATACTCTATCTTCGTGCGCTTGAATATGTCGACAGGGCTGAGCATCTGTATGCCGATAACGCCACCGTCGCTCACCTCTACGGGAATAATCAATGTGCTGTCGCCGCGGACAATACCAAGCGGCACAGTCTCGCCCTTGTGGGCTGCAAGCGATTCCTTGAATACCTCGACGAAACCTGTGGTGTCGCCGTCGACGGTAAGGATGCGGTCCATCGGCTTCAGACCGGCCTTGAGCGCATTGCCTCCGGGCGAGGTCTTGGCTATGACAACAGGTATGCGAGCCCTCATGGGCACGGCGTCAGCTCCCTTGGCCATAAGAGCGCGGATAACCTCGCCGGGCACGGTCACTTCCACCGGCACACCGTTGCGAAGCACACCCACGCGGGCACCGGGCTGCAGCATGTCCCAACCGGCCGAATAGTCGGCGGCTTCGATAGGTTTGCCGTCGATGGTCTGGAGTATGTCGCCGTCGCGGAAACCGGCCTGCTTAAGTTCGGGGCTGAAATTCATGCCCTCGGTCATATCCTGAAAGGCAACCACATCGTCGCCCCAGTGGAACGCTATACCTATATAAATACATATGGCAAGCACGAAGTTGAGCACAACACCGGCGGCCATGACACACAGACGCTGCCATGCCGGCTTGCTGCGCAGCTCCCAGTCCTGCGGTTCGGCGGCAAGCTTGCTGCTGTCCTGCGTCTCGTCGACCATGCCGGCAATAGCACAGTAGCCGCCGAGAGGCAGCCATCCGAGACCGTAGACGGTATCGCGCCACGTAGGCTTGCCGTCGGGGCGCGGCTGACGCGGGCGGCTCACCTGCCATGTCTTGAGGGGCTTGGGCCAGGTTCCGTCCTTGCGTTCGCCCGGAGCTATAAACTCGAGTGTACCCTTCATCGGGTCGTAGCGCAGTATGGAGAACCAGGGATTGAAGAAGAGAAAGAAGCGTGTCACTTTCACGCCGAATATACGGGCGAAGATGTAGTGGCCTAACTCGTGCACCGTCACCAGTATCACAAGGGCCAGAACAAGCTGCGCCGCTTTTACGAGTATTTCCAAATCTGTAAGTTTAAATATATAATTAACAATTCATTGCCATAAGGCAGGATTTCGGGCTGAAGCCCGGAGCCGTACATACACGGCCTCTACGAGGCCTGTGTGTGGCGGAGCTGCCCTTGGCCGGTTTCATTTTATGAGCTCGGCGGCCTTGGCGCGGGCTTCGGCGTTGGTGGCCACATAGTCGTCGAACTCGGGAGCCGCCACATAGGGCACAGCGCCGAGTGTGCGCTCTATCACGCCGTAGATCTGTCCGAACTTTATGCGGCCTTCGAGGAAGGCGGCCACGGCAATCTCGTTGGCGGCGTTGATGATGCAGGCGGTGTTGCCGCGTCGTTCGAGGGCCTCATGCGCCAGGCCCAGGCACGGGAAGCGCTCCACATCGGGCTTCTCGAAAGTGAGGGTGGCGAAGTCGGCAAGACTCATATGTCCGGCAGCGTCGGCCAGACGCGAGTGGCAGCCGAGAGCATAGGCTATAGGCAGGTGCATGTCGGGAAGGCCGAGCTGCGCTTTGACGGCACCGTCGACAAACTCTACCATCGAGTGCACTATCGACTGCGGATGCACCACGGCCTCGATGCGGTCCGGAGCCACGCCGAAGAGGTAGTGAGCCTCGATAATCTCGAAAGCCTTGTTCATCATCGAAGCCGAGTCGACCGTTATCTTCGGGCCCATGCTCCAGTTGGGATGCCGGAGGGCATCGGAGGCGGTGGCATCGGCCATGCGGTCGACTGTCCAGGTGCGGAACGGACCTCCCGAAGCGGTGATAAGAAGCCGCTTGACCCTCGACGGATCTTCGCCTGCCAGGCACTGCGCTATGGCCGAATGCTCGGAATCGACGGGGTATATTTTCGAGGGCGATGCCGCAAGCATGCGATTGATAAGTTCGCCGGCGACCACGAGGGTCTCCTTGTTGGCAAGCGCTATGTCCTTGCCCGCGCGGATGGCGCGGACTGTCGGCTGCAGACCGCTGTAGCCAACGGTGGCTGTAAGCACGGTGTCGATATCGTCGGCCTCGACGCACTCGGCAAGCGCCTCGTCACCGGCCCGGCATTCGATGCCCAGAGGCACCAGAGCGGCCTCGACCTGGGGCAACAATTCGCGGCGTCCTATGACCACGCGCCGCGGACGATGCACCAGAGCGGCCTCGATGAGCTTGTCGGCCTTGCTGCCCGCCGTGAGCACGACAGCGCGATAGCTCTCGGGGTGCAGTGCTATTATATCCAGTGTCTGGCGCCCGATAGAACCCGTGGCGCCAAGGACTGCTATATTCTTAACTGTGTCGTTCACAAGGTGTGAGATTTAATACGAGTGCAAAATTACAAAAAAATGCCGATTATCTGTAACTTTGCGGGCGTTGCCGCAGTCTACAAGGCAAAAACCACAAAACATGAAACGATTATTGACAATAATTCTGCTGTCGGCAGCATTGCTCGGCGCCTCCGCCGGCAACCCCGCACGACTTTTCGACGAATTCAAGAACGCCGACAATGCCGAATACGTGAAAGTGCCGCGTTTCCTGCTCTGGATAGCCAAGGCGGCCGGTTCGTTCGAGGGCGTGCCCCTGGCAGGCAAGATTTCGGGCATAAAGGTGCTGACATTAGAAGGCGCCTCCGCACAGAGCAAGGCGCGATTCGACAGCCGGCTCAAGGAAGAGACCGCGGACTACGACGAACTCATAAACGTAAAGGACGACGATTCGCGGGTGCGCATATTCTCGCGGGCCGACGGCGAAAAGTTCAGAAATCTCTACATCCTCGCCATCGACAACAGCGAGTGTGCCTTTATCGAACTGTCGGGAAAATTCACCGTCGATGACCTCCGGAAAATAGCCGAAGAAAAATGACGGCAGCCGAGTTCAAAAAGAAGGTGTGCGTGCACCTCGACGCCATGTACCGCGTGGCCCTCGCGCTCTGCGGCAACAGCGCCGACGCATCGGACGCCGTGCAGGACGCCTCGGTCAAACTGTGGGAGAGCCGCGACCGCCTCGACGGCGTAGTGTCGGTCGAAGCCTACTGCGTGGCCGCCGCACGCAATGCCGCCCTCTCGCTCATCAGAGCCAGGCGTCACCCGGCCGACATCGACGATGCCCGCGGCGTGGCAGCCTCCGCTTCGCTCGAAAGCGAGATCGACGCCGCCGACGCAGCCCGGCGCATACGCAGCCTCACCGCCTCGCTGCCCGAAAACCAGCGCATAGTGCTTGTGATGCGCGACTTCGAGGAATGTGAGATGGACGAGATCGAAACCGCCACCGGCCTCTCGGCCGCCAACATACGCGTGCTGCTATGCCGCGCACGCGCCACAATCAGAAAACACTTCGAAAAATGAACATACAGACCGAATATATCAAAAGCCTGCTGGTCAAATACTACAACGGCTCGTCGACTTCCGACGAAGAACGCCTCATACGCGAGTACTTCGCCCAGCCCGACACCGACCCCGAACTCGACACCGACCGGGCGGTATTCGCCGCCATCGCCGAAAAGACCGAAGCTCCGGCCGCGCTCCGTGAAGCCGTAGAGAGGACCATCGACAGCCATGCCGTAAAAGAGATACACATAGAGCGCCGCCGCCCGCGCTACGGGCGCATAGCCGCGGCTGCCGCCGTGCTCATCGTGGCCGCGGCCTCGGTCTTCCACTTCACCGACTCCGGAAGCCGCGAGCCCGAACTCACTCCCGAGCAGGCACGCGAACAGACGCTTATGGCCCTCAACCTGCTTACAAAAACTGTCAGAAAAGGCTGCATGGCCGTAGAAACAAGCGCACAGACAGCCTCCTCGACAATACAGACCGCCGAAAACACATTAAACAAACTATAAAAACGTTATGAAAAAATTATCCGTCCTCCTTCTCATCTGCCTTACCGCTATCGTAGCCAAAGCTGAATCATTCTTCGAGGAATGCGAGAACATACCCGGCATCACCACCGTCTATGTATCGAAAGCCATGATATCGCTTGCCGGAGACCTCAACATCGAATCGGACAACATGGACTTCAACAGCATCGCATCCAAAATCGACGGGCTGTGGGTAATCACCGCCGACGATGACAAGGCAAAAATCCTGAAGAGCAAAGCGAAAGTATTCAGCAGCAAGGAATACGAAAAACTCGTGTCGGTGCGCGAGGATGACGAGACCGTCGACATCCTCATGCGCTCACTGGGCAAGGACAAGAACGAATGCGTAATCAAGGCCTTCGAAAGCGACGAAGCCACCGTCGTGATAATCAAAGGCTCTTTCACCCTCCAGGACATCGCCGCAGCCACCCGCACATCGCGATAAGCAGGCCGGCCACGTCTTAAGATGCCGTATCCCAATCGATGCGGCATCTTTTTATAGGTTTATTACGGCGCGAGGAAGTGGTCGTAGACGAGCCACCAGATAAAGGAGTAGACGAGCGTGACGATGAAATATCGCCATCCCCTCGACTTTGGAAACCGGATCCGGTCGGAAACCCAAAGCAGAAAGGTTCCCACCGCAATATATAAAAGAACATAATACCAGGGCATTCCCAAGAACATAACACAAAATATCAGAAAGTTTTTCCCCATTAGACGCCGCCCGACACAAATAATTACACACAAAACTATATTTTGCCACTCCCTTGAGTTTTCCCAAACATTTTTGCCAACATTGCATTTGCCGTTGGAGTCCGCATCACTATCGCGCTGAAAAAGGCGGGGAAAAATGTGGCGGAACGTTTTGGTTTTCGGCAGATTATTCGTATCTTTGCGCACGGTTTCGAGGCCAATTACGCCGCCTGCGACGTAATTGGCTGACCTCTAATGTTTTTAATCATGATTAAAATCACATTTCCCGACAATAGCGTAAAGGAATTTGAAGCCGGCGTCACCCCGCTTCAGATTGCCGAATCCATATCGCCCCGTCTCGCCCGCGAAGTCCTCGCAGCCAGTGTCGACGGCAACGAGTGGGATCTCACACGTCCCATCGGCGCCGACGCCTCCGTCAAGCTCTTCAAGTGGGACGACCCCGAAGGCAAGCACGCTTTCTGGCACAGCTCGGCACACCTTTTGGCCGAAGCCCTTCAGGAACTCTATCCCGGCGTGAAATTCGGCATCGGTCCGGCCATCGAGAACGGTTTCTACTACGACATCGACCCCGGCGACAACAAGATAACCAGCGACTACTTCGCCAAAATCGAAGCCAAGATGCTCGAGCTCGCCAAAAAGAACGAGGCAATAGTACGCGCCGACATCGCCAAGGCCGATGCTCTCAAGCTCTTCGGCGACCGCGGCGAAGAATACAAATGCGAGCTCATATCGGAGCTCGAGGACGGCCACATAACCACCTACACACAGGGCAACTTCACCGACCTCTGCCGCGGTCCGCACATCCCCTCGACCGCGCCCATCAAGGCCGTGAAGATAACATCGCTTGCCGGCGCCTACTGGCGCGGCGACGAAAAGCGCAACCAGCTCGTACGCGTCTACGGCATCACCTTCCCCAAGAAATCGATGCTCGACGAATACCTCGTGCTGCTTGAAGAGGCCAAGAAACGCGACCACCGCAAGCTCGGCAAAGAGATGGAACTCTTCGCTTTCTCGCAGCGCGTCGGCGCAGGCCTGCCCCTGTGGCTGCCCAAAGGCGCCGCTCTCCGCGACCGCCTCGAGCAGTTCCTCCGCAAGATTCAGAAACGCTACGGCTACCTGCAGGTAATAACCCCGCATATCGGCAACAAACAGCTCTACGTAACCTCGGGCCACTACGCCAAGTACGGCAAGGACTCCTTCCAGCCCATCCACACACCCGAGGAAGGCGAGGAATACCTGCTCAAGCCCATGAATTGCCCCCACCACTGCGAGATATTCCGTGCACTGCCCCGCTCCTATCGCGAACTGCCTCTGCGCCTTGCCGAATTCGGCACCGTGTACCGCTACGAGCAGAGCGGCGAGCTCCACGGCCTTACGCGTGTGCGCGGCTTCACGCAGGACGACGCCCACATCTTCTGCGCCCCCGACCAGATCAAAGACGAGTTCCTTAAGGTGATGGACATCATCCTCTATATCTTCAAGGCACTCAAATTCGAAAACTACGAGGCACAGATATCGCTCCGCGACCCCCAGCACAAGGAAAAATACATAGGCAGCGACGAAAACTGGCACAAAGCCGAGCAGGCTATCATCGAAGCCTGCAAGGAAAAAGGCATCAACGCCCGCACCGAACTCGGCGAGGCCGCTTTCTACGGTCCCAAGCTCGACTTCATGGTTAAGGACGCCATCGGCCGCCGCTGGCAGCTGGGCACTATCCAGGTCGACTACAACCTGCCCGAACGCTTCGAACTCGAATACACCGGCAGCGACAACGCCAAGCATCGCCCTGTGATGATACACCGCGCCCCCTTCGGCTCGATGGAACGCTTCGTGGCCGTGCTGCTCGAACACACCGCCGGCCGCTTCCCCCTGTGGCTCGCGCCCGAGCAGGCAGTGATCATCCCCGTGAGCGACAAATATCTCGACTACGCCCACAAAGTAGCCGCCGAACTCGAGGCCGCCGACATACGCCTCGAAATCGACGACCGCAACGAGACCCTCGGCCGTAAAATCCGCGACAACCAGCTCAAGCGTATACCCTTTATGCTCATTGTCGGTGAGAAAGAAGCAGAAAATGACGAAGTTTCTGTAAGAAAACCCGGCGAAGGTGACCTCGGTTCGATGAAAATTGCTAACTTTGCAGCGCTTTTGACCGAAGAAGTCAACCAAATGATTAATCAATAATCCCCTGAATGGAGAAAAAACCACCCTACAACCCCGGTGCTCCGCGTCCTGCGGCTCCCGGAGCTCGTGCGCCCCAGCAGCGCCGCGACCCTCGCCAGGTTAAACAGGCGCCGAACAATATCAACGAGCACATCCGCGCCCGCGAAGTGCGCTTGGTCGGCGACAACGTCACACCCGGCATATACTCCATTCACGAAGCACGCAAGATTGCCGAAGAGCTCGAACTCGACCTCGTGGAAATCTCGCCCAACGCCGAGCCCCCCGTATGCAAGGTGCTCGACTACCAGAAGTACCTCTACCAGCAGAAGAAAAAAGCCAAGGAAATCAAGGCCAAATCGACCAAGGTGGTGGTGAAGGAGATCCGTTTCGGTCCCCAGACCGACGATCACGACTACAACTTCAAGCTCAAGCATGCCATCGGCTTCCTCCAGGAAGGCGCCAAGGTGAAAGCCTACGTGTTCTTCAAAGGCCGCTCCATCCTCTTCAAGGAACAGGGCGAGGTTCTCCTCCTCCGCTTCGCCAACGACCTCGAGAACTACGGCAAGGTCGAGCAGATGCCTCTGCTCGAAGGCAAGCGAATGATCATAATGATCTCGCCCAAAAAGAAATGATTCGGCGCCACGGGTTGGCGCAAAATTATACAACTCGAATTAACTACATTAACAGACAAACAAATGCCCAAGATTAAGACTAACTCCGGTGCCAAAAAGAGGTTCGCCCTTACCGGATCAGGAAAAATCAAGAGAAAACACGCTTTCAAGAGCCACATCTTGACCAAGAAGACCAAAAAGCAGAAACGTAACCTCACCCACGCCGGTCTGGTAGCACACGTTGACGCTGCTAACGTAAAAGCTCTTCTCGGCCTTAAGTAAGACCCGGGCTTTCTCTCGATCAGCAATCACTACGACAGCTTAATTCGTGATTTTATAATTCATTATTAACCGAATGCTCAGCCTTAAGCACCGCACAGACAGCGGACGCTGACGTTCAAAAAATCATCTGAAACAATGCCAAGATCAGTCAACCACGTTGCATCGCGCGCACGTCGCAAGAAAATCCTCAAACTTACCCGTGGCTACTTCGGCTGCCGCCGCAATGTATGGACCGTCGCTAAAAACACCTGGGAAAAAGGTCTTACATACGCCTATCGCGACCGCAAGGACAAGAAAGGCAACATGCGTGCCATCTGGATCCAGCGTATCAACGCTGCCGCACGCCTTCACGACCTGAGCTACTCCAAGCTCATGGGCCTTATCCACAAGAGCGGTATCGAAATCAACCGCAAAGTCCTCGCCGACCTCGCCCTCAACAACCCGCAGGCTTTCGCCGCAGTCGTTGAAAAGGTGAAAAACGCATAAGGCGACAAACGCACAACGTCCCGTCCGCCAAGGACAGGACCACGAAACAACCCGACACTTCCGTGCCGGGTTGTTTCATTTTTAAGATGTGTCGACCTGACTCGCCAGGCCAAGAGATTCGCGTCAGTCGGCGAGAGGATAGTTTTTCACCATGTTCTCGACTTCGGGCAGAGTCATGTTGAAAAAACGCTGCTCCTTGTTGAGCGCACGCATAGCCTGCATTTCGGCATCGGTAAGTTCGAAGTCGAATATCTCTATATTCTCGTTGATATAATCGGGATTGGTGGCGCCGGGGATAGCCGACAGGCCCTCCTGTATATGCCAGCGAAGTATAATCTGTGCCGGCGTCTTGCCGTGTGCACGGGCAATCTTCACGATCCCGGGGTCGCGCAGCAGTGCACCGCGGCTCATGGCGCCACCGAGCGGGAACCACGAAGTAACATGGATGCCGTATGGCTTCACCTTCTCCCTCATGTCGAGGCGCTGCGCATAGGGATGGCACTCTATCTGCAGCACGGCCGGTTTTACCTTCGACTCCTTCATTATCTGCTGAAACACCTCGTCGGAGGCATCGAAATTACTTATGCCGAGCGCGCGCACCTTGCCCATGGCCACGGCTTTCTCCATATCTTTCCATGCGCCGACAAAATCGCCCACGGGCTGATGCACGTACAGGAGGTCGATATAATCGGTGCCGAGACGCTCCAGCATTCTGTCGATAGCACTCAGAGTGATTCCTTCGCCATATTCCGACGGCCAGAGTTTGCTCGTTATCCATATCTCGCCACGTGGTATGCCGCTCTCTTTCACGGCCCGGCCCACGCCCCGCTCATCGCCGTAGGCATGGGCCGTATCGATATGGCGGTAACCGGCTTTCAGCACCGTGCTTACCGAATTACAGCATACCGAGTCGTTCGGCTGCATGAAAGTGCCAATACCGAACTGCGGCATCAGCAATCCGTTGTTAAGCTGCACATATGGCACATTTGCAGTGCCGGTATAGGGGTCGCTGCCGGAGGCGAAAGCGAACAGTGAGGACAGAAGCAGTCCGAGCGATAGTATAACCTTTTTCATATTTGCTTTTTTGCAAAAATACAAAGCGCCGGTTGTCGGCCGCAAATACAAAACTCTGTTATACTACCACTTTTTTCGGCTTCATCCTGAACAGCCGGGGAGCCTGTTCAATCGGAGAGAGCGAGGGCGGCGATGGCGGAAGGAGTCATGCCGTTGGCCTCCAGGACGGCAGAAGCATTATAGCGGTCCATAAATTCTTTTTTCAGGCCCAGACAATGCACCTTTACACCTTTCGGCGACAGATAGGCAGCCACTTTCTGGCCGAAACCGCCGTCGATGATGCCGTCGTCGACAGTTATCACTTTCCGATAGCCCAGGAGTGAGTCCAGACATTCTTCATCGACCGAGGAGAGAACGCGGGGATTGATCACTGTGGGTCGGACTCCCTTTTCGCGAAGTATCGCGGCGGCCTCAAGAGCATTTTCCAGCATGGGACCTTCGGCGATGATGGCCACGCCTTCGCCCTGCTCCACTACCTCATAGCGGAGAAAATCGGTATTCACAGGCCTCGACGAATGCCTGATGCGTCCTCCCGGAGTGCGAATGACTATCGGATGCTCCGTCTGCCCGACGGCCATGTCGATCATGGCGAGATATTCCTCGGCGTTAGTGGCCGAAAGCATCACGATGCACGGGATGTTCGAGACCATCGCCACATCGAACAATCCGAGATGCGTCACATCGTTCATGCCATAGACACCGGCATAGAAATCGACGAACACAGCGGGAAGACCGTTGATGGCCACATCGTGGCTAAGCTGATCGTAGGCACGCTGCAGGAAAGTCGATACGACACCCATCACAGGCCGTACGCCGCTTTTGGCAAGGCCGGCCGCCATAGTCACACAATCCTGCTCGGCGATGCCGACATCTATGAACCGGGCGCCGGCGGCCGCACGACGCTCGGGGCCGAAACCGACTGCACCGGGTGTGCCGGCTGTAAGGGCGACGACGTTGCGGTCGCGCTCCATTATTTCGAGCATACGGCGTGCGAACAGATCGCCGTAGCCCTCTCCGCGGCCGAGCGGTTCGCCGCTTTTGGGGTCGAACGGCCCGGAGAAATGGAATTTTTCCTTGCTCACCTCGGCTACGGGCAGCCCCATGCCCTTCATGGTGTTGATATGCACGACAATGGCGCAGTCCGAGTCCTTCGCTTCGCTGAACGCCCTGACAAGATGCCGCATGTCATTGCCTTCGGCCACATAGATATACTTGTAGCCGAGCGCCTTGAATATATTGTCGGGCGACTCGCCGTTGCTCTGGCGCAGACGGGCAAGGTGAGTATACAGTTCGCCATGGTTCTCGGCAATCGACATCTGGTTGTCGTTGACGATGAGAATAAAATTGCTCCCCAAGGTCGGGGCATAGTTCAGGGCCTCGAGAGCCATACCGCCACCAAGCGAAGCATCGCCGATAAAGGCCACCACATTCTGCGTTCCGCCACGGAGGTCGCGTGCCTTGGCCAGACCGGTGGCGAGAGATATCGATGTAGAGGTGTGGCCGATCTCGAAGAGGTCGTAATCGCTCTCGTGGGGCGACGTGAATCCGGTCACCTCGTCGTAGCGTGCCGGGTCGAGGAAGGCGCCGATACGGCCGGTGAGCATCTTGTGCACATAGGTCTGATGCGATACATCGAACACTATCTCGTCCTTAGGCGCGTCGAACACATAGTGCAGCGCCACCGTGGCCTCGACAACGCCAAGATTCGGGCCCACATGGCCGCCATGCACCGCAAGTTTCTTTATGAGGACAGCACGGAGTTCTTCGCAGAGAAGTTCGAGGCTGTCCATGTCCATTCCCTTGATATCGGCGGGAGATTTTATTTTGGAAAGATCTATATTCATGGTTCCTGTATTATAAATTCATTAAATATATTCCGATCTTGTTGTGTCAACGGCACCATTATGGCAAACGTCGCTTGCCGACAGCGAGTTCTACAACATCTGTTAAAATCTTATGGTCCGGTTCAGCACAGAGTATCGCAAATATAGTCAAAAAAAACGGACCATTGACCGAATTCCTCGTCACCGTTCAAGTTATTCGCTGTATATCTGCAATTTACACATCGGATATAAAAGACGGGTATCCGCGACATTTCGAAAAAATATGTTTTATAACATAATTTTTGAGCATATTTGAAAAACTTTTTATAATTTTGCGGCGTTTTAGGAATGAGGCCACGCAGCAGAGGCCTCCGAAATAAGTAACCAAAATAAAGATTGTTTTACTAATCCAGATGTGCTATGCTTAAATTCGTTAAGAAAGCCTTAGTATGGTATTGCAAAGCGAGCTCTTCACTTTACTCGCCCGACATGAACAAGTGGTGCTAACCCGCCACCGTTCCGGGGCCTCAAGTCGCCCCTGTGAGAAAAACAACATTGTTTCAACAATTTATCTGAGCGTCCGACACTGCTGCCGGGCGTTTTTTGTATCTTTTTTGTATATTTGCGGTGATAAACCGAATACACATCATTGCGCAATATGAAAAAAATACTATTTGCGGCCTTTGCCGCCGCAACATTATCGGCAGGCGCCACAGATGCTCCGCTGTGGCTGCGCGACGTCAAAATATCACCCGACGGCTCGCGTATCGCCTTCACTTACAAGGGCGATATATTCACCGTGCCCGCGGCAGGCGGCGAGGCGACACGCCTCACTTCGCAGCCGTCGTACGAGCAGGTGCCTGTCTGGAGCCCCGACGGCAAGACCATAGCCTTCGCCTCGGACCGCTACGGCAATTTCGACATCTTCACCGTGGCAGCCGACGGCTCGTCCGAGACATGGAAGCGACTCACATTCAATTCGGCCGCCGAGACACCCGAAGCATTCACCCCCGACGGCAAGGAAGTGCTCTACTCCGCCGCAATCCAGGATCCCGCCACAAGCGCCCAGTTCCCTACCGCGCGCCTCACAGAGCTCTATGCCGTGCCAGTGACCGGCGGTGCGTCCCGCCAGTATCTGGCCACACCGGCCCGCAACCTCTCGTGGGCGCCCGACGGCAAAAGCTTCGTATATGAAGATGTGAAAGGCTTCGAGGATGTATGGCGCAAGCACCACACCTCGAGTGTGACACGCGACATCTGGCGCTACACTCCGGCCACCGGCAAGCACGAGCGCCTCGTCGACCGCGCAGGCGAAGACCTCAGCCCCGTCGATGCCGGCGACGCCATCTACTTCCTGAGCGAGCGCGCTCCCTCGAAGAGCCTCAACGTGTACCGTGCCGAAAAAGGCGACTACTCGCAGGCCCGGCAGGTGACCGATTTCAAGACTCACCCGGTGCGCTTCCTGTCGCGCGCCAACGACGGCACCATGGCATTTACCTACGACGGCGAGATCTACACCCTCGCCAAAGGCGCATCCAAGCCCGTCAAGACCAAAATAAACATCAAAGGCGACTTCGCCGACGAACTCCGCTCCATCGGCGGCAGCCGCGGCGCTACAGCAGCAGCAGGCTCGCCCAACGGCAAACTGGTGGCATTCCTCTACCGCGGCGATGTATTCGTCACTCCGGTCGAATACTCCACCACAAAGCAGATATCCGACACCCCCGAAGCCGAATCCGATCTCTCGTGGGGCAACGACAGCACCCTCTACTACACCTCGGAGCGCGACGGCAAAGCCAACATCTACCGCGCCACAATAGCCCGCGCCGGCGAAGAACCCGACCTGGCACACGCCACCGTAATCGACGAACAGCCCGTATTCAAGGCCGACGGACACGAACGCACCGCCGCACAGCTGTCGCCCGACGGCAAGAAACTCGCCTTTATCCTCGACCGCAACAAGCTCGCCGTGATGGACCTCAAGAGCAAGAAAGTGACCGAACTCACCGACGGCTCCACACACCGCCACCGCAACGGCCGATTCTACTACACATGGTCGCCCGACTCGCGCTGGATAGCCCTCGAAATCATCGACCGCAAGCACGACCCCTACTCCGACGTGGCCATAATCAACGTGGCCGACGGCAAGCTCACAAACATAACCAACAGCGGATACTTCGACGCCGAACCCAAGTGGATAATGGGCGGCGACGCTATCGCATTCGCATCGGAGCGCCTCGGCATGCGCAACCATGCCTCATGGGGCTCGCAGATGGACGTGTTCTTCGTATTCATGAACCGCGACGCCTACGACCGCTACATGCTGCCCAAGGAAGAGAAGGAACTGCTCAAAAACGGCGGTAAAAAAGAAAAGACCGACACCATAATCAACGTGGAATACGACGGTCTCGCCGACCGCCAGGTGCGCGTGACACCCATGTCGACCGACCTGCGCGACCAGATCGTCGACTCCGACGGCAAACACCTCTACTTCATATCGGGAGCCGACGAAGGCACTTTCATCTGGGACTACGACCTCGAGAAAAAGAACCTCAGCATGAAGCGCAAGCACCCCGAATCGGCTTCGTTCGACATTTCGGCCGACGGCAAGACCATATTCCTCTTCGGCAACTCGCTCAATAAATTCGGCGAGACGATCAAACCGATATCCTACAGTGTCGACAAGGTGCTCGACCCCGCCGCCGAACGTGCATTTATGTTCGACTACATGGCCCGCGAGGAAGCCGAGCGCTTCTATACCAAGGATATGCACGGTGTCGACTGGCCCGCAATGACGGCCCACTACCGCAAGTTCCTGCCCCATATCAACAACAACTACGACTTTGCCGAACTCCTGAGCGAAATCCTCGGCGAGCTCAACGTGAGCCACACCGGCGGCCGCTACCAGGGCGCGCCCTCGGCCAAAGTATCGGAGCGCACCGCAAGCCTGGGCGTGCTCTACGACCTGGCATACACCGGCAAGGGCATGCGCATAGCCGAAATCCTCGAGCGCGGCCCGCTCTACAACCTCGGCGAGGCCATTGCTCCCGGAGCCGTAATAGAGAAAATAAACGGCACGGCCATCACCACCGAAATGCCCGTCGACCGTCTTCTGGCCGATGCCGCCGGCAAGCGCACTCTCGTTACCGTCACCGGTACCGACGGCAAAACCACCGACATAGTGGTGCGCCCCGTAAGCTCCGGACGCCACAACGCCCTGATGTACGACCGCTGGGTGAAACAGCGCGCCGCCGATGTCGACCGCCTGTCGGGCGGACGCCTCGGCTATGTGCACATCTCGTCGATGGACGACGATTCTTTCCGCAAGGTATACTCCGACCTGCTGGGCAAATACAACGACCGCGAAGGCGTGGTTATCGACATCCGCTGGAACGGCGGCGGCCGACTCCACGAAGACATCGAGGTGCTGCTCAGCGGCGAGAAATATTTCACACAGGAAATACGCGGCGAGCAGACATGCGACATGCCCTCGCGCCGCTGGAACAAACCCTCGGTGATGGTCATGGCCGAAGCATGCTACTCCAACGCCCACGGCACACCGTGGGTCTACAGCCACCGCGGCCTGGGCAAGACCGTGGGCATGCCCGTGCCCGGCACCATGACATCGGTCAACTGGGTGCGCATGCAGGATCCCACCATGGTCTTCGGCATACCCGTGGTAGGCTATCGCCTGGCCGACGGCTCTGTGCTTGAAAATCAGCAGCTCGAACCCGACGTCCGCGTCGAAAACACGCCCGAAGGCATCGTTGCCGGCGAAGACGCCCAGATACGCGCGGCAGTAGAGACACTTCTCAAAGAAATAGACGCAGCAAAGAAATGAAAATAATAGCCGAAAGCAGCAGCACCCGCACCGAATGGGCCCTTGTCGACGGTACCGAAATCGTCGAGCATGCCTTCACTACCGGCCTCAACCCCTTCTTCCAGACTCGCCGCGAGATATCGCACGCGGTGCGTCTGGAGCTGCCGGAGGCTTTCTTCAGGCGCCGCTGGGACCACGTGTATTTCTACGGCGCCGGCTGCTCGTCGAAAGAGAAAAACAAGATAATGGAATCGTCGCTGGTGGCCCAGTTCAAGACCCCGGTCACAGTGCAGAGCGACCTTCTGGGCGCCGCCCGCGGCCTGCTGGTGCGTCAGCCCGGCCTCGCCTGCATACTCGGCACCGGTTCCAACTCGTGCCTCTACGACGGCTCGGAGATAGTGAAGACAGTAGCCCCGCTCGGATTTATCCTCGGCGATGAAGGCTCCGGCGCATATCTTGGCAAAAAATTCATTGCCGACATGCTCAAGGGGCTCGCCCCCGCCGCCCTCGCACGCTCCTTCTACGAGAAATACGAGGTCACGCCAAACATGCTCATGGACGAGGTCTACACCCTGCGCCTGCCCAGCCGCGCACTCTCGCGCTACTCGGCATTCCTGGCCGACCACACCGACGACTCGTATGTCTACAAACTCATCTACGACGCATTCACGAGCTTCTTCACCCGCAATATATGGGCCTATCCCTACAAGGAAAACCCAATATGCTTCGTAGGCTCTACCTGCGTGCTGTTCAAAGACATACTCACCAAGGCGGCCGCCGACTATGGCGCCGAGATAGCGAAGATAATACGCTACTCCATGCCCGGCCTCATCGAATATCACTCCGAAGACTGATTTAGGGAGAAAATAACGCGAGTGCCGGCGGCCAATCGAGCCGTCGGCACTCATTATATTTATGCATACATAGAGAACATTCGGGGGTGTCCGCTTGTTTCATCAGAAGACTAATAGAAATAAGCAATCTAACACTCTCTGCTATGACTACTACTGCAAAAGACATCAAAGGTACCCGAACCGAGCGCAACCTCGTGACCGCCTACATGGCCGAATCGGCCGCCTACACACGATATACATTCTACGCCTCACAGGCCGATAAGGAAAACTATTTCCCCATCGGAGAAATATTCCGTGAAACCGCCGCCAACGAACTGCGTCACGGCAAGGTATTCTTCAAATTTCTTCAAGGCGGATCCGTACAGGTGCCCCTCGACGTCGACGCCGGTGTCATCGGCACCACGGCCGAAAACCTCGAGACTGCAGCCCGCGAAGAAGAATTCGAAGGCGTGAAACTATATACCGACGCCGCCAAGGTCGCCGACGAGGAAGGTTTCGCCGAAATCGCATCGCACTTCCGCGCCATCGCCACAATCGAAGCGTCGCACCGCCGCCGCTTCCTCCACTATCTCCGCCAGGTAAAAGACGGTACAGTGTGGAAACGCGACCACGACATCGTATGGAAATGCCTCGTATGCGGCTACCAGTACAAGGGCATGACCCCGCCCGACGTTTGCCCCGCCTGCGACCATCCCTACCAGCACTACATGGCCATGGACTACACCGAGGCCTTCGAATGATCCCTCCTCCCTCATATATATCATAAACTCAACCGGGAGAATGATCCGCCGACTGCGGACCGTTCTCCCGGTTTTGTATGCCCCTCAGCAATCACCCTCCCCGAAAAAGTTTTCAGTATACTCAAAACTTTCCCAATTTTCGCCAAAAGTTTTGTCTATACTCAAAACTTTTGTCAGGGCTTTTTGGGGAGGTGGCGGGTGCGGGTGTATGTGCGGCCGTAGCGGTCGGTAACGCGCACGGTTATGTCGGTGTTTCGTCGACGTGGGTGAGCCTTGAAGAAATGCCACGAGAAGACGGGACGGACCGTGCCGATAAGCTCGTTGCCCAAAGCGAGGTACGGGACTGGACAGGACTGGAGGAAAAGCGGGTCTTTGGATCGTACTCGCTCCACTTCGAGGGGCCGGCCGTTCTCGAACATCTCTACGCTCCACCCGGGGCCGTAGCCCCACACGTTCACCAGCACATCGTGTGTCTTCTTGCGGCCGGGGGCGAACTCGGCGGCTATCTGTTCGTTGTCGATTTCGATGGCGTCGAGGTCGTAGATGCGCATCACGTCGGAGCGGTCGTAGCCTGTGCCTTTGAAATAGTTTGAGAACTTACCGTCGCCATAGCTCCACACGGCGTATCCCGAGGGAGTGCCCTCTCGGCAGAGGTTGTTGTCGTTACCGAGGTCGACGCGCGCGTTGAGCCACCACGAGCCGCACACGGCGCCGTAGTTGGTCTCGTAGAGATTGCCTTTTTCGGCGGCATAGCTGATGTGGGTGTGGCCCGATATGATCTCGACATGATCGAATTTCGCGAGCAGAGCCGCCAGTTCGGCACCGTTGACAAGACGCCACTCGGCCTCCATGCCCGGCGACGGCAGCAGGGGCGCATGGATGGCCAGCAGCACCGGTGTCGACGGCGCCACACGCTCCAGGTCCTTGCGCAGCCACTCCATCTGCGGCTGCCGCACCTTGTTTTTGTACACACACTCGCCGTCCTTGCTCAGGGTGGGGCCGTTGTCTACTATTTCCTCGTCGTCGAGCACCACGAAGTGCACGCCGCCTTTGTCGAACGAATAGTATTCGGGCCCGACGAAGCGGCGCCACTCGGCTCCGGCGTCGATGTCGTTCATCGCCGTGGGGTCGTGGTCGTGATTGCCCATAACGCTATATACGCGGGCGTCGATGCGCTCGATGTCGCTGTAGGCCTGCGGCAGGCCGTAGCGGTTGGGCTTCCAGTAGCAGTCGTGTGCCTGGTCGCCAAGCAGGATTACGAAGGGATCGAGACCGGCGGTGCGGAGCGAGTCGACGGTGGCGTTAACATCGGGCACGGTGGTGTTGACGAAACAGTTGACCTCGCCATGGCGGTTGCTGATCTGGTTGTCGGCCATGGCCACGAATGCGAATCGGCTGTCATCGGTCGGCCGGAGGACGAAATCGACGGTCTCGGGCTCGTCGGGCGGCGTGGTAAGCAGACGCCAGAAGTCGGGGCGGTTGCCGTGGCATGTGGCCGGCTCGTAGCCCGACGGCGTGCTCACGAACAGGAGCCCGAGGGTCTTGTCGGTCTCAAGGCTGTAGCGCCCGTCGGCACCGGTATACACAATCTCATATCCGTCGGACACCGGCACGCCGGCAAGCCCCCGCCCGTCGGCAGTGACCGTGCCGCTCACCAGCCCCGCGCTGCAAGCTAAGGGAAGGGCACAAAAGAATGATAAATAAACTGTTCTCATAGCATTTCAAAACAAAAGGCACGCCTCGACGTGCCTTTTGCCATTATAGGGTTTCAGAGATTATTTCCAGAGAGGCTGCTGTTCGATAGCGCCTTCTGTAAGAGTGATCTGCTGGGTGGGAATAGGATAGAGGTACTGACGAGGCTCGAAGATACGGTCGTTGCTCGGAGTAGCCTTCATATAGTCGCCTTCCATATACTGGTAGGGAGCGGTACCGTTCTTGATGTTAGCGCCGAGACGGATGTTGGGATACTTGGTTGTATCGTACTTATCGAGCTGATGCCAGCGAACGAGATCCCAGTAGCGGAAGTCGCGGTCGAACATAAGCTCGCAGCGGCGGCAGCGACGTACCTCCCATATAAGGCTGTTAACGCCCATGTTGTTGGCGGGGTCTTCGATAGCCTTAAGCGAAGCGACTGTCTGGTTAGGCAGACCGGCGCGGGCATAAAGCTTGTTGATCGATGCATCGAGATCGGCGTCGGTAAGAGTGCCGAGTTCGGCCTTGGCTTCTGCGTACATGCAATATACGTACGACAGCCAGTAGATGGGAGCGCAAGTATAGTTGCCGGCCTGACGATACTGCCAGTCGATGGCTTCGGGGTTGTCGAACTTGCGGGTGAGATAACCGGTGCTGGAAGCAAGTCGGTCTGAGCCATAGCGTGCCCAAGTCATACCAGCGTCGGGTGCTTCGGGAGTCGGAGTGGAACCGTAGCCAAGGCAAGTATCGATGGTCTGATAGAGGCGCTGGTCTCGCTCGGCAAGGAGATCACCAATATAAAGCATATCACCAACAATAGCAGTAGATCCTACACCATCCACGATACCTTTCTTCACATAGCCGGCATCATTCTTATTGCATGTGGTTTTTGCAAGAGGCAGACCATCCTTGAAGAGGTAGCTGTCGAATGCGTCCTTGCTCATACCCGCGATAAGGGTTGTGCGAACAATGTACTGGATCTGGGAGTGAGTAAGAACTGCCTGTTTATACTCCTTGTAGAAAATCATTTCGGGGTTGCTTTCGAGCGATACCGAGTTGTAGTTGCCTATATAGGAAGCGTTGAGCGAATAGTTCTTATCCATCACGGCCTTTGCTGCGGCTGCTGCATAACCGAGGAACTTTTCGGCACGGGCGGCATCGGCTGCCTTATAGTTCTCCTCAAGAGTACGATATTTGCAGTAGGTACCCTCGTAGAGACAGATTTCGGCAGTCATGGCGTTAGCAAGATCAGAACTCCATGTTGTCTTGGAGCCGGAACCGATGTTCTTGCAGGCATAGTCGAGATCTTCGTACACTTTGTCCATAATGACATCGCGATCCTGACGGGGCTGATAGATAGCCTCATTGTCGGTAGGTTCGATGGGAGTGTCGACATACTGTACATCGCCATAACGGCGAACCAACAGATAATACTGCATGGCGCGCATCATGCGTGCGATACCTACATACTTGGCCTTGGCCGACTCTGTCAGAGTCGATGTCGGCACATTATTGATTATATAGTTGCACTGACGGATAACAGTATAGGGGCTGTTCCAGTTTGAGGATGAACTGGGAACATTCACATTCACCCAATTGACGTAAGCACCTCCGGTACCGGAAGCGTTATTGTCGCTTCGTGTTGCAAAGTAGAATTCGCTTGTTGCATAGCCGTCGAACTGGAGATAGAGATTGTCGCACTGCTTCTGCACGTTCGATTCGTTATTCCAATAACTTGGGTTATTGGTCTGCTGGTCGAGAGGATAGCGGTTGTCGTTGAGGAAGTCATCGCAGGAAGACATTCCCATAGCAGCTATCGCCAAAGCAGATATAATAATTGATTTTTTCATTTTCAGACGTTTTTAATCGTTAAAGGGTTACCTGGATACCGAAGGAGAATGTGCGCTGTATGGGGTTTGCACGGCCCACGGTGTTGGCGCCGGACCATTCGGTTGTTACGATTTCGGGGTCAAAGCCAGTACCCTTGTTGCCTCGGTGGAGGAAGAAGAGGTTTTCACCACTGAAGTATATGCGGGCACGCTGGATGTATGCTTTAGTAGTCCAGTCTACCGGCAGAGTGTAGCCTACGGTGATATTCTTTACACGGAGATAGCTGATGTCCTGCAGGTAGCGGGTCTGCGGCAGGTAGTTGTTCTGACCGCCACCAATACCGGGCACGTTGTTCGAACCGTAGTTGTTCGGCCACAGACGGGGATATTTGTTCGACTGGTCGACAACATAGTCGACAATGTTCCACTGATCATCGAAAATCACAGAGTTGTGCGATTCCATGCCTTTGTAGTAGATGTCGTTCGGAGCCTGAGTGAAGGGGATAACCATCGAAGAAACGGTCCACATATCGCGCTTGCCTACACCCTGACAGAAGATGTCGAGGTCAATGCCTTTCCATGCGCCGCCGAGATGGAAACCATATTCGTAGCGAGGCAGAGTGTTACCGATTTTCTTGACGTCGCCATGGTCTTCGAGAGTACCGCTGCCGCCATCGATAGTACCGCTGCCATCAAGGTCTTTATACTTGACGTCACCGGGGCCGTAGTGGAAGTTACCGGTCTCAAGTCCGTGCTGGTCGGCTATACCTTCTTTGAAGAGGAAGCGGCCGCTGGCATCTTTGAGCAGATTGCCGTTAGCATCGGTCTGGAAGTCGTCTTTAGTGAAGTAACGGTCGGTCTCGAAGCCCCAGATAGCACCGTATTCAGCACCCGAATAGTTTGCGCTGAGCGAGTTGGTGATATTATTCCACTTGGTGACAGTCGTTTTGGAGTCGCTGATGTTGAATGTAGCGTAAACATCAAAATCACCGAAGGAACGGTTCCAGTTAAGAGAAAGTTCCCAGCCGCGTGTGCGGAGAGCACCCTGATTGGTGTAGGGAGCGGAAGCACCGAGGACTGCGGGGAGTGTTACACCGGGAGCGAGCATATCGAGGGTTTCGCGCTGGAACCAGTCGAAGCTGCCGCTGAGCTGATTATTGAAGAAACCGAAGTCAAGACCGATATCGGTGGTGCGGATACGTTCCCATGTAAGGGATGCCGATACGAGAGCGGGCATCGTGGAGGCGTTCATAAGCACGCCTGTCGAGTGGTTGAGATAATCGATGTTGCGGGCAGAGATAGTAGAGATGAAGCGATTGTTACCAACGGCCTGGTTACCGATCTCACCGTACGATGCACGAAGCTTACCGTTGCTCCAGATATTGCTGATGGGTTTGAAGAATTCTTCTTCAGAGAAGCGCCAACCAATAGAACCGGACTGGAAGAATGCCCACTGGTCGTTTGCGGGGAATTTCGACGAACCATCGTAGCGGCCATTATATTCCAGAAGGTATTTACCCTTGTAGTCGTAGTTGAAACGGCCGAAGAAACCGGCGGTAGCCCAGTGCGAGTCGCTGCTCGAGGGAGCCACGAGGTCGCCAGTGTAGAGGTTCATTGCAGGAAGATCGAAGTCAAGGGGCACACGGGTGCGGGCCATGAAGTAGCTCGAACGGTCCTGTTCGACATTAGAACCCAGCATCACCTTGATGTTATGATCTTTGGCAACAGTGAAATCATAAGTACCGTAGACGTTCATCGACCAACGGGTATTATGTGTGTTGTCTTTTGTCGAAGTGGAGTTGGCTGGTGTCACACCATAAGTGAGCGACGAAAGGTTACGGCCCCAGCTGTTCCAGCGTCGGAACGGCAGATATGCGTATTCGCAGTTATTGTTGAACAGTGTGTATGTGAAGTCGGCATTAAGTGTGAGGCCGGGGATGATGGTAGCCTTAGCCCACGCCTGCATACGGCTGTACTGATTTACAACAGGGATAGGAGCAGAACCGCGGAGATATGCGATTTCATTGTTAAAATCGTAGGCATCGCCATTTTCATCGTAGCGGTAGCCGAGCATCTGCAGATAGCCCGGGAAGCGCCAGATAGTACCCCATACGTTGGAACCAACGTTGCGGCTTTCGGTGTTACGCTGACTATAGCTGAAGCGGGCACCGGCCTGCAGCCATTTGGCGAAATCGACGGTAAGGTCAAGTTTTGCATTGTAGCGTGCAACCTGATCCGGGTTGAAATTAACAAGGCTCTGTCGCTTTGCATAGCCGAAAGCAGCGTTGAATGTAGCACGGCCGGTAGTACCGGTGAGGCTTACATTATGCTGATTGCTCGGAGCGGCATTATTGAGGTAGATACTATTGATATCGTAGTCACCATAAGGTATATAGCCTGTACCCTGTGCATTCAGATAGTAGTCACCGACATTGTTTTCGTCCTGATACAGACGGGCCTCACGGTAATCTTTGATAGGACCGCTGTTCTGCTCACGCCATTTACGGGCATATGGCAGTATATCGGTATAATAGATACCGAAGAATTCGCCGTTTTCAGCGCCTGTCATTTTGGCGGCCTCGAGAGAAGCTTCGAGCTGCTCGACGTTGCGGTGAATACCAGGAATAACGGCAGCCTGGCTCCAGCCGAAGTTGTTGGAGTATTTGATCTGGATCTTGTCGGTCTTCTGACCGCTTTTGGTTGTGATAAGGATCACACCGAAAGCAGCGCGCGCACCGTAGATCGACGATGACGAAGCATCCTTGAGAACCGAGATCTCTTTGATATCCTCAGGGTTAAGATAGGAAATATCGTCCATAGCTACACCATCGACTACATACAGAGGCGACGCTGTAGCCGAAAGAGTGCCGACACCGCGGAGCTGAACCACAGGAGTTCCGTTGATATTACCTGTATTATTAAGAATAGTCAGACCGGGCACAGCGCCCTGAAGGGCTTTCATCACATCCTGCTGAGGACGCGATTCCATGGTGCGCGATACGTCGACAGTCGACACGGCGCCGGTGAGGTTGGCGCGCTTCTGTGAACCATAGCCGATGGCCACCAGTTCGTTGAGCTGCTCGGTTGTCGGCTCGAGATATACGGTCATGCCATTGGAGGCTTTGACAAGAACTGTCTTGTAGCCTACGTAGCTGAATTCGAGGGTTGCGCCCGGGCGTACCCGGATCTTGAAGTTACCGAAGGCGTCGGTGGCTACTGCGTTGCCTTTTA
>URMS01000020.1 GCA_900548975.1 uncultured Porphyromonadaceae bacterium
TGAACCGAATTTATTTAATTTTTAACCACGTCCATTTTTAGTGGACAGTAGTGTTATATAGTACTGATTTAGTACAATCAGTATAAAACTAACAGGTGATTTACTGAGAGTTAGAACGGATGTTAGAAAACTTGCGAAACTTTAATAAAAAAACGTCATGGAATATACTCCTGAAAATATAACATCGTTGAAGCCCGGCGAAATATTCGTTTTCGGCAGTAATCTCTCGGGCTCGCACGGCGGCGGTGCGGCGCTTGCCGCCTATCGGAAATTCGGGGCTGTGTGGGGACAGGGCGTGGGGCTGCAGGGGCAGTCGTACGGCATCCCGACAATGCACGGCGGTGTCGCTGAAATCAAACCGTATGTCGATGAATTCATCGCGTTTGCCCAAGCTCATCCCGAGCTTAAATTCTATGTCACACGCATAGGCTGCGGAATCGCCGGTTTTAAAGTGCGGCAGATTGCTCCGCTTTTCCGCAATGCCCTCGGAATATCGAACATAGTTTTGCCCCGTGATTTCGTTGAAGCAATCATGGAACAGGAATAGAAGGAACGTATTATGAAACAGACGCTTAAGAACGACTTACTGACGGTCGAAATAGACTCGTTCGGAGCTGAGCTCCAGAGCATAACTAACAATCTGACCCACTATAACTATCTGTGGCACGGCGACAAAACCTACTGGGGACGCCGCTCGCCGGTGCTTTTCCCGTTGGTAGGCTCGGTGTGGAACGGCCACTACCGACTCGACAGCAAGGAATATGCCCTCGGGCAGCACGGCTTTGCACGCGACCGCGAATTCGAGGTGCTCGAAGACTGTCCCGAGGACGAGGCATGGTTCCGCCTCGAGGCCGATGACAGCACTCTCGCGCTTTATCCCCGCCGTTTCCGCCTCGATATAGGCTACCGCCTGCAGGGCGAGCGCCTGACGGTGATGTGGCGCGTTACCAATCTCGACGAACGGCAGATGCCCTTCCATATCGGAGCCCACCCGGCATTCAACTATCCGGAGTTCAATCCTGCCGACGCTGTGCACGCCTATGTGCTTTTCGACAGGCGCGAACTGGTGACACAGCGTATAGCCGAAAAAGGGTGTGTTGGCGACAAGGAAGTCTCAGTAGAACTCGACAGTGAGCATATGCTGCCTCTTACAGCCACGACATTCGAGCACAACGCCCTCATTTTGGCCGACAGCCAGGTGCGCCGTGTGTCGCTTCTCGACAAGGAGCGCCGCCCCTATCTGTCGCTGTTCTTCAACGCTCCTCTGGTGGGCCTGTGGTCGCCGTCGGCGTCGGCTCCGTTCATGTGTGTGGAGCCGTGGTGGGGCCGCTGCGACCGCGCCGGTTTCGAAGGCGACTTCGCCGAGCGCGAGTACACCAACATCCTCGCACCCGGCACTACCTTCGACGCTTCCTATATGATAATATTCGAAGACATCTGACTCTTGAGCCACTCGACGATTTCGCCGACATAGCCGAATGCCATGCACACGGTTGTGTCGGCGGCTCCGTAGTATATGGCCACGCGGCGGCCGTCGGTCAGCGCGGCGCACGGGAACACCACATTGGGCACATCGCCTGCGAGCTCATAAGGCGCGGCCGGTGCCAGCAGATAGTCGCGAGAGCGGTAGAGCACCTTCGAGGGGTCGTCGCGGTCGAGGTGCACGGCGCCGAGCGAATAGCGGTAGCCGTTGCAGGTGCGGATAACGCCGTGGTAGAACATGAGCCAGCCTTCGTCGGTGAGGAAGGGTACCGAACCGGCGCCTATCTTGAGGCACTGCCAGGCACTTTCCTCGAAAGGCGTCACTTTCATCACACAGCGGTGCTCGCCCCAGTATTTCATATCGGGGCTGTAGCTGATGAAGATGTCGCCGAAAGGTGTGTGGCCGTTGTCGCTGGGGCGGCTGAGCATTGCGAAGCGGCCGCCGATTTTCTGAGGGAAGAGCACGCCGTTGCGGTTGAAGGGCAGGAATGCGTTCTCGCACTGATAGAACTCCTTGAAATCGAAGGTATAGCCTATACCGATAGTCGGGCCGTTGTAACCGTTGCACCAGGTAATCCAGTAGCGGTCGTCGATCCATGCCACACGCGGGTCGTATTTATAGTCGGAATCGATCATGTCGGTGTTGCCCGGCATGAATTTTATGGGTTCGTGCTCTATGGTCCAGTCGATGCCGTTTTTGCTGAAGCCGGCGAAGATATTCATCTGCACGGCTTTGTTGTCGCAGCGGAAAACACCGGCGAAACCGTCGCCGAACGGCACTACGGCGCTGTTGAATATGCTGTTGGAGCAGGGGATGGCATAGCGGTCGATTATGGGATTGCGCGAGAAGCGCCACAGCAGATCGGATGAGCCTGCCGGCCGTTCTTCCCAGGGCATATTGTCGGTTGTCATATATTATTTAGTTGTCATATATTATTTATGGGTGAAAGGCATTGTCGCCGCCAGAATAAACGATGGCAGCGACATGGCGAGCGCTATCATGAAAAAAGTTTCGTAGCCTACATGCTGATACACATATCCGCTGATCATGCCCGGAAGCATGAAGCCGAGATTCATGATGCCCGATGCGAATGCGTAGTGTGCCATGGGGTGTCGTCCGGGTGCCACCTGCTGCATCATGAACAGGGTGAGGCCCACGAAGCCGAATCCGTAGCAGAAATACTCGGTCACCAGGCCCGCGCCGACCGGCAGCAGACTGTCGGGTTGAAAACGGGCCATGGCCACATAGATGGCAAATGGAATGTTGAATATGCACACAAGCGAAAAAATAGTTTTCCTCAGGGTGAAATGCGCTATGAAGTAGCCGCCCGCTATCGAACCGGCGATGAACGCCACCGTGCCGAAAGTGCCGTAGATGAGGCCTATCGACTCGTTGGACAGGCCGAGCCCTCCGGCCTCGACCGGCGCCTTGAGGAACAGCGGCACCATCTTGATGGCAAAGCCTTCGGTGAGGCGGTAGCAGACTATGAAGACGATATAGAGCCATATATGGCGCTTGGTGAAGAAATCGCGGAATACATCGAATAGCGACACCATGGCGCTGCGGAAATCGCGGGGCGATTCTTCGTTGGCCGAGCCCGTGGGCAGGAAGAAATAATGGTATATCTGCACGCCGAGCATGGTGGCTGCGATGATGCCCATTATAATCATCCATGCATATACGGCGGCACGATGCGGCGAGGTGGCCTCGAAGTGGCGTATGAGCATGCCCGACAGATACACCAGGCCGCCGTTGACAAGCACTTTGGCGAGATTGTAGAACGCGCCCTGCCAGCCTATGTAGCGGGCCTGGGTTGTCTTGTCGATGGTCGTGAGGTAGATACCGTCGGTGGCTATGTCGTTGGTGGCGCCACAGAATGCTATCACAGCCATCAGCGCTATGGTGTACGCGAAGAAGCCCGGTACCGGCAGCAGAAAGGCCATGAGGCCGAAACATATGGCCGTCAGCATCTGGCAGCCCAGAGCGAATGCCTTCTTGGTAAAATAGAGTTCCAGGAGAGGGCTCCACAGCGGTTTGATGGTGTAGGGCAGCAAGAGTAGCGATGTCCAGAAGGTGATCCGGGCCTCGTCGATGCCGAGGTCGGACAGCATTATGACAGCAGCCAGCGATATGGCTACAAACGGAAGCCCCATGGCAAAATATGCCGTGGGGATCCATGCTATAGGGGATATCCGCTTAGGGTCGTGCATCGGGCGAGGTTCCGAAGTCGGCCGACGGTTCGGCTCCCATCTCGAATTCGAGGAGGCCGCCGGCGGCGATGTCGCTGTAATCTATGTACGATTTGTCGTAGGGCTTGCCGTTGAGACGCGCCGACTGAATGTAGATGTTGCTGTCGGAATTGCCGTGGGCCTCAATGGTGAATGTGCGTCCGTTGCCTACATCTATTGTGGCGGAGTCGAAAAGCGGGGTGCCGAACACATATTTGCCGCCTGCAGGCTCTACCTGATATATGCCCATCGAGGAGAGCACGAACCATGCCGACATCTGGCCGACGTCCTCGTTGCCGCACAGGCCGGCCATATCGTCGTTGTAAAGTTCCTTCATGATCTTGCGGAGCAGGGGAGCCGCCTTGGCCGGCTGACCGGCATAGCTGTAGAGATAGACGGTGTGGTGCCCCGGTTCGTTGCCGTGCGCGTACTGGCCTATGAGGCCGCTGATGTCGGGCGAGGCATTACCCTCGAGGCTGCTGTCGACAGTGAACAGGGAGTCGAGTTTGGCAGTGAATGCTGCGTCGGAGCCGAAAAGACCTATGAGGCCGTGCGGATCGTGGGGCACGAGCCATACATATTGCCATCCGTTGCCTTCGCAGTAGTCGTCGGCGCGGTGTGTGGTGGCGAAAGGATTGTATGTCTCGTCGCGGAATTCGCCTGCCATCGACTTGCCGCGCATGAAGTTCAGCGTAGAGTCGAAGTAGCACCGGTAGGACCGTCCGCGGTCGCCGAAATACTGCTCGTCATCGCTCTGGCCGAGCGCTGCGGCCACTTTGGACACCGCATTGTCGGCAATGGCATACTCGAGACCTTTGGCCACGCTCTCGCCGCAGTCGGGGGCATCGAAGGGCACGTAGCCGTATTTTTTGAGCGCTCCGATCGACCGTCCGTCGACCATGCACGATGCCTTCATGGCCTCAAGGGCTCCGATAGAGTCTTCGACGAATCCTTTGAGGAACAGATCGCCGAGAACGATAACACCGGGGTTGCCGACCATGCAGTCGGTTTCGTTGCCGTGCAGATGCCATACGGGGAGTTTGCCCTGCTGACGGTATATGTTGAGGAAAGTGGCGGCATAGTCGGGCTGTATGTCGGAGTGGATGAGTGTAGACAGCGGATGGGCGGCGCGGTAGGTGTCCCAGAGCGAGAATATGGTGTAGTCGGTGAATTTGCCGCCGGTGTTGTACACCTTTCCGTCGGAGCCGCGGTAGTCGCCGTTGACATCGCTGAATGTCGCCGGAGCGAACATGGTGTGGTAGAGCGCGGTATAGAATTTGCGCATGTCGCTGTTGTCGTCGCCCTGTACCTTTATTTTACCGAGCTGACGGTTCCATTCCTTATCGGCATTTTCGGCTATGCGGTCGAAATTGCCTCTTTCGGCATCGAGATTCTCCTTCGAATTGGCGGCACTTACAGCCGATATACCGGTCTGAGCTGTGAGAGGTTGATTTTCAGGTGCGAAAGCAAGCACAGCCGTGGTGCCGGCGGTACTGGAGTCGCACGTGAATTTTATGATGGGACGCGAGAAAACGGTTGTGAAGTAGATGTGCTGGTCGTTGGCCCAGCCGGTGGAACGGCGGTAGCCCGATACGGTGCTGTCGTTGACCATCGCAAGAGACGATTCGACAGGGCTGTCCCAGCCGATGCCGTAGCCGAGGTCGATTTTCACATAGGCCGTGTCGGTGCCGGCGGGATATGTGTAGCGGTGCATGCCGGTACGGTTTGTGGCTGTGAGTTCGACCTCGATGTCAGAATCGTCGAGCATCACCTTGTAGTAGCCGGGGCGGCATGTCTCCCGGTCGTGCGAAAAGCGCGACATGCTGTCGGCAGCAGCCGTGACTGGCAGGAACAGTACGTCGCCGAGGTCGCCGATGCCGGTGCCGCTGAGATGGGTGTGGCTGAATCCGAGAAGGATGGAGTCGGAATAGTGGTAGCTCGAACACCAGTCCCAGCCTTTGACAGTCTGCGACGGCCCGAGCTGTACCATGCCGAAGGGTACGTTGGCGCCAAGGAACACATGGCCGTGGTCGCCGGTGCCGATAAAGGGATCTACATATTGTGTGAGATTTTGATCGCCGGCTTCGGTTTTTGCGCCTCCGCACGATGCAGTCAGCAGAGCAGCGGCAAAAATGCCGGCGAGGGAAATAGCAGAACTGTTTTTCATGTTGTGAGCTGTGATTGGATGTTTGTGCTACAAATGTAATGAAGATTTTGCGAACAAAATCCCCGTTGCATACATGGCTACACATATGGCAACATGAAGGACAGAGAAGCTGTTTAAATGCGGAACTCCGAGGGGTAGGTTTCGAGCAGAGTGTGGAGCACTATTACGGCGTTATTGTGCAGATGGTCGTGCGATGAGTAGAGCAGGGTCGCTTTCGGATGCGATGCCAGCGATGCGGCCAATTGTGCAAAAGCCTCGCTGGCGCGGAGCTCGGCGCCGTATTTTTCGGCGAATTCCGGCCAACGGGTGTCGGGATCGGCGTGGAACCATTCGCGCAGTTGGTCGGACGGCGCTATTTCTTTATCCCAGTTGTCGTAGTGGAATGTCTCGTGCGACATGCCCCGCGGCCAGAGGCGGTCGATATATACCCGGTATCCGTCGGTAGTTTCGGCCGGATCGTAGGCACGTTTTAATTGCAGTGAGGTCATTTTGAGTATGTTTTTACGTCGTTTTGACAGATGAACGGCCCACGGGCGCAAAAGTTCGTGATATTGCGGAATTTTTGTATCTTTGCAAAATGGAAGAGAATAAAGAACATATCGACAGTCTGACAGCGCGGCTGCGCGACCCTGCGACAGTACGCGCGGCATTCGGCGAGATGGTGGCTGAGTTCAGCCGTCCTCTCTACTGGCAGATACGTCGTATGGTTCTCAACCCCGACGATGCCGACGATCTGCTGCAGAATACTTTCATGAAGGCGTGGAACTCGCTGGAGAATTTCCGCGGCGAAGCCAAGCTGTCGACATGGCTTCATAAAATAGCTATAAACGAGGCTATAAGTTTTCTTGAAAAAGAGAAACGCCGTGCGGGCGTGTCGCTCGATGACCCCGAAGGTGCCGTGGCTGCCGGCATTGCCGCCACTCCCGACCTCGACGGCGACTCCCTTGCGGCCCATCTGCGCCAGGCGGTGGCCGCTCTTCCCGAGAAACAGCGGCTTGTATTCAACATGAAGTATTTCGATGATATGAAGTACGAGGATATTTCCGAAATCCTCGGTACTACTGTGGGAGCCCTGAAGGCATCGTATCATCTTGCTGTTAAAAAAATCGAAAAGTATATGGAGCGTTTCGACCATGGCGATTAAACCTTGAGGCCGAAACATAGTCTCATCTATATAATAAGACAACTAATATGGACCGTATAAAACCTCATATACTCGAAACAGCCCGAAAGCAGGGTCTTGCCACGCCATCGGCCGGTCTCGATGTACCCGACGGGTATTTCGAATCCTTCGCCGCGCGTATTACGGCCGCCCTGCCCGAGCGGCCCGAGCTTGAGCATCCCGACGATATCGAGGCCGAGACCGCGCCGCGTACGTTCTGGCAGACGGTGCGTCCGTATGTATATATGGCCGCTATGTTTGCAGGCGTATGGCTCATGCTGCAGCTCTTTACAACGCTCACGGGCACCGGACGTCTCCAGCCCATGGACTCCAACCCTATTCTTGCCGAGGCTCTCGACAACGATGCTTTTCTGGAACAGTTTGTTTATGACGATATCGATTCGTGGGATATAGTCGACGAAATGGTGGAGGACGGAAGTCTTGACGCCGATTTCCACTTCGAAATGGAAGACATTCCCGAAGATATCGTGCTCCCGCAATAATTAAGACCCTCTAAGATACTATGCTCAGTAGATCTATTTCAATTCTCTGTGCGGTCTTCGCCATTTTCGTGTTTTCGGCCCGGCTTGCGGCCCAGGAGCTGAACGAAGAAGATCGCAACCGCTATGTAACCCAGATAAGAGCTTATAAACACGATTATTTTGTTAAAGAACTCGATCTGACTAAGGAGCAGCAGAATACTTTCTTCGACCTTTACGACAATATGGAGGACCGGATTATGGACCTCGGAACCGAAACACGCTCTCTCGAGCGCGATGCCCTTTCCGAATCTGCTTCGCCGGAGGATGTCGAAACAGCGGCAGCGGCTCTGTACCGTCAGAAAGTGCAGGAAGGCGAGATTGAAATGGAATATTTCGAGAAATTTAAAAATATTCTTTCGGCGCGTCAGCTCGTGCTGCTGAAACAGGCGGAACGTAAATTCAACCAGCAACTTCTGCGTCAGCATCGCCGTATACGCGGCGAGCGCCTGAATGCCCGCGACAACAAACGCTGACGTCATGCCTGTACGTACCCCCTCCGAGACCGTCGAGGTGGCCGAGGCCGCCGGTATTTCTAAAAACAGCCGTCCGCTCGGGCGCCTGCTTGCCGGCAGCGCGCTTGCCGGGGCCTATATAGCGCTCGGCGGCACACTTTCGATAATCATCGGTTTCGGCTTTCCTGAAATTACGGCCGCCAATCCCGGTCTGCAGCGGCTTCTCAGCGGCCTTGTGTTCCCTATCGGCCTGATGCTGGTGGTGATACTCGGTGCCGATCTTTTCACCGGCAACAACGCATTGCTCATACCTCCCTTTATCCGGCGGCGTGTGTCGGCGTACGAAATAATACGCAACTGGACTCTGGTATGGCTCGGTAACTTCGCGGGTGCTCTGGCGTTCGCTTATTTTCTTGTATATATACCGGGGCTGACGTCGGCGCCGTGCTATGCCGATGCTCTGGCGGGCATGGCTGCGGCCAAGACAGGCGCTTCGTTCGGAGTGATTTTCCTCAAAGGCATAGGCGCCAACTGGTGTGTCTGCCTGGCCGTGTGGCTTGCTCTCAGCGGGCGGCGTCTGGGCGAAAAGCTCCTTGCATGCGAAATACCGGTGATGGCATTCGTGGCTCTCGGCTACGAGCACTGTGTGGCCAACATGTTCTTCCTTCCGCTGGCCATGATGCAGGGTGCCGGCATCGACGTTCTCACTCTCTTTACCGCCAATCTTGTGCCGGCTACACTGGGCAATATAGTCGGCGGCGCTCTGTTTGTCGGCGCTCTCCAGTACTATCTCCACCGCCGGTAAGGCGTTAAACAGTGTTAAATCCGGCTCTGCTCATGCAGTAATGTCAGATTGTACGCTCTTTTCTATGTAGGTTCATCACATGGATAATGCAAGCCTCATAGAGCAGTGTTCGCACGGCAGCAGGGAAGCGATGGAGTCGCTTTATTGCTGCTACAGCCGGCGTATGATGCGTGTGATCCATCGCTATGTCAGAGACCGCAAGTGTGCCGAAGACATACTTCACGATGGTTTTGTACTTATCTTCACTCATATTTCGGAAGTGAGGCAGCCCGAGAGGCTCGAGTTCTGGATGGGTACCATCATGAAGAATCTGTGCCTCAACTATCTCGGCAGCCTCGACGTGATGACGCTCCTCGACGAGGACATCGAGTTGCCCGAAATACCCGACCTCGACGATATTCTCAGCTACGAAGAAATCGAGCAGCTCATCAACCGCCTTCCCACAGGCTATCGCACTGTATTCAAGCTTGCGGTACTCGAAGGCAAATCGCACAAGGAGATAGGCCGTATACTGGGTATTTCGCCCAACTCGTCGTCGTCGCAGCTTTTTCATGCCAAGGTGTTGCTGCGCAAACTCATCAACGAGCGCAAGCGCGAGCTCGGCCTCATAGTTGTGGCGCTTATGGTGGCACTCGGTCTGACGATACCACTTTTCAGGAGTAATACCACACTGGATGATGATATGCCCGAAGCCTTCGCTCTTGTACCGCCAGACAACACAGAGAAAGAACAGGAATATGAAGACGAGCACATAGCCTCCGTGACAGTGCCCGCTCCGGTAGCGACAGGGCGTCTGGAGGAAATGCGGGAACCGACAGAAATGCCGGCCGACACTGCCGCAACAGCCGATTCGCCTGACGTTATGGGAGATGCGCCGGCCGATACCGTGCAGACCGAGTCTGTAAGCGAGCCTGTCGATACTCCTGAACCTATGCGCCGTGCTCTGTCCGGCGCCCGGACAACCTACGCCGATATTCCGCGCAAGGCTATTGCAAGCGCCGGATGGTCGGTAGGAGCCCACTATACCGTGGGGACTCAGACGCCGTCGTTTACCATGGATTACGTAGCGTTGGATAGCCCTGCTTACAGCGATTTCGTTTCAGGAGAGGGTGAGGCTGCCGATTCTGAACCTCTGTTTCCGCCGTCGTTCTACAGTGATACCGACTATGATCTGCCGATAACATTCGGTGTTTCGGTGTCCAAGAGGCTGGCTTCGCGTCTGCGCTTCGAGACCGGACTCTCCTACACGTATATGAGGGCTACGATGCACTATACGTCGCTTAAGGCCGACCGGACGGTGAAGTCGAATTTCATCGGCATTCCTCTCAAGCTGAGTTATACTTTCTTCGAACGTTCCCGATTCTCGCTCTACGGCACTGCGGGCGCTTCGGTCGACTTTCCGGTGGGCAAGTCGGAGAAGATATCGTTAGCCAAACCGTATACCCGGGAAATAGAGTTCCCTGAGTTGAAATCGAAAACCGAAATTTCGGTTCACGGAGGTGTCGGCATCCAGTATTCCCTGGCCCCGTCGGTCGGTCTGTATGTTGAGCCGGGCGTAAGGCACTATTTCAGTAACGGAGCTACATCGCCTTCGTACTGGCAGGAACACCGCACTGTCATATCGGTGCCTGTAGGTATAAAAATAAATTTTTAGCGCCGATGCAGTATATGGCACTATCCGCTGTCTTTAAAATGAAATTCAAAACAGATAAAAAATGAAATTTACCCATTGTCTCTTTCTTGCAGCGTCGGCTCTGGCCATGGGCGCCTGCAGCAACGGCAGCGACAGCTCGACCGTTTACTATACCGATATCGTGACTCTCGACGCCAGCTCGGCATCTGGCTCGGTGATGACATACCAGGACAAGAACGATTCTCCTGTAGTCACTCTTACAACTACAACACCTCTGTCAGAAAAGCAGGTAGGCAAGAGAATCGTAATAATCTATAGTCCCATAGGAACTCTGGAACATGGTGTTAGCGGAAGTATCAATCTTGTAAATGCCGGCATGACCTTTGGCGGTGGAGCGGCTCCACTCGATGCAGTTGCCGATACTCTCGACAACTGGAACAGCGACCAGGTGGCGTATATGCAGGCCTATCGCTCTGGCAAATATCTGAATATGGGCATGATTCTTTCAACTACCGAGATGCCCGAAAAGCTTCGTTGCTATCTGGATGTGACTACGGCAGACAATGAATATCCCGAATTGCACCTGGTGTATAAAGCCAAACCGGGCTACGATTCCCAGTCGGCCAATTTCTTTGCATCCTACGATATTAGCAGCATCTGGAACCGTCCGGGTGTCAAGGGCTTCAAGGTGCTTTTCAATGGTGCTACCTCCAGCTCCGTGACTATCGAAAAAGAAAGCGCTCAGGCACCTCGATAATATCTGTAATATCACATAAATTTCGGGCTCGGGCCGCAATTCCGTATAACGGGATTACTGCCTGAGCACGAGTTATTTATAGGCCGTGGGAATGGGGCGTTAATATTCCACTACGATATCGTCGAAAGTCACATAACCGGGTGTATTGAGACCGTAGGCTCCGCCCAGGTCGTCGGAACCGGTTACAAAGATTTCGATCGATTTGACAGCTCCGAGCGGTGTGCAGTCCACGGTAGCCCACGAGTCGGTGAGCACGTTGGTGTCCTTGCACAGGTGATATTTCACTACGGCCGTCGTTCCGTCTTCCTTGGTCCCGCGAATATTCACGAAGAATTCGGTGCCTTCTTTGGCCGCCGAGGCAAACGCATCGCCATACAGCAGTGAGCCTGCGGCATAGCTGTTGTTGGTTACTTTGATAGAGCGTATTACCCTTGCTTTGCCATCGGCAAAATAGATAGGATTGATTTTTTTGGATGTATAACTGTCTTCGCGGTTGAATGCGACGCAGAAATTATTGCTGCCGTCGCCAAAAGGAATGCTGAGCTGACAGGCGGGGCTCGACGACGGTTCGCTCACGTAGTTGGAAACGGCATAGCCGCCAGCCGAATAGTTGGCCATATATCCTGTCGATACAAAGCCGTCCCATCTGAGGCCTGTATTTCCCTCGTCGTACCATCGGTAGTCAGAGGCTTTTGCGCCATAGAGCATGGCGCCGCCATACTGCGGGTTGTCGATGAGACCGCTCCATGCATCGGGTGTGCTGAAGGCGTTTCCCGAGCCGCGATAGTCGCGGTCTTCGAAGGTGAGAGTGCGGAGCGATACGGCATTGGCTGTCATGAAAGCATAGGTGCAGTTTTCTTCGTCGAACAGGACGGTGTAGCGGCCGTCTTCGAGCCCGAAGGTAAATTCGAGGTCGCTCCCTTCGGTTATTTTACCCGACCATGCGGCTGTCTCATTTTCTTCGGAAGCGCCCCACCAGGCTGTGGCCTCGCTTTCCTTATTAGTGCGTGTTACGGAGAATTTTTCGCCATTGCTAATTGTTATTTTGGCGCGCCATAGGCCCGAACCGAGATATTCGGCATCTGTTGCGTTTCCGGCTACGTGGACGGCAACGGTATAGTCCGATTTGGGGAGGGTCTCTACTTCGACGATTTTTTCGGTGACATCGGCCTCGTCGTACATGCGTTTGCACTGCATTTTGCAGGTGGCATCGTTGAATACGAAGAGATATGTGCCTGTCGAGTAATAGCTGTATTCAATCCAGGGGTTCTTTTTGAATGTGGTGACATCGCCCTCGGTTGATTCGGGAGCCCAGAATGTCTCCTGTTTGTCGTCCATGAGGCAGGTCATGCAATCGTTCTGACCGCTTCCCTCCAGGCGTATCGACGCCATCCACAGATGTGGAGCGATGTTCTCCATCGATACCATGTTTCCATAGGCGTTTTTGTCGAAATACTGGATGGTGATACCCGAGTATACAGGGTTATTATCGGCCTCGAAGGCTGTCTCGGTTTCGTCGGTGAAGGTCACTTCCCTGAAATTTTCGAGCGATGTGTGGAATTTGGTTCCGTCCTTGCGTTCGATGCTTATGGTTGTCTGAGCCGAGGCGACGGCAGCCGCAGACAGCAGCAGTACCGAAAGAAATATCTTGTTCATCGTTTTACTGTGATTTTGAAGGTTTTGCTATCGGCTACGATAATGTATACACTCGCCCGATACTGAGAAAGATTGATTTCGGCCTCGCCCCGGAAGTCGTCGAGGTGAAGCCCGTCGATGGAATAGAGACTGACTGCCGAAGCTCCCGATACTCTGACACAGAATTCGTCGAGCCATTGCAGTTGCAATTGATTGGATTCAGTCAGCGAAACACCGCTGTGTTCGCCTACATCGAAGCTCCGGATTTCGCCAAGAGGCTCGCGGATCTGCCGGTCGCTGCACGTAACGAGCAAATCCGCATTGTCGACACTCACGACGGGGCGCTCCGACAGCATGACTGCTGTCACGCTCCCGTCGTGGTGATGCAGCAGCAGGCTCGGTGTTGTCTGCCCGAAGGCCGTCGCCGCCGGGTATATCGCCAATGCTGCCGCGATAATAACTGGTTTTAGTAGTTTCATGCTGTTATTGTATTGGTTTTAGCATCCGTATCCACGCATCATGCAGCGCCACATGTGAATAACGGACAACGCCAGACGGCTCCGCCATGGAGCCAAACAGCATGCAGCCTTATACTCAAATCCTCGTGAGCGTTACATGGCTTACAACTGTGGCAGGTCTTCTGGCTTATCCTCTTACCGGTGTGCGCCTTCCCGAAAAAATCAGTGGCATGAAGCACCCGGAAGTGTCAGAGTCTAAATCTGACGCGAGGAATTACAGCAGCGGGTCTGCCCGGGATTTTCACCCGGTTCCCTATTGTCCGGAACAATGTTCCGGAACCACAATTGCTATATATGTACCGGCTATATTGTATAGCCGTGTCGGTTTCGACGTGCGAAATTAAGCAAATTTCATCAATCGGCAAAAAAAGAGCGTAGCCGCATCACCGGTTTCCCCTGACGGGGGCGGTGGCTGCGGCTACGCTGCCTGTTTTGTTGAGTGGTTTATTTGCGGGCTATGCGCCAGATGGTGCCTTCGATCAGCGATGCGTAGATGTCGCCGGTAACGGGGTCGACGTCGATGCCGTTGATCTCGCTCACACCAAGGGGCAGAGAGGCGATGAGTTCGGGGCCGTCGGCGCGGGTGATGGTGAGTATGCCGCGGCGGCTGCCGGCAAATACATAGCCGTCTTTCTCGACAATGATGCAGGGAGCGTGCTCATAGCCGATGCCGAGATCGACGGTCCAGAGTTCCCTGAATTCGGGTGTAGTGGCGTCGACTGCCACGAGCTCGCCGTCCATGGTCTTGGCATAGATGCGGGTACCGTCCTCGCTATGACCGAGGCTTTCGCGATAGCGGTGGCTGTTGTCGCGCCACAGCTGACGGCCGGTAGCGCGGTCGAGAGCTGTCATATAGCGGTCGGGAGCTACGATGAATACTTTGTCGCCGGTTATTACAGGCACTACATTGCCCGGGCCGAGCATGTTGGCCTTCTTGCCGTTGTTCCACACCCATTTGAGCTTGCCGGTGTTGAGGTCGAGGGCGCGGAGGTTGGTATCCCATGCGCCGAATACGAGGTCGTTGCCGTCGATAGCGGGAGCTGCCTGGCAGTAGTTGAAGATGGAGTCGTAGCTCCACACGAGTTTGCCGTTGTCGGGACGGCGGCGTTCCATGCGCTTGTAGCCACCCTGAATGTAGCCTTTGCCGTCGGGGGTTATGACGCCGTCGGCCACATAGGGGCCTTCTTTCGACATCTGGCGCGAAACGGTGCGGCCGGTGCGTGCGTCGAGTATCAGTATGCCGTCGTGTGCGGGGAATGCCACCTTGCGGTTTTTGAGGGCGACGGGACGGCTGAAGAGGCTTGCGCCTGTGGGTGTGCTCCACACGCGGCCTGTGGCGCGGTCGAGCGCGCGGGCCTGGCCGAGCGAGTTGCCGAAGTATATGTTGTCGCGGTCGAAGCCGAGGCGTGTGAATATCGAAGCGCTGTCGGCCCATACTTTTTCTACGGCGAAGCCTTCGGGCACCACTATGTCGCGCTTTTCGGGACGCTTGGCTTTCTTATGGGTGGTTTTGGCGGGGAAGGCGAATTTTGCCTCGGGGGCCTCGCCCAGGTTTTTATTGTAGATATGCACCCAGGCCGGGTCGATTTCCACTATGGAATAGCCGTATTTGCCGTTTCGCATGTCGAGTGCGCGGGTCATGACGCAGGGCAGGTCGCTGCCGCTCTGCTCGCCGCCGGCGTTGTAGCGGCGCCATGTGTGGTAGTGGCCGTTGATATGGCCGATAACGGGATATTGTTCGAGTATTTCGAGGTAGTCGGCGCAGTTGTCGAGGTCGTCGAGCAGGGGATAGTGGTTGAACGAAAGCACGCGCTTGCCGGGCGTAGCCAGCGAATCGAGTGTGGCCTTGAGCCAGTGCAGATCTTCCTGCTTTATGTGTCCGTCGCCCATCTTCATATAGGGGCCGCAGTTGATGCCTATGATTACCAGAGAGTCGATTTCGGCCACGAAACGGTCGTTGCCCCAAAGGTCGACGAATGTCTTGGTGGCGCTTTGGCTCCAGTTGTTCTCGTGGTTGCCGGGCAGAACGAACAGGGGAGCCTTGATGCCGTCGAGAATGCTTTTTATGTTGTTGAGCTCGGCATCGGAACCTTCGTTGCCGAGGTCGCCGTTCATTACAACGAAGTCGAAGTTTCCTTTATTGATTTCCTCAACGGCGAGTCGCAGCTGAGGCTCGTTGGCATTGCCGGGTGTTACATGGACATCGCTGAGGATGGCCATGCGCTGGGCCGACATGAAAGACACGGCAGATACCGATAAGGCGGCTGCCAACAGGATTTTGCGTAAATTCATGGTTTATCGTTGTTTTATGTGTTTTTTTCATCATGCAAAAATAACCAAAAAACAACGACCGGCAAAACTTGTCGCCCAAGAATTGCCGGTACCGATAAATTAAAAAATACTTTTAGGACTTGCGGCTGAGGAGGCCTACGATCCACAGCAGGACTATGGCGCCGACCACCGAAGTTATCAGGCTGCCGATGATGCCGCCGGCGGAAATGCCGAGCAGGCTGAAAAGCCAGCCGCCGAGAACGCCGCCGATGATGCCGACTATGAGGTTTACAATGAGTCCGAAGCCTCCGCCGCGCATTAGCTTGCCGGCTACGAAGCCCGATACCAGACCGATGAGGATGAACCAGATAAAACTCATGATATAATATTGTTTAGATGATTTTATCAGGAAACATCCCGCGAAGTGTTATTGTTCATCTGCAGACCGTGAACAGAGTCTGGGCATCGAGGAGCGCTTCGTGTTCGGGATGGATCAGAAACAGTAACTCACGGGCGATGACTGCGGGCGGAAGACCGGCTGTGGCCGGAGCGGGGGCGATAGAACGGTGGCAATGTGTGTCGGGCCGAAGCTTGAGTATCCATAGAGGATCGTTGCCGTTTTTCGCGAGGTCGGCAAGGATATGATCGGTCGCACAGTTGTCGGGATACAGTCTTGCTCCGAGTCTTTGGGCGAGGGCAGTGGCATCTTTACCCCCGTTACGGCAACACAGAGCCACGGAAAGGCCCGCTTCTCTCATTGCCGACAGAAATTGTGCGGCTTCTGTCGGCGTGTCGGCAAGGATTACTATCCACACAGGCGGGAACTGGATATGCATACCGGGAGCGAGCACACCGGCCCGGCGGGCGGCGCTCTTTACCGCCGGCTTGCGCAGGCCGTGGCGGTATTCCTCCATTTTGTTCTCAAGGTAATTGTCGGCCATATTTTTTTGACAAAGGTAGCTATAATAGGCGATATTATACCTATGGGCGGGTGCGGAATTCATTTTTGAAAATTTTTAAAAAATTCAGAACCTTTTTCTCTGTAACCGTGTTGTAATATCAAAACCGGATAATTCAACTATCTGAGAGATAAAAGAGATAAGAAACACTATTATTAATATTGTCATGAAACGAATCGCATTCATCCTCGCTGTTGCTCTCGGGAGTGCAGCAGCTTTCGCCCAGGTAAACAAGGGCGAACTCAAACAACTTCAGAACTTCCTGGCCCAGCCTGCCGAACATGCAGCCACCAACGCCGAAGCCCTCAAAATCACTAACATCAAGGATCCTTCCACATGGGAAGGCGTCACTGTCGTTGGCAAGAACGTAACTGCTATCGACTGGAAGGACAAACACCTTGCAGGCGTCCTCGATCTCAGTGGTTTTACCGCTCTTACTAAAGTCGATGTATCGCGCAACAAGCTTCAGGGCATCACCACCAAAGGCGATGCTGCTCTTGCCGAAGTGAACGCCTCGCGCAACCGTATATCGGAAGCCGTTTTCGACGGATGTACATCGCTTACCAAGCTGACGGTGAACAATAACCGTATTGCTGAATTCTCGCTCAACAATGTTCCCTCGCTTAAGAATCTCAACATCGCCTCGAACCTCCTGGCAGCTCTCGACCTCCAGGCTTCGCCCACTCTCGAGACTCTCAACTGCCAGAGCAACCACCTCGAAAGCCTCGTGATTGCCGACTGCACCGCTCTTAAGAACCTCTACTGCGGCTACAACAAGCTCACCGGCATCACTCTCTCGGGTGTGACAAGCCTCCAGAACCTCAATATCGACGATAATCAGGTTTCCAACATGATTGTCTCCGGTCTGCCCGCTCTCTCGACATTCATCTGCTCCGACAACAATATGAAGCAGCTCGGCCTACGCGAATGCAACGCCCTCCTCGATGTGGTCTGCTCCTACAATGATCTTACTTCCTTCGAAGTGTCCAATTGCCCCAACATTGTTTTCGTGGATTGCTCGTACAACGACCTTACACAGCTCACTCTTAGCAATCAGACCTTCCTGCAGCGCCTTCTTTGCAACAACAACGAACTCACAATGCTCGATGTTTCCTTCGACCAGGCTCTTACCTACATCAACTGTCGCTACAACATGATTACCGACATGCGTACGATTGCCTGCCCGAACCTGCGAATGATTGCATGCCAGTGGAACTACTGATATCGGCAATGCGATAGACAAATACCCCCCGAGCCGGGCGAAAGGTCAAAAGCCTTTCGCCCGGCTTTTTTCGGTGAAAAATGCTATCTTTGCAAAAATATGGAAATACAGTTTGAACAGACTATACAGACGGCGGCTCCGGCCCTCGTCGTGATGTGTGTGGAGGCCGATATCGACAACGGCCCCACTGCCGACAGCCTTTGGCTCGAGATTACCGACTGTGCCGCAGAGATAGCAGCCTCGACACCTATGGAAGCTGTGCGACACCGTCCGGCTATCGATGCCACTCGCACCGTATACAAGACGCTCGGCAAGGATCCCAACCGCTACCGCCCCAGTGCCGAGGCGCTGTGCCGCCGGGCCGTCAAAGGCCTCGGTCTATACCGCACTCTTACGGCCATCGATCTTATCAATCTGCTGTCGATGATCACGGGTCACTCCATCGGCGGATTTGACGCCGATAAGATCGAAGGCGGCACTCTGACCCTGGACGTGGGGCGTGCCGGCGAGCCCTACGAGGCTATCGGCCGCGGACAGCTCAATATAGAGGGGCTGCCGGTGTACCGCGACACAGTCGGCGGTGTAGGCACTCCGACTTCCGACAACGACCGTACCAAGCTGTCGCCCGACAGCACCCGTCTGCTCATGACAGTGAACATGTACGGCCCCTCCGAAGTGACCGTCGAAGAGACCGAAGCTCTTGTCAGGCGCCTTCTCACCGACTATGCACATTCACAAAATATAACGGTAAAATACTGCAGGCCATGAAAATACTTACTGTGTACAGCGGCTCTGTCAATCAGAAATATATCGACGAGGCTGTCGCTGCCATGCGTCGGGGCGAGATAATAGTGTATCCCACCGATACATTCTATGCCCTCGGCGCCGATGCCCTCAACAACCGAGCTGTCGAGCGCCTGTGCCGTCTCAAAGGCATCAATCCCGATAAAAATCTGCTGTCGGTGGTTTGCTCGGGCCTGTCGCAGGCGGCTGAGTATGCGCGTATCGACAACCGCGCTTTCCGCCTTATGAAGGAGCATCTGCCGGGGCCGTTCACATTCATTCTGCCTGCGGCAAGCACTCTTCCGAAGGTGTTCAAAGGGCGCCGCACCGTAGGCGTGCGTGTGCCCGACAATGATATTGCCCGTGCGCTCGCCGAAACTCTCGGCAATCCTGTGATGAGCGCATCCGTTCCGCTCGGCGACAGCGACGATGCTCTCGACGAGGCTTCCGACCCGCGTGCTCTAGGGCTGCGCTACTCAGGCACTCCCGAAGTGACGGTAGTAATCGACGGCGGAGAGGGTGGTACCGAGGGTAGCACCATTGTCGACTGTCTCGACAGCTCCTCTCCCGAAATCGTCCGCCAGGGCTTAGGTTGCATAGAGCTATGAAACACACTCTTTTACCAGCATTCTTACTCCTTCTTGCAGGTTGTCCCGGGACCACGGCCACTCACAATGCCTGTCAGGCCCAAATTCCGGATGATGCTCTGGGACAGAAGCGTATGCTTGTGTACCGAAGCATGTCGGCCGGCAGTGTGCCGTCCGTTCTGGTACTGTACGGTTATGAATACAGCGGCGATGCCGTTTTCACTTTGAGCGAAGCCGACACCGCCAGCAGTCTTAATCTTAAATGTTTTCAGGGGAGGGTCTATACCTTGCGGGGCGAGAACGATGCTACGGTGTGGCAGTGTAAGTCGTCCGAAGGTCGGGTATTATATTTTCTTACAGAAGTGGGCAACGACACTATATATCGTGTGCCCGACGATGTGCGCTATACGCGCGACGTTCCCTATTGTATCATGAAATAGCCTCCTGACCTCTCTCTTCGGCTTTTACGGCCTGCGAGGGGTCGAGCATGAGTTCGTAGATCTGTCGCGTTTCGGCGGGGGTGAGGCGGTAGTAGTTGCCTACGGTCTCGCCTTTGTTTTCGTGGAGTTTGCGCACGAGTGTGTCGATGTCGGGCTCGTCGATGCCGAGGGCCTTGAATGTCGAGGGCATGCGCAGTACGGCGGTGAAATATGCCTTGAGCGAGGCCACGGTCTCGATGGCGGCCGAGCGGTCGTCGGTGGAGTCGACGCCGAAGATACGGCGCCCGAGCTGTGCCACCTTCGACGGTTTGTGGTGCGCCATAAACGACATCCATGCCGGCATCACCACTGCCAGTCCGGCTCCGTGGGCCACTTCGGGGTAGAGGGCGCTGATTTCGTGCTCCATGGCGTGCGAACTCCCGTCTTCCTGCCTTCCGCAGCCCACCAGGCCGTTGTGTGCCAGGGTGGCGGCCCATTCGATGTTGGCGCGCGACTGGTAGTCCGACGGATCGGCCATGGCTTTGGGTGCCTCAGTCATAAGAGCCATCAGCAGACCTTCGGCCAGACGGTCGGTCACTTCCACGCGTGTGGTGTTCGAGAAATATCGTTCGAGGATATGCGCCATCATGTCGACCACGCCTATGGCCGTCTGTCGTGCCGACAGACTAACTGTCATTTCGGGATTCATGATAGCGAAACGTGGCTTGAGGATGCTGTCGGTGCGCACGCTGATTTTGCGGCGGTCGGACGAGCGTGTTATCACGCTGTTGCCAGAGCCTTCGCTGCCCGCTCCGGGTATGGTGAGGACCACGCCTACGGGCAGTGCTTCCTCGATGCGTGCCTTGCCTTCGTAAAAATCCCAGAAATCGCCCTTGTAGGGCACGCCTGCCGCTATGGCCTTGGCGGTATCTATGACCGAGCCGCCTCCGACGGCAAGCAGACCGTCGACTTTCTTTGCACGCGCCAGCTTTATGCCTTCGTACACCAGGGTGTCGGTAGGATTGGGCTCTACGCCTCCGAGTTCGATATGCTCTATGCCGAGAGTGTCGAGGGAGCTTGTGATGCGCCCTATCAGGCCATTGTTTTTAGCATATTTGCGGCCATACACAATAAGCAGCTTGCTCGCACCTGTCAGGAATGTGAGCATGCCTACTTTTTCCTCGGCGCCGCGGCCGAATTCGAACAGAGTGGGGGAGTAGTATGAGAAGTTTTCCATAATGCGATGTTTTACTAAAAAACCAACTTACATGGCTTATTGTTCAGTCGGTTCGACCTTTTCTGAGTTCGAGAATATACACCGGCTGAGGCTCGGCGTCGGTGGTCTTTTCGCCGTCGCCCTGCGATGCCGACTGCACGTAGATGTCGAGTTCGCGCCGCTCGGCCCAGCGCACCGGGTCGATGCTCGGCTCCCATGCGTCGACCGAAAAATCGGTGAGATCGGCTATGGTCCATGGCCCGGAGGCGTTGCTGCGGTAGGCCAGGCTCACGCGGCTGCCGCGCTCGGCGTCGCGGAACACATAGTATACCTCGTCGCCGTCGGCAAGCACCTGCGGGCGGGCTATAGGTATCATCTTGGTGCCTCCGCCCGACAGCGAGAAGGGTGTGCGGCGGTCGCTGACGGTGCTCATGTTCCATCGTGTGCCGTCGTGGCTCACCAGGCGGTACTGGGGTATCGAGTCGCCCTGCTCGCGCCAGTAGGTGGCGATGAGCGGATGGCCCTCGCTGTCGGCGGTCATGGATGTCTGGTTGATGAGTTCGGATTTCTGTGGTATGGCCCATGCTGTCTCGGCGCTTCGGGCCGTTATGGGGAGGGTGTAGGGAGTGCCGTCGCTGCGTTCCCAGGTCGCTCCGCCGTCGCGCGAGCGGGCATAGCACAGGTCGTGGTTGGTCTCCACAAGCCCCGATTCGCGCCATACCCACGACAGATGTATGGTGCCTTGTTTGTCGGCCGCCATCTGCCAGTAGGCGTTGCGGTCGCCCTCGCCGTCGAGCAGTACGGTGTGAACGCGGCTCCACGACGCTGTGGCCGGGTCGTAACGGTTGAGCACCATGTTGCCGCCGCCCGAGAAGCCCGAGCGGTAGGCGAAGAGCAGTGTGCCGTCGGGCAGCAGATGGAATTCAGGATATGTCACATCAGCCTCGTTCTCGCCTGTCATGGGCCGGAGCGGGCCGAGTTCGAGCGAGCCCGGGGCTATGCTGCGGGCGTAGTGCAGCGAGTCGCCGTGGTGGTCGAAAGCTGCATGGAGGTATCCGTCGCCGTCGACACCGATCGATATTACATTGTGGGCGTCGGCCACCTTTCCTTTATAGGATGTGCGGCAGATGGTCCAGTCGTCGCTGCCGTGCCGGCGCGATGCGAGCGTCACGTAGCCGTCGGGGTCGTAGTAGGCGGCATACTGGGTGTCGCCGTGGCTTACTACAGAATTGTTGCGGAACACTGCGGTATTGACCGAGGTGGCACTGTAGCCCGGCGCTATTTCCGACAGATGCGAGTCGAAGGCCGGGGCCGGGGTGCTGCAGCCTGCAAAGGCTGCACCTGCAAGCAGAAGAAGTATTGTGGTTTTCATGGGCTGATTCTTTTTTGCAAAAATAAGGAAAATAAATTATTTTTGCTCCGTTATGAACATCTTTAACCGGATACTGAATTTCTTTAGGACCAAGGAGGAGGCTATAGACCTCGAATCGCTGTGCGGCGACCCCGAAAAATGCGGCGTCATTCCCGCGATGCCATATAACGATAAGAAAAAAGTGGCACAGGCCATTTTCGACGAACTTATGGGCGTGTCGGTCAATGTGATGGCCTATACTCACGGCGATTTTATGCTCCAGTCGCTTGTCGGCTTGCGGCTTGCCGAAGAGTTTTACGAAGGCAAGGGCGACATAGCGCTGCTGATACAGCGGATGTCGGCTGTGATGCCTTACGGCGGAGGTCTGCTGTGCCCGCATGCAGGCTGGATAAGCGAGAAACCTACCACCACAGGCGAATTGCCGCTGTGGATGCCGGCCTCGTATATTGGCGGCAACATGGTATACGGACGTATTTTCCGCATAAATCTCACCGCCCTGTGGGACCCCGTGAAAAAAGGAAAGCACTACATCGGCGTGCGCAGCGACGGCGGTATCTGTACATGCCGTTTGCTCAAAGGGCTGAAGACCTGTGCTATTAACGATAAGGAATGGGCGGTGTTTCAGGTCGATTCCGACAATACCGACGACTGCACCGCCATGATATATACACAGCAGGAGAAAGAGTTCGACACCGAAATATGTGTCTACCGTCCGGGCGGCGAACACACCGTCATACTTCGCTACACATGCTTTTGACGGAGGCAAAAAGAAAGCCGGCCTTGCAGAAAAGGTCGGCTTTGTGTGTCTGCCATTGAAATTCCGGCGGAGCCTTGCGCATTGGCCTGTGCCGGAGAAACAATCAAAAGGCTTATTTCTTGTTGCGGACGCTGTAGCGGCTCATGAACTTGTCGACGCGGCCTGCGGTGTCGACGAGCTTCTGCTTGCCGGTGAAGAAGGGGTGCGAGGAGCTGGTGATTTCAAGCTTTACCAGGGGGTAGGTCACACCGTCGATTTCGATGGTCTCGCGGGTGGCTACAGTCGAGCGGGTGATGAAAGTTTCATCGTTCGACATGTCTTTGAACACCACTTCACGGTAGTTCGCGGGATGAATGTCTTTTTTCATTGTTATTCTCTCTTTAATACGTATTAATCAGTCGTTTAGAAACGGCGATGGTAGGTCGCCTATTCGTAATGGCCTGCAAATGTACGGATTTTTTCTGAAACGACCAAAAAAACTTCTTCTCCACTAATTTCATGAGGCTGTTGGCGCGATGCTATTTCGAAAGATCCATGAGAGTGGCCTGGAAGATGAGGCCGTCCATTGTGCTGAGTCGCTTGCAGTCGCGGTAGATATTGTCTGCGCCGATCGTATGGCTTTGGTCGGGATTGAAGGGTGCTTTGTTATACCAGTCGACAAAATCATCGAATTTGGCCGAATTGTCGGCGTACCATGCGTCGAACTCGTCGTCGAAAGCTTCGCCGAAAATAAAATAGTTATATGCTTCCCAGTGGCCGGCATCGATAATTTTTTTCTGGAAAGGCAGCAGGTACATGGCGTTACCGAAATAGTTCTGTCCGGCGCTGAAATATGCCTCGACGATTCCTTTGCGAAGCTCGGCGAGCTGTCGGATGCTGCCGGTGAATTCTTCGCCGCCGACAGCCATTTTTGTAACAGCGCCCAGTGTACAGGCTTCGTATACTCCCGGAAATTCGATAATACATTCGTCCGACTGTTCCATCAGTATACCGCGGTTCTTGGCAAGCGTCACCTTGGCTTCTGTTTTACCGTCGGCATGACCGATGGATATGTTTTTGACGAAACAATCGCGGATTGCAGCGCCCATATCGGCATGGCGGCCTGAATTATCCGGGGCAAGCAGTATCGCCGCCTCGGCATATACAAGCCCCCACACTTTGGCATTGTCTGAGCCGAAATAGAGCTGTGCGGCGCGATAGTAGTTGGAACTGAAGGCCGGCTGCAGATCGATTCCTTTGTTGAACGATGCGAGTGCGTCGTTGTATTTTTCCTGCGACACATACACGTTTCCTATTTCGAGGTATAGTGATGCGGCATCGGGAAAGCGACTGATACCTTTACGGTATACTCTGATAGCTTCGTCTGGTTTGCCGAGTATGTCGAGCACATTGCCGTACATCTGGAATACTATCGGGGAAGCTTCTTTGTGCTTCACCAGTTTTTTTGCTCCCGCGGCCACATCCTCGTATTTTTCCATGGCATAGAGAGCGTACAGGCGTTCGTACTGTACGATGTAATTGTCGGGATATTCTTTGAACAGGGCATCGAAATCGGTCATGGCGGCTTCGGGCATTCCCTGGTCTACGAGGCCGACTGCACCTTTCAGCCTTTCGAATGCGTCGGGAGGTAGTCCGGTCTCATTGTCTTGTGCGGCTGTGGAAACGCACAGACATATGGCGGCGAAAAATATGGCAATCAGCTTTTTCATGGTATGGTTATTATAAGATTTCTAAACAATGGCAAAGATATGAAAATAATCCATATTAAGAGGCTGTTTAATAACATATGTGAATGCACAAGTCGGTGTATTTTTGCTTTAATTGCATGTTGTGAAGAGGTGCCGAGGTGGGAATTGTCCTCCGCGCGCCGGATATTCAACCGCTGACCGCGGTTGTGGGTTGTGTAGGGCGTATTGACCTGGGGTATGGTCGCCTTTGGCGTCCAGACCCCAGGCTGTGTGAATATTCAAGCGCTTTGCGCTTGCTGCATGCCGTAGTAATTATAAAGGGAGCAAAGCACAGTTGGAAATATTCCGCAAAGAAGAAGCGCAAGGCGCTTCAATATTCACATAGTCTGGGGTTTGGGCGCCGAAGGCGGCCATACCCCAGGACAGTCATAAAAAAGAAAATCCAACCGCGGTCAGCGGTTGAATATCCATGCGGATCTATACCTGAAGGCAAAAAAAACAAGCGTTCGCCGGAGAGACGGGAGCGCTTGCGGGTGTTTTATGGAACTATATCATCAGAACATCTTCAGGGCGAGGTCGGTGAGCCATATCCAGAGCGGGCAGAAGCCGATGAAGAGGATTACCGAGAGCGTCAGTGAGGAGGTGCCGGTGGCTACGTAGGTGTCGTATTCGTCGGCGATGATGATGCCCGAGAAAGCCGGGGGCAGAGCAGCCGCTACGACGAGCATTTTGAGGTTGAGGGGATCCATGTGGCAGAACAGACCCATTATCAGGATTACCAGAGGCATCATCACCATCTTGAGGATGGAACCGAGGATGGCCTGCCAGTTGATCTGAATCTTGATAGCCGAGAGGGTGATGCCGGCCGAGAATACGGCCATCGAAGCATTGGCACCCTTGATAAGGTTGAACGAGGGGCTTGCCCAGTCGGGCCAGGGTATACCTACGAGCACCCATATTACGGCGAGGATAGGAGCCCAGGCTACAGGCTGCTCCAGGGCATGGATCACAGGCTTCCAGGCACTCTGCTTTTTGCCGGTGGGATGCTGTTTTTCGAGCGAGGCGTTCATCAGCGACAGACCCACGGGAATGCCGACTGCATTGACCACGATGCCGACGATAGCAACCACGAGAGCTACCGACGGATTGGTGCCGAATATAGGTTCGAGCACGGCGAAGCCGAGGAAGCCGATGGTAGGCGAACCGCTGATAAGGGCCGATACGGCGGCGTCGGCGCCGGTGTTTTTCTTAAACATAAGGAAAACGAAGTAGACGATCATGAAGCAGAGCATGATGCCTATGAGGGAAACGAGCGACAGCTTGATGTCGCGTGCGAGCATTTCGCGGCTCGCCTGAGCTATGGAAACGAAAAGGGCTGCGGGAAGTGCATAGTCGAGCACTACCTTATTGAACTTCTTGGCATCCTCGCCTGTGAAGACACCCTTCTTGCCCGAGATGTACCCTGCCAGCATTACCACGATGATAGGGACGATTGCGTATAGAATGATGTGTTCCATAAATAATTGAAATTAGTTTCGTAAGTATCGGGATGTAGTCCGGGATGCAGTCGGATTTACGGGAAGTCAGGACCATGTTGTCCTGACTTCCCTATGGCATTCAGACTGTGATGCATCAGACCGTGATGGTCTCGAGCGGAGTAGGATTGAGGTATCCGATGTGGCCCGATTCCTTGCCGGAGTCGGCACTGAGCTGTACGTCGATGAGGGCCGGAGCCTTGAGGGCGATGGCTTCCTTGAAGGCGGCTGCGAGTTCGTCGGGGGTGCTCACATAGTATGTCTTGGCGCCGAATGCGTCGCCGAGTTTATCGTAGCGTGCGTGTATGTCGAGGGTGGTGGGGGCGGGGTCGCCGTTTTTGCCCATATTCACGCCGATACCGTTGTAGATACCGCCGTTGTTGAATATCACCACTGTCACAGGCAGTTTGAAGCGGCAGATGGTCGAGAAATCCATGCCGGAGAAGCCGAATGCGCTGTCGCCTTCGATGGCAACCACACGCTGGCCGGTGGAAACTGCGGCGCCTACGGCCGAACCCATGCCCATGCCCATGATGGCCCATGTGGCACAGTCTACGCGGCAGCGGGGCTTGGCGAAGTCGATGCAGTCGCGGGTGTCGTCGAGGGTGTTGGCGCCTTCGTTCACGAGGATGATGTCATCGTTGGCTTCGAGGATGGGTTTGATTACGCCCAGAGCTGTCCAGTGGTCCATAGGCATGACGTCGGCATTGGCGGTGAGGCGTTCTTTGAATTTGGCGTCTTTGGCGGCGCTTTCTTTCTGCAGACCGGGAACCCATGCGGGATCCATGCTCATCTTCACGTTGTCGAGACCGGCGAGGATGGCGTCGAGCGAGCTTGCCAGATCGCCTACCACGGGAGCGGCGATGGGTCGGTTGCAGTCGATTTCCTCGGGGTCGATGTCGATCTGTATGAATTTGGTGTCAGGGCTCCACTTGCCGTGTCCGCGCGACAGCAGCCAGTTGAGGCGTGCGCCCACGAGCATCACCACGTCGGCCTCTTCCATGATGGTGGAGCGGCACGACAGAGCGCTGAGCGGGCCGTTGTCGGGCAGTACGCCCTTGGCCATCGACATGGGGTAGTAGGGTATGCCGGTCTTGTCGACAAGAGCTTTGAGCTGATCTTCGACGCGTGCATAGGCAGCGCCTTTGCCGATGATGATGGCGGGTTTCTTTGCTGCGGCGAGCATGGCGATGGCGCGGTCGACGGCTTCCTTGGCCGGGGGCATGGCCGGGCAGAGGTCGACAGGCTGATAGAAGAGCTTGTCGGCGTCGTCGCTGTTCATGATGGCGCCCATACAGGGAGTGGTGACGTCGAGATATACGCCGCCGGGACGGCCCGATATGGCTGCGCGGTAGGCGCGGACCACAGCGGTGGGGATGTCTTCGGGCTTATTGACGCGGTAAGCGGCTTTGACCAGGGGTTTGGCTATGTTGAGCTGGTCGAGGCCTTCGTATGTGCCCTGCTCGAGGTCGATGGGTTCGCGTACGCTCGAACCGCTGATCTGAATCATTGGGTAGCAGTTGACAGTTGCGTTGGTGGTGGCGGTGAGGCCGTTGAGGAAGCCGAGCGACGATACTGTCAGAAGCACACCGGGCTTGCCGGTGAGGTAGCCGTGGGTGGCGGCGGCCATGCCGGCCTGCTGCTCGTGGCGGAAGCTGATAAAGCGTATGCCGCGTCCCTGGGCGATATATGCGAATTCGGTCACGGGGATGCCTACAAGGCCGTACATCGTGTCGATGCCGACCATGCGGAGTGCGCGTACCAGAATATCCATGCCTGTTACCTGTGCGGGGTAGGACGGTTTGGCGGGAATTGTGTTATCGGTAGTAGCCATTAGTTTCGAAGTTTGGAGTGATGGAAAAAAGTTAAGATAACAGTTCGATGCGGGTTTGCACCAGTCAAACCATTATCTTAACTTATGATTTCATTTCTTTATTGAAGATACTTTATTTGGCGGCAGGTGCCGTCTTGGGCAGGGGCGCAATTGTGCCGTTGGCCTTGAAGCGGGCGATATCGTCGGCGGTGTAGCCGATGGATTCGAGCACTTCTTCGTTGTTGCCGCCCAAAGTAGGACACGGGCCGTAGGTAGGCTGGAAGTTCGAGAGGGTGAAAGGCACGCCGACGGTTACGAATTCGCCGATGTTGCCGCCCTGGTTGATCTTGACAAGTGTATTGCCGTCGTAGAGGCTCTGGTCGTCCATTATTTCCTTGGTCGAGAGCACAGGTGCTACAGGCACGCCGCCCTTGGAGAGGAGTTCGGTGACTTCGAACTTGGTCTTGTCGATGCAGAACTGCTGTATGCGGGCGTAGATTTCCTGTTTGTGGCGGTCGCGGGCATCGGCGGTGTTGAAATCGGGGTTGGTGAGCCAGTCTTCGAAACCGAGGGCCTTGCAGGCGAGCTCGAAGTCTTTGGCGCCGCGCTGCAGTATGACGTATGCATATGCGTTGGGGTCGGTTTCCCAGCCCTTGCACTTGTAGGTCCATCCCAGAACGCCCGAACCTTCCTGGTTACCGGAGCGGGGCACGAAATCGCCGAATTTCTGGTTGGGGTACTGCGGGAACTGTGTGAGATAACCGATGCGGTCGAGAGTCAGCTGGTCGCGGGTCTTGATACGGCAGAGGTTGAGGCAGGCATTGTGCATCGACTGGTATACGTAGACGCCTTCGCCTGTTTTCTCGCGCTGCATAAGAGCTGCGAGCAGACCGATTGCCAGGTGCATGCCGGTGTTGGAGTCGCCGAGGGCAGCACCGCTCTGGGTGGGCACGTCGTTGTCGCCTTCCCACCATCCGGTGGTCGATGCGGCGCCGGCTGTTACCTGTGCCACAGGTTCGTAAGCCTTAAGGTTGGCATACTGCGAGGTTACAGGGAAGCCCTTGATGGTACCGTAGATACATCTCGGGTTGAGTTTATGAACTACCTCCCAGCTGAAGCCGAGCTTGTCCATTGCACCGGGGTGCAGGTTTTCTACAAATATATCGCAACCCTTGATGAGTTTGGTAAGAATTTCCTTGCCGTCGGGGGTTGCTGCATCGAGAGAGAGAGATTTCTTATCGGAGTTGAGCTGCAGGAAGTAGTAGCTGGGCTCGTTGGGGTCGAACTGAAGTTCTTTACGGGTGGCGTCGCCCGAGCCGGGACGTTCGATTTTGATTACGTCGGCACCAAGCCATGCCAGAAGCTGAGTACACGAAGGACCGGACTGAACAGCAGTGAAGTCCACGATCTTGATTCCTTGAAGAGGAGCGTAGTTCATATCTTTTTGAATTTTGGGTTGCGTTATGTGAATTATCTCTTACGCACCTGTGGCGTAATTTGAATATATAACACCCGAAATTCTGAAAAGGTTTATCGTCGCCGCAAATACCTGAAAGCCACTATAGCAGTGCCCGGCAGCATGAGCCCGAGGGCTATCCACGGCCCTGCGAAGCGCACCAGCACAAATGTGGCCGCGGCCACAGCCAGGCAGAAAAACATCTGTCTCCACACTCCGCGCGAGAGGCTCAAGCCGTATCGGCGGCGGTACACCCCATAGACTATGGCGAAGTATATGACATACCACAGCACGTAGGCCGCACCAAGGCCCGCGAAGCCCGCGAGCCGGAAGAGCACTATGCTCAGAATGATATAGACGGCGGCGCTTGCGCACTCGGTGACAAGGAAGAGCCGTCCGTGGCCGCGGGCAATCATGCAGTAGGCCATACACCACGACGGCGCCTTGAATATCATGGCCACGATGCCTATTTCCACAAATGGCTCTGCCGCCGAGAAGCCTGCGGAGTAGAGAAGGCCGATAATCAGCCCGCTGCAGCATATCACCACAACCGTCACGGGGCACATCACCATCAGAGCCATGGATGCTTCGTGGCTCACTACGGTGCGGGTGCGCATGGCCGAGGAAGCCACTTTCGACAGCCGCGGGTAGAATTCCATCGCTATGGCCGTGAAGATGATGCCCACATAGTTGGTGAGAAGGGTGGAGCCGGCATTGAACACGCCTACGGTGCTTTCGTCGTAGCAGCGGTTGAGAAATACCATGAATATATATGTGGCGGCCATGCCGGCGAAGGTGCTCACGGTGAGATATGTGCCCAGGCGCAGCATATCGCGGCCCCGGCGGAGCGCCTGCGCCACTGTCGGCGATTTTGCCGGGCCGGTGCGTACGCCGCATACCAGTGCCGACACGCATGAGGCCAGAGCGAATACTATCAGCACGGGCACTATGGCGTCGGTGCGGAAGAAATAGTAGAGCGGTATGGCCACGGCAGTACCGGCGACGGCGCCCCACAGGGTGCTCGCCGCCAGACGCTTCAGCCGCTCGAATCCCTGCATGATGGCGCCTTCGGTGGCCGTGACGGCCGCCAGTGCGGGCACGGCGCCCAGGGCTATGAAAGCCGCCGTGTGGCTGTAGTCGCCGAAGGTGATCCGGCTGAGCAATGGCGACAGCAGGATGGTGACGATGGCACCTCCCGCACCTATGGTGAGGCCCAGACGGCGTACAAGTGCCGATATGCTGCGGCGGTCTTCGTCGCAGCAGCAGCGCGAGATATCACGGACGGCGCTCTGGCCGATGTTGAACTGTGTGGCTGTGGTGAGCAGCTGCATGGCCCATGCGTAGAGGCTGAGAAGACCGACGCCTGCCGGGCCGATCCACAGTGCCACGAGCTTGGTGCGCAGTATGGCCACAAGCACGTTCACCGACTGCACGCCGGTGAACAGGCTCAGGGCCTTGAGCACGCGCCGGGTGGTGGCGGGCAGGGGCCGTCGGCCCGGTGTCAGCGGAGTCGGAGCCATTGGGCCGGATCGAGTTTTTCTTTTTCGTGACGCACTTCGAAGTGCAGACGCGTGCGGTCGCCGTCGGCACGGTCCACATACACAGTGCCAAGGCGGTCGCCGGCGGCAACCTGCTGCCCTTTCTTCACCGCAAGGTCGGCGAGACCGGCGTAGACGGTAAGATATTCGCCGTGACGCACCAGTACCACGTTGTGGTAGCCTTCCATCACTATTATCATCGAGACGGTGCCTTCGTGCACGGCGCGGGCCGATGCGCCGGCGGCAGTCTCGAGGTCGATGCCGTTGTTCTGCATCTTTACTTTGGAATATTCGGCATGCGTCTGCAGCCCGAAGGGCACCGCTACGGTGGCGGCATGGTCGAGAGGCATGGGCAGCCGTCCTTTCATGGATGCGAACGGTGTGCCGGGCTCTACGGGAGTGACGGGTGTCGGTTTGCCCGGCGCCGGTTTGTCCGGTTTGCTGTCGGGCTTGGGTTTCAGGCTCTCGCGCTTGCGGCGTTCTTCCTCGGCGGCACGCCGTGCTTCCTCCTCGATGAGGCGGTTGAGCTCGCGGTCGAGGCGTTCGGCCTGGCGGCGCTGCTCGGCGAGCACTTTTTCGAGATTGCGGCTCTGTCGTTTGAGCGATGCGACCACGGCTTTTGCCTCGCGTGTGTTCTGCTCCAGCAGCAGGCGTTCGCCGGTGAGGTCGTCGAGACCGGCCTTGAGGACGGCACGGGCCGAGTCGAGGCGCGCCCGGCGGTTTTCGAGCACGCGTATACCGCGTGCGAGCGATGTGGCCGAGCTGTCCTGCCATCGGGCCAGGTCGCGGAGATACGATGCGCGGCGCATGGCCTGGCGGAACGATTCCGACGAGAAAAGAAATGCCGTGGCCGACCCGGCTGTCTGACGCTGTCGGCGTGCGGCGCGCAGAGCGGCGGCGCGGGAGCGGCGGAGGCGTTCGACTTTTTCGCCGGCCTTTTTTACGCTGTCGGTGAGGGCGCCGGTGATGCGGTGCAGAGAGTCGTTGCGTGTGCGCAGGGCTATGATGCGTCGGTCGTTGCTGCGTATATCGCCCTGAAGCGAAGTGAGGCGGTTGAGCTCGCGGCGGGTATCGTCGATATTGGCGTTGAGCTGAGTGCGGGTGTTTTTGATCTTGCGTTCCGTAGCCTGGCGTTCGCGCCTGATGTCATTGGCCGTCCGGCGCCCGGAGGCGCAAGGCAGCAGAACAACTAAAGCGAAAAATATGATAATGATACGGCGCATCGGGCAGGCTGTCAGAGTTTTTTAAGCATTTCCAGCAGTCCGGCGGTGGTAATGCGCCGGTAGTTCGACGGCACTTTCGGCACGGCCGGTGCTATTCCTTTGTTCCACTCGGCGCGGTTGAGGCTCCATGTTATATCGAGCCGGAGGGAATGCTTGCTCATTGTGGCGGCCAGACTCACCTGCGAGGCTGCCATGCCGGCCTCTGTGTCGGTCTGCGATGCGAACCGGGCGCTAAGTGGTTTCATCGAAGCCGGCGACACTATCAGCGATTCCACTATGGATGTCAGGACATCGGCAGTCTGCGAGGTGCGGCCTTCGAAATGCCATGTAACTTTCGAGGGCGTTTTTTTCGGTGTGAGAATCCATGTGTCGGAGCCGTCGCCGTCGCTGATGCTGAAATCGCGGGCTTCTTTTACGGTCACTGTGCCTTTGCCGGGCACGAACACCTGGCCCAGGAGGAGGCTCTGGATGTCGTCGAGCGAGAATCCGAAGCTGCGGCGGAAGAAATCGAGCGATTCCACATAAGCCAGTTTCTGCATTTTCGACAATACATATATTGAATCGGTATCGACATAGACCGCTCCGAGCTCCATGCCAAGGAAACGCAGCGACATATACACCGATTTGCCGTGCACCATAGCCGCTTTTCCGCTTATGCCCAGGTTTTTCGGCTCTTTCAGCTCGACGCGTACGGGCATCGAGACGTCTGTCCAGGGCTTGTACGATGCGGCCAGCGAACTGAAGGCATTGTCGGGGCGGTCGGAGTCGCTTACAGGTTCGTAAGGCGCGGAGGGTACGTTTTTCTTGGTGCCGCATGATGCCATAAGCACAATACAGCACACTGCCGCGGCTATGGCGGCTATTTTGGAAACCGAAATTTTCATCATTGTCTATTCGAAAAAATATGTGCGGTGTTTCACCTTTTTCTCTATCGCTTCGTCATCGGGCGACAGTTTGAGGGCTTCTTTCCAGAATTCCACGGCCTCCTTGTGGTCGCCGGTCATGAAGTAGATGTCGCCGGCATGGTCGTAGATTTCGGCCGAGGGCTCGTTCTGCGGATCTACCGGCGCCTCGGATTCGGGGACGGAGTCGTTTTCGATAATCCCGGAGAGTTTCAGCACCTTGTCCATGACTTCGCGGGCCTTTTTATAGTCTTTCTTTTTGAAGAAGACCCATGCCTGGGTGTCGAGATATGTCACATTTTCGGGGTCGGATGCGGTGGCGAGCGAGGCGTAGAGTTCTGCGGCGTCGAGATCGACACCGCGTACGCTCATGTAGTAGGCGGCGTTGTTCATGGCCATGAAGTTCTGCGAGTTAAGCTCGATTGCACGGCGGTAGTCGGCAAAAGCGCTGTCGGCCATTTCGAGAGAATAGAGTATGTCGCCGCGTGTGCCGTAGATAAGCGATTTTATCTTGTCATCGAGCAGGCTCATGTCGATTGTGTCGAGGGTCAGGAGAGCCTCGTCGGCGCGTTTGAGCTGCGAGAGTGCCGCTGCCGCCGACATGGCGAAGTATGGCGACTCGGGGAAGCGGTGAGTGGCTTTCTGAGCCGTGGCGGCCATGTTGCCGGCATCTTCGAGCTGACCGTAGACTGATATGAGGTTCTGCCACACGTTCTCGTTCTCGGGCTCGAGGTCGATGCTGTAGCTGTACTGCTCGACGGCGCCGGGAAGGTCGCCGATGGTGGCCTTGTAGTCGCCGTAGAAAGCATGGAGCACGCCTTCGCCCGGGTTGACGTCCTGCAGTACCTCGAACATGTGGTCGATACGCGGGCGCAGGGTGGAGTCGGCATAGAGCTTTATGACATAGTCGGAGAGAAGTTCGAATTTGGCATCGAACTCGAGCTCGGGCGATTCGAGGGCGCGGAACACCTCGCGGTCGTAGGCGGCGCTGTCGCCGCGTGTCTGGAAGAACGATGCGCGGGTGAGGTATACGAAGCCGTTGGTCGAGTCGATCTCGCAGGCGCGGTCGAAGAAACGCAGTGCCGAGTCAGGCATAGACAGGGAGTGGTACACGGTGCCGATGTAAAGGGAGGCCTGGATGTCGGCGGGAGCGTCGGCGTAGAGCTGGCGCAATTCAGCTATGATATCGGCGGTGTCGCGTTTTGCTGCATAAGCATTGACTTTGCGCGACACAAGCTGCACGTTGCCCCGGAGTCCTTTCTGCAGCCGGTTGTAGATGGCCAGAGCACGGTTGATGTCGGCGGTATCGCGGGTGGCGTTGCCGCGGGCCACAAGCGAGGCAGCAAGGTTCATGGCGGGGTCGGTGCGGTCGGGCAGCAGGCTGTCGAGAGTCTGCCACACGTATATCACATCGTCGATGCGGCCGAGATTTTTGGCTACCGAGGCGTAGAAAGTGGCGTTTTTCTCGTCGGACGGATTGGCGAGCCAGCGCTCGCGCAGGGCCTTGTAGGCGTTTTCGATCGTCGAGGAATCGGCGGTATTGTTGGCAAGCTGAATTTCGGCCAGGGCGCCGGCTATGAAGGGATCGGCAGGATCAAGCGATGACGCGCGGCGAAGCAGCATGTAATAGTCATCGAAACGGTTCTCGGTGAACGCATTGGCCGCTTCGAGAAATATGTATTCGGCTTTGCGCCTGTCGCCCTCGCTGCCCGTGGTGGGCCGTGCGGCGAACGACAGCAGCGTTCCGGCAGCTATCAGCAGGGCTATGAGATATGAGGTGTATCTTCGGTTCATTGTCGTGGGTGTCTGATGTCATTTTACACCGCTGTGGCCGAAGCCTCCGTCGGCGCGGACTGTGTCGTCGAGCGAGTCGCAGGGCTCCCACACTGCGTGTACCACGGGGGCGATCACCGCCTGGCATATGCGGTCGCCGCTGTTGACGGTGAAAGGCTCGTCGCTGAGGTTGATAAGTATCACGCCGATCTCGCCGCGGTAGTCGGCGTCGATGGTGCCGGGAGTGTTGAGCAGCGTGATGCCGTTTCGGAGAGCAAGGCCGCTCCGGGGGCGCATCTGCATCTCATAGCCGTCGGGGATGGCTGCGCGCAGGCCGGTGGGGATGAGGGCGCGGGCGCCGGGGGCTATGGTGACAGGGGCGTCGAGCTGTGCGCGCACGTCCATGCCGGCGGCCGACGGTGTGGTATATGCAGGAAGAGGGTTGGCCGAGGTGTTGACCACTTTTATTCTTACGGTATCGAAACTCATAGTGTATGTTTTATGTGGCATAAGCGCGGGCGGATATAGATATATAACACCCGCAGGCGGCCTAAAGATTGATGCGGCGTGTGGCCGTTTCTGTTTTAAGTATGTATACGCCGCGTGAGCCCAGTGTGAGGCGCACTGTTCCCGGCGATATTTTCTTTTTGGTAATCAGCTGGCCTAAAATGGTATATACCCTCACTTCGACAGGCTTCTGGGCCGAGATGTAGATCTGACGGTCGCGTGTGGTCACCTCGAGAGTGTCGGTGTCGGAGCCGGGAGTCTCTTCGCGTACTTCGACCACTTCCCACACCGGCACGCGTGTGCCGGCACCGGCCGCGGGAACCGCCGCCAGCGAGAGAACGAGGATCAGTAGCGCGATAATTCTTTTCATTCGTTGTCTTTTAGTGTCATTTCGCCTGCTATCGGCCGCTTGAGACGGCTCGATACTTCGGCTGCGTCGTATCCTTCGCCGAAGAGGAACATCATTTTGGTGATGGCGGCCTCGAAGGTGAGGTCTTCGCCCGATACCACGCCGGTTTCGGCAAGCATGTTGCCGGCAACATAGCGCTTGGGGTGCACGCCGCCGTTGACGCACTGGGTAACGTTGAGTATCACACGCCCGCTTTCTATGCACTCGCGCACCGCGTCGATGAACCATGCCGATGTCGGGGCGTTGCCTGCTCCGTAGGTGCGCAGCACTATGCCCTTGACGCCCGGGGTGAAGAGTTGATGCCGCAGCACACTCGGACTCAGACCCGGAAAGAGATCGACTGGCATCACGTTGGTGTCGAGGCTGAAATGGGGTATGAGCGGCTTTTCTTCGGTTACTTTGCGGAGTACGTCGTGGTTGAACTGTATGCCCAGACCGATTTTGGCAAGCTCGGGGTAGTTGTTGCTCTTGAAGGCGTTGAAGTTGTCGGCGCTTCGTTTGGTGGAGCGGTTGCCGCGCCACAGATAGTTCTCGAACAGGATTGCTACCTCGCGTACGGTAGGCTTGCCGTCGGCGTTGCGGGCGGCGGCGATCTGCAGGGCGGTGATGAGGTTTTCCTCGCCGTCGGTGCGCACTTCGCCTATGGGAAGCTGCGATCCGGTGATTATCACCGGTTTATGCAGGTTTTCGAGCATAAACGACAGCGCCGATGCCGTGTAGGCCATGGTGTCGGTGCCGTGGAGCACCACGAAGCCGTCGTAGTCGTAGTAATTGTCGGCTATGGCATGGCATATCTGGTTCCAGTGGTCGACATTCATGTCGGAGGAGTCGATTGGCTGGGCGAACTGGATATGGTCGATGTGGTAGTCGAGCATCTTCACTTTCGGCACATTCTCTATGAGATGATCGAAGTTGAAGGGACGGAGGGCTTTTGTGACAGGATCTTCGATCATGCCAATGGTACCGCCGGTATAGACTATGAGTATTTTGGGCTTCATCGGGAAAAAGACAGATTGACTGGTGTAGTATAAAAAGATGTGTGAGGAGTTAGATAAGGTATAAGATATGACACGGCCGGTAATGTCGTCGTCGGCGCTTTATGCCGACGTACGACAGACCGGAGGATGTTTTTGAGTTGTACCGTATCACTCTGTGATTCTGTTTTATACCGTTCAGTACGGATGTCTTCTTATTTTACCTGTGCGCCGGGGCTGACGGGAGCCGAGGGAGCGGCCACCACCAGGCTGCCGTCGGCATTGAGCGCCGACAATATCATGCCCTGCGATTCGATGCCGCGTATTTTGGCCGGAGCGAGGTTGGCGACGAAAATTACCTGTTTGCCTATCAGATTTTCGGGCTGATAATGCTTGGCTATGCCCGATACTATGGTGCGCGGTGTGCCGGTGCCGTCGTTGATGCTGAATTTAAGCAGTTTGTCGGCTTTTTTGACACGTTCGCACGATTCGACGGTGCCTATGCGCAGGTCCATGCGCGAGAAATCGTCGATGCTTATTTCCTGCTGCACCGGAGCGGGCTTGAAGTTGCGGATATCGTTCTGGCGTTTGGTCTCGACGAGGCGGTCGACCTGAGCCTGTATAGTGGCGTCGTCGATTTTCTCGAAGAGCAGTTCGGGCTTGCCTATGACGGAGTCGGCCTGGATGGGCTTTTCGCCAACCATGTCCCAGCTGAGCTTGCCCAGACCGAGGATGCGGCACAGTTTTTCGCTCATGAAGGGCATGAAAGGCTCCATGACGACGGCGAGCGAGGCGCATGTCTGCAGGCTCACGTTGAGAACGGTGGCCACGCGGTCGGGGTTTTCTTTCCACACTTTCCACGGTTCGGTCTCCTGCAGGTATTTGTTGCCGGCGCGGGCGAAGGCCATGGCGTCCTTGAGGGCTTCGCGGAAGTGGAAGTTCTCGAGGTTGTCGGTGAGCGATTTTTTCAGTTCGCCCATTTCCGCATAGAGGGCGCGGTCGATGTCCTCGAGCTGACCTTCGGCAGGCACGGTGCCGTCGAAGTATTTGTGGGTGAGCACCAGCACGCGGTTTATGAAGTTGCCGAGGATGGCTACGAGCTCGTTGTTATTGCGGGCCTGGAAATCGCGCCAGGTGAAGTCGTTGTCCTTGGTCTCGGGGGCGTTGGCCGTGAGGACGTAGCGCAGCACATCCTGTTTGCCGGGGAAGTCGGCCAGGTATTCGTGGAGCCATACGGCCCAGTTGCGCGATGTGGATATCTTGTCGCCCTCGAGATTGAGGAATTCGTTGGCCGGAACGTTGTCGGGAAGCTGGAAGTTATCGCCGTAGGCCATGAGCATGGCCGGGAAGACTATGCAGTGGAACACGATATTGTCCTTGCCGATGAAGTTGATGATGCGTGTCTCGGGGTCTTTCCACCATGTCTCCCAGCTGTCGGGATAGAGTTCCTTGGTATTCGAGATGTAGCCGATGGGCGCGTCGAACCACACGTAGAGCACCTTCCCCTCGGCGCCTTCCACAGGCACTGGGACACCCCACGAGAGGTCGCGGCTCACGGCGCGGGGCTGCAGACCCATGTCGAGCCACGATTTGCACTGGCCGTAGACATTGCTTTTCCACTCCTTGTGGCCTTCGAGAATCCACTCGCGCAGAGCAGGCTCCCAGCGGTCGAGCGGCAGATACCAGTGGCGTGTGGAGCGCATTTCGGGCACGCTGCCGGTTATGGCGCTGCGCGGGTTGATGAGGTCGGTTGCGTTGAGCGATGTGCCGCAGGCCTCACACTGGTCGCCATAGGCCTTGGGGTTATGGCAGTGGGGGCATTCGCCGGTCACATAGCGGTCGGCGAGGAACTGGCCTGCCTCGGCGTCGTAGAGCTGCATCGATTCTTTCTCGATGAACTGGCCGTTCTCATAGAGGCGAGTGAAGAATTCCGAAGCTGTCTCGGAGTGTATGTCGGATGTAGTGCGCGAATATACATCGAAGGAAATACCCAGCCCCTCGAACGATTTTTTGATAAGGGCGTGGTAGCGGTCGACGATGTCCTGCGGGGTCACACCCTCGGCGCGTGCCTTGAGGGTGATGGGCACACCGTGCTCGTCGCTGCCGCCGACAAGTGTCACCGGGCGGCCTGCCAGACGCAGGTAACGTGCATATATATCGGCCGGTACGTACACGCCGGCGAGGTGCCCGATGTGCACGGGACCGTTGGTGTAGGGGAGTGCTGTGGTAATCAGCGTTCGCTTATATTCTTTGCTCATTTTCTTAGGCTTGCTTTCACAGACGCGACGCGTCCTTGTTTAAACCGCAAATTTAGCAAAAAATACTAAAAGCGCAAAGCCTGCGCCGCCGCCCCCGCCAAAAACCGCCTAAATTCGGTTCTGCTTTTTTGTGAGAGTTATGCCAGTTCTTATAAACAGTTCAATCCTGATATCATAATAGGAGTAAAGCGATATTTCTTCGATACTCGTAAATTAAGTATATACTTGGCGGATAATAAAGTTAATAATCTTCTAACCAAGTATTATTAAAATGCTTTATGAACAGATTGTATTTATCTTCGTGAGTGGATTTTTGCTGTCGATTAATTAACTCATTAGGATAATCTTTATCCAAATCTTGAATTATTTGAGTTTCAATTTCGGTGAGCAAATCAAACATATTGTATTTATATGGAGAGTTAACTGAAATTGTACCAAAACTAATGTACTTTCTTCCGTAAGCTTGTGTCCATTTAGTATTATCTCTAAAATGTTCCTTTAATCTCTTATAAAAACTTCTTGTCGTTACCCCAACATAAAGAGGTGATTTCTTTTCCTCGCCGTTTCTAATATATCGTCGAGTAATGAAGTAGAGTCCTGTCTCATTTATAATATTTTCAGCATCCCACGCCTCGTTTATATGCATTTCGGGACCCCAATATACTTTTACTTTGTTATAGTAGACCATAGTTTATTGGCAAAGTTAAAAAAATCGATTAATATAGCTTTCAAATAAATGATAAAGTTAACGAAAATATTTGATATAGAGAGCATACTTCGCGGATTTTTAGTAGCTTTGCGCTGAAAACCACCATGAAAAAGACAGACAAGTCGAAATATTATCTCTTCATTGACGAATGCGGAGACCATAATCTCGCGAAGTACGACCCCGGATTCCCGGTTTTTACTTTGTGCGGAATTCTTGTGTCCCGGCAGAATCTCAATGCGCTGAATAAGGCTTTTGAGGAATTGAAGATAGAGATATTCGGTACCAAAGATGTTGTTATCCATTCTGTTGACATTCGTAAATGGCGTGGACCATTCTCGGTTCTGGCTGATGAGGCATTAAGAGTGAGATTCTTTGAAGGCATCGAAAAAATACTGAGCCAAAATAAAGCTTATGTAATTGTAAGCTGCACGATTCTTAAAGAGCAACTTAGTAAATTCTGCGTCCGTGGCGAGGAAGATGACGTTTATGGTTTATCTCTGTCATATCTGATTGAGAGAAGCATCTTCTGTGTTGACAATGAAGTTAAGGCGCATGCCATGCCTGAGATTTCCATTGTCGTAGAGCGGCGAGGCAAGAAAGAGGATAACAAACTCCTCAACTATTATAACGGTCTGCGCAACCGTGGAACAAAATGGGTGGCTCCCGACAGATTAAGGGCAAGAATAAGTGATTTCGGTTTCAATAACAAGACAGACAATATCATCGGGTTGCAGATAGCTGACTTGATAGCCTATCCTGTAACCATTCACCTGCTTCACCCCGAAAGACATAATCCGTCATACGAAGCTGTAAAGCACAATATTTTCCAAGACAACGGAGTGCTGTTGGGGCAGAAAGTAATACCGCATTAAATAAAAAAGAGCGGCCTTGCGACTGCTCTTCCCGACCGGGCAAAACCGATCCCTAAAATCGTTGCTTACGCACTCGAAGTATTTCTTTCAAGGGGAAACTACCCTTTGTGAAAGCAAAGATAGTAAACATTTTTGGACTCCACAAAATTTTAACACACCATTCCAACGAAAAGTTTTTATTCACTGTGATTGCAGGTTCAACTGTAGAGTCCAAGGGCAAGTGCAAAATTAGCGATTTGGAATCTTCATAAATACGGTTCTGTTACCGATTTATTCTATTGGTATTGAAGGATCGGTCCTCTGTTTTGTCTGCATGGCTATCTGTAGATAATATATTAGGCAATTTTTTAGAAATTTAATACGTTATATAGTAAAAACATGCGGAAATGAGATACACACTGTTCGTCGTTTTTATATCAATTGTTCTTTCGTCTTGTTCTGACAATAACGAACCGATGCCTGATGTCTGTTCTCAGGTTACAGAAATAACAAATGGCAAATCAGATTTCCGCAATATTTTCTACGACGATTATGGTCGTGCCATTAAATACGTCGCTATCGTTCCGGACGGAAACATCACTTCGACATATTCCTATCATGGCAATGATATGATTAAAATTCACACAGAGGTGATAACTTACGGTCTGTTCGATAATGAGGATGTGATTAGAGAGTATGACGATGAAATGTATCTTGAAAACGGACAAGCCCGATATTGCGACGGAATATTTACTACAAATCAGTTGGGACACGGTTCTATATTTCAAAAGAAATACAGACACGAATTTTTGTATAGTTCTGACAACCATTTAAACGTAATAAAAAATACGGAATGGAATAAACGCGGCGATTCGTGGGCGTACGATAAACCCTGGTCATGGGATAATTATTATAAATGGGAGAATAATAATCTGATTACTGTAGAAAATTATGCCGGTAAGAAAGTACCGACATATATTTACAAATATACCTATTCTTCAATTTCAGGGGTTCAGAATATTTTGCCAATACATTTGGACCGATTTCAGTATTATCCCTTGCAACTTAAAGGATATTTCGGAGCTGAACCGGAAAATCTCATAATAGGTATTGAGCAGATACGACCTGGTGCTCCTGTTTCCGAGGCCCTGTACCGATATACAATCAATGATAATATAATAACCAATTACGTAGAAACCCGTGACGGAGTCGACGATGATTACATAGTTGACTGGACACAATAATTAATACTCAAACTTGGCAATCAAATTTGGATATGCACTTATCAAAACACTTTGAGCATAATCTAACTAAGTTTTTTGATCTAAATATTGCCATTCTGTTTTGTAGACGAGTTAATATTCTTCGTTAGTGATTTTAGCCTACCGTGATAATTGGCTGTCCGAAGAAAGAGGAGAGCATTGCGAGCGTAGCAATGGTGAAATTGTGCTGACCGCTCAGCCATTTAGTGATTTCGCTGGGTCTGCGTCCGAGAGCCTCAGCAAACTGTTTCTTCGATAACCCTTTTTGTCTCATAAGTGTATCTATGCGATCGGATATCTCAAAAGAGAGATCAACCTCTGCCTGAACGTTTGCCGGAATTGGACCGAGCATTTCTTCGAGTGTCTTAGAGGTACGCTTCATAGCTCAAATATATTGTCAGTTTCTATTGTCGATTCTGTAATATTCACGTTGCCGTTGGCTACTTCCTGTCTGAGCAGTTTCTCGAATTTTTGCAAGGTCATCACATACCCATTAAGAAGTGTGTCGTCTTCATATCGCTGAGATTTTTTCACACCACCGTTACCCAATACGAGTAGCTTATCTGACAAGCGCAGACAGTAAAGACGCAATTTGGAGGTAGTAACGGGCAGTGCGACAACAGAATCATTCATCTTGCCCTCCGGGCGGAAGTAGCGTTCTAATGCACCGGTCTTGGCTATACGTTTGATAAATGCGGCGATCCGCGAGAAATCTTCGCTGTATTCGGCATCTTCTCTGAATTTGCTTACAAATTTTTCAAATTCAGATTCGACATCACGAAGAAACTGCAACGTATAGATTGTGCAGTTCTCACCATCTTGGATAAGATATAATTCCACTTCGCCCATGGGCATGTATATTGGCGTTTGATATTATAACGCAAAGGTATAACAAATATTTCACTTAAAGATGAAATAAGTGCGAATTTTTTCATGTCTTTATCTCATTCAGTATTTGGCAACATATTGAGTTTGTTCAGGACGAGATGCTCGGCAAACCCAAATAAATTTGGTTAAGCGCTTGACAAAATAGGTTTGGTGGCTGTTGTCTTTATCGAGTTATTTGTATTTTTGTAGGAGATATGAAAGATGACGCGATAGAACTGCGGCGCGAGGATGTGACGCGCTATATCACACCGCTTCGCGAGGGCGGCTCTCTGCCTGCTTTGGCCGAGGCTGCCGACGGCTTCCGCTATGTGCTGAAATTTCGCGGAGGCGGCCATGGGTCGAAGGCTCTGGTGTCGGAACTCGTCGGCGGCGAGGTGGCCCGGCGTGCCGGTCTGCGTGTGCCCGAACTGGTGTTTCTCGATCTCGACGAGGATTTCGGCCGTACCGAGGGCGACGAGGAGATACAGGATCTTCTTCGCGCCAGCCGAGGCCTCAATCTCGGGCTGCATTTCTTGAACGGAGCTTTTACGTGGGATGTGTCGGTGAACACCGCCGATGCCATGGAGGCGTCGAAGATTGTGTGGCTCGACGCTTTCCTTACCAACGTCGACCGCACCGCCCGCAATACCAACATGCTGCTGTGGAATCGTGAGCTGTGGCTGATAGACCACGGATCGTCGCTCTATTTCCACCATAACTGGACCGGCTGGGAGGAGGCCGCGCTTTCTCCATTCGCCTACATCAAGGACCATGCGCTGCTGCCGCAGGCCTCGATGCTTGCCGAGGCCGACGCGTATATGCACTCCCGAATAGATGCGGCCTTCATAGACTCGCTTGTGGCTGCTATTCCGGAGGAATGGCTTGTGCAGGCTTCGGCCGAAATAGCGCCGGCAGAGCAGCGCCGCGTGTACGCCGAGTTCCTGAAACGCCGTCTTGAAAACTCAAAAATATTTGTCGATCATGCCATCGGAGCCCGAAAGAAACTTGTGTGAATATGCTGTGGTGCGCTATGTGCCAAGTGTGGAGCGCGGCGAGTATGTCAACGTCGGGCTTGTGATGATGTGCAAGCGCCGCCGGTGGCTGCAGTGCCGCTTCCATCTCGACGAAAAACGGATACTTGCGCTTTTTCCGGCCGCGGATGTCGCACTGCTCGAGCGGCAGCTGTCGTCGTTCGGGCGGATTGCACAGGGCGACCGTTCGCCCATAGGCATGCTCGAGGCCCACGAGCGTTTCCGGTGGCTCACGGCTGTGCGGAGTGCCTCGATAAGCACCTCGCGCCCACATCCGGCTCTGTGCAATGACCCCGAAGAAGCTTTCGAAAAGCTTTTTAACGCTCTAATACTCTGAAACAACGAAGAAAATGCGTAATTTTGCAACTCCAAAAAGTTACATATTAAAGTTTCGCAAGTTTTCAACTTGTTCAACGTGAAGGGTGGATGGTGAAAGGTGAAGATAATAGTTATTTATAAGGAAGTATTATCTTCACTCAGGCGAAGCCTGACTTCACTTTTCACTTTATTCACTTCAACTTGAGCTTGCGAAAGTTGAGTTACAGAATTACATGCATTCCGGAAATATATCCCATCCACGAGGCCTCCTTGCCCTTTCTCCTGCCATACTCTTTCTTGCACTTTATCTCGGATCGTCGTTGCTGACAGGCGATTTCTATGCCGTACCCATCACGGTGGCACTGGCCGCGGCGTCGGTGTGGAGTATTATTATATATAGTGGAAAACCGCTCGGCGAACGTGTGAAAGTGTTTTCGGAAGCGGCCGGCCGCGAGAACATATTATATATGGTGTGGATCTTTATCCTTGCCGGGGCTTTTGCCTCGCTTGCCAAGGGCATGGGCGCCGTCGACGCCACCGTACGCCTGACCATGCATGTGTTTCCTGCCGGCTTCGTGCTTCCGGCCATCTTTATAGCGGCCTGTCTCATAAGCATGTCGATAGGTACGTCGGTGGGCACGGTTGTGGCTCTGACGCCTCTTGTGGTGGAACTTGCCGACAGCTCGGGAGCCGAGGTGCCGCTGTATCTGGCGGCTGTGCTCGGAGGCGCTTTCTTCGGCGACAACCTGTCGTTTATTTCCGATACCACTATAGCGGCCACGCGTACACAGGGCTGCCAGATGGCCGATAAATTCAAGGCGAACCTACGCATAGCGCTTCCGGCCGCCGTAATTACTCTTGCGGTCTATACGGCAATCGGTCTTGATGCGGGCACGGCGGCTTTCGAAGTAGGCCCGCTGGCGTGGTCCGATGTGCGCCTTGTGGCGCCTTATCTGCTTGTCATAGGTCTTGCCGTGGCCGGCGTGAATGTCATAGTGGTGCTTGTGAGCGGCATTGTGCTTGCGCTGCTGTGCTCTGTGCCTTTCGGTACGGCGCCTCTCGAGGCAGTGTCGCTGCTTGGCTCGGGCATAGCGGGCATGAGCGAACTTATCATCATCACCCTTCTGGCTGCCGGCATGCTCGGCATAGTCAAGGCTGCCGGCGGCATCGACTATCTGCTGCGTGCCATATCGGGCCGCGGCCTTGGCTACCGCGGCGCCCAGGCGGCCATGTGCCTCATAACCGGAGCGGTCAACCTCTGCACGGCCAACAATACCGTGGCTATTCTCACTACCGGCTCGCTGTGCCGGAGCCTGGCACAGCGCTTCGGCATCTCGCCCAGACGCGCGGCCTCTCTGCTCGATACCTCGAGCTGTATCATGCAGTGCCTCATACCCTTCGGAGCCCAGACGCTCCTGGCCACGGGCATGGCCGGCATTTCGCCGGCGGCTCCATGGCGATGGCTGTTCTATCCGTGGGCGCTGTGTCTGTGCGTGTGCGGCGCCATAGTCATTGGTCGCCCGCGCCATGCCGTAGAGGCTGTCTGAAGCCTGCTGTGTGAACCATGCGGGGCATGCGTGTGTTTTCTTGGTACAAACATTTTTCAACTATTGTTATGTTCAAGAAAATTATCGTATGTCTGGTGGCTGCGGCCGCCGCTCTGGGCATGTCGGCCCAGAAAGCCGAAATCACGGCTTCGTATGGAGCCTACACACAGATGGACGCTACCAATATGCACGACGGGTGGCATGGTGTCAACACGGCCTGGGGTGCCCTTAACCTCGGTGTGAACTTCCGCGTGACTCCCAAAATATGGATTGGTCCATCGTATACTTTTTCATCGACCAGCACAAAAGGCCCCGATGCAAGCCATATCGCCTATCATGCCGTGATGTTCAACGGCCGGTATCAGTACTACGGCAACAGCATCGTGAAACTGTATGCCAAGCTCGGCCTCGGTGTGGAGTTTTCCTACATGCAGCCTAAGGGCGGCGACAACTATACAAAGTCGTACTGCGCCTTCCAGATCGTGCCGATCGGTGCACAAGTCGACCTGTCGCGAAGCGTGGCAATGTTCGGTGAGGCCGGTTTCGGCGCCCAGGGTATGTTCCAGTTCGGATTCCGTTTCAAAATTTAACATTTCAAAAAACATTGAACTTTAGCCAATTGTGAAAAAGGCGAAAAATTTCAGTAAAAAAACTTGCTGAAAAATTTGCACGGTATTCAAAAAGTGCCTACCTTTGCATCGCTTTTGAAAAACAACACGGGGTGTAGCTCAGTTGGTTAGAGTACGCGTCTGGGGGGCGTGAGGTCGCTAGTTCGAGTCTAGTCACCCCGACAAAAGCAAAGAGCGATAATCTGTCACGACAGATTGTCGCTCTTCCCCTTTTTATACATATGCTAATCCTGCTGGCCTGATGTCGCTCCGGTCCGTACGCCGTGAACATTATGGGGTAAGAAATGTTTGGATTATGACAGCCCGCAGGCCCTCCTTTCTGCTGCCCGGGCTGAGACTAATGTGCCAGACATGAAGGTGTACGACATCACATACCCGTTCAAGTTGCTTGCGGTTGTTTTGATTGCAATCTCGGGGTCCTCGGCCTGTATCGCATCCGATCCTGAAAGATGCGGCAACGATTGTCTTCACATTGCCCTGAAAAGCAATGTGCTTCATGATGCCGCGCTGACCCCTGACTTCGGCGTGGAGATGGCTCTGCCGCGAAATGTATCTGTGAGTCTGGAGGGTGTGTATGCCTGGTGGAGCAACAACTCGAGGCACCGCTACTGGCGCATACGCGGCGCATGGCTGGATGTGAACTACTGGTTCGGACCGGCGGCCGCCGCACGGGTGCTGACAGGACATCATGCAGGCATCTACGGTTCGTGCCACGATTTTGACTTCGAATTCGGTAACAAGGGATGGCAGTCGCGTCGGCCGGCTTTCGGCGCCGGAGTGAGCTATGGCTATTCTTTGAGGCTGAACGACCGGCTGAATCTTGATCTGAGTGTCCGCGCGGGGTATTTTGGCGCCCGCATCACTGCCTATACGCCGCAATGCGGAAGGTATGTGTGCTACGACAGATATTTCAGGCACTATGTCGGGCTGACAGGCATGGCTGTGACGCTGGTGTGGTTTCCGGGACGCGGCCGCATCAACACTCCTGCGAGATGAGCATGCTGAAAACATACCTTATATCTGTGGTGCTCGGCGTACTCCTTAGTGCGGGAATGTCTTCGTGCGCCCACAAAGACATAGAGTGTCCGGCCGGAGGGACGCCGATAGAAATATTGTTCGAGTGGGATAACGCCCGCGATGCCGATGTGGCCGGAATGACATTGTTTTTCTATCCGACCGACGGAAAGGGGCAGATATGGCGATTCGATATAGCAGGTCGCGACGGCGGCCCGGTGGACATTCCTCCGGGAACATACCGCATGGTGGCCTGTAACAACGATGTGGCCGGCCTGGCGCTCGAAGATACCGGCAGTGCGTCGGCAATCCGCGCTGTAGCGGCCCGGCAAGTGGCCGACAGTGTGTATGCGGGCACGGCGATGCTCTATGGAGCTGTTGTCGGCCGGCTTGAGGTAACCCCTTGTGCCGTGCGATACACCACTGACTCCGGACGCATTAAAGAATGCGGAAAACGGCTCGTGAGATGCCGGCCCGACTCGCTGGCCACATGTTATACCATAGCTGTCCGCAAGGCTACCGGCCTGGAGAGCGTGCGCGGTGTGTCGGCAGTCCTTGCTCCGGTGTCTTCGGGGGTATTTCTTGAAAGTGGAATCAATGCGGGCGCTATAGCGGCCCTTTATATGCCTATTGCCGCAGACCGGCAGACGAATAGTCTCACCGGTAGCACCTGTGCTCCCGGCCGGCCCGCAGAAGATATATCGGCATACAGAGTATCGGCGCGGATAGAGAAAGCCGACGGCAAAATATACGAGCGCCGTATCGAGTTGGAACAGGGCAATGTGAACATCATGTCGCCGCACAATGTTATGATTATAATAGATGATTTCAATATTCCCGGCGACATTTCATCGGGCGATGTCGGAGGCATAGATGCCGCCGTCGACGGTTGGAGCGTAGTCGAGATTGAACTGGGATCGGGAATATAAAACGAGAACTACTATTTTGACAAATACTGTAAAACTACTTATGACTATGAAGACAAATGTGCTGCTGGCGGCTGTGTCGCTGTCTGTATTCTCTGTGCTTGCCGTGTCGTGTTCCGGCGAGTCTGACAATATAAAGGGCGATACCGGAGTCGATGACGGTGCTATCCGCTTTGCGGCTTCTACAGAACTGTCGCGTGCGGGCGATATAACCACAAACAATCTCACTTCCTTCAACGTATATGCCTATACCGGTACGGCGTCAGAGCCTGTGACTTTTATGAATAATGTCGTTGTAAGCAAGACGGCATCGAATGTATGGACCTACTCGCCGCTGCAGTACTGGCCCGCAAAGCAGAAAGTGGATTTCTACGCTTTTGCGCCTGCGGGATGGGTCGGCGCCGACGGACCGCTTCATCCTGTGGCATACGACGCCGTGAGCGGTACCGAGGATATAGTGTATGCTGTCAGTCCCGATCTGTCGGGTAATACCGGTGTGGCCAATGCGCAGGTAGTATTCAATTTCCGGCATGCGCTTTCCAAGCTTACCGTGAAGATGAGTTCGACCAATCAGGCGCTTAAGGTTGTCGTGACCAATGTGGCGATGGCCAATATCATGACCCGTGGCAATTTCAACTTCCCCGCGGGCTCGACTGCCGACACACCCTCTGCCGAGACCGTAGGCAAATGGACCGACCAGAATACGCCTCATGCCTATGTGCTGCACTGGTCGCAGGCTATTTCCGACCAGATGACTCTGACCACCACACCAACAGTGATTGCTGCAGCGGGTATGGGCCGTGGCGGACAGATGTATGTGATTCCACAATCACTCATCAACCAGAGCGGAAGCACGGGCAGCGACACCTATATAGCTGTGCAGTGCTCTATCTTCGACGCCAAGAGCGGCGAGCGTCTGTGGCCTAACGAGAATACGCCGGAAGAAAATCTGGTCAACGGCAGTTCGTCGGGTGACGGCCTGCTTAAGTTCCCGCTTGCCACCAACCGCTACAATTCATGGCAGCCCGGCGTACACTATATCTACAGCCTTGTAATAAACTCCAACGAGGAGATGGGTGCTATAGAATTCGGCACCCCGACAGTCGACACATATATCGACGTGGAACAGACCTACGAATAACAGATTCGGTATAATACTGAACGATATTGAGGCCCCGGAAAGCTGCGTGCACACACTTCCCGGGGCCTTTTTCTATCTATGACATCAGATTTATGCCGTCAATGACAGCCGATTCATCCGGTATAATTTCCCATCGGGTCGAAGAGCGAGGCGTGTTCGAGTCCCCTGCTGTCCATGAGGCGTATTATGGGAATGAGAGAGCGACCGCTCAACCCGTGGAGGCAGTTCGGCAAATACTTTCTTTGTCACCAGCCCCATGGCTTCCATCTGGCCAAGTTGCTATATAAGCTATTGCGGACGCCGACGGGCTGCCGCGCCTGTTCCGCCGCTTCGGCGACGCACTGGTGCTCAGCACCACTCTGGTACCCTGCAAGGCCTATACTGCGGCCATTACATGCACTTCCACAGGCGAACTTGCTCCCTGGGTAGCCGACGGCGGCGATCTGGCCGGAATGAACAGCTGCGACAGGCGCATAACCATGGTGCCCGGCGGCGTGCCGCTGTGTGTCGACGGCCGTGTGGCGGGTGCCATCGGCGTTGGCGTCGGCAGCAAGGAGCAGTATATGGAAATCGCCCTGCATGTGGCCGGCGTGTTCGCCTCGCTATTGAAGTAAGAGGTCGTTTAGGATTCACATATGTTATTAAACAACGAACTATATTAAAAACCAAATAAAATGAGGCAAAAATTACATCCACCTTAGA
>URMS01000021.1 GCA_900548975.1 uncultured Porphyromonadaceae bacterium
GAGAATTTTTCGCCTCGGTCCTTAGTATATTACGCTTTTTTGAGGGATTTTATAGCTTAAACTAAAATTGAGGTTAGTAATTAGACGTTAGGAGTTAGAAGTTCGCTTTTGAGGCGACAACTTCCAACTCCTAACTTCTAATTTCTAACTCCCTTAGAGTTTGATTCGGGTTTTGCGGCCGTTATATTTCACTGTTCTGGAGGCGTTGTCCTTGTCAGCGCTTTTGACGGTAAATGTTCGTTCTTTCAGCATGCCGGGGAAATTGCCCTTGTGGTCGGCTATGGTGAGAGTGCGGCTGCCTTCGTCCCAGGTAAAGCGTATGGTCGAGTACATGCCTTTTTCGTAGTTGTAGTTGTCGCCTTCGTCCTCATAGAGCACGAACTCGCCGTTGGCACCGGGATATACGGTGATATCGAGATTATCCCAGGGTTTTTCGGAGGCATACTGCACGTCGGGCCCGAGAGGAAGGATGCTGCCGGCCCTGACATAGAGCGGAATCGTGAAGATGTCGCACGGTATATCGATTTCGGCACCTCCGTCGATTAGGCGGTTGGTGTGGAAATCCCACCATTTGGTACCGGACGGCAGATATACATCGGCAGTTTTGGCCGCGCGGAAGTCGACATTCTCCACGGTATTGCCTGTTGCGGAGGTGGTTCTGTTCCATCCTGAGTTTTCGTCTTTGGCCGATGTCAGTTCCGGTGTGTATTTGGCTTCAAGAATGGGAGCTGCGAGCAGCTGACGGCCGAACATGAATTCGTCGCCGCGGTTGTGGGTGTTGGCGTCGTCGGGGAAGTCCATGGGCAGTGCGCGCATGAATGCCGAGCCGCCGGCAGAAACATCCCACGAGGTCGAGTAGATGTAGGGGAGCAGACGGTACCGGAGCTTTATGGCTTCGGCTATGGCGTCGTATACCGGTTCGCCTTTTTCGCCGAACTGATATATTTCGCGGTAGGCATCCGTGCCGTGCGAGCGCATCATGGGAGTGAACAGGCCGAACTGAAGCCAGCGAACATACAGTTCCTGATAGAGGGGATTGCGGGTGGCGCTGTTGTCGGCGTAGCTCTTGTTGTAGTCGCCGCAGAAGAAACCGCCGATGTCGGAATTGACATGCGGATTTCCGGTAAGCGAGAAGTTGAGGGCGGCGGGTACCTGACGGCGCAGGTTGTCCCATGTCGAGGTGACGTCGCCGGTCCATACGTTGCAGCCGTAGCGCTGCTGTCCGGTATATCCCGAGCGGGTGAGGATAAATACCCGTCGGGTACTGTCGACGTCGCGCTGATGGTCGTAGACGCCTCCGACTGTCATGAGCGGATAGGCGTTGCGCACTTTGCGGAACGATCCGAGGTAGGTGGGAGTATCGAAGTCTTCAGGCTTGGGATCTACGTGGTCGGGCTCGGTAGAGTCCATCCACCAGCCGTCGATACCCATGGCGTGGAGCCGCGAGAGATTCTGCCAGTAGATGTCGCGTGCCACGGGAGAGTATGCGTCGTACACGCGTACTCCCGAGGGATAGTCCTTGCGGGGAGGCCAGATGTGGCTGATACCCGACTCGGGCCATGTGACGAAATCGAACAGCAGATCGCGCTCGGCAAGCTCGCGGTAGCCTTTGGTCTGCGGCCCGAACGACGACCATATCGATATTATGGCGTGTGCGTTGTTGCCGTGTATCTCGTCGATCATTGCCTGGGGATTGTTGAACTCGGGATTCATAAACTCCATGGCGTTCCACAGATAGTTGTCGCCCCAGTACTGCCAGTCCTGGATAATGCCGTCGAGGGGCACTCCCAGTTCGCGGTGGCGACGCACGACTTCGGTTATTTCCTGCTGGCTTTTATAGCGCTCGCGGCTCTGCCAGAAACCGTAGGTCCACAGAGGGAACATGGGCACTTCGCCGGTGAGATGGCGTATCTGGCGGGTCACACCGTCGGCATTGCCGCCGTACATGAAGTAGTAGTCGACACCCTCGCCGACCTCCGACTCGAAGGATGTGCCGGCAGGTGTGTCGGAAAAGAGGGTAGGCGAGTAGTTGTCCCATATCATACCCCAGCCTTTGACCGACTGTACCACGGGTATGCCGTCTTCCACATTGCCCGGCATGAGAACACGCGATTCGCCACGCTGCGAGAGACGGCCGTTCTCGAGATTTCCGAGTCCGTAGATGGCTTCGTCGGCTTCGAGACCGAAGTCCTGTCTTACTTTGAGGGCCGGAACACCGGCATCGTCGACATGCTTGAATATGGCATTCCCTTTTTCGGCAAGCAGCTGTTTGCCGTCTTTGGTGAAAAAGCTGATTTCGCCGTTTGCAAGATTGAGCGAACTCCGCAGACGTGCACTCGACACCTCTACTTTGTCGCCGTCCTTCCGCACTTTGAGCGATACCTTCTCAGGCGAGGCTATAATCGAAAGACTCGTGTCGTTCTTGACTTTGTCGACCGGCGTTTTGACAACCCGCACCGATGATGGCGTATAGTAGATTAATTCGATATCTACGGAATCTGTATGGGCTTTTATACCCCCGGGAGTGTTTTCCCAGGCTAAGCCCCATGTCGGGAAAACAGTCATACCCGCCAGGGCGGCAAGGAAAATGTGATGTTTTTGCATAGTTATTTATGTGGAATAAGGTTTACAAAGGTAGGAATATCCGGCATTATGCCAATATCCCGAGTCCGCTTTTTCATACGAAACTCCTAACTTGTAACTTCTAATTGTCAGTCCCTTCTATGGGCAGAATATTGCCGTCGGCATCGTATGTTAGCTCGCATACTTTGAGGCTTCGGAGCCACGATTTTCCGCCCGAAGGCACGCTGTCGTGATGGAAGAGATACCACCGGCCCTTGTACTCGATGATGCTGTGGTGAGTAGTCCATCCTACGACAGGCGTCAGTATCACGCCCTTGTAGGTAAAAGGACCATAGGGATTGTCTCCCACGGCATAGCACAGCAGGTGGCTGTCGCCGGTTGAGTACGAGAAGTAGTATCGTCCATTGTATTTATGCACCCACGAGGCTTCGAAAAAGCGATGGGGATCGCCGGCTTTCAGTGGATTTCCCTCCTCGTCGACAACAACAATCGGCCGGGGCTCTTCGGCGAACTGCATCATGTCTTTGGACAGGCGCACACAGCGGCTCGGCAGTGCAGGTTCGTCGCCTTCGGGGAGATATGCGCTTTCAAGAGCCTTGTTGTCGGCATAACGCTGCAGCTGCCCCCCCCATAGGCCGCCGAAGTAGAGATAGTATTCGCCTTCGTGAGGCAACACGCAGATATCCATGGAGTAGCTTCCCCGTATAGGGTCGGGCATGGCTGTGAAAGGACCTTCGGGGCGGTCGGCTACGGCGACACCTATGCGGAAAATATCGTTGCGGTCCTTAAGGGGGAAGTAGAGATAGTAGCGGCCGTCCTTCTCGGCGCAGTCGCAGTCCCAAAGCTGGCGTCCTGCCCATGGAATATCGGCAATGTCGAGTGCTTTGCCATGGTCTGTGACACGGCCTGTCATGGGGTCACCGTCGATAGAAAGCACATGCATGTCTTTCATCACATACTGGTCGCCGTTGTCATTTTCCACATTTTCGCATTCCCAGTCGTGGGAGGGATATATGTATATGCGGTCGTTGAATACATGCACACTCGGATCGGCCATGTAGTCATCGGGAAAGAGATACCTTTTTTCAGGATTGGTCGGTTTCATTATAGTGTCGGTTTATCAGTTCTTGGAAAGAAGTTCATTTGCGAAAGCGGGTTTGAGCCGGTAGTCTCTGTCGAAGGGGAGGGGATAGTCGGTGCGGCCTGTCATGGGCCAGTCGTTACGCCACGACATGCCGTCGTAGGTGCCCCACAGAGATACTCGCGATATGACGTCGGAGTGGCGCTTGAACAGGTCGATCCACTGGGCCGCACGCTCGTTCCATGCACGCGACACCTCCTCGGGCAGTCCTTCGGGATAGGGATTGTATTTTTCGTCGAGCTGCACGATGTCGCCCACGTTGGCGCCGGTGAATACCGTGGGCAGTACGGTGATGTCCCATTCGGTAATCATCACCTGAACGCCGGTATTGCCGAACGCTACTATCGATTTCTCGAATTCATCGATTTTCGGGTAGTCCATGCCTATGTGAGCCTGCATGCCGATGCCGTCGATACGGAGGCCGCGGTCGCGCAGATCGTTTACTATTTTGACATAGCGGTCGCGTTTGCCGGGGCACGACATGGAGAAATCGTTGATATAAAGCTCCGCGTCGGGATCAGCCTCGTGGGCGTACTCGAATGCCAGCGGAATGAATTCTTCTCCGAGAATATCGTAGAACGGGCTCGGGCGGTACGATCCGTCATCGAGGATAGCCTCGTTCACCACATCCCAGCCTTTGATACGCCCTTTATAGCGCGATACCATGGTGTGGATGTGGTTGCGCATGCGTTCGCGGAGCACGTCGGCCGATACGTAGTTGCCGGCCGAATCGCAGGCGAACCACGGCGCGAGCTGCGAGTGCCATATAAGCGTGTGGCCTATCACTGCCATGCCGTTGCGCTCTCCGTAGTCCACAAATGCGTCGGCATCGTCCCAGAAATATACTCCTTCGGCAGGATTTATCTTCTCGCTTTTCATGCAGTTTTCGGCTACGATGGCATTGAAGTGCATGGTTACTATCGAGTCGGCCCTGGGATCGAGACCGTTTACATGATCTACAGGAATGGCTGCCCCGATGAGGAAATCGTTCTTGAAATGTTCTTTCATTGTCGCGACAGGCTGCTCGCTGGGGCAGGCGCCTGCCGCTATGGTCAGAGGAAGAATGAAACGGATATACTTATTCATTACTTGGGTAGGTATATGATGCGGTTAAAAAATCATTTGTTGTGGCGACGCTCTATTTCGCGGTTGATGTTGTCGATTACATCGTCGTCGAGTTCGTATTTCGATATTATGAACATCGACAGAAGCAGGAGGGCTGCCGGTATCACTGCTACCAGCCACAATATGCCCTGCTGTGCGAAAGCAGTCTGGTCGGGGAGTTCTTTATTGAATCCTACAAAAGCGAGTACAAGACCAGGTACAACGCCGCCGAGCGCCATGCCCGCCTTGTAGAATATGCCTGTAAGGGCATTGACGATGCCCGATATACGGCGCCCGTGGGTATACTCGCCGAAGGATATCACCTCGGGAACAAGCGCCCACATGTAGCCTGTGGCCACAATGATACCGGTCGATTTTATGAACTGGGCCGTATAGACCATCCACATATGCTGGCGAAGCGACTCTATCATGGATATGGCATACAGAAGCCCCATACCCACTATCGCCGTGGCAAGGAAGATATAGAACATGCCTTTCTTGCCCACCATTTTCTTTATCGACGGTATCAGCGGCATGAAGATAAATGCCGGAATCGAACCGAGACCCATGAAGACAGAGAGTTCGCCGGCAGTGCCGTGGAGATTGTAGTTGATGTAGTAGGCACCGGCCGAATTGCTGATGGCCATCAGGCCGAAAGCAGTGATGAAAAAGAAGGCTATGATACGCAGCGGGCGGTTGTGCACGAATTCCATCCACAGGTCGGTCACTTTGACGTTTTCGGTCTCCTTACTGTCCATAACCACCCGTTCGCGGCTCTGAGTGAAGCAGAATACGAGCAGTCCGAGGCCTACGAGGCCGTAGATGGTCATGGTGGCGAACCAGGCGCTGTCGCTCATCGACATATCTGTGGTCTCCGAGGGGTCGAACAGCCGGAGGATTACAGGCAGACCCATGCCCACGGCGAGGCCGCCGACATTGGCCATGAACATGCGTACCGATGTCAGTTTGGTAATTTCGGCCGTATCGCGGGTAAGCGAGGCGTTAAGAGCGCCATAGGGCACATTGACGAGGGTGTAGCACATCGACAGGCCCACATATGTTATGTAGGCGTACAGGAGCGAGCCCGAAAAACCGTTCCAGAAGCACAGGATGGCAAAGCCGGTGAGGGGTATGCCGCCGAGGATGAGATATGAGCGGTATTTGCCCATGCGGGGATTGTGTTTGTCGACAAACGCGCCGACAATGGGATCCCAGATTACATCGACGATTCTGACGATAAGGAACATCACAGCCGCTACTGCCGGGTCGAGGCCGTAGACGTTGGTATAGAAGAAGAGCAAGTACATGCTCACGGTCTGGTATATAAGATTCTGGGCCAGATCGCCGGCGCCGAATCCTATGCACTGGAGCATGGATATTTTGCAAAAGCCGTTGTTGGAACTTTGCATGGTATTGTATTTATGGTATTGTATTTTTAGGTTTATTGGTTTGTTCGATTGGTGAGCACGAAAGCGCCGTTGCGGGGAATGGTCACGCGCACACGGCCCTTTTTGTCGGGTTTTGCCACAGTGGCGCAGCCTTCGAGCATATCGGTGTCGGAGTACAGTGTCAGTATCTGACCGCGCATTTCCGACGGAATTTCGATATAGGTTTTTACAGGTTCGTCGGCCGCATTAACTCCGGCTATGTAACAGGTGTCGCCATGTCGCCGTGCCATTATAAGATACCGGCCGGGGTAACCGTCGATGAAGCGGGTGTTGTCCCAGGTTGTCGGTACCGTTTTCATGAAGTCTATGGCCCAGGCAGGAGCATCGGTGAGGTTGTTTGGTGCCAGAGCGAAATGCTGCACCGGGCTTTGGAAGAGTACTGCCGTAGCGAGGGCATAAACGTCGGATGTGACGCGCCGCGAGCCGCCGGGTTCATTGTTCGCTGTATAGTATTTATTAAGAGCACTTCCGCCGAAATCCATGCTTCCGACTGTATTGCGTACCAGCGGATGTATGGTGGCATTGAAGGCTTCTGCGTCGCAGCTTCCTTGTGAAAAATGTAGATTTTCGCTTGCAAGCACGGCCTCTGCGCTTGCAAAGTTGGGATACATGCGTTCCCAGCCGCGGGGCAGTGTGCAGCCGTGGAATATCACGAGGATGCCATAGTCGTTGGCATCGGCCAGAATGTCGTGGTACAGGCGCATTGTCTCCTGCTTGTCTCCGCCGAAGAAGTCGACTTTTATGCCGCGTATGCCGAGCTCCTGCATCCATTTCATCTCACGGCGCCGGGCTACTATGTCGTTCATTATGCCCCGGGGTCCCTGAGGGGCGTCGTTCCAGCTGCCGTTCGAGTTATACCACAGGAAGAGGTCCACACCGCGTGTCTTGCCGTATTTTGCGAGTTCGGCAATCTTGTCGTGTCCTATCTGGGTGTCCCATAAGGCATCTACCAGTACGGTCGAGTAGCCCATGTCGGCTGCGAAATCGATGTATCGTTTCTGCTCGTCGTAGTTGCAGCTCGGGTCCATTTTTATAATCCAACTCCATACACCTTTGCCGTACTGATACCGGCGCGACGGCTCGTAGAGCGGCCGTACTACATCGAAACTTACTGTAGTTTCGGCAATGGGTGCGAGATTCTCGCCCACAGTGATGGTGCGCCAGGGAGTGAGTCCGGGAAGTGCGATAGATGCCGAGGTCGATCCGAATCCGTTCTGTTCGCCTGGTTGAGGAAAGGCGATGGTGTAGAGGACACCCTTGCCTCCCTGGAGATGTGATGCACAGTAATTGCCGGCGATTCCCGTTTCGGATATCAATGTCCAGCCCTTGCCGCCGTTGTGGAAAAGGCAGGGGAAAGTATAGCCGTTACCCCAGCCGTTTTCGCCTGTGGGAGCATCGGGGGTGTAGGGTGTCTCATAGCTTGGCGACGTGCGTGCGAATCCGCCCATGGGGCCGCTCTGGGGACACAGGAATGTAGTGGTGCCTTCGGGCATGACGAAGCCAGTGGCTTCGCTGTCGACGATGCAGCACAGTGTCTCGCCGCGGGGCTTGACCTGATAGCGGAATGCCACATTATTGTCGCTCACTTCGGCGATAACGTCGAAAACCACTCCCGTCGAGTCGGAAAAGCTGTATACCCGTCGGTTGGCGCGGTAGTCGACATTGCTTTTTTTGATATTGGGCAGGGCATATGTGTCGTTTACTGCTTCGATAGGTGAGACGGCCGTAAGTGCGAGCCCCGATGTGAAGTCGCCGATATTGGTCTTGAGGCCGAGTGGCGACGGCGCTATGAATTCCTGTCCTCCGAGCGATACGGTGTACATCGGTTTGCCGGCTTCGCACCCTATCGAGAAGACAGTCCGGCCGTCGGGACTGGCAATGTCCGTATCACCGGCGTACATTGCATCAGGTACCGATGCGATAAGAGACACAGCTGCCAATAGTATAAGTATGTTTTTTTTCATTTAATGAGCATTTTTTTGTCTCCGATTATATAGATGCCTCTTGCGAGACTGCTGCATGGCCATGAATCGGCAACCTTACAGCCTGTGATGTCGTATACACCGGAATCTTTATCGTATGCGTCGGCCACCACATTACCGACATTCGAGAAAGGGTCGTTGTTGGTGGCGAATACATGTTTGATCCTTATGGGCTTACCTCCGTATGCCCAGAATCCCACACGATATATCTGCGATGAATCGAGCGGTTTGATGCCGTTGGCGTCGTTTTTCATCATGCCGTTTATTTCGGCAACAATGAGTTTTCCGCCGTTGAAATTGCCCTCATATGACTTTTCCCAGTAACTTGGGGTGTCGAATACACGCAGCTGCACACCGTTGCTTTCTTCCTCTTCGAGTTCAGCCACAAGGTATCTGTAGCCGGTCAGATCGATAGGACGTGTGTATTCCCAACCGCCGAAACCATATTTGCCGGCGATGAAAGTATTTGTGGAAGTGTCGAATGTGCCTTTTTCCCATATTGCGGGATTGAACGATGCCAGATCGAATACGAAATCGCCTTCCGACGGATTGGGCTGCGGTTCGAATGGTATCTCCTCCGTGTATTCTACTTTTGGATCGGTGATGCCCATGGTGGCGAGCATCTCTACGGCATACCGGCAGCCGAGAACCCTGTATCCGTGGGCGGTGAAGTGGAGACCGTCGCCTTTTTGAGGAAGATTGGCGGCCGATATGACATGTGCCGTGGGTATTGTGCGGGGCAACTGGTTGATAATCGCGTTCATGCCTCCGCACACACCGCCTTGTTCGGTTGTCACGACCTCACCGGCCAGCAGTGGAACCTCGGAGGCTGTGAGGCCGAGATCGGCCAACAGGTCCTCGTATATTTTTTTAACCTTCGCACACCAGGTCGGGTCGCCGTTGTTTGTCTCTCCCTGATGGAGAAGAATCCCCTTGATTACACCGTCCTTCTGCGCTATGCGCGCGCATTCTACCAACCGTTTGTACGGCGCATTGTCGTAGGCGGCCATGAAAGCTTTGTACCAGTCGGCTTCGTTGGCTATGCTCACTGGATCGAAGTCTTTGTCGAGATGGGCGATATTTGCGCCCCCGATGGCTACGGGAACAACGCCGATACGTACTTCGTCCGGAAGATTTGCCACCATTGTGCGTCCGAAATAGTCCATGGGTGTGAGACCTGTGCCCTGACGCACAAGGGGCGGCATGGCCTCGCACCACACACCTTTGGTGCGGGCGGGCGATGCGAAGTCTACAGCCGGCAGCAGGCGGAAGCGCTCGGGAATATTCTGCCGATCGACTGGCTCAATGGCGGCATTCCCTTCCATATTAGACTGTCCAAGACAGAGATAGATGTGAAAATCGGGATCGGGCTGAGCCGAGGCCTGAAGCAGCCCGGCGGCAGCGGCAACAGATATTATAATACGGGATAATTTCATGATAGTGTTGTATTTCGGTTATGGCAGGACTGAGATTTTGCGGCCACCGACAATGTAGATGCCGGGCGCGAGGCCGACAGTTGCCTCGGAGCGATATACTCCCCGGCGTATTCTGCGGCCGTAGAGGTCGTATACATCCACAGGCTGTTCGATGGTTTCGGCTTCGACATCGTCGATTCCCGAGGCATCGGAGGTCATAGCCGGGAATACATTCTTTATACGGAACGGTCTGCCCCCCATGCTCCAGAAACCTACTATATAGATATGCGATTTATCCATCTTGCGGCCCTGTATGCTCTTCATGTTGTCGAGATCGATCACGGCCCGTCGCGAGCTTCCGAAATCGGCCTGCACCGGATCGCTCCAGTAATTGTTCTGGTCGAAGACACGGAACGACACACTGCAGCTGTTGTCGCCCTCGAGCTCGGCTATGAGGTAATGGTATGCCGAGAGGTCGAGCCCGCTCGAATACTGCCATCCGGCAAAGCCGTACTGGCCGGTGGTGATAGTGTGTGTGGCGCTGTCGAAAGTGCCGGACTCCCATATCGACGGATTGAAATAACCGTCGATGAACGGGAACGCCGTGGAGGTGAAACTGAGTCGCACATTCTCAGTCCGACCTCCGACGGTGTAGCCCACAGTGGCTGTAGTGTGTCCCTGACCGATGGCGCGGAACGAACCGTTGTCCCAGCTTATGACCGAGGAATTGTCGACCGTAACATCGAGTTCTGTTTCTACCGGGCTTTCGTAGCCGTTGTAGGACGCCACCACGGCCGGAGTAGAGCATGTGCCGGGCATCATCAGGTGATCGGAGGAGATATCGCCCGAGCGGGGCGACAGTACCAGCGATACCGACGAAGCTGCGGGCATGTTGTCGCCGGCATATTCCTTAAACCAGTGGTAGACGGGCCACAGGCATGCGTCGGGGTCGTTATAGAGCGTATATTTCCCGGCTGAACCGGCCACTCCGTCGAATTTCGCGAGATGCTCGGGTCCGGTGAATATCATCCAGCTTACGTTGCCGGTCTTGTCGGCAAGATATTTGAAGTTTGCACCGAAGCCTTCGCCGAGCATGCGGCCTGTGATGCTCTTGCCCCACGAGGCATTGTAGTCTTCGGGAGCCCAGTCCATTTCTGTGACAAGGACAGGCGCTATTGCTGCCGCAGGTTCTATCTGGTCGCGCCACCCGGCAGCGAACGATTCGTAGCCTCCGCCGTAGTTGCCGCCGAGTTCCTGGCTGGGTTTGATGGCATCGCTGCCATACCATCCGGGATATACGTGCACGGCATAGCCGATGTTGTCGCCTTTAACGGGATATTTGGCAAATCCGGCGTACTGCGACTGGTAGCCGGTGCCCGGAATCCAGAGAATGTTGTTGCAGCCGTTGCCGCGCATCAGGTCGACTATTTCCTGAAAGAACTGGGTAAGATTCTTGTTGCAGCCGTCGGTATTGGAGCGGTACTGACCGTCGGTATCTTTTATGTTGACAGGCTCGTTGGCCAGTTCGAACATTATATGGGGATTGTTCTTCAGCCGTGCCTGCGATGACACGAATCCCCATACCCGCTTGAGATATTTATGATAGTTGTCGCCGATGGCTATTTCGTGGGGGCACACGCCCGGCGGACGCATCACCACGTACAGTCCTTTCGAAACGGCGTATTCGGCCATGGGGATGAATACCGAGTTGAGATACGTGCGGAAGCGGTTGAAGTCGAACGCCGAGATATCGTTCTCACCTGTCGTCTGCGCTCCCGGGGTGTTGGACCAGTAGGGGTCCATGTGGAGGCGCAGCCAGTTCATCTTCCATCCGGCCGCAAGAATCTGGTCTATTTTTTCCTTGTTGTATTTCAGACACGCCTCTACATCATAGTTGCTCCATTTGGAGCCCTGTTCGTTGAACCATGGGCTGTAGGTTTGGCCGAAACCGTGCAGATTCACTATGTTGCCGTCGGCATCCTTGAGGTAGCGTCCGTCGACGTGTAGTTCCGGCATGTCCATTCCCGGCCATGCACAGGCGCAGACGGGTGCCAGAATGCACATCAGAAGTGCGATAAGATTAAGATTTATGTGTTTCATGGATCAGGTCTATTTGAATATCCAGTAGTCAAAATTGAATAGTTCGGGGCCTTTGCGGCCTGTGAATACGAAATAGAGATCGTGCGCACCTGTAATTCCAGATTTCACCTCTGTCTCGAGCCGGCGCCATTTTTCCCATCCTCCGGTGGCGGGTACGTCGAGGATGGCGACTATCGGGCCGTCGATGCTGTCGGTACGGACTTCGATGGTGCCTCCGCGGCGTCCCGAGGCTACGGAAGCACCGAATTTTACAGGATGTCCGGCGCCGAAATTCACATTTTCGACCATGGTGTAGTCGCCGTTGTGTATATCCGAGAGGTACACGCCTGTTTCATCGCTCTGGCGCGTGGTCACGCCCTCCGCCCAGGCCATTGTCTCGGCTTCGTGACGTCCGTAGGGATCGAAATATCCGATAGCCCTGACACCTTTGCGCGTAGGCTCGATGAGGGGGAATGTTCCGTCGGCATTGTAGTCGAACGCTTCTACAGCCACACTGCGGCCGAAGCCTCCGCCGCCCGGCAGATTGCCTGTATGATAGAAGAAATAGGGCTGTCCCTTATATTCGATTATGCCGGCATGGTTGGTGAAGGAGTTGGTGCTGTCGGTCTGGGGCATTATCACGCCTTTATAGTTCCAGGGGCCGGTCGGACGGTCGCTCATGGAGTAAGATATGTTCTCGGGAATGCCGCCGGCGGCGTATACCATATAGTACCGTCCGTCGCGTTTGTAGAACCATGGGCCTTCGGTGTAGGTCGAGGTATATTTCTTGTCGGCTTCCATGGGCACGAAGCGCGGTTCGCCGAAGCCTGCGGGAGTCTGCTCTATGCGCTGCACCTCGCCATCGAACGACACCATGTCGGGATTGAGCTTCACATAGTAGAGCTGCGGATTGCCCCAGTAGAGATAGGCCTGTCCGTCGTCGTCGATGAACACTGTCGGATCGATATAGTCCCAGCTGCCGTCGACAAGCGGCTTGCCGATGGCATCTTTGAACGGACCGGTCGGCGTATCGCCTGTGGCGACGCCGATAGCCATGGTGCCGCTGAGTTTAGAGTGTAGAGGAACATAGAAATAGAACTTGCCTCCGCGCTCCACGCATTGCGGCGCCCACGCGCGGTCGTCGGCCCAGGCGAAATCCTCTATAGCCAGCGGCGAACCGTGGTCGGTCCAGTTGGCCATGTCGGTGGTGGAGTACACACGCCATTCCTGCATCCAGAAGAAATCGGCATTGTTCTCGTCGTGGCCTGTATAGATGTAGAGTGTGTCGTTGTGCACCATCGGAGCCGGGTCGGTGGTGTAGCAGGTCTGAACGACAGGATTTACTGCCGTGGCTCCGAGCGCCGGAAGCGCCATCAGGGTCAGTGCGGCTATTTTGATGTTCATATATATGGTGTGCTGTATCAGTTGTTATTGTCCTGGCGGAAGATAAGGGGAAGGAATTTGTCGAGGCATCGGCGCCATGTGAGCCACTCGTGGTGTGTGCCGGGCGAGAGGTAGTAAGTGTGGCGAATGCCTGCATCGGTGAGCATGGCGCTTATTTTGTCGCTGCCGAAGTTCTCTTCGCTGCCCATGCCGAGGAAGAGTGTGTGAACCTTGTCGTTGAAAGCATCGGCATCTTTGAAGACACCGTCGCACACATTGTCCAGACCGTCGCTAAAGAAGAAGAGGGCGCCGCTGAACGAACCGATATGCGAGAATTTATCGAGATTGCGGAGTGTTATCTGGAAAGTTTCGTGTCCGCCCCACGACAGACCGGCCATGGCGCGGTTGTCGCGGTCGGTGCGTGCGCGGAATGTCTTTTCGACGAAAGGTATTAGCTCGTTGAGCATCACGGGGGTGAACGATGCTCCGAATTCGTCGCGCGATTCTCCCGGGCGTGTGCCGTGTATGTAGCCGCAGTTGCCGTAGTCCATCACTACGATCATGGGAACACATGTCCCCGCTGCGATATGATTGTCGAGTATATTCGCCATCTTGCCCTGTTGGTGCCATCCGCGCTCGTCTTCGCCCATGCCGTGCTGAAGATAGAGTACGGGATAGGTCTTTTCGGGAGATGTTTCGTATTCGGCGGGAGTGTATACGTAGCAACGGCGTTGTCTTTGTTCCAGCTCGGACCAGTAGGGGCACTCGCGTACCTGTCCGTGCGGTATGTCTTTGTTGAAAGTATAGTATGCGGCTTCTTCGGCGCTTTCGGGAATCTCGATGCCGGAGGCCTGGCGTCCGCAGCCATAGAATGTTTCGCTCGACGGATCGTTGACGGCCACACCGTCAACCAGAACGAAATAGTAATGGAACCCTTCTACCAGCGGGTCGGTGGTAACGCTCCAGTTTCCGTTGTCCTGGCGGATCATATCGTACTTCCGGCCGCATATGTCGATTTTGACATCTCCGGCTTCGGGCGCAAAGACGCGGAATGTGGCTTTAGACAGGGAGTCGACGCAGGGATATGCAGCTTCTGGTATATTGGTGGCGGCAGGTATGCCTTCGACGGGAGATGCGGCCGTGGCGGCCAATGCTGCCAGGGACATCATTAATGTGAGCGTTGTTTTTTTCATTTTTTTAAGAGAGTCAATGACCGGGCTTGTGTAATCCCGGCCATTGACTCGGGTTACAGATTATCGATTCAGAATAGCTGTATTTTCATTGATGGTTAGTACCATAAGTATCATTCTTTGTCGGCGAGACCTTCGGCAATGCCGGCATATGCGGGTTTGCGGTTATAGCCGCTGTCCCAGATACCTACAGGCTGGTTGGCGCGCCATCCCGAGTTTTCGGGAGCGTCTGTCTGACACCAGAATGTGATGCCGAACTGCTGGGCTACAGGCACGATCTCGAAGTACTTGCGGATGATGAACTTGTAGTAGTCCGACATGAGCTTGTGCTGCTCGAGTGTTACTTCGGCGGTGGGTACGTCGTTGCCGTTTTCATCGACAAGACCCATGTCGAACTCTGTGAGACGTACCAGTTTGCCGGTACCGGCCATAAGTTCGAGCATCTTCACCACGTGTTCTGATTTGCTCTTCTGAGTCTCGGGATTCATGTAGTAGCTGATGTGCATCTGCGAACCGATACCGTCGATCTTGGTCACGCCGTCGCTTTCCCACTGATTGATCCAATCGATGAGGCTCCTGAGCTTCTTGTTGTCATCCCAGTCGCTTTCGAGGTTATAGTCGTTGATGAAGAGCTTGAGATCGGCGGGATTGCCGCCGTTTTCCTCGAAGTACTGGCGGGCGTACTTCACAGGTATGCGCACAAAATCATCGCCCAGATAGTCCTGCCAGTAGAACTTTGTTGCGGCATTGGGGTCGTTTGCGGCATGCTGTAGGTCGTAGCGCGAACCGCCGGCGCCGGATATAGCTTCGTTGACAACATCCCATGCCTTCACATAGCCGCGGGTGGCCGCCATCATACCCTTGATCCAGCGTTCCATCTCAGCTTCAAGAATTTCGGCTTTTTCCTCCGGGGTCAGTGGTATCGTATTCATGCTTTCAACTTTGCAAACACGTACTGAACGCACGTCCAGAGTGGCATCGCATGTCTGAGGCTTGAGGATAACGTCGTAGTCGCCGCCGACCAGGTCATTGAACTTAAGCCGGACGGTATTCTGACCCGCATTCACGGGAACACCCGTGCTGATCGACTGTGCGTCGCCTCCCCAGCCGTTCTGGATGGTGAGCTGTATGCCCGATGATGCGTCTTTCGACGAGGTTATGTCCAGATAGAGCACATAGTTGCCTTCGGTCAGTTTGTTTTCTCCGCCGGGTAGAATGAAGAACTGATGCCAGCCGCCGTCGGGCACATAGTGTATGCAGCCGTCTATTACCGGAGGCTCGCAGCCCATTGCGTAGAATGGGAAGGGGCCGTCGGTATAAGTTTTGTTGGTCACTTCGTTTTCCACTTCGATAGCTGGAGCTTCTTCGTGGCTGATTTTGACCCATTCGATTTCGAGTTTGCCGTCGTATGTGCCGGGCTGAAATACTGAGAAACCGTTCGATACTCCCATGGGAGCCATCTTTACTGATGCCTCGCTCCACTCGTCGGTGAATTCGAGTTTGCCTTCCTGAAGAGCGCCCCAGTTACCGAGCTGTACGTTGAGTGAACCGGGTTTGCTGCCGCGTATCCGGGCTGTGACTTTATATTCGCGGCCTTCGACAAACTGCAGGCCGTCGGCTACGAAGAACTGATACCATCCGCCGGGGTATTCCGACACTGTGAGGATGCCGTCGATTATTGCAGGCTCGTATCCCATGACGAAGTAGGGGAATTTGGTCATGCCGGCATATGTCTGCCTGGCGTCTTCCACTTCGTTTCTTGCGTCGGGGTCGACTTCGAGTTCTCGGTCTCTGATGAGTCGGTTGAGGTATTTCACATTCTGCTGTTCGTGCCAGCAGAATGTATGGCCATAGATCTGCACACCGGCTTTTTCGGCATTGTCCACGAACTCCGACACGGTGTTGAAATTCATCGAACCGTCGTCGCCCACCACAGAGGCATATTTCATGGCATTTCCGGCAGTCATTATGTCGAAGTTGTTGTTGGTGAGCAGATATACGAGACCTTTCTGATTGTAGTCGGCTACTCCGACTCCTGTGCCGAGGAGGAAGCCGGGATGCGCGCTGCGGTCGATATAGCTCTTAAGCTCGGCATAGTTGTCGAGATACTCATAGTCGGCGACGCTCTGGGGCTTCTCTACCTGGTATACGTCGATATCGGTATCGGCGCAACCGGCAAGAGCACCGGCGCCAAGGGCCATGGCAGCTATTATGTTATATTTTTTCATTTTAGGTCGGATTTTACTTTAAGGTAAATTTGAACTCCTCGAGCTTGTTCTGACGGCTCTGCATTACCATGCGTTCGTCGGACGACAGTTTATAGGTGGCATGCTGGCCGGTCTGGGCGTTGTACACATAGTCGATGGTGAAGGTGTAGTTCAGCTCCAGAAGGTCGCGGTCCTTGTCGCCCCAGGCCTTGGGTTCGCCCTGGCGTACCCACTTGCCGCTGCCCGATGCGGTGCAGCCCTCGCTTGTGGTGCTGACGGTGCAGGCACCCTGGTCGTTGATGTCGATCAGAAGTTCGCACAGGAGGTTGGTATCGGCCTTTTTACCGGTCTCATCGATTATGGGGACGGCCGGGGTGAAGGTATATACCGATGTGGTGAGGCTCTTGGTGGTGAGGTAGCGCAGAGTGCCCTTTTCCCACAGCTCGGGCATGCGGGCCACGGTGCTTGTCTCGCCGTTGTTCTCGATTACGTCGGTACCCTTGCTGATCCAGCATCCGTGATAGGGATTCTTGTACTTGACCGCATAGAAGATGTAGTCTTTCGGCTGCACAGCCCAGTGGTCGGGTACGAGGCGGTTGGGGTTTTCGATTCCGTCCTTGGCCTTACCCTGGAGAATGGAGTCGGCCGAAGCGGTGAGCCGGATAGGTATCACGTAGCTCAGGCCCACGGCTTCGGGGTCGGCGAAGAAAGCGTCGGTAAGCTGCACTTCCACACCGCCTATGACCTCGCCGCGGTTGATAACCATCTTGTCGCCTTTGATGTCGTAGTACGAGGCGGGCATGGCTTTCACCGGTGCGCCGTCTTCGAAATAGAGATTGTCGCACATGGTGTTGTCGACTACGAAATCGGCCGAATGGGTGCCTGTGTTCACGTTGACACCGCCGAGAGCGGCTTTGATATAGAATTTGTGAGCGTTGTCGAGGCGTGTGTCGTTCTCGCCGTCGTCGCCCAGGGTAATGGTGCGGATGGGCGACTGCTTGGAGAAATACATTGTCTGGTACTCGAAATTGTCGAATTCGATGTCGCCGTTGTGGCAGCCGGTCATCACAGTACCGAGGACAGCTATTATGAAAAGTGATTTTTTCATGAATCTTATCTGTTTTATTGATTTAGGGTGGGTATTACCAGCCGGCGTTTTGCTTCAGTTCGCTGAATTTCAGAACTTCGGTGTAGGGAATAGGCCCATAGTACATGTAGTCGCGGTAGTTGCGGGTTTCTACGTCGAAAGGTGTGTAGACGCCGTCGGTGATTTCCATGCCGCGGGCGGTCTCGTTGAGGTTTTCTTTCCAGCGACGCAGGTCGAAGAAGCGGAAACCTTCGAAACAAAGCTCTATGCGGCGTTCGTTGCGGATGAGCTGACGCATTTTTTCGGGATCGGCCTTGCATTCTTCGAGGTAAGCGTCGCCGTTTTCAAGACCTATGCCTGCGCGCAGGCGTATTTCCTTGATCACGTCGTAGGCCGAGAAACCGTTGTTGCCCGAGCCGGTGGGTCCCCAGGCTTCGTTGGCGGCTTCGGCATAGTTGAGGAAGAACTCGGTGTAGCGCATGCGGGCCATGTAGTGTGCGTTGCCCTGGCTGGCATTGGGGTCGCAGTTCACGTCCTGGCGCAGGTGCTTCTTCATGTAGTAGCCTGTGCGTGTCGAAGTCGAGATTTTGTTGAGGGCGTCGTTGTCGGTGCCGTCGGCGGCTGTGTTTATCACCTTGTTGTTGTGACCGGCGGTAGCTCCGTTATAGAGAATGTAGAGCGCCAGACGCGGGTCGCGGTCGGCATAGGGATTCTGGTCGGAGTAGTTGCCTTTGGGGTCGGTGATGGGGTAGCCGTTGGCCATGGGGAAAGCATCGACAAGATTCTGTGTCGGGTTGATGCGTCCGTTGCCATAGAGTGTGGGCGGGAAGTTTTCCTGTTCCAGAGAGTTGCTGGTGGCGCTGCGTTCGCCGCGCCATATCACTTCGGCGGGGCTTTCGTAGTCCGAAAGTTTTTCGATGTTGGGGTCGCAGTACCATGTGGCACCGTTGGGATCGAGGCTGTTAACGCCGCCTGCGTATTTCACTATTTTGGCATTGGCGTTGGCGGCCTGCTCCCATGTGCAGCCCGATGCCGCATAGGCGGGGCTGGCTGCCATCAGGGCCAGACGGCCCAGGAATGCCTCGATGATTTCGCCGCTGATACGGCCGGTGAATTTGGCACCGTACACGCGTTCGAGCTGGCCGTCGGTTATGCCGGGGTGCTTGGCGCGGATTTCGTCGAAGCACGAGGAGCCGTAGCGTGTGGGAAGTCCTTCAAGCGCGATATTGGCGTCGCGCTGTATGGCTTCGAGGCATTCTGTGAAGGTATTGCGGGGAACGTTGAAGTTGCTTTCGCTGTTTTCCGACACTTCCACCACGGGTACACCCAGAAGGTTGCCCGAAGCATCGATGCCGGCATGCGACTGCAGCAGGTAGAACATGTGGATGGCGCGGAGGCCGTGGGCCTCGGCTTTGAAACGCTCGGCGAAGAGTTTGTTCACATCCTCGTCTTTCGACCAGGTGACGCGGTCCATATTTTCGAGGAATATGTTGCAGTACTGGATTGCCGAGCGGCAGCCTTCCCAGCGGTTGATGGGATTGTTCTGGGCTGTCCAGCGGCCCGATGCCATGATGCGGTAGCCGTTGTTGGCGTCGTTGCTCACGGCGTCGTCGGTTGCCACTTCGTTGTAGGGGAAAGAGCCGTTGTTGGGCAGATAGACGTATACAGCTCCGAGCATGTTCTCGGCATAGGTGGAGTTATCCTCGAGAAAATCCAGCGGCAGATTGTTCTCGGGTGCCGGTACGAACACATCGTCGCAGCCGGTGAGTGAGGCTGCCAATGCGAGGAGAGCCGGTATTATTATCTTTTTCATATCGTGTGTCTCTGATGATATTAGAAATTGATTTTCACGCCGAGGTTGTAGGAACGCATCTGCGGAGCCATGCCAACGTTGGTTTCGCGGTATTTGCGGTGGCTGCATGCCATCAGCAGGTCGTTGCCGTTCACATACACGTCGAGGCCTTTGACGAATTTGTCGCGGAACCATCGGGCGGGGAAATTATAGGTGAGCTGCACCTGGTTGAGATAGAAAGCATCCGACGAGAATGTCCAGAAATCGGAGGTTACGAAGTTGAGGTCGCCGCTCTGGGTGGTGAGTCGGGGATAGGTGGCGGTGGCGGCAGTTTCGGGAGTCCAGCGTCCGCGGACGATATCGGAGTACTTGCGGTCGCCGTAGACCCATGCGTAGGTGTTGTCCATCACCGCTGTGCCGCCGGCGTTACCCGAACCGGCCACGAAGAGGGTGAAGCCCTTGTATTCGGCGGTGAAGTTGAAACCGTAGGTCCAGGGAGCGCCCCAGCGTCCGATCACAACCTGGTCGCGCGAGTCGATGATACCGTCTTTATTGACGTCCTCGTATTTGAGGTCGCCGGGCTTGGTATTGTTGTTGATTACGGCGGAGGTGGCGATTTCGGCTTCGTCCTTGAAGAATCCGAGACAGCGGTAGCCGCGCATGGCGTCGACAGCCGCACCTTCGCTGCGCTGCCAGTCGTATTCAACGGTTTCGCTCACACGGATGTTTTTGGCAGTGGTGTACATGACATTGGCGCCGAGCGACAGAGAGACATCGCCGAAGCGGTGTTTTGCTGCCAGACCGAGGTCGAAACCGGTGCGGCGCGTCTTGCCGTAGTTGATCCAGGGCACGAACGAGCTGTTGGGCCAGCCGGTGGTGAGGTAGCTGGGATAGAATTCGGTGGCCCGCACGGGAAGACCGTCGGTGTCGATAGTGAAGAATTCGGCGGTTGCCTTGAGGGTGCCGTTCCAGAGCGAGGTTTCCAGACCGGCATTGAACTCTTTGCGTTTCACGAAGGTGAGGTCGGGGTTTGCGCCCTGGCGCGATACGAAGGTCTGGATGTCCTTGTGGGCGTCGTTCCATCCCCACCAGTCGCCGTCGGCGGTAAATTTATTGTCGTAGAGATAATAGCCGTCGATGTCGATATCCTGAAGGATTTTGCCGTATGTCACGTTGAGGCGCAGTTCGTCGACCACAGGAGAGTCTCTGAGGAAGTCTTCCTGGCTGATTCTCCATCCGAGGCTGCCCACGGGCGAGAAACCGTTGCGGTGGCCTTCGGCGAATTTCGCAGAATGGTTTATAGCGCCGTTGAACTCGGCGTAGTAGCGGCTGTCGTAGTTGTAGGCGGCACGCAGAGCCAGAGAAGCGTTGGTGGTGCGGTGGTACTGGCCGGTGATGGTGCGCTTGTAGCCGTGGGCTATGAGGTTGGCCTCGACACCGTGAACGTCGTTGAAGCGGTTCTTATAGTCGAACTGGCCGGAGAACATGAGGGTCTGGCGTTCGGCCGAATTGCTGATGTTCTGCACGCCGCTGCTGAGGTCGTTGCCGAATTTGGTGATTCCTGTGATCATGTCCTTGCCGTTGTAGTGCGACCACGAGGCCTGGTATGTGGCATAGGAGTTGTTGATCGAAGTGGTGTAGCTGGTATTGTAGTCGACAGCACCGCGGGCCACGAAGCGCAGGCCGGGCAGGAGCTTGTCGAGGCCCAGACGGATACCGGCATCGAACTGCAGCTGACGGCTGGTCCACTTGGAGTAGCCGGCCACATACATTGCGGCGAAGGGGTTGGTCTGGTACTGCTGTGTGCCGCCGAGCAGATATCGGCCGTCGACGACATAACGCGAGTTGTTCACTAGAATCCACGAGTTTTCATCGCCTTCCTCGATGGCATCCAGAGGGATGAGCGGAACCAGAGGAGCGGCACCGGGAACGGTAGGACGCATTGTGGACGATTCGCTCCAGTAGTTGGACAGATCGCTGCGGTTGTCGTAGAAGGTAGCGCTGGTGTTAACCCAGCCGGTCACCCAGTCGTTGAGGCGCAGATCGATGTTGCCGCGCACGTTGAGTCGGGTGGTGCCGTTGTTCTTGCCTTCGCCGAAGTTGAGGATATCGTCGCTGTGGTAGAGACCGACAAGCGCATAGAAAGTGGCGAATTTGCCGCCGCCGGTGAATTGGGCCTGGCCTTCGTAGCGCCACGAGTGATTGCGCAGATAATCGTCTGAGAAGAAGTTGATGTCGGGATAGCGCCAGGGATTCTTGCCCGATGCATAGTTGTATATGTCGGTATCGGTGAAAGCCTGCGAAAGACCGTCGTTCCTGCGGGCCTCGTTATAGAGGGTCATATATTCGGCTGCGCCGAGATATTTGGGATAGCTCTTGGGAGTGTAGAGGCTCACGTCGCCGCGCACCGACACCTCGAGGGCGGTATTGCGTCCGCGCTTGGTGGAGATGAGGATTGCGCCGTTCGAGGCTGTGCTTCCGTAGAGCACCACAGCCTGCGCGCCCTTGAGGAAGGTGATGGTCTCTATTTCCTCGGGTATGACATTGTTGGCGTCGCGGGGCACACCGTCGACAAGCACAAGCGCTTCGCCCATGTTCCAGAGCTGGCCGTTGTAGCCGGGTACGAGGCTCTGCATGTTGGAGAGGCTGTATGTGGAGTAGCTCTTCTTCTGAAGCTCCTGGACGTTCACCTGCGAAACACCGCCGAAGATGTCTTCGGGCGAAGCGCTCCGGAATGCCAGCTGCACTTCGTTGCCGAGAGTGTCGGCTACCGCGGTGTTGTCGTCATCGGCCATCGCGCTTGCGGGCGAGAGCATGATGGCGGCAGCCAGGGCAGAATATATCAGTTTGTGAATTTTTTCCATTGATGTGATTCTTTAATTGGGTTATCACCAGCCGGGATTCTGGCCGAATTCAACATACATTTTAGAGTCGTTGACCTTGAGCGGCAGCCACCAGTGTTTGTCGGTGAAGTTGCGGGTGAGGATCACTTCCTCGTGGAAACCGATTACTTCGTTTTCCCGGGGATTCTTGGTGTCGACGCCTTTGGAGGAGTCTTTGTCGATGCCGGTGAGGTCGCCAACACGCTGGAATTCCTGCGAGGTCTTGATATTGTAGGGATACTTGTTGAGGAGGAGCCAGCGGCGGAGATCGTTGAAGCGGTGAGCCTCGAAAGCGAGTTCGACGGCACGTTCGCGGCGTACTTCGCTCATGAAAGCGTCGAGAGAGCCGGTGTACTTGGCGTTGACGGGATCTACGCCTGCGCGGGCACGGATGGTATTGATGGCGTCGACAGCCGAGAGAACGCAGTTCGACGATTTGCCTGTAGCCACGCTTGTGGCTTCGGCAGCGGCTTCGGCATACATCAGGTAGATGTCGGCCAGTCGCATGTAGGGGACGAGAAGGTGGTTGTTGGCGCCCCAGTTTGCGGCACCGCCCTTGTCCCACTGGTTGAAGTCGTCGCGGACGAATTTATAGTTGAGGTAGCCGGTGCGGCTGCCTTTGATCTGGTCGCGCATCTTGCCGTCGGTGTAGAGGGGAGCGTAGCGGACGTCGTCGGCGCCCTTGTCGCCGCCGAGTTCCATGCGACAGCCGTCGAAGCGGATGTCGTGATAGAAACGCGGGTCGCGGTCTTTCCACGGGTGCGATTTGTCGAAGTGCGAGTCGGGATCGTCGAGAGGCAGACCGTTTGCCATGCCGTAGTAGTTCACGTAGTTGGCAGTGGGAAGGAATATGATACCGCCTTCGGGGTCGAGGAACTGTGTGCCGTAGCAGCGGGTCTGGCCCCAGTTCGAGCGGTTCCATTCGATAACGGGGTTGCGGAAGATTGCTTCGGTCGAACCGGGCATGAGACCGCTCTTGCCGTGGGTGAGGAAGTTTTCCTTATAGTCTTCGAAGGGCACGAGGGCATACTGTGTGCGGCCGCTTTCGACGAGAGAGAGGAGCTCGCCGAAGGCTTCGGCTGCACGGCGGCAGTAGTCGGAGTTGTAGGTCTGAGAGCCGGTGGATTCCCAGTTCATCAGAGGGCTGCCGGCCCAGAGGAGGTTTTTGCCGAGATAGCCGAGAGCCATGATTTTATTGATGCGGAGAGCGTTGTTGCCGCGTGTGGGTGCACCGGTCGATGTCTCGTCCCAGTTTACGGGCAGAAGGTCGGCAGCTTCGCGGAGGTCGGCGGCAGCCTTGTCGGCGCATTCGTGGTAGGAGAGACGGGGCAGTGTGAGCTTGCCGCCGGCGAGTACTTCTTCGATATAGGGCAGACCGCCGAAGTACTGCATGAGCTGGAAGTGGAAGAAACCGCGGAAGAAAAGGAGCTGGCCGCGGATTATGTTCTTCTGTTCCTGTGTGGCGTCGGTGAGATATTCGAGGTTTGCCAGACCGATGTTGGCCTTGCGGATGGCATACCACGCGCCCTGCCACAGGGTGGGACGGTTGGCTACCTGATCGGGAGCATAGTCGGTGGTAAAGGCATTGATGTCCATGAAGCCGCACTGCCAGCCGTCGTGTTCGGACTGCCAGCCCCAGAAGTCGCCCTGGTCTACCTTATAGCCCATGAAGTAGTCTTTTCCGACGTTGATGATTTCGTCTTCGCCCCAGTTGAAGGAGTTGTTCCAGTAGCCGGTGGTGAAGTTGGGCACGCAGAAGTACATTTCCTCTACAAACCCCTGGAAGTTATGGAAATTCTTGAAAGCCTCGTCGGCCGAGATTTCGCTCTCGGGTGCTTTGTCGAGATAGTCGGTGCAGCCCGGCAATACTGTCACGGCAAGGGAGGCGACCAGAATCGAGACTATATGTTTTTTGAATTTTTTCATTTTTTCCGATGGTATTAGATGTCAAATCTTAAACCGATGTTGAAACGGCGTACGGTCGGGTATGCGCCCTGGCTGGCGTTGCCTGTACCGGCGAAGTTCGACTCGCGGTCGTCGGGCATCTTCGACCATACCCAGAGGTTGTTGCCGTTGAAGTAGAGTTTGAGCGACGAGAGGCCGAGGTGCTTGATCCAGCTGTTGCTTGTCCATGTGTAGGCGATCTCGGCATTCTTCAGACGCACGTACGATCCGTCGTAGTGGTTGTAGCGGTTGTCCCATCCGTTGTAATAAGCGGGAGTGGAGTTCCATACGGGCAGAGGACGGTCGATGTCGGTGCCGTTGGGCGACCAGAAGTTCACGCCTGCGAAAAGTGTGTTGAGTTTGCCGCGGTAGGATTCGAATACTACAGTGCGGTTGACATTGGTTACGCCGTAGAACTGAAGATATACGCTCCATCCTTTCCAGTCCCAGCCGATAGTGGCATTGTAGGTATTCTGGGGTGTACCGCTGTAGCCGTAGGGTGCGCTGTCGGCTGAGTCGATGACACCGTCGCCGTTGTAGTCGACCATGATAGGCTGGCCGGGCAGGCGCTGGTCGTCGGAAGAGTTATGGGGCGTCATGGCGATTACATCGTCCCATGTGTTGGCATAGCCGGCGTCGTAGACAATATGGTCCTGACCGATGGCGAAGCCTGTGGTCTTGCGGTACGATTCGAGAAGCTGGGGATCGTCGAAGTCGAGGACTTTGTTCTCGGCATGAGTCATGCTGAAGTTACCCCACAGGTGCATGCCGTTGCCGAAAGTCTTGTTGATGCGGAGTTCGATTTCGAAACCTTTGCTCGACACGCGGCCAAGGTTGGCTGTAGGAGCCTGACCGCCGAAGTAGGAGGGAATAGCGCGGCGGCCACCGTCTACAAGGATGTCGCTGCGGCGTTCCTTGAAGAGTTCGACAGTACCGGCCACGAGCGATCTCATGAACGAGAAATCGATACCGAGGTTCTGTTTGAGCGATTTTTCCCAGTGGATGTCGGGGTTGCCGATCTGCGATTCCTTATACCATGTATAGGGTGAAACCTGGCCCGGAGTGGTGGAGAAGCCCAGGGCGTTGTGTGTGGCCCACTGTGTGGCGTAGATCCAGCGCTGCCAGATATTGTCATCGCCGACCTGACCGATAGAGTAGCGTACCTTGAGGTTGTCGAGCCAGTTGCGGCTGAACTTCATGAATTTTTCTTCGCTTATGCGCCAGCCCACGGCACCGGAGTTGAAGAACTCGAAGCGGTGACGGCGGTCGAATTTTTCGGAACCGTTGTATGCGCCGTTATATTCCACGAAGTAGCGGTCGGCGTAGTTGTATGTGGCACGGAACGCCCAGTCCTCGCGGTAGTGGGGGAACTCGCTGCCGGTAGCGCGCTGGTTGCGGTTGAACACACCCATGAGGCTCACATCGTGGTCGCCGAAACGACGGCCCCAGTTGATCTGGCCCTGGTAGAATATATTGCGCTGTGTGTCCCTGTTGCGGGCTTCGCCTTCGCGGATGCTCCATTTCATGTCTTCCGAGAAGTCGAGACCGTTGGTCTGGGTCTGTTCTTTCCAGATGGTTTCGCCGGTTTCGGGATCGATCCATTTGTACTGGGGCGAATACCAGTTTTCGCAAATACCGCGGTTGGCTTCTACGAAAACGTTATCCCACGATACTGTGGCGCTTGCACGCAGACCCTGTGTGATGAAGGAAAGGTCCTGTTCGAGGGTGAAGTCGGTGTTGATGCGGGTAGTGGTGGTGTATTCCACACCGCCGGTGGCGAGGTTCTGCATGGAGTTGGGAGCGCCCTGTGTGTTGGAGGGATAGTAGCCCCATGTGCCGTCGGAATATTTGGGGATGAATGCGTCGGCGGGAGCACCGTAGGCTGCCTGCCACATCTGTGTAGCACCGAAAGAGTCGTCGGCTACGTTGTAGGGCGATTTCTTTTCGCCGTGCGAGCCGGAGATGTTCATTTTGAAGACTGTCGACTTGGTAATCTGGAAGTCGAGGTTGGAGCGTACATTCACGCGGTTGAAGCCGTAGCCGCCCTGATAGCCGCGGCCGGTTTCATATTCGCGGAAAAGGTCGCCTTCGTGCAGGAAATCGATGGCAGCGAAGTATTTTACCACTTTTGTACCGCCGCTGATGTTGATGTTGGGGTTGTAGGCCATTGCGGTCTTCTTGAAGAGAGCGTCGGCCCAGTCGATGTTGGGATAGCGTTCGGCTTCTTCGAGATTGGCGGGATTGCGGTATTTTTCGATTACGCTGATGGGAGTGATGCTGAGCCAGGATTCGGGCTTGAGACCGAGTTCGCGCTCGATAACGCGGTTACGCATATAGAGGGCTTCGGGCGAACCTTCAGTGCCGGGGAGCTGCGAGGCTGCCTTGACAGTCATGTTGACGCCTACGGAAATCTTGGCGCGTCCTTCGCTACCGCGCTTGGTGGTGATGAGGATAACGCCGTTGGCGCCTTTCACACCGTAGACTGCGGTGGCCGATGCGTCCTTGAGTACGGATACCGATTGTACGGAACCGATGTCGACCGATGACATGGGGCGTTCGATACCGTCGACGAGAACGAGAGGATCGCTGCCGTTCCACGATGTCTGGCCGCGGATTACGATTTTGGGATCTTCGTCGCCGGGCATACCGCTCGACTGCATTGTCACCACGCCGGGGAGGTTACCGGTGAGTGCGGCACCCACGCTCGACACACCGCCGGTGCGGGCCAGTGTCTCGCCGGTTGCCTGGGTGATGGCACCGACAACCGAGGCTTTCTTCTGCTGACCGTAGCCTACGACTACGACTTCCTCGAACGATTCGACTGCCGATGTCATAGTCACGTTGATGACATCGCGGCCGTTGACCTTGACACTCTCGGTCTTCATACCGGTATATGAGAACGTGAGCACTGCCTTGGATGGGTCGGGGACATCTATGCGGTATTCACCGTCGATATTCGTCACCACGCCTACACGGCTTCCCTCCAGTCTGATTGATACGCCGATCAGCAGCTCGCCGGTGTCATCGACGACTGTACCGCTGACGATAGCGGCCCGTGAGGCCGACGTACCGACAAGGCACATCACAAGCAGCAGGAGAATGTAATGAATTCTTTTCTTTACATTTTTCATTGCGTTGGATTTAATAGATGATATTGAATTGGTCTTATATAAGGATAAGGGTTAGTTCCGTTGTATCCCGATCAGTTGGAGGCACCGGAGGCGTACAGCCCGACAGTGGTGCCGGTAAAACCGCCGGCGCGTGCCGTAGACATGAATCCGGCGTCGAGACCCGATGCAAGAGTTTCCCAGGTATTGCCGTTGTCGAGAGAGTACTTGAAATCGAGATTGAGACCCTGCGATTCTATCATCAGGTTTACCGATTTATTGTCGGGGTCGAGTTCCTTGCCTGCGATTTCCTCGGTACCGTTCTCGGTGATGCGGCGGAGCACCATACGCTGACGGCTGTCCTTGCAGTCTTTGCCGAGGAAATACTGGTGAACCTCGTCTTTGAACAGAAGCATGCCGGCGCATTCGTTGTCGTTTTCGGGTACGAAAGTGAGCTTGGTGCCGGCAGTATATTTATGGTGCTGTATGCGGCGGCCGACATAGGGCAGCACAGCCTTGTCGGTCGACTTGACGTCGGCGCATTTGATAGTGAGATGCCCGGGGTTGGCGGTGAGAGAGTAATATTCGGTGGCGGGGCCGCGGAGAGTGTGCCAGCTCTGTGCAAGCACGCTGTCGGTGAAGTTGTCGGTGTACGCGAAGTTGCCGAATGTGGCGTTTTCGCTGCGCTGATATCCTTTCTTGGTAAGCTGAAGAGGTACTTCCTCGCCTTCGCGGGTCATATAGGGCCATCCGTCTTCGGTCCATTTCACCGGCATCAGGAAGGTTTCGCGGCCGAGGTTCTCCATATCGTTTTCGATAGGACGGCAGGCAAGGAAAACGCCCCACCAGTCGCCGTCGGGACCCTGCACGATGTCGGCATGTCCGGCGCATGTCACGGGATTGGTGCGCGATTTGTCGAGCGTACGCTGTGTGAGGATAGGATTGCCTTCCCAGGGAGTGAAGGGGCCCATGGGCGAATCACCGCGGTATATCACCTCGCTGTGCCAGGTGCTTGTGCCGCCTTCGGCCGTCATGAGGTAGTATTTGCCGTTTATCTTGTAGATATGTGGGCCTTCGCACCATATGGGTTTTTCTTCGGGGCGGACGCCTTTGTTGACAACGATTTTGCGCTCGCCAACGCAGCGGTCGGTCTCGGTGTCGAATTCGACTACACGCACGGTGCGGTGTCCGGGATATTCGGGAGCGCCGTTGGGAGCGTCGTCGTTGTTGACGATATAGGCCTTGCCGTCTTCATCGAAGAAGAATGCCGGGTCGATGCCCTGTACTTCGGGAAGCATTACGGGGTCGCTCCATTCGCCGGTCGGGTCCTGGGTCTTGACGAAGAAATTGCCCGAGCCGACATTGGTCGTGATCATGTAGTAGGTCTTGTTGGCCGGATTGTAGGCGATGTCGGGCGCGAAGATGCCGCCGCTCACATGCTGCTTTTCCATGTTCTGGAGCTGTGAGGGGCGGGTGAGGACATGGCCCTTCTGTTCCCAGTTGACAAGGTCGCGGCTGTGGAATATGGGCACACCGGGGAAATAAGTGAAAGTGGAAGTCACAAGATAATAGTCGCCTTCACCATTTGTGCATATGGAAGGGTCGGAATACCATCCGGGGAGAATGGGGTTGTAGAACGAACTGTCCGACGCGAGGGGATTTGCGGCGTAGTAGTCATCGTTGCCCTCGTAGGTGAAAGAGCTGAAAATCGCATGCGACTTCTGCGGTTCGATATCGGCCGATGCGGAGGCGCAGCTTGCAGCCGCAGCCACGAGGGCGGCAGATACCGGAATAAGGCAGTGCTTGGTTTTCATGGGTTTTTGTGATTTACTTTGCAAATGTATCTAATTGTGGTTTTAACTATTTTTTGTAATTTTTCCTTTTGATTCATATATGTATCGCAGCGTACCGAATGATGTATCATTCACGTTCGATTTTGTAACACAATGTTGATAAGGAGTTGATCAGTAATTGATTGAGGAATGGAGCGGATCTGCCGTCCGCTCCTCCCTCAATCGATCCCGAAAACAATCAATCTTACTTCTATCTCTATTTCTTCTGGTAGTCGAATTCGTCTACGTCGATGTATCCGCCGTCGCCGGTTGTGGAATAGTTGAAGATGGCGAAGCGTGTTCCCATGAAGAACCGGCGGTAGTCGAACTGCATTTTGAACGGCTTGCCGATTTCGGTCCAATTCAGGCCGTCGGTGCTGTAGGAGAATGTGGCCAGGTCCTTTCCGGGGCAGAAGTCGGCGTTGATGCGGAGCCATATATCGTTGCCGTCGAGCGCTACCGATTCGATGTCGGCAGACTCCACGCCTGTGACGCTGTGACCCGGGTCGCCCAGGGCCACCGACGCTGTCTGAGCTATAAGATTACGTTTGCCGTCGCCCATGTCGGCCACGGTGAGAAGACCGGCATCGCCGTTCCAGGCTGCGAATCCGGCGCGGTCGCCGGCTTTCATGCCCGATATGTCGATCTTGACAGTGCCTGTGCATTCGGGGCCTTCCATGCGCTGGCTTATGGTGTTGCGGGCCACGAACACGTTGTCGGCTTTGGCGCCGGTATGCAGGCGCAGCCATCCCGGGCGCTCTGTGAGCGACCACAGTTCATCGACCGGATTATGGTTCCATTCCCACAGTATGTTTTTGCGGCCGTTGCTGAAATCGTCGGAGAGAACCACACCGGCGTTTTCGAGGGGAACCATCTTTTTCTCTATTGTCGCAGGTACGTTTCCGAGGCTGTCGCCGAGCATGGGCCATCCGTCGGTCCATGTGGCCGGGTTGAGAGTAAGGATACGGCCCACGCCTCCGCGGTCCTGGAATATCACTCCCCACCAGTTTCCGTCGGCATCATCTACAAGACAGCCTTGTCCTACATAGGGGAAGCCACCGAATTCCGATTCGAGGACTACCATCTTTTCATAGGGGCCGGTGATATTGTCGGCGCGATAGCACAGCTGACGTCGCGGACGCCCTGCGGGCCAGGATATGACGAAGGCGTAGTACTTGCCGTTGTGCTTGATTACGCGGCTGCCTTCGTGCAGACCTGTTTCTGTCGAGTCGTGGGGTATGGCTACCGTGTCTATACCACCGGCTTTCACTCCGCTGAGATCGGGTTCGAGCTCGCGAAGACGGATATCGCCGCCGCCGTGGAACACGTAGGCGCGGCCATCGTCATCGAGAAGCAGCGAGGCGTCGTGGAAGTGGTCGGAGCGGCTCACGAGATTCCATTTCCCGGCCGGGTCGGTGGTGGAGTAGATGTATGAGCGGTAGGGCTGGTCGTTGGGCGAGAACAGCACGTAGAACACTCCGTCGCGGTAGCGGAGCGATGTCGCCCACTGTCCTTTGCCGTAGACGGTGCCGTTTTCGAGGTCATACCGCGGTGTGTCCTCGAGCTTGTCGAATACATAGCCGATGGTTTCCCAGTTGACAAGGTCTTTGGAGTGCATCACCGGGCATCCGGGCATCAGATGCATGGTGGTGCTCACCATATAGAAATCGTCGCCGACGCGGATAACGTCGGGATCGGGGACGTCGGCCCAGATTATAGGATTTTCGGCTGTTGCTATGGCTGCTTCCTGATTGGTCGTTTGCCTGCCACTACATCCGGCGGGAACTAAGAAGACTCCCGATGCGAGAAAAACGGTTATTGCAAGAACGGTTTTTTTCATGGTTTCTTTGTATGGTTGGATGTGTGCAAAATTAGATTAACAGGAGCAGAGCAGGGTTCACCGGAGTAACATGTAGGCATGAAAAACGAAACGCAACCGTAGATTTACGTCACAGTTGCGTTCGTATTTGTATCATAAACAGTGTCAGAAGACTATCTGGGTGTGGAAAGGATGGCCTCGGCGGTGCGTCGGCCCGGCGTTTTCTTGTCGCGGGGATGGATGTCGTTCCACTCGCCTATATCGCCGTTTTTTATCCAGTATGCACGGTCGGTTTCTTCGGCGGCCTGTCGCTGGGCGTCGCGCATCTGTTGCCATGCGGCACGGCCTCCGGTGTCGGACGGATGCAGGAAATCGGCCAGTTCGACGATGTAGAACGGCAGTTGCGGATTATCGAATGTATCGCGCCAGTCGGCTATGAGCGACTTCATGAGGCCGCAGTAACGATGGCGTATATCGACGTCCGATTCGCCCTGGTACCATACCACTCCGCGGAAAGGCAGACGGGCCATAGGAGCTATAAGGCCATTGTAGAGAGTGGTCGGATTTTGGAAAAAGTCGGTATGGGCAGGCACCTGCGGCATGCGTGCGCCCATGGAGTGCTTCCATTTTCCTTCGAGCGATACCTCGCTGCCGTCGGCGAAGATGAATTTGTGCGGCTTTTCTGGAACGAAATGAGGCGTTCCGACGTTGCTCACCACCCTCACCGTAACGGTGTTGTCGCCTTCGTGAAGGATCCCTTCGGGCACGGTATAGATGCGGGGCGGATACTGATAGGCCGTGAATCCTACAAAGGTGCCGTTGACCCACACGGAGTCGGCATCGACAATGCAGCCCAGGCGCAACTCAGCGGGTTTTCCGGCATGGCCGGCGTCGATGCTGAATGAGCGGCGCAGCCAGTGTGACCCGTTGGCGGCCTTGCCGTCGGCTGTGCCCCATTCACGGCCAAGGAGTTCGACTTCTTTCCATCCGCTGTCATCGTATGCGGGCGAAGCCGGATGCGTGCCGCGGTAGCCCGGGTCGGTGGATATCATGGTCGTGTACCACAGATACGACGCACGGTCTTCGGCTTTGCCGACAAGGCTGCGATACAGGTCGTCTTCGACAAGGCGCAGGCGTACAGCCATGTCGGGATAGTCGGCCACGGCTTTTTCGCTGAGCCATGTCTCGATTTTGGAGCCGCCCCAGCTCGAGTTGACTATTCCGACAGGCACATTGCCGTTGCGCTCGTAGAGTTCGCGAGCCATGAAGTAGACCAGCGCGCCGAACTGTTCGGCCTCACCGGGACGGGCTTTTTTCCATCGCGAGGGGCTTACGTCGGTACGCGGCCCATGGAAGGCATATTCTTTCGGAGTTTTGAATTCGCGTATGCGGTCGTTGCTGTAGCTGCCGACCTCGTCGCGGAAGAAATCCATCACACGGTTCACCGGCAACTCCATGTTGCTCTGACCGGAGCAGAGATAGATGTCGCCGAAGAGTACGTCGTCGACGCGCAGATCGTTTACTTCGAGGGTATATGGACCTCCGGCTCCAACCGGATCGAGAGTGGCGCACCAGGTGCTGTCGGCACCGGCGACGGCCGTGGCTTTGCGACCGGCGAGCCGTACGTCGATTTTTTCACCGGGGTCGGCTTTTCCCCATATTTTCACAGGACAGTCGCGCTGCAGAATAACACCGTCGGAGAGTACCGACGGCAGTCTGACGGCAGCCGGGGCCACACATGGGGCTGCAAGAGCGCATGCGAGCACGAAAAGGTTCAATATCTTTTTCATAGGGAGTCGATTGGATTATCGGGAACAGGCGGAACATCGCCGCGGAGGCACCGCTGACGGTATTCCGTGGGCGAGAAACCGGTATAGCGCTTGAAGGCGGTGGAGAAATGCGGCTGCGAGGAGAAGCCTACGGCATAGGCCACCTGGGTGACGTCGACATCGGGCTTCTGGAGCAGCAGACATGCGCGTTTGAGCCTTATGTTGCGTATGAAATCGCTCGGAGTCATGCCGATTATGTCCTTGAGCTTGCGGTGGAGCTGCACACGGCTTATGCCCACGCTTCGCCCGAGCATCTCGACGTTGAGATCGGGATTGTCGATCTGGCTGTTGATGATGCTCATTATCTTCTCCATCAGAGCCTCGTCGTTGCCTTTGAGTTCGGGGGCTGCCTTGGATGCGTCGACATTCTGAGCGCCTGAGAATTTTCCTTTGAGTTTCAATCGGTTGCCTATGAGATTGTCGATGAGTGTATCGAGTTCCTCGATGTTGAACGGTTTACCCAGATATCCGTCGGCGCCTTTGTCCCAGCCCTCGATGCGGTCGGCGATTTCGTTTTTGGACGACAGCATGATTACGGGGATATGGTGTGTGTCGACATTCGATTTCATCAGACGGAGGAATGTGAGGCCGTCCATTACAGGCATTTTAACATCGCAGATCACGAGGTCGATATTGCCTTCGTTGATGATTTTGAGGGCATCGGCGCCATTGTCGGCTGTAGTAATCTTATAGCCCGATTCTTCGAGCTGACGGCGTATGTAGTCGCGCAGTTCCTTGTCATCGTCTACGAAAAGTATGCGTCTGGAGGCCGCAACGCGTTTCCGCTTGGGCTTATCAACAATGTCCTTGTGATCTATGTCGCTTATAACCAAATGTTTATCGGGGGGGGTATTGCCAGGCCCGGCGTTTTTCCTGATAAGTTCTGTGGGAGCATAGGCCGATTCGTCGAGCGGTATGCGGACCGAGAACACGCTTCCGCCGACGCCGTCGGTGCGGTTGCATCCCGATATGGAGCCGTGGTGCAGCAGAGTCAGCTGACGGCACAGATCGAGACCTATGCCCACGCCAGCGATGCCGGCCGAATGATTTTCGCGGGCACGGTAGAAGCGGGCAAAAATCTGTTCCTGGGTCTTGTTGCCCAGGCCTATGCCGGTATCGACTACGCTCACCTGCGCGCATGCGCCGAGAACATCGTCGTCCACACCTTTGAGTATTACATCGATTTTGCCGCCGTCTGGGGTATACTTGATGGCGTTGGAGATGATGTTGACCAGAATTTTGTCGAAATTGTCGCGGTCTACCCATGCTTCGTCGGGCACGCCGCCTTCGTTGACGAATCCGAGCTCGATTTTCTTGTCGGCCGCCTGAGGTTTGAACATGTCGACAAGTTCTTCGATAAATACGGCCAGATTTGTCGGTCGGCATAACAGGCGCATGCCGCCTTTTTCGATTTTCCGGAGGTCGAGCAGCTGGTTCACGAGGGAGAGTATTCGCTGGCCGTTGCGGTACATTGTGCGTAGTTTTTCTGTTACGGCCGGAGGAAAGGGTTCCTTCAGAAGCGATTCAAGAGGCGTAAGGATGAGCGTTATAGGCGAGCGGATGTCGTGCGATACATCGATGAAGAAGCGAATCTTGGCTTCGCTGATCTTTTCGCCGCGCTTTTTCTCGATTACGACAATAGAAAGAACAATAAGCACCACTATAATTACAGCGTACAGTACCTTGGCCACCGCAGTCATGTACCACGGAGTGGAGATTACGATGGTGATCATCGTTTCGTCGGATGTCACATTGTTGTCGGTGGCTTTAAGGAAGAGAAGGTATTTGCCGGGGTCGAGATGTGGCAGGTAGATCACATTGTCGCCCGGTGCGGTGATGGTCCAGTCGTCCTGCAGGCCCGATATACGCCATATATATCTTACATTGGCGGCGTCGCGGAAATCGAGGGTGGAAAGCTTGAGGGTGAGGGAGTTGTCTTTGTAAGGCAGATTCAGGCGCAGCGACTCGCCGTCGGTAATTACAGTGTCGCCGTCGATCGTGGTGGAGCGGTTGATACGCTGTCCGTTGAGGATAATTGCCGTGGCTTCGATTTTGCGGTCGAAACCCATGGTGGGGATGGAGTCGGAGTGAAAAGCCGTGATGCCGAGGTCGCTGCCCAGCACTATGCTGTTGTCGGCGGCGACGCCTCCATGCGGGAATGATTTTTCGAACAGGCCATATCCGCCATAGTACACCACAATGCGGTTACTGTCGGGGCTGAGATAATTGAGGCCTCGCTTGGTGCCGATCCAGAAACCGCCTTTATCGTCGGCTATGACAGAACGGACGTCGTTGTCGGTGAGACCATCGGCGGTAGTGTACTTGTGGCGGACGTATGTGTCGGCATCGTAGTGTATCAGGCCATGACTTGTGCCGGCGAGGACGCTTCCGTCGCTGTGGGAAGCCAGGGCGTAGGTGGCACCTTTGATAAAAGGCATCTGGTCGAGGATGCGCAGTTCGTCGTTGGCGATATCGTAGCAGGATATGCCTCCGTACAGTCCTATCCATACATGCGATGAATCGGGCGACATTTCCATAGATGCGAAAAACGGATTGTTGAGCCGTCCTCCCTCGGGATCGAACTCATACCATTTTTTTGCGCCTGTGGACGGGTTGTATTTCAGCAGACCTACTCCGTGGAAACCGATAAGATATTCTTCTCCGGGGAGATGGCACATGACCAGGGTGGGGTATTTTCCCGGCTGGTCGAGTATTTTGTGGAGTCTTCCGGAAGTCCATGAAAATTCCCATATGCCGTCGTTGGCCAGCCCGACGAGCAGCTTGTCGCCCGACAGCGGCAATATGGATCGCACGATGCCGCGGGTGGGTATGGCCGCACGCGACACCAGCTTGCCTTCGGTGGTGAGTATAGCCAGTTTGTTGCCGTAGCCGATGGCAACTTTATCGTCGAAAACGGCAAAACCGTCGATTCCGCCCTTAAAGTCGGAGACGGCGTCGGAGATCAGGTGATAGTTGAAAGGAATGGAATTGTAGGGTATGCATGCAAGACCCTTATAGAGACAGCCTATCCACAGATTACCTTCGCTGTCGGCATAGGCTGCACCGAGTTTTGCACATGAGAGGTCGATCGACGGCAGATATAGTGTGGTACATGGTTTTATTGCCGTTTTTCCAGGTTCGATCTTCCACATGCCGCTTGATGAGGTGGAAAAATATACGGTATCGTCGATTCCGCGGGTGAAATTGTTTGTATTCATCTCTATCCTGTCGGCCGACCAAAGAGGCTCCACCCGGTTGTCGGCAGTGTGGATGCGGTAGATGTCGCAGACGGAACTGACAAGGATATTGCCATCCGATTCATTTATTATGTCTGTAATGTATCCGTTGGCGACATTGATGCATGTGGGGCTTCCGTTGGGGCTGATGGAATATACCTTACCGCTTCGTGTGCCGGTGTAGAGGCGTCCGTTCGGATTTTGGATTACGCATTCGTGCTCGTTTTCGTCGGGGCAGTTCAGCAGATATTTCACAGCTGTCGGTTCGCCATGGGTTTCGTCGACCACATAGAGACCTTTGCCGGCTACGATAAATGTGATGGTTCCGTCGTTCTGCTCTGTAATGTCGATGATGTAGCCGCCGTAGTTCATCGACGGCAGGCTGATATGCCTGAAAGAATCGGTGTCTTCATCATAAAGATTCAGGCCGTTGGCGGTGGCGGCCCATATGCGACCGCGTGAGTCGGACATCACTCCCAGCATGCGGCTGTCGCTCAGCGATGACGGATTGTTTTCGTCGTGGCGGTATAATATGTAGTTGTTGCCGTCGAACTTCAGAAGGCCACTCTCGGTAGCTATCCATAGGAAACCGTCGGAGTTCCGGCAAAAGCCCACATATGTTCCCGAATCGAATGCCGGATCGGAGAACATTCGGCCGGTGCGGATCGCCGAAGCATTTAAGAAGCAGCACATCGCTGCTGCAAGAAGTATGAACCGGTATATGAGATAGAGTTGTCTGATCATGGTTTAGATTGAAATTCCTACATTCTTTCGAATGTTATCGAATGTTTTTCGGGAACAAAGTTACAACCCTTTTAGTCATTTTTGCACAGGAAGAAGCCAAAAGTTTCGGGTGTATACAAAAATGAACGGCATTGTTACATCGACGAAAGTCGTGATACATTGTTAAATATGCCCAATACAATTAATCGGGCTATATATAAATCGGATAATCTAATTTTGCACCAGTCATTATATATCACTATATCACATGCCATGAAGTACAGAATAAAGCAGGCCTTGCGCCGTGTCGCAGCCGTGATATCGCTTAGTGCTCCGGTCGCGATGCCCGGTTTTGCCCTCGATAATCCATCTGCGGCAACCGATGCCTCTACCGATCCGTTTGTAGTAATAGCTCCTTACGCCGGGAGCGGCAAACCGCTGTCCATTCTGCTCGATGAGTCGGATTACAAAGGAGTGTGGATAGCCGCCGAAAATCTTTCTGCCGATTTCAAACGTGTATGCGGCCAGGCCGCCGAGCTGACGGTCGGGCCGGATTCCCGACGAATGATAATAGCGGGTTCGTACACCAGTCCGCTAATGTCGAAACTTATGGATGAAGGCAAGATCGACCGCGGCGAGCTGAAAGACAAACTGGAAAAATACATAATGACTACTGTCGACTCACCGCTGCCCGGCGTCGACGAGGCTCTGGTGATAGCGGGCAGCGACATGAGAGGCACCATATACGGTATCTACGAACTGTCGGAGCTGATAGGCGTGTCGCCATGGTACGACTGGGCTGATGTTCCGCCTGTACAACGCGACAGTTTCGCCATCCGGCGCGGAACATACACGGCCGGAGAACCGGCGGTACGCTACCGCGGTATTTTCCTCAACGACGAGGGGCCCTGCCTGATGGAGTGGGTGAAAAACACTTATGGAACCAATTACGGCGATCACCGCTTCTACACCCGTGTTTTCGAACTGATTCTGCGCCTGAGGGGCAACTTCCTGTGGCCTGCGATGTGGGACTGGGCTTTCTATGGCGATGATCCTGAAAACAGCCGTACGGCAGCCGAAATGGGTGTGATAATAGGTACTTCGCACCATGAACCGATGGGCCGCAACCATAAGGAATGGGTACGCCGAAAGCATGAATACGGCCAGTGGAATTACCGGACGAACCGCAAGGTGCTCGACAGGTTCTTTGCCGAGGGTGTGCGTCGTATCAAGGATACCGAAGACATTATTACGATCGGTATGCGCGGCGACGGCGACGAGGCTATGAGCGAGGAAGCCGATGTGAAGCTGCTCGAAAGTATAATTGCCAACCAACGCAAGATTATCAAAAAGGAAACCGGGCGCCCGGCATCGGAGACTCCCCAGGTGTGGGCCCTATATAAAGAGGTGCTCGACTACTACGACAAAGGCCTCCGTGTGCCCGACGATGTCACCCTGCTGCTGTGCGACGACAACTGGGGAAACGTGCGCCGTCTTCCCGATGCCCGAGAACGGCTTCATCCCGGCGGCTGGGGCATGTACTACCATGTGGACTATGTAGGTGCTCCCCGCAACAGCAAACTGCTCAACTGCACACCTATACAGAACCTCTGGGAACAGATGAGGCTTGCCTACGACTATGGAATCGAGAAGATGTGGATTCTGAATGTAGGCGATCTCAAGCCGATGGAATATCCCATCACCCTCTTCCTCGATATGGCCTGGAATCCCAGGGCGTTTACCAACGAAAATCTGCTGGACCACACGCGGCGCTTTTTCGAGCAGCAGTTCGGAGCTGAACAGGCCGACGAGGCTGCCCGCATCTTCAATCTGCTGTGCAAATACAACGGCCGCTGCACCCCCGAACTTCTCGACGCCGATACATATTCCCTCTCCAACGGAGAATGGAAAAAAGTCCGCGACGAGTACATGCTTCTCGAAGCAGAGGCTCTGAGGCAGTATATGACACTCGATCCGCGCTATCACGACGCATACACCGAACTGATCCTCTTCCCGCTGCAGCTGATGGCCAATCTTCACGACATGTACTACTCCGTGGCCATGAACCGCAGCGCGCATGCCGCCAATATGCCCGACGCTTCTTTCTGGGCCGACAGAGCCGAAAAATGCTTTGCCCGCGACGCCGCCCTCATGACGATGTACAACAAGGAGATTGCCGGCGGAAAATGGGACGGTATGATGATACAGAAGCATATCGGCTACACCGACTGGCACGATAATTTCCCATGCGATGTACTTCCCGAAGTATATCGTACCGACGGCGACGGCCGCCTTGGCGGATACATATTCACAGAACCTTCCGACTGTGTGGTGATGGAGGCCGAGCATTTCAACCGGGCGACGGCTCCGGCCGGAGGAGGGGAGTGGACTGTTCTTCCCTATGTGGGCCGTACGCTTAGCGGTGTGGCCGTGATGCCTTATACCGTGTCGGCCGAAGGTGCGCGACTCGATTACTCTCTTCGCCTGCCTGCCGGCACCGACAGTGTCGAAGTGCATGTTGTCACCAAGTCGACTCTCGCCTTTGCGCGCAGCGAGGGGCACCGCTATGCCGTAGGCTTCGAAGGTGCCGAGCCGGTGGTGGTGAATTTCAACGGCAATCTTAACGAGGCTCCCGAGAATATACATACTGTATACTATCCCACCGTAGCCCGGCGTGTTATCGAGAAGACCGTCAAACTGCCCGTGCCTGCTCCTGCGGCCGACGGAAGCGTTGTCCTGTCGCTCTCGCCGCTGGATCCGGGAGTGGTGTTCGAGAAAATAGTTGTTGATGCCGGGGGCTATGAAAAATCATATCTTTTCGGCGAAGAATCTCCTGTAATACGCAAATAAAGTATGAAAAAACTTATCTTACTGCTTCCGCTCGGGCTCGGTGTCGTAGCCATGACAGCCGGTAATCCCTATCCGCTGGTGCAGACAAGCTATACCGCCGATCCGGCACCGATGGTATACAACGATACCGTGTATCTCTATACCACCCACGACGAGGACGATGCCGACGGTTTCAAGATGTACGACTGGCTCCTGTATACATCGACCGACATGGTCAACTGGACCGACCACGGAGCCGTTGCATCGCTGAAGGATTTTAAATGGACTCCCCGCGACAACGGCGCATGGGCCGCTCAGGTAGTCGAACGCGACGGAAAATTCTATATGTACTGCCCGATACACGGCAACGGTATCGGCGTGCTTGTGGCCGACAGCCCGTACGGACCGTTTACCGATCCTATCGGCAAACCGCTGGTGTGGCAGAAAGAACACTGGAACGACATCGATCCGACTGTGTTGATCGACGATGACGGACAGGCATATATGTACTGGGGCAACCCCGATCTTTACTGCGTGCGTCTGAACCGCGATATGGTCTCCACCTCGGGCGATATCATCATGTTTCCGAGGATAAGCGATTATCAGGAAGGCCCTTGGGCATGGAAACGCGGAGGAAAGTACTATATGGCTTTTGCCTCTACATGCTGCCCCGAAGGAATCGGCTATGCCATGAGCGACAGCCCGCTCGGCCCGTGGGAATATAAGGGACATATTATGGACCATACCGAGCGGACACGCGGCAACCATCCAGGCATAATAGAATATAAAGGCAAAAATTATGTTTTCGGCCACAGCTACGACGTGCTGCGTCGCCAGACATCCGATCATCACGAACGGCGCAGTGCCGAAGCCGCCGAGATGAGCTATAATGCCGACGGAACCATAGCCGAGGTGCCTTACTGGCGCGACGCAGAACTGGCTCCCTGCGGTACCATCGATCCCTATCGCCGTGTAGAGGCCGAAACCATGGCTTGGGGATACGGTCTGAAGAACGGTCGCCTGGGCACCGGCAATCTCTATGTAGGCAATATCGACAACGGCGAATATATCCTTGTACGCAATGTGGATTTCGGCAGCACGAAGCCTCGTAAATTTGAGGTTTGCGCTGCTTCTGCGAAAAAAGGCGGTGTGATAGAGCTTCGTATCGGTTCGCCTGAAGGCGCTCTCATCGGTAAGGTGAAAATAAAGGCAAGCGGCTCGGCCGACAACTATACCGTCAGCACCGCTTCTGTAAAGGGCGTCGACGGTCTCTGCGATCTCTGTCTGGTATTCAGGGGTTCCGATACAACAGGCGACCTGTTCCGCCTCGACTGGTGGAGATTCATAAAATAGTACAAACTAACATAAAACCAAGCGAATAAACACGATCGAACATGTATTTATTAGGATACGACATAGGAAGTTCGTCGGTCAAGGCCGCTCTTGTCGACGCTTCGACCGGCGCATGCGTTGCCTCGGATTTCTATCCCAAAAGCGAGGCTCCCATCAAGGCCCTGCAGCCGGGTTGGGCAGAGCAGAATCCCGAAAGCTGGTGGAAATATCTGTCGGAAGCGACTGCGTCTGTTCTCGCCTCTTCGGGAGTGTCTCCCGCCGATATCAAGGCTATCGGCATCTCATACCAGATGCACGGCCTGGTGCTTGTCGACAAGGACCGCAAGGTGCTTCGCGACGCCATCATATGGTGCGATTCGCGAGGCGTGCCGTATGGCGATAAGGCTTTCGGAGATCTCGGCAGCGAACACACGCTTTCACATCTTCTTAATTCGCCGGGCAACTTCACCGCGGCCAAACTGCAGTGGGTGAAGCAGAATGAGCCGGAAATCTTCGAAAAAACCGACAAGATAATGCTCCCGGGCGATTATATAGCCATGCGTCTTACCGGGGAACTGTGCACCACACCGTCGGGCCTGTCGGAAATGATGCTGTGGGATTTTCAGGCTAATGCTCCGGCGCGTTTCCTGATGGATTATTTCGGCTACGGCGAGTCGATAATTCCCGAAATCAAAGCCACATTCTGCGAACAGGGCCGTCTTACCCCCGAGGCTGCGGCCGAACTCGGTCTCGCCGCCGGTACACCGGTTACTTACCGCGCTGGCGATCAGCCTAACAATGCGCTGTCGCTCAATGTATTCAATCCGGGCGAAGTGGCATCGACGGCCGGTACGTCGGGCGTCGTCTACGGTATCAACGGCACAGTCGACTACGACCCGCGATCGCGCGTCAACAATTTTGCCCATGTCAATCACACGGCCGACAATCCCCGCATCGGCGTCATGACATGTATAAGCGGCACCGGTATTCTCAATTCATGGTGCAAGCGCAATATCGCTCCCGAGGGCATATCGTATGCGGCCATGAACGATATCGCGGCCGAAGCTCCCGTAGGCTCGGCCGGCGTGACCGTGCTCCCCTTCGGCAACGGCGCCGAGCGTGTGCTCGAAAACCGCCAGACCGGCTGCTCCTTCCATGGCATCAACTTCAATATCCATAACCGCAGCCATCTGCTGCGTGCCGCGCAGGAAGGAATCGTATTCTCGTTCATGTACGGCATGGAGGTGATGGAAAATATCGGTATGAAAATCGACCGGATCCATGCCGGCCACGCCAATATGTTCCTCAGCCCCGTCTTCCGCGACACTCTTGCGGGTGTATCGGGTGCTGTTATCGACCTCTACGACACCGACGGTGCCGCGGGTGCTGCCAAAGGCGCCGGAATCGGTGCCGGCATCTACCGCGACAACAACGAGGCTTTTGCCTCGCTTGTGAAGCTCGGCGAAATTCATCCGGCTGCCGACCGCACGCCATACCTCGAGGCCTACGCACGCTGGAAAAGCTATCTTCAGATGACACTGTAATATCCCTAAAATAAACCTATTAACAATCCAGACGATGGAAAAGAAAGAGTATTTTCCCAACATCAGCAAAATCCGCTTCGAGGGTACCGAGAGCTACAATCCCCTCGCATACCGCTACTACGACGCCGAGCGCGTGGTCCTTGGCAAACCGATGAAAGAATGGCTCAAGTTCGCCATGGCATGGTGGCACACCCTCT
>URMS01000022.1 GCA_900548975.1 uncultured Porphyromonadaceae bacterium
TCCATCTCCGACTTTTTGGCCTGGAGTTTAACAGATATTATGAAACACCCTCTAAATCTTCACCGAAATCCACAAATCCGGCCTTATCGCGCTCCCGGCCGTATTTATCGGGCGCGATGGCGAAATATGAGCCGTCGGAATCTTCGCCGAAGCGGAAATTAGGCAAGTCTGCCCCTTCCTTGTATTCTGTGAGAAAGCGTATATGAGGTATGGTGACACTCGCGTTACGAGGACCGGCCATGAAGATGCTCACGTCCTTATCCGAGTCGAGAAAGAATACAGGCTGACGTAGATGCTTGAAGTTACTGCTTCGGTCGCGGTCATCCATAAGCGCACCTCCGGCTCCCTTACCAGCCGGCGCAGTGGCGAGCACGCCGGTGAAGGGCGTGAGTATGTAGGCCGGATAATCTTTCATCTTGCCGTAGCAATCCATGAAATGAGCCTTGTAATCATGTTTGAGTTTATACCCCTCCTTCACGAAGAAAGTTCCGGCATACAGATCCCTTTCAGTGGGCGATATCAGGATATTGCCGTTCATGTCATAAACCGTATTTTTGCCGTCGCCTATGGCTATCCACGCTATTTTTTCGCCTGTGCGCTCCCTGTAGTACCGCTCGGAATAGCGCGTAGGGATATAAAGTATAGGCAGAACATGGTTATATGCCGTCGGGATTATTTCGCGGGGTCTGCCGTCGATGGTCACAACACCGCGCTTCCCATCGCGACACACCTCGTAATATACGCCCCCGCAATCGCCCGTTGGCCTTTGGCCTCGGTCGTCGAACATATAATACACATCATCATAAGCATTCAGACCGTCGAAATTACAGTCGACCACTTCGCCGAATTGGATTTTCACCAAATGTATTGGATGTTTCGCCGCAGGATCGGCGTCTTTGGCCCATGTGAAGTTAGCTACCGTGATGTAGTCATCCCAGATGAAGCCGTTTTTAAACGGCCCGGGATATTTATACTTGGGGTCAAAGCCTGTCCCTACTATTTTTTCCCGTTATCGTCATAGTAGACTATAACAGCCTCGTTGCCTTTCTTCTCCCATTTCATTTTTCTGGCATCGGCATTTCCGCACACAGCTATTGCAAGCAGGGGTATCAGCAGTTTCAGCACAGTATTGCGGAATTTGCTTTTCATGGTGTTCATCTTATGCATCATCTATATTCATATATCTTTTCGCAAAGATATGTATTATTGCTCAGTCCGACAAACGTTTATGTAGTGAAAAGTGTTTTGCGGGCAGGCAGATGGTTTGTGTTAATGTATTTTAAGGATTGTGGGCATAAGTGTGGCTTCGGGGGAGTGGTAGTTTTGCGGTGTGAACCTTAAAACTGATTGAGACTATGGGAATTCTGTTTGTGCTGATGATTGTGCCTTTTGCGCTCTACGAGTCGATTGTGGAGGCGCAGGCCGATTCGAAAGAAGAATAATTGCAAAAAAGTGACAGTGCGCAGGTTTTTTGTTTAATTTTGCGGTGCGGCATCGTTTTTTTGCCGCACCGGATTATGAAAAAAATACTTTTGTTAGTACTTCTGCTGTCGGCCGCTATGTGCTCTGAGGCCCAGCGCCGTTCTGTCGCCATTCTCGGCGACTCGTATTCTACATTCAAGGGCTTCGTACAGCCCGAAAAGAACCGTATATGGTATAAGGCCGATGCGGATACGGCCAAGACCGATGTCTCGTCGGTGCGCCAGACCTGGTGGCACCGCTTCGTGACCGAGAACGGTCTCAAGCTCGAGCGGAACAATTCGTTTTCGGGTGCGACCGTATGCAATACCGGCTATAACGGCAAGGACTACTCCGACCGCTCGTTCGTGGCCAGAATGAAAGATCTCGGGTCGCCCGACATGATACTGATACTTGGAGGTACTAACGATTCGTGGGCGCATTCGCCGATCGGGGAGTACAAGTGGGCCGACTGGACGGCTGAAGACCTCTTCGCTTTTCGTCCGGCTATGGCCTACATGCTTGAAACGATGAAGGATTACTATCCCGGTACCGAGATATATTTTGTGCTCAATTGCCGCCTGAGCGATGATATCGACGAATCGGTGCACACGGTGTGCGAACGCTATGGCATACCGGTTGTAGACCTCGTCGATATCGACTGCAAGGCCGGGCATCCCACGCAGAAAGGCATGGGACAGATAGCGGAGCAGGTTAAAAACGCGGTACTGAAGTGAGGACGGCCTTGCGCATATGTGGCGCCGCTGTGCTCGCAGCCATGGCTCTTCTGTCGACATCGTGCGGCAGCAAGAAGAAAGCCGTGCGCGAATATGAAGCCGACGGGCTGTACCCTGTGGAACGGACCGGGAAGCCCGCGAAGAAGCAGTCGAAGAAAGGTTCTGAGGGTATGCGCGGACGTATTGTCGAGGCTGCCCGCGGATGGGTCGGAGTGCCTTACCGCTACGGCGGCGAGTCGCGCGACGGTGTGGACTGCTCGGGAATGGTGATGTGCGTGTACCGCGATGTGGCCGGCATAAAGTTGCCGCGCAATTCGGCCAAGCAGGGCGAGTACTGCACTTCGATAAAAAGGTCGGAGCTGCAGCCCGGCGACCTGGTGTTTTTTGCTCCGCGCAAGGGTAAAAGCATCAATCATGTAGGCATATATGTAGGAAACGGCTGTTTCGTGCACGCCTCGACTTCGCGCGGAGTGATAGTGAGCGATCTCGATCAGGAATATTACGCGCGCACCTACCATTCGTCGGGCCGTGTTGACGGTATGGGTGAAATGCCGGAGGAGCAGGAGGTTAAAGGTCGGGAGCCACACTATGAGGTAGTAGACCGTCTGCCGGGCTCCGGACAAAAATAGCCCGGCTGCAGGGTAGCGGCCGGGCTGAGAACAGGGTGGGGAAGTATATTATTCTATTACGGGCTGTGATGTTGTGTCGATGACGTGAGCGACGATTTTCTGGTCGTCGGGGTTGAAATCGACAATAATTTCATCGCCTTCGCCGACCTTACCCGAGAGAAGAAGCTCTGCGAGCTCGTCTTCGAGGTATTTCTGAATGGCTCTTTTGAGAGGACGGGCTCCGAACTGCACGTCGCAGCCTTTCGAGGCTATGAAGTTCTTGGCTTCGTCGCTGATGGTGATGGAATATCCCATTGCGCCGAGGCGTTTGAAGAATCCGGCAAGTTCGATGTCGATGATCTTGAAGATGGCATCGCGGTCGAGGGTGTCGAATATTATAACATCGTCGATACGGTTGAGGAACTCGGGCGCGAATGCCTTGTTGAGGGCTTTCGAGAGCACGCTGTGCGAGTATTCGCGGTCGACTTCGCGGGTGTTGAAGCCGACACCGCTGCCGAAGTCCTTGAGCTGGCGTGTGCCGATGTTCGACGTCATGATGAGAATGGTGTTTTTGAAGTCGATGCGGCGGCCGAGGCTGTCGGTGAGGCGTCCTTCGTCCATGACCTGAAGAAGGAGATTGAACACGTCGGGGTGCGCTTTCTCGATTTCGTCGAGAAGCACGATGGAGTAGGGGTGGCGGCGTACGCGCTCGGTGAGCTGTCCGCCTTCCTCATAGCCCACGTATCCCGGAGGCGCACCGATGAGGCGCGAGACGCTGAATTTCTCCATATATTCGCTCATGTCGATGCGGATGAGGGTATCGGCGGAGTCGAAGAGATATTCTGCGAGTTTCTTGGCCAGAAGGGTCTTGCCGACACCGGTCGGGCCGAGGAACATGAATGTGCCTATGGGCTTGTTGGGGTCTTTGAGCCCGAGACGGTTGCGCTGGATGGCCTTGACAATTTTGGCGATGGCGTTGTCCTGACCGATTACAGAGCCCTGCAGTGAGGGTCCCATCTCGAGCAGGCGTTTGCCTTCGGCCTGGGCTATGCGCTGCACCGGCACGCCTGTCATCATGGCCACGACTTCGGCCACGCGGTCGGCATCGACAGTCTCGCGGTTTGCCTCCATGTCTTTTTCCCAACGGGCGCGGGCTTCGTCGAGTTCGCGGCTTATGCGGGCTGCTTCGTCGCGCAGGCGTGTGGCCTGGGCGAAGTCGTGGCGCTGAGCGGCTGCGACCTTGTCGGCGGTGGTGGTCTGTAGCTTAGCCTCGAGTTCCTCTATTTCGGTGGGTACCTCTATGTGGCTGATGCGTGTGCGCGAGCCGGCCTCGTCGAGCGCGTCGATAGCCTTGTCGGGGAAGTTGCGGTCGGAAATATAGCGGTCGGTGAGCTTCACGCAGGCTTCGAGCGCCTTGGGGGTGTATGTGACGCCGTGGTGGGCTTCGTATTTCGGCTTGATATTGTTGAGGATAACGAGAGTCTCTTCGGGCGAGGTGGGTTCTACCATCACTTTCTGGAAGCGGCGTTCGAGCGCGCCGTCCTTTTCGATGTTTACGCGGTACTCGTCGAGGGTGGTGGCGCCGATGCACTGTATCTCGCCGCGCGCCAGTGCGGGCTTGAGCAGATTGGCGGCATCCATGGAGCCTTGGGCGTTGCCGGCGCCGACGATAGTGTGGATTTCGTCGATGAAGAGGATTACGTCGCGGTTTTTGGTGAGTTCGTTGAGGATGGCTTTGATGCGCTCCTCGAATTCACCGCGATACTTTGTGCCCGCCACGAGCGAGGCCATGTCGAGCGAAATGACTCGTTTGTCGAAAAGGATGCGCGATACCTTGCGCTGCACTATGCGCAGAGCGAGCCCTTCGACAATGGCGCTTTTGCCGACGCCGGGCTCGCCGATAAGAACAGGGTTGTTCTTTTTGCGGCGGCTGAGAATCTGGGCGAGGCGCTCGATCTCGGTTTCGCGGCCTACGACGGGGTCGAGCCGGCCGTCCTCGGCGGCGCGGGTCATGTCGTTGCCGAATTTATCGAGCATCGGCGTGTCGCCGCGTGAGCTGCGGTGGCCTTTCGCACCCGCGGCGGCGCGGGGGGCGTCGGCGTCGGGCTGCGGACGCTCGGGGCGCTCGCCTTCGGGGGCTGTGTCACCGCTGTCGTCGCCGGCAGCCGCGAGATCGGCAACCTCTTCGGGACGCGCGTCGGCAAGGGCCTGACGACGGAGGGAGTCGTAGTCGATGCCGGCGTTGAAATAGGGGGCTATCACGCTCATTGAGCGCACATCCTTGTTGTGGAACAGCGACAGGAGCAGGTGCTCGACGTCGACCAGAGGCGCTTTGAGATATCGGGCCTCGATGATGGCGAGCTTTACGATGAGGGTGATAATGCGGTTGTAGTAGTCGGCGCCTTTGCCGTCGTCGGCACCGGGCTCATAGAGCGCGAGGTCGAGAGCGGAGCGGAGGTCGCCGAGCTTGTCGGCGCCCACAAGGCGTTCCATCAGTTCGGCCGACCGGGTGCCCGGAGCGCTGAGCTCGAGCAGCAGATGTGCCGGCATGATGGTGGCATTGTTGTGGTTGGTACACTGTTGGTGCAGGCGGTCGATGAGCGCCAGAGCGTTTTCGGTGTATTTCTGGTTATTTTCCATAATCTGATAATCTGGAGAGATAGGGGCAATAATCGTGCCAAATATTATACAAAGATACAGAAAAATGCGGAAACGGGCAAATTTTTTGCCTGTCAGGGCGCCGGGTTGCCGGTTTGGCAGAAAATGAGTAATTTCGCAGCATAAAATAAACGAAAATACAGCCTCAAAATACAAAATATGGCAGATTTATCTTTGCTAGAGCGTCTCGACGGCATCGAAAGCCGTTTCGAGGAAGTATCGACACTTATCACCGATCCGGCAGTGATTGCCGATATGAAGCGCTATGTGCGTCTCTCCAAGGAATATAAGGACCTGGAAAAACTGACGGCCGTCACCCGCCGCTACCGCGGCCTTATAGACGATATCGAAGAGGCTAAGGCCATCCTTGCCGCCGAAAGCGACGCCGACATGCGCCAGATGGCCAAGGAACAGCTCGACGAGGCTGCCGAAGCGCTGCCTGCGCTTGAGGAGGAGATAAAATTACTTCTGATACCCGCCGACCCCGAGGACTCCAAAAACGCCATTCTCGAAATACGGGGCGGAACCGGCGGAGACGAAGCCGCGATATTCGCCGGCGACCTCTGCAAGATGTATATCAAATACTGCGAAAGCCGCGGCTGGAATGTGGCCATCACCTCGGCAAGCGAAGGTGCAGCCGGAGGCTATAAGGAAGTGGTGCTGTCGGTGACCGGCGACGGGGTATACGGCATTCTTAAATACGAGAGCGGCGTGCACCGTGTGCAGCGTGTGCCCGCTACGGAGACTCAGGGCCGTGTGCACACTTCGGCCGCCACTGTGGCCGTGCTGCCCGAGGCAGAGCCTTTCGATGTGGAAATCAACGAAGGCGAGATAAAATGGGATACCTTCCGATCCGGCGGTGCCGGCGGCCAGAATGTGAACAAGGTAGAATCGGGCGTGCGACTGCGGTATATGTGGAAGAACCCCAATACGGGCGTGAGCGAGGAAATACTGATAGAATGTACCGAGACACGCGACCAGCCCAAGAACAAGGAGCGCGCGCTGAGCCGCCTGCGTACTTTCATATATGATAAGGAGCACCAGAAATACGTGGACGATATAGCGTCGCGACGCAAAACCATGGTGAGCACCGGCGACCGCTCGGCCAAGATACGCACCTACAACTATCCGCAGGGACGCATTACCGACCACCGCATCAACTACACGGTGTACAATCTGCAGGCATTTGTCGACGGCGACATTCAGGATCTTATCGACCATCTGATAATAGCTGAAAACGCCGAGAAGCTAAAAGCAGCCGAGCTCTAATAAATATTCAACTTTCGCAAGCTCAAGTTGAAGTTAATAAAGTGACTTTCACAGTGAGCAAGTTGAAAACTTGAGAAACTTAAAAATATATACTATGGCAACTCTCCGAAATCTTTTCTCTCCCGATGCCGCAAGACGTCGTCTTGTGACGGTGGTACGCCGATTCCCGTTCCCGCTGGCATATATCAGCCTCTTCGCGGTGTGGATGATGGCCGATGCGAACAATTGCTTCGACGGCGCTCATGTGCTGCGCAACTCGATGTCGTGGGCGCTCTTCGAGGGTTTTCTGCTTTCTCTGGTGGTGAACCTGTGGTGTGAGTTCTCGGGCAAGATTCGGGCTGTGCGTCCGCTGCAGCTGTGCGTTCTTGCTCTTGTAGCAGTGGATTTCGCGGCAATGTGTTTCAGGGGAAGCATGCCGGTCAACGCCGAAGTCCTCGGCCGCACGGCTTTGGTTTCGGCTCTTGTGGCCGGAATTCTTTTCCTGCCTATTGTGAAGCGATACTGCCGACGCGAACTGTGGATATACACCATATCACAGCTGTTTGCGCTCGCTATGGCAGTGGTCGTGGGAGTGGTGATACTGATAGCGCTCTGCATAATAATGGCAACACTCAACGCGCTTTTCCACCTCTCCTGTATCGACTTTATGGAGACGATGATGTGGCTGCTCGCATTCTGGCTGCCGTGTGTATACTATATGTCGAGCATACCGCGCCGCAGGAATCTGGATGTGGGGCTGACAAAGACTGTCGTCGGCGCCTTCTGCAAGAATGTGCTGCTGCCTATTGTGGTGGTCTACGGGCTGATACTGTATGTATATGCGCTCAAGATACTGGTGACCTGGACTCTGCCCGACGCTTCGGTGACTATGATGGTGACCGGGCTGATGATTGCGACGCTTGTGGCTCTTTACGGGCTTGAGCGCTATTCTTTCGGCGGCGACAATCCGGTAGTGGCTGTCCGAATCGGTAGTCTTGCACGCAGAATATTGCCTATGGCTCTGCTTCCGCTTGTGGTGCTGATGAGCGTGGGGCTTGTGTACAGAATAGGGGAGTATGGCATCACGACCTCGCGTCTCTATGTGGCGGCTTTCAATATATGGGCTTATGCGACATTGCTGTATCTGATATTCCGAAAGCGTGCCAATCTCAATCTTATAGCGGTGTCGTTTACGGTGGTTTTCGCAATGGTCTCGATAATACCCGGACTGAATTTCACTGTGATAGCCCAGCGCGTGGTGCGCGGTGAGGTCCGCAAGGCTCTTGTGACACAGGGAGTGAAGGCCTTCCCTATCGGCGAAGACAATCTCAAAGAGATATTGGCCGATATGGATTATAAGGATGCAGAAAATCTGGTCTCCAAGATAGAATACCTCGACGACTGGGAAGATCATTCGCAGATTTCCGACATGATAAAGAGCGACAGCCATCTTTTTAGTTACGATCTATTGCCCGATACCGCTCTGGAAGTGACTTGTCCTGTCAGGCTGACTGCGAAGACCCCCGTAGCCATACCTGAAGGCTACACAAAAGTAGATAAGATCTATGGCGTTGTCGAAGATTCTTGGCAAAATGACAATGGCTCCATAAGCTGCGACTTTGAGAACTACACTCTCAACATCAACCCAGACTCCCTGAAGTCTGCCAGGGTACATCGCACGCCGCTCGCTGTGAAAGGCATTGATGCCGACGGTCAGGAAGCTGCTATAGTTATCACTGAATTGTCGATGGATGAGCGGCCGCGGATTAATATATCCTTTATAGAATGTTATATATTCACACGATAACAAACAAGCGATACACGATATGAAAAGAACAGAACTGGTAGAGAAAATATTTGAAAAGGGTACATTCCTGTGTGTGGGTCTTGACCCCGACGTGAAGAAGCTTCCGGAATGCATAGAGGGCACTCCGGCCGAACGCGTGCTCGCGTTCAACAAGGCTATAATCGACGCTACGGCAGCCTACTGCGTGGCCTATAAGCCGAATCTTGCATTCTACGAGTGTCTCGGAGCCGAGGGCATGCGGGTGCTGGAGGAAACCGTGAAATATATCCGGGCCAACTATCCCGACCAGTTTATAATAGCCGACGCCAAGCGCGGCGACATCGGCAATACCGCCGCGATGTATGCCCGCACATTCTTCGAGGCTATGGATTTCGACGCCGTTACTCTCGCGCCTTATATGGGCGAGGACTCGGTGCGTCCCTTCCTGCAGTACAAGGACCGCTGGTCGATAATCCTGGCGCTGACCTCGAATGCGTCTGCGAGCGACTTCGAGACCGTCCGCGATGCCAAGGGGGTGCCTATGTATGAGCGTGTGATACGCCGTTCGCGCCATTGGGGCAGCCCCGTCGACACCATGTATGTGGTCGGCGCGACACAGGCACAGAGCCTCGAGGCTATCCGCGAGGTCGCTCCCCGCCACTTCCTGCTTGTGCCGGGCGTCGGTGCACAGGGCGGCAGCCTTGAAGAGGTGGTGCGCTACGGCATGATCGACGAGTGCGGTCTGCTTGTCAACAGTAGCCGCGGCATCATCTATGCTTCGTCGGGTGAGGACTATGCTTCGGCTGCCGGCAATGCCGCCGCCGCTCTTGCGGCCGAAATGGGTCGCCTGATGAAAGAAAAACTCGGCTGAAAGCTAACAGACACTTAAAAAATATGACGCGCCCAAAGCCTCCCAGAGAGGCCTGAGGGCGCGTTTTTGCCTAAAATCGAGGCAGGAAGCAAGCAGAAGCTATTGTTTTTTTGAGAATTAATCGCTACCTTTGCGCCTCCGAAATCATAACTATCCGATATGGACAATTGTCGACAAGAAATTGATTTTCTATTCGAAACGAGCTGGGAGGTCTGCAATAAGGTCGGCGGTATCTATACCGTGCTTTCAAGTAAAGCCAAGACATACAAGGCAAGCTTCGGTGACAATCTTATATTTATAGGTCCGGATGTATGGAGTGAAGAAAATCCATCGCCGTACTTCACCGAATCGCCCCGTCTTCTCCGCCGCTGGGCTGAGAACGCTCTTCTGCCCGAAGGTGTGGATGTGCGTGTAGGCCGTTGGGAAATTCCGGGCCGTCCTGTGGCAATCCTCGTGAAATTCGATGGCATGTATGCCAATAAAGATGCTGCCTATGGCCGCATGTGGGATCTCTATGGAGTCGATTCGCTTCATGCCTACGGCGACTACGACGAAGGCTGTGCCTTTGCCCGCGCCGCCGCCGTGGTGATAGAAAGCATCGTGGAGTTTACCGGCACTGATCCGCGCAAGGTCGTAGCTCATTTCGATGAATGGACTACCGCCATGGGGCTTCTTACCCTCAAGGCCGACATGCCCGGCATAGCTACCGTATTTACCACCCATGCAACGAGCATAGGCCGCAGCATATGCGGCAACGGTAAGCCTCTCTACGATCAGCTTGCCAATTATAACGGCGATCAGATGGCGGCCGAACTCAACATGCAGTCGAAGCACTCGCTGGAGAAAGCCGCTGCATGGAACGCCGACTGTTTCACCACCGTGAGCGATGTAACAGCCCGCGAGGCCGCTCAGCTTCTTGAAAAGAAGCCCGATGTGGTGACTCCCAACGGTTTCGAACTGAACTTCGTACCTGCCAAGACAAAATATAAGGCCGCCCGGACAGCCGCCCGCAAGCAGATGCTCCGCGTGGCATCGGCTCTCACAGGCCTCGACTACGGCGACGATACTTTCATAGTGGCCACTTCGGGCCGCTGCGAATACCGCAACAAGGGTATCGACATGTATCTCGATGCCATCAGCGCTCTGGCCGCAGCAGGCCTAAAGCGTCGTGTGCTCGCGTTTGTGATGGTGCCCGCATGGTGTGCCGGCCCGCGCTCCGACCTCGCCCACAGTCTTGCCATGGACGAACGTTCGCGTCTTGCCGATCCGCTGCTGACACACAATCTCCACAACTACAACGACGACCCGGTGAACCGCCGCATGCATGAACTCGGCTTTGCCAACGATGCCGCATCGGGTGTGTCGGTGATATATGTGCCGTGCTATCTCGACGGACAGGACGGTATTTTCAACCTCACGTACTACGAGCTTCTGCCGGGCCTGGATGCGACGGTGTTCCCGTCGTACTACGAGCCCTGGGGCTATACCCCCCTCGAGAGTGTATCGTTCGGCGTGCCGACAGTGACTACCGATCTTGCCGGCTTCGGCATGTGGGTAGAGGAATACTGCAAACCCGGATTCGCCACCTCCGGTGTGGAGGTGATTCACCGCGACGACTCCAACTACAGCGAGGCCTGTGCGGCCATAGTGGCAGATCTTCGCACGCTTGTGTGCGCATCGGATTCCGACATGGCTCTCTACCGTAAAGAGGCCTCCGCCACAGCCCATAAGGCACAGTGGACCGATTTTATGAAATACTACGACGCCTCATATTGCATTGCCCTCGAGCACCGCGATGAGCGTACATTAAAATAATCTCCTTAAAAATTTCCTATATAAGAGGATAAAACAAATAACATATGAAATTACCCGTAAGCAACACGAACGCACCTCAGTGGCGCGACATTACAGTCAAGGCCGAGCTTCCCGCGCAGCTCAAACCCCTTGACGAGCTTGCAAAGAACCTCTGGTGGGTATGGAACAGCGAGGCCAAAAACCTCTTCCGCTCCCTCAACCCCGACTTGTGGCGCAATACCGGCGAGAATCCGGTGATGCTCCTCCAGCAGCTCTCCTCCGACCGTATCGCAGAAATTATTGCAGACGAAGTCCTCATGGGCCAGATCAACCATGTATATGCCGATTTCAAGGAATACATGAGCAAGCCCATGCGCAAGGATGTGCCGTCGGTATCGTATTTCTCGATGGAATATGGTATCTGCAACTGCCTCAAGATATATTCCGGCGGTCTTGGCGTACTTGCCGGCGACTACATCAAGGAAGCATCGGACAGCTGCGTCGACATGACCGCCGTCGGTTTCCTCTATCGCTATGGCTACTTCACCCAGACACTGTCGGTCGACGGCCAGCAGGTGGCCAACTATGAGCCTCAGAACTTCAACCAGCTGCCTATCGAGCAGGTGATGGAGAAAGACGGCCGCCCCATGATTCTGGAAGTGCCCTATCCCGGCCGTATCATCTACTCGCACATCTGGCGTGTGAATGTAGGCCGCATGAAGCTCTACCTGATGGATACCGACTTCGACATGAACAGCGAATTCGACCGCCCCATCACTCACAAGCTTTACGGCGGTGACTGGGAGAACCGCATCAAGCAGGAATATCTGCTCGGTATCGGCGGTGTGCTCATGCTGCAGAAACTCGGCGTGAACAGCCAGCTTTACCATGCCAACGAAGGCCATGCCGCCCTGTTGAACCTCCAGCGTCTTGTCGACTATGTGCAGAAAGACGGTCTGAGCTTCAATGTGGCTCTCGAACTGGTGCGTGCGTCGTCGCTCTATACCGTACATACTCCCGTCCCCGCCGGACACGACTACTTCGACGAAGGTCTCTTCGGCAAGTACATGGGTGAATATCCCGCCAAGCTCGGCATCAGCTGGAACGATCTCATGAACATGGGCCGCGAGAATCCCGACACCAACGAACGTTTCTCGATGAGTGTGTTCGCTCTCAACACATGCCAGGAAGCCAACGGCGTGAGCTGGCTGCACGGTGAAGTGTCGAAGAAGATGTTCGCCGGCATATGGAAAGGCTACTCGTGGGAGGAAAGCCATGTCGGCTATGTGACCAACGGCGTGCACATGCCCACCTGGGCCGCTTCGGAATGGAAGGAATTCTACTGGAACGAACTCGGTCCTCAGGTGTTCGAGCATCAGAGCGATCCCGAGGCATGGAAGGGTATCTTCGATGTTCCCGATGAGAAAATCTGGAATATGCGCGTCACCCTCAAGAACAAATTCATCAACTTCGTACGCCGCGACTTCAAGGAGAAGTGGCTCGCCAACCAGGGCGATCCTTCGGCTGTGATGAATATCGTAGACAAAATCAATCCCAATGCCCTCATCATAGGCTTCGCCCGACGCTTCGCCACCTACAAGCGCGCACACCTTCTCTTCACCGACCTCGACCGTCTTGCACGTATCGTGAACAACGAGAAGTTCCCCGTGCAGTTCGTATTCGCAGGCAAGGCTCACCCCGCCGACGGTGCCGGCCAGGGCCTTATCAAGCGCATTGTAGAAATTTCGCGCATGCCCCAGTTCCTCGGCAAGATCATCTTCCTCGAGGACTACAACATGATCGTAGCCAAGCGCCTTGTGACCGGTGTGGATATCTGGCTCAACACTCCGACACGTCCTCTCGAAGCTTCCGGTACATCGGGCGAAAAGGCCGAAATGAACGGTGTGCTCAACTTCTCGGTTCTCGACGGCTGGTGGTACGAAGGCTATCGCTTCAATGAGCATGCCGGCTGGGCGCTTACAGACAAGCGTACCTACACAGATCAGGGTCAGCAGGACAAACTCGATGCCGCAACTATCTATTCGATGCTCGAGAACGAGATCATACCTCTCTACTTCGAGAAGAATTCGGCCGGATATTCGCCCAAATGGATACAGTATATCAAGGGTTCGATCGGCGATATCGCTCCCCACTTCACCATGAAGCGTATGATCGACGACTATATCGCACGATTCTACGACAAGGAAGCCGCCCGCAGCAAGCGCCTGACCGCCGATAACTTTGCACTCGCCAAGAGCATAGCATCATGGAAAGAACGCGTGGCCTCGGAATGGGACGGCGTGAAGGTTCTCGACGTGCGCCATAGCGGCGAACTCAACAATTCCATCGCCGGAGAGCCTATCCATATCGAAGTGACTGTGGACACCAACGGCATCGGCCGTGACCTCGGTCTCGAAATGGTCGTTTACCGTCAGCAGGACGGTCAGGAGTCGCTTTCACGCATCGAGCCTTTCAAGGTTGTGAAGGAAGATGGCAATGTCCTTACCTACGAACTCAAGACCAAGCTCCGCGATGCCGGCGTATTCCGCTACGGTTTCCGTCTGTATCCCAAGAATGCCGAACTCCCGCACCGTCAGGACTTCGCGTTCACCCGCTGGATCTGATAAGATATAAGTAAAAGCAACAATCCCACGCTGTGCTTCCTGATGGAATGGCAGCGTGGGATTGCTGTATATATGGGGCTGTCGGTTCAGGCGAGGTCGCGGGCACGTTCCTCGGTGCGGACCATGCGACGGAGTGTGCGCCGGATGGTCTTCCATTTCGGGAATATGGCCCAGGGCCGCAGGGGGCTGTAGCTTACCAGAATGATGAGAATGGATGTGAGCGCCACGATGAGGAGCCATCCGTAGATTTCTTTCATCGACACGACCAGAGCGTGTGTCTGTACGATGCCCATGAGTTGCCCCACAGGCATATGAGCCGTGTCGGGATTGAAGTCGGTGGCCACGGAGCTGAGAAGAGACGCGTTTTTAGCCAGGGTATGCCGCAGCCACTCGCCGACTACGGCAGGGCCGAATGTCGCGCCCATGACGGCGCCGGTGAAGCCGTTGATGGTAAGTGCCTGGGGAAATACCTGAAAGGGCGGCCCGCTCTGTACGATGGACGTCAGGAAAACTATCGAGATGATAACCGAGGCGGCCCCACGGAAGAACAAGGGCACGAAGAGCATTTCTTTCTCGACGTTGTAGTCTATGACGAAATAGAAATACGCGAGATATATGGCTGCAAGTGTGAATCCGATAGCTGTCATGGTCTTATAACGCCATTTGCGCAGAGCAAAGGTGACATATGTGAACGCGCAGCCGGCTAAAATGCCAGCGAATACATACCAGTTGAGATCGATGAGATTGGTTTCGTCGAAGCCGAGAGCCGTTGCCGCGTATGAGTGCTCGAACACATGCTCTGTGGCGATGAGAGTGAAGAATACCAGGTAGACGGCGGTGGCACGGATGACATTGCGGTTTGTCATTGCCCGGAACGATATGTAGGGATGATGGAGGAAGCTTGCTCTCCACAGGTTTATAGCCAGAGATGCCAGGCCGAGTAGGGCGGCAAGACGGATTTCCAATGCATCCCACCAGTCGTAGAAATTGCCATAGACGCATATGAATGTGAAGCACATCATGAATCCGGCCCACAGGATGCTTCCGATCCAGTCGATGCCGAGCAGCGGGATGAACATGGGTCCGCGCACCGGGCGCAGCAGTATCATCACGGCAAGCATCATGAACGCAAGCAGACCGACCATGATCCACTGCATGTACTCCCACTGTGTATAGAAGGCAGTATAGATGGTGGCGATGCCGCTGAGCTGGATTACGCTGTCGACCACCAGATAGACATAGCAGAAGAACACCGACATGTCGCGGACGGGTGTGAGCCATAGCTGGATGGTGGAGTTACAGGCAAGGGTGGCCTGCATTCTGAACCATCCGGCCACGAAGCACACGGCCACCATTAGAGGCACCGAAGTGGAGCAGGCGCACACGATGTTGGCGACGATGAGCACGATGGCGGCCGACAGAAGCTGCGTGCGGTTGGAGAAGCGGAACTTGAAGCGGAACATTACCGCGAAGTTTATGGACATGCCGATGAGCGAGGCATATCCTATCATAAGGATATCCTCCTGCATCAGAGCGGTGGTGCCGACCATGCCGGAGGCAGCCGCCAGATATACACCACCCGAAAACTGGATGATGAGGACAAAGAAGATGAACAGCCACGGCTTGAGTCGCCGCGGAATGTAGTCGGGGACGTCGGGAATATCGAACGGTCCCTGGGGAGCATGCCAGTCTGCCATTTCAGTACCTGACTTCGCACTCCACGTTCATACCGGCCCGGAGACGCTGCATGCCGTCGGGATTGTTGTCGGGCGAAAAATTGATGCGCACCGGTATGCGCTGGCGTACCTTCACGAAGTTGCCGGCGGAGTTGTCCTGGGGCAGAATCGACAGAGAGGCGCCGGTTGCCTTGGAGATTGCGCCGACGGTGCCGCGGAATACGACTCCCGGGATGGCGTCGACCTTTATTTCCACGTCGCTGCCCGGGGCGATATGATGAAGCTGGGTTTCCTTGTAGTTGGCGGCCACCCATACATCGCCTGAGTCAACGACGTCGAGAAGGGTCTGCCCGGGCTGCACGAGCTGCCCAACCTGTATTTCCTTGCGTGATGTGTAGCCGTCGCACGGAGCGGTTATGACGCAGTAGGAAAGGTTGAGTTCGGCAGTGGCAAGCAGGGCGGCTGCGAGGTCGATGCCGGCATCGTTCTGGGCGATTCTCTGGCGTGTTTCGGCTACGACCGAAGATGTGGCCGAGCGCTGACGCGCGAGCATGTGATAGCGTGCTTTTTTGGCCTCGTAGTCGGTTTTTGCGGCGTCGTACTGCTGGCGGGTCACGGCGTCCTGCTCGAGCAGGGCGGAGTAGCGTTTGAAATCGGTCTCGGCCATGTCCATCACCACTTTTGCTTCGGCAATCGAGGCTTCGGTGACTGCGACATTGGCAGAGGCGACACCGATAGTGCGGTCGGCAACGCTTCGGCCGGCGAGCGCGTTCTGATAGTCGGCCTGAGCCTGCGCTACCCGGAGTTTCATATCGGCATCGTCGATAATAACGAGGGTATCGCCTTTTTTCACCGGTTCGTATTCGTTGAAACGGATTTCTTTGATATATCCCTGCACGCGGCTGTTGACGGGTACGATCTGCTGTCGCACCTGGGCGTTGTCGGTGAATTCGACGTTCCCGAGATGGACGAATTTACTTGCGACCCAGATAGCGGCGGCTACAATGACCAGAATGGTAACGACGTAGGATATTATTTTTTTTGTGCGGTGGTTCATATCTTTCCGGAGGTGAATAAGAGTTTGTAGTAATAGTATATGATGTCGATGCGGGCGTTGACGAGCTGCTGCTGGGCGTCGAGGCGCGCATTGGCTGCGTCGAGCATATCGGTGATGAGAGCCATGTCGGCGCTGTAGCGGGTGGATGTGGTGTGATAATTCCGTTCGGCCAGTTCGACGCTTTTTTCGCGTGTTTTAAGTTCTTCGTAGGCCTCGAGGTATCTTACATAGTCGGCGCGGACGGCGAGCGAGGTATTTTCGCGAGCGGCATCGAGCTCTTCGGCCGATTTGATGGTTGCTGCTTTGCTTTTGGCCTGTGATTTATTGCTTTTGAAAAGGGACGAAATATTGTAGCTCACACCCACACCTACGTACCAGTAGCTGAGATTGCGGTTGATAGGCGGAACTTCGACAAGAATAGGGCCGTCGATGGTCCAGGCGGCCTGTATACCGATTTTGGGCAGCCGTTCGGACCGGACGAGCTTTTCGGCCTTGCGGCTTATTTCGACGCCTGTGCGGGCAATGGCTATGGCCGGAGCGTTGATCTCGGCTTCGGTCTGCCACCAGTTTTCTGAGGCCAGTGGGAGGCTGCGGGCGAGGATTGTGGAGTCGGGGAGTATGACTGTACCCTGCGGCATGCCTGCTACGGTGACGAGATTGTTGTTGAGGATGAGCAGGGTATTGTTGATGCGGATGAGATCGAGCTCGAGGTTCGACAGAAGCAGTTCGTAGCGGGTGATATCGTTTTGCAAAGCGGTGCCCTGGCTGTAGCGTGCGCGCATTTCACCGAGCACTTTTCGGGCGGCTCCGATATTGGCTTCGACCACGTGGCGGAGGTTGGTATATTTATAGATATCGAGATAGAATCCGGTCAACTGGAAGCGGATATTATCGCGGCTGAAGTCGGCGGCATAACGTGCGGCGGTGCTTTTGAGCGATGCCATTTCGATGCCTGCTGTTATGGTACCTCCGGTGTAGAGCGGTTGTGAGAGGTTTACGGCAAAGCCGTTGCCGAGATGGGGTATGGGTGCTTTCTGGCGGTCGGAGAAATTGCGTTTGGTTATAAAGCCGTCGCCGATGTAGCTTAGCGACAGATCTGCCGAGATGTCGGGAAGGCGGTGGCTCCGGGCGACACTTTCGTCGCGGAGAGCCTCCTCGACCGCGGAAACCGATGGACGGAGCTGAACGCTGTTTGCCTCGGCTATATCGAAGATTTCTTCGAGAGAGACCACTGACTGGGCTTGCAACACAATTCCTCCGCTCAGCAGCCATGACACAAGCAGCCCTGTGAGCAATCGATGATTGTTCATGAAAAAATTAATTATGTGTTATTGACTATTGCTCCCGCCGGAATATTCGCACGAAAGGTAGCCGCTGATTATCGGCGGCCATGAATACTATGTAAAAAAGGAGCTGAATTTATAAGGATGAGAACGGTTCCCGAACGGAAGGTCCTTCCTTTATTCCGGCATCAGACCCGGCGAATTGGGGCTGTGCTTTTCCAATTTTCAAGAACTCCCCAGTTTCTCAGGAGAACGCGGAGAGCTGTTGTGTAGTGAGTGGTTAAGATCATTCAAACTGTGATTCTTTGTGAATCGCAGTGCAAAATTACGAAAAAAACGGGAGGTGACAAGGGTGCACAGCCGCTTTTTCGAGGCGCAGGGAGGTTCGGATAAAGAAAAACCCGGCACGCCGGATGGCGCGTCGGGTTGTATGAAGATGGTGATGTTTCTAAGCCAGACAGAGTATCAGGGCCTGTGCCGCGACTACTCGGAGGAACATTGTAAGAGGATATACTGTGGAGTATGCTACTGCCGGCGCGTCGTTGCCGGTGGAGTTGTTGGCATAGGCGAGGGCAGGGGGATCGGTGCAGCCACCGGACATAAGTCCCATAATGGTGAGGAAATTGATTTTGTCGTGTCCGCGGGCAATACAACCTACAATAATCAGAGGCACTACTGTGATAACGAAGCCCCATATGACCCACCACATGCCAGTGGTGTTGAATACCGATGCTGCGAAGTCTTTGCCGGCAGCAATGCCGACAGAGGCAAGGAAGAGGCATATGCCGAGTTCGCGAAGGAGCAGCGATGCCGAGCTCGATGTGTATGTGACGAGTTTTGCCTTATAACCGAAGCGGCTGAGGAGGATGGCTACGACGAGAGGACCGCCTGCGAGGCCGAGTTTCATGCCGAATCCGATATCGATTGAACCGAGTACGATACCGAGGATGATACCTACGAATATGGTTATGAGGTTGGGCTGGTTGAGTCGTTTCATCGAGTTGCCGAGACGGTCGGCGAGGCGTTCGATATCTTCGAGGTTGCCGACGACAGTGATGCGGTCGCCCATCTGGAGTCTGAGGCTTGGCGATGCGAGAAGATCGACGCCGGCACGGTTGACGCGGGTGCAGTTGAGCTGGTAGCCGTTATGCAGGCGCAGGGAACCCAGCGACACACCGTTGTACTGGCTCTTTGTTACTACGATGCGGCGAGAGAATACGGGAGTAGGGGTTGATTCCCAGTCCATTTCCACCTCAGTACCGATAACGGCTTTAAAGCGGTCGGCATCGTGTGCCGAACATACTATCAGCAGAAGATCGCCGATATGGATTTCAGTAGTCGATTTTGGAATAGTGACTACGCCGTCGGCGCCCATGATACGCGATACTACGAAGTTGGTCTGGACTACATCGTGGAGTTTCACCAGGGTCATGCCGTCGACAAGCTGATTGGAAACCTTGATGGTGAGCAGGAAGGGTTTGAGGCGGGAGTCTTCCTGTTCTTCCTCTATTTTTCGGATTTCATCTTCGGTCTTGATGCGGAAGATACCTTTTATGACGAACATAGAAAGAATGATGCCGACCACGCCGAGTGGGTATGCGGCAGCATATCCGCTGGCCATAAGGTTGGCTTCTTCGGCCGACTGTGTCATCTGCGATATCGTCTGCTGTGCTGCCGCAAGACCTGGGGTGTTGGTGACGGCGCCGCTCATGACACCTACGAGGGCCGAGATGTCGTTGACATTGCCGAAATAATAGATGCAGAGCACGATAGCGACATTGAGTGCTATGGCCGTGACGGCAAGTGCATTGAGGCGCATGCCGCCTTTTTTGAACGAAGAGAAGAAACCCGGGCCGACCTGAAGACCGATGGAGAATATGAAGAGTATCAGACCGAACTCTCTCACAAACTTCAGAATGGCATCGTCGACGATATAGCCGAAGTGACCCATCAGGATTCCTACGAAAAGTACAAAGGTGACACCGAGCGATACACCGAAAATCTTCATTTTTCCGATGTATATTCCCGCCGCTATCACAAACGAATAGAGCACCAGCGTTGCCGCTATCGAGGTGTTGCCGGGCATTAGCAGATTAGTGAAAATATCCATAAAAACCTAAAAACTACCGCATTCGTATTCGGTAAGAACAAGTCTCCCCGAAAATTTTTGCAAAGGTAGCGTTTTTTTTCGGAATCAGGAAGATTTTTGCCGCATAACTTGTTTGGGCATACGTCGGCCGGATGTCGCGGGATGAGTGCGGCAAACGGACGTCAGAAGCGGTCCTTTTTCAATATTTCAAAGCCGAGTTTCAGGATGAGTTTCAGGGTTTCCTGAGAAGTGGCTCTGTCGTATTCTTTTTCGCTTTCGGGCAAGTCTTCGTAAGGGATGAGGCAAGGATGTGTCCGTGCGGTATCATCGCGTTCCGGCCCGTGGGTCCATCCTTCGCTGATGCGGTTACGGGCCCAGACTTCGTGTACGTTTTTAGCCATTTCCTCGATAAGGGGCATAAGATCATCGGGCAGCTTTATGTCGGAAGTGTCGGCTGGGGAAGGGATATATTCGTTGTCCATGTTTTATTTGTTTAATCTGGCAGCTATTGCCAACGCAAGAGGTATGATGCGTGCAATGCCCTCGTCATAAGTTTTAGTAGAACCGAGTTTTTCGTTCGATATGAGATCGGGATGAATATTCCGGGCTTTTAGCTTTTTCCTCTCACTTTTGTCTTCGAGGGGAAGCAAACCTTCATATTCGCGGGATACCGGCCTGATGCCCAGGAGAAGTTGCTCGAGCACCCAGCGGTTGTGTTCGACGCGGGCAAGGTCGTGAATGGCTGTATCGTCGCGAAGAACGTCTCCTGTCGACAAGTCGATGCCTGTGGCCCGTATTTTTGTATCGAAGGAATTGGCACAGTAGATGTTGGACCATCTTTTGGCAATGGCGCTCTTTCCGCCGTCGTGCGATATAGACAGCCAGAATGAGTTAACTTTGTTAATAAAATCATCGAAAGGAAGTGTGCTGTATTCGTCGGAAAGTGATAATCCGCGGTCCATACAGTCGTAGGCATAGGCTATGATCTTCGGCATAATATCGTTGATTCTTAACAGATAATCGCATTGATCGATCATGCCGAACGGCCGCAGTACCCTGAATTTGGCATTGTCGTGCCCGGTGAGTCCAAACCGTATCGCATCGACAAGGGCGCCCGATTCGGATTGCTGCACCCATATCTGCTGAACATTCCGGTAAACCGATGGTTCGAAATACAGTGCAGTCGACATGGCCTCGGCTGCGACAGGGAGACATACGGCTATCGTTGTCTTGCTTGTGGCGTCGGGTTTGTCGGCATCGAATTGCCGGTTATATTCTTTGGTATAAGAGTTGCAGTCGGCGCATGCGTCCGAAATATATTTCTGCACAGAGGGGAGCGCGACATCTCCTTCTATGAATTCGAAATCGATATCGATCAGATCTTCGCCGAGGTATCCTCCATAATACGGCGATCTGAAGTCGGCATCCTTCACGGGATCGTGCCAGCGGTATGTGTCGTCTTTGGGCCGCCGAGAGATTGCAGTACTCGAATCGTAGATATCCCATGAGGTGTCGGCGGGACGGATAATTCCGGCAGGAGCCTTGACATACCGCCAGCGGGCGAGCTGGAACAGTTCGCGGAATCGCCCCATGAAGAAAGTCATTTCGCGGCGCGCATTGCGGTCGATAAATGTGATGAGAGTGCGGGGATGTCCGGCATGAGGATTGTTGAAGTTGGGATAATGAGCAAGGTGGGCTGCCTCGATGGCGAGTGACATTCCCATTTTCGACATTCCGACAATAATGAGGTGTACGCGCTGATGAGACGAATAGGGCAAGCCATTGGGACCGTCGAGCGGCAGATAATACGGTACACTCCCGGTCTTTCGGCTTATCAGCACTTGCTGTGCCCAGTTTTCGTATATGCTGAAGGGAATGAAGCGGAATGTACGGCTTTGCTCGAGTTTCAGATCGGTAAATTGAAACGCGCTGAATGTGGACTGATACTCGAACATCACATGGCACGGTATGCGGACCGTGCGGTCGGTAGCTGTAGAACGGTTGATAAGATCCCATGCGTGCATATTGATGGCATCGTGACTGGTGCCGTCGATAGCGAACGATTCTCCGATGAGATATACTTCCCGGGCGTGCTCGAGGTGCAGTTCTTCGAGTTCGTGGAGTGAGGTCCGGTCGCCGGAGTAGATTATTACTTTTCTGGCAGTGGCATCGTTGTTGATTGCCGCGGATATTTCTTTGCGGAGCTTCTGAGGATCGCGTTGTGTCTGAATGAGGATATATTCGTTGAGTCCGGTCGCCATCAGATCGCGTGCAAGACTGGCTACGATCCGGTGTCCTCCGATAATGACCGAATATTTTCTGGTGAATATGTAATCATATCGGGCGTCGCCTTTTTCGTGTCTGTCCTTACGGTTGGATACCCAATTGACCAATAGCGTGAGCACTACGCCATTGAGGATAAACAATCCGAACAGATTCATTACCACTATTTCCAGCCATTCCCATCCAGAGGCATAATTGTCGTTGCCGGTCGACGGATTGGTGAGCTGTAAAAACGCATCGCCGGGATTCCAATCGGTAACACAGTAGAATATCCCCCAGAGAAGGAAGAATAAAAAGGTGGAAAGTAGCAGAGTCCATCCGAACAATGGAAGGAACGCCCCAGACATGTATTTGTCCAATATCAGGTATAGTCGTGTAAGAACGTTCTTTTTGCGTTTTTTGCTGGTTTTCAAAACTGTTCAGAATAAAAGATTAAGGATACGCAAAGATATTATATTTTCATCAAATAACATTCTCCTGACGGTATAGTATCGCTCCTTAATCGTAGATATTTCTGGAAAAGTTGTAATTTAGCGGTCGGATTTATATGAATTATATCGAAACAGACCGACTGATTTTGCGCTCATGGAAAGCGGAGGATTTACCCCTGTTCATTGCGATGAATAAGGATAGGGGAGTCATGCGCTACTTTCCGGCTACCATGAGTGATGCCGAAACAGAGTCTTTTTATGGCAGGATACTTGATGAATTCGCTCGCAATGGCTGGGGGTTGTATGCAGTTGAAATAAAATTGACAGGTGAATTCATAGGATATGTCGGGCTGCATGAAATTGGTTTTGAGGCCGATTTTACTCCCGGAATTGAAATCGGTTGGCGTCTTGCCGCTGACTATCATAACCATGGATACGCCACTGAAGCAGCTAAGGCTGTCTTAGAACAGGCGAAGAAAGCCGGTATCGGGCGACTATATTCTTTCACCGCTAAAATCAATGCTCCGTCAGAACGGGTAATGCAGAAGATCGGTATGGCTAAGGTAGGCGAGTTTGATCATCCGAAACTTCCCAAAGAATCATCCTTATGCCGCCACGTCCTTTACCAGATTGATTTCTGAAAGGCGGTGGTAACAAGAATTTATGATATTCTTGGTAAGCTAAAATATATAGATGCGAGATTGCATAGCCGGCAAATCAACCATTACGACACATGGCGCAACGTCTATGTGCGTGTCTCAGATACCGTCTTTTCGGACTGATGCACCTGCTGCGGCTGCTGCGCCAGACTCTGCACGATGATGGAGTAGGTCAAGGTGCTCCATGTGGTAAATTCGGACAATGGCGAGCCATACATCGGCACGCCTGACAAGACTCTCTATGATAATGTGGTGTTCGGATATTGGCGGATTTGTTATTGGACATATGCAGAATGGCTTAAAAAATGGGGGCGGCTCGTTATTTGCACGTGGCGGCCTAATCTGTGCATATTTTTTGAATATAGTTATTAGTTTTTAGAAAAAGTTCCGTTATATTTAGATACAGATTCGGACAATGGTACCGGATATCAAATTCCAATTCGCTTTAAATCTATAACCATGTGTTTTGAATGATGAATGATGCTGAATTATGGAGCAAGGTCTTGAGCGGTGATATGACAGCTTTGTCGCTGTTGTATAAGCAGAACTATAACCTGTTGTTTAACTGGGGCATGAGGTTCGTTTCCGATGAGGAATTTGTCAAAGACTGCATTCAGGATGTATTCGTCAAGATATGCAGCAGCCGGAAACTTTCTTCAACTCCATATGTTAGGTCTTATCTTCTTACATCATTGCGTAACATGATTTTTGACCGGGCTGCGTCTTCGCACGATGATGTGTCAATCTCCGGGCGGCTGTTTGAGATTGATGACAATGACTCTGGAATTGAGATGCTGTTCAAGGATGACGATGACTCGCGTATGCTGGGACGCCGGCTTGTCATGGCATACAATTCTCTGACATATAATCAGCGAGTGTCCGTTTACCTCAGATATGTCCGTGGTCTGTCGTACAAAGAGATTGCCGCTGTTATGGAAATGAATCCGCAGTCTGCGATGAATCTTGTGTCCAGGGCTCTCAAATCTCTTCGGTCAGAGATGGGGGCAACACCATTCCTGATTTATTTATGCATGTTATTGTCATAATGTGAGTAGGAATTCTGAAAGATTCCGTTAATATATATGTAAACTTGTCAATTTTTTGCGATGACTCCCCGAAATACCGATATCAGCAGACTGCTTAATGGCGTTGTGGACATCTTCAGGAAACGAGAAAAGGAATTTTCCATTTCTGAAATCGACCGGGCATGGGATGACTGTGAACAGCGGATAAAACGCGCCGCCTCCAGAAAAAACATGCGCTGGAAAATCTCTATATGTTCGGGAGCAGTGGCAGCGGCTGTGATTCTGATGTTGTTGCCGGGCTATGCAGACCTTGCGGATGCTCCCGGTCAGACGGCTGTACAAGACATTACAACGTATGCCCTTAATACAGAGGCGACCATGATATCCGGGCAAATTATCAATATGGTGCAAGGGTGTGACACTACCCTGATTGATCAGAACGGTGCCAGCATCAGTTGTCTCGCAAATGGTACTGTTCTGGTCAACGGACGCCCTGTACCGGGAGTTGCAGGCAGTCCGTCTGCCGATAGATATTGCCAGCTGGCGGTTCCGAAAGGACGCAGAGCCGAGATTGAGTTTGCTGACGGCACCCATCTTTGGGTTAATTCCGATTCGAGGGTGGTCTATCCTCAGGAGTTCTCGGAAGACATTCGTGAAATATATGTGTCCGGAGAGGTATATCTCGATGTGGCTCCCGACAAAAATCATCCTTTTATAGTCAGAAACAAGGATTTCAACGTGACTGTTCTGGGGACTTCGTTCAACATTATGGCCTACGGCAAGGGTGCTCCTTCTCAGATTGTACTTGTTTCTGGCAAAGTCGATGTGGACAATTCTTCCGACAGAACAGTGACGATGAGTCCCGGACAACTGGTCGACATCACCGGGTCTGCCATCAGTTCTCCCAGGAGTGTCGATGTGACTCCTTATGTGAGTTGGAAAGACTATATGCTGGTGTACAGCGACAAGCCTCTTGCCGATGTGTTCTCCAGGCTTAATATCTGCTACGGACGGGAGTTTGTTCTGTCAGCCGATGTGACAGACATAAAGGTTAGTGGCAAGCTGTATCTGAAAGATGACATCGAAGATGTGCTTCACGCCATAGCGTTCTCTGCCCCGGTAAGATATGAGGAGAGCGGAGACAGCATATATGTCTTCAGAACTGGATGTGCGGGGACTGCACCGTGATCATTCAGCGTATTCCGACGAATAATCGATTGTGTAATATATTAACGGGCTGAGTTTAAACTCGCGATCTAAACAAAGCCCAAGATTTAGAAAACCTTAAACCAATGCACTATCATGGATAGATACATCCGCATGATTAATGCGAGGAAAGAGCTATCGCGCATAATACTGTTGCTATGGCTGAGTCTGACCGCTTTATCATCACAGGCAGCCGTCAGCGGAAGCTACGTCAACTCTAAGACTTTTACCGTGGAGATGACCGACACACCGTTGAAAGAAGTTCTTGATTACATCGAACACAACAGTAAATACATTTTTTTCTACACAAGCGGGTCGATTGACATCGAACGCAAGGTGAATGTCAGAGTCTCATCCGAGCCTGTGACATCCATGCTCGACCAGATATTCAAAGACACCGGTGTCAAATATGATATTGACGGATACCAGATTGCGCTGAAAAAATCCGATGGAGCGGATGTCAAGCCCGTTAAACCTGCCAAAAGACGCGTCACAGGCAAGGTCGTGGACGCATCTACCGACGAACCACTCATCGGCGCTCCTGTCATATTCGACAAAAAAGTTGCCGGTGCGGTGACCGATATCGACGGCCTTTTCTCAATCGATATGCCTGAAGGCGCTCAGCTCTATATCTCTTACGTAGGGTATCAGTCCGCATCCGTGAAGCCCGGAGACAAGGACGAAGTGATTGTACGTCTCATTCCCGACAACAACTTTCTTGACGAGGTGGTGGTGGTAGGGTATGGAACGACTACTCGTAAAAACCTCACCACTTCGATATCCACCGTCAAGACCGATAAAATATCCAAAGCCGCGAACAGCAGCGTTTCGAGCATGCTTCTCGGGCGCGCAGCCGGTCTGCAGGCCACAGTGAGCAGCACTCAGCCTGGCGGCGACATCAATATCTCTATCCGCGGCGGTGGCAACCCCATATATGTTGTCGACGGCGTGATCATGCCCAACTCATCGCTCGAAGCCGGAAGCGGTGAGACGGGTCTTCCCGACAACGTAAAGCGCTCGGCCCTTGCAGGACTTAATCCCGGCGACATCGAGTCGATTGAAATTCTCAAAGATGCGTCGGCTGCAATCTACGGCATCGGAGCCGCCGACGGTGTTGTGCTCATCACAACCAAAAAGGGCGCGGAGGGGAAGCCCACTATCACCTATGATGGAAGCTACTCGATACAAAAACGATATAACTACGGACTCAACCGCCTGAACAGTTTCGAGTATATGAATCTGGTGAATGTGTTTGACAAAGAAAAATACCTGTTCAATAACAACCAGTATCCTTACGGAAACCTTGCTTATGACGGCAAGTGGACCCCCGTATTTTCCCAGTCACAGATTGATAACGCCACCGACACTGACTGGCAGGATTATGTGCTCAAGACAGGACATATCAACAACCATTCGCTGACAATCAGCGGAGGCACCCAGAAACTGAAGTATTATCTTGGCGTAAACTATTTCAATGAGGACGGTATCATACGCAATGCCGGTATGGAGCGCTACTCACTGCGCACGAATGTCTCCGCACAGCTGTTCCCTTTTCTGAAACTCTCCACTATCGTCAACCTCAACAGGAACAAATACGAGAATGGCCTGGTCGGCGGAGATACAGGCAATCAGGGCAACTCGGCCTCAGGCTCACTCTACTCCGCGCTGCATTACCCGGCATATCTTGCTGTATATGACAAGAACGGCGAATACACAATATTCGGCCGTGTGCCCAATCCGGTGGCTACTCTTGATATCATCGATGAGTCGCGTCAGAGCAGCTACTATGCCAACTTTGCCATGGATATCGATATCATCAGTCAGATGCTCTCGGTCCGTCTGGTTTACGGTATCAACCATGAGACCGGGCGCCGTACGTCCTACATTCCCAAAGATGTTTACTTCGGTCTTGTGAAGAAGTCGCGCGGCAGCCTCGGATATGTCGAGCGCCAGTATGAAACGATGGAAGGCATGGTCAATTTCAATCATAATTTCTGGCATGCGCTGGACTTGAATGCAGTGGTCGGTATGGGCCGCTATGTCGACAAGGGGAACGGAATGACCGTATCGTATCAGAACGCCAACGATATGATTCAGGATACTAATCTTGGCGCAGCCGACGGGCCTTTTATACCGTCATCGTATAAATACGAAAACGAGAAACGTTCCCAGTTTGCACGAGTATCGTTCATACTTTTCGACAAATATGTTCTTGGGGGCACTGTGCGCCGCGACGGCACAGACAAGTTTTTTGACAACAAGAAATACTCCTGGTTTCCTTCTGTGTCGGGTGCATGGAAAGTCTCTCAGGAGAAATTTCTCCGCGACCTCACCTGGCTCAATCTCCTCAAAGTGCGTGCCAGCTATGGTGTCACCGGCAGCGACAACCTGGGAACGTCGCTCTACGGTACCGTCGGGGTGTCGCGTGAAGACATCAAATTCTCTAACGGCAGCGTAACTTATGTGCCGTTCGTTCTTCTGGGTGGCAGCTATGACGACGTGACATGGCAGAAGACTACGATGAAAAACATCGGTATCGACTTTGTGGTTCTCAACAACCGTTTGTCTGGCAACTTCGACATCTTCCGCAATGACGTGACCAACATGCTCGGGACCGCCTACACATCGCTGCTCAACATGTATCCTACCCGGCCTGTCAATGGCGCCCACTACAAGCGTACCGGTGTGGAACTCTCGCTCAACTCAGAGAATATACGGACCTCCGATTTTACCTGGACAACCTCGCTCGCCCTCTCACACTACCGCGCCGACTGGGTTGAGCGTATGCCCAACTATGACTACAAAACCTATCAGAAGCGTAAAAACGAGCCGATGAGCGCCTATTATTACTATAATACCACCGGCATTATCAACGCCGACCGCAGCAATATGCCCGAGTCTCAGCGCTCTCTTCCGGCTGATGCACAGAAACCAGGTTTCCCCATAATCGATGACAGTAACGGCAACGGCGTGATTGACGAAGGCGACATCTACATGGACGACCTGCTGCCCAAACTCTATTACGGGTTCGGCAATACGTTCATCTATAAGAACTGGGATCTTGACATCTATATGTATGGTCAGCTCGGTGTAGAGAAATATAACAACACCAAGGCAGCCAACTGCTCGGCCGGCAATCTTTCAAGCGGCATAAGCGCGGCCAATCCCACTGACTACGCCTTTACGGCATGGAACTCTCAGACCAATCCCAACGGCACGACTCCCGGAGTGGCCACAAAAGATGTGACAATGCCAGGGAACGCCGGCATAAAGCTCTTTTATGAGAAAGCCGACTTTCTGCGTGTGCGCAACATCACTCTTGGCTATACTTTCGATGCCCGCAAATGGAAGTGTTTCAAGGGCTACATGCAGAGTCTGCGGCTCTATGTCGATGTTCAGAACCCCTTTACTTTCACTGGCTTCACCGGTGATGACCCTGAGATTGTCATTGCCTCAAGTTTGCTGTCGGGTTGCAACTACCCGCAGCTGAGGACATACTCGTTCGGCACAAAAATCATTTTCTAAAAACTATTACAGCCAATCGCTATATGAAAACCAAAATATTATACTCCTTAATGGCGGCACTGATGCTCTTCACAACCTCATGTGAAGATAATTTCGATGCCAAGATCTACGGAGAGCTTCTTCAGGGCAAGTATCCCTCGACCGAGAGCGAATATGTGTCTTATATGATGATCTGTTATCTTCCCTTCACGACCCCGTTCACCTACACCATAAACGAGGGTACGGGTATGCATGGCTGGTATATAGCCACCGGTGGAGACATCCGTTTTTTTGACTCCACTTCGGATATCATGGCTCCGGGATACACGCGCTGTGGCGGAGAATGGCTTCAGCTCTCCAAAGCCAACTACGAAAACTGCATCCACTACTGGCGCGGCTGGGTAGCCGATGACAGCAATCCCAACCATTTCATGAAGACTGCGGAAATAACCCGCTTCACCAATATCGTGGATGTTCTGCAGAACGCTCCGGCCAATGTGATGTCAGAAGAGACCCGAGACGCCCTTCTCGGAGAAGTGCGTCTGTGCCGTGGTATGATGATGTATTATCTGATGCATGTGTTTGGTCCGGTACCTGTAATCGTCGACCCCGACAAGGTGTTCGATGACGAAGCGCAGCGTAATACCACTCGCCCGACACTCGACGAAATGTGCGGATACATCTACGATGACCTCCTGTTCGCAGCCCGGCACGCACCGGAAGTTCAGGCCGAGAAAGGACGCTATACGCGCGATTACGCCCGTTTCTGCCTGATGCGTCATTGTCTGAACGAAGGTTCGCATATGCCCGGCTATTATGACACGGGACTTGAGATGTTCTCCGAGCTTCAGGGCAAATATCAGCTTTTCAGCCAGGGTGACAATCCTTGTGCCGACCTTTATAAGAATGCCAACAAGTTCAACAATGAGATTATCATGGCTGTAAGCTGTGATCCTCTCGCTGACGGCTCGCCCAAGCACGGTAATGCCAATATTCTGTCGATGTGTACTGTTCCCTGGGATGCCGCCGCCCTCGATCCCAATGACAACCCGACAGTTTTCTACCCCCAGAATGGCGGCTGGCAGGCGTTCTATAACGTTGCCAAGAAATTCTATGACAGTTTCGAGGCAGGCGACCGCAGGCGCAGTCTTATAGTAACCGAATGGTGGAACAAGAGCGGCGAGAAAGTGACCGCTAACGATCTGGGCACACGCTGGGACGGTTTCATCTGCAACAAATTCCCCATCGAGACTTCCGGTTCATTCCAGGGTACCGACATTCCCATCGCACGTTGGGCTGATGCATTGCTGATGTATGCGGAGCTGTCGGTGCGTAAAACCAACAGCGCCCCGTCGGCCACTGCCATAGAGGCTGTCAATCAGGTGCGCCGTCGTGCCAATCTTGGAGATCTCGACGCTACAGCTACCTCGTCGGCCGACAAATTTCTCACCGCTATCCTTACTGAGCGCGGCCATGAACTTTATTACGAAGGGTGCCGCAAGATTGACTTGATCAGGTTTAACCGCTATGCCCGAGAGACATCGAAAGTGAAAGGCGAAGTGCCTACCCGCCAGTATGTTCCGCTTCCCAACTACGCTGTTGAAGCTGCAGCCGCCAATGGCTGTAAGCTCGACCAGTTCTATTCGCGTCCGGGCTGGGAAGTTGACTACAGTCAGGCCCAAGGTATGTAAAACACCTCAAAAAGAAACAACAGACCATGAAGAAATCAACATATCTCATGAACCTATTAGCCTCCCTTCTACTGGGACTGGTCATCATTGGCTGTAATTCGGAAGATGACCCCACTCCGGCACCAGAAAAGCCGGTTGAAGCTACCGACGGCGGTTATCTCTTCGCCCACATGACCGACGACAACTACGGCTCACTGTTCTACAGTGTGTCGCGCGATGCATATAACTGGGAAACCCTCAACGACGGGCGCACTGTGCTTCCTGCCTATTGCGGACACCCCGATATCTGCAAAGGGCGCGATGGCTACTACATGATCAGCGTAAAGAAAGGCTCGGGCATCCCATTGCTGTTGCACTCGACCGATCTAGTCAATTGGGAATACACCAAACTGGCCAAATCGATATTCAACAAAATCAAAGAGCTTTATGGCCATGTCAACGAGGAAACATATTACGGTGCGCCTAAGATGTTTTATGACGAACCGAGCGACCAATATATGATCACCTGGCATGCCGGCAAGACGGGCAACGACTCCGATACTGGCGAATGGGAAACAAAACGGACATTCTATATACTGACCAAAGATTTCAAGAGTTTCTCAGACCCCAAACTGCTGTTTAACTTCACCGGCAGTGATGAAAACATGGCCACGATCGACGTAATTATCCGCCATTCAGGCGACAGTTATTATGCTATATTCAAAGATGAGCGCACTCAGGAAGTGGCACCTGAAACCGGCAAGACCATCCGCATAGCAAAGGCTCCGGCTCTGACAGGTCCCTATGCCAACCCCGGCGCCCGTATTACAGACCTTGCACGCTGGCATGAGGCTCCGATCATAGTTCCTACGGTTGACGGAAAGGGATTCTACCTCTTTACCGAGAACTACCCTCTGCAATACGACATGTTTGAGGCCCAATCGCTCGACGGACCCTGGACAGAACGGTATTTCGCAGGTCCAAAAGCCCGTCACGGTTGTATGGTTCGCGTAAACGAAACCGAATATAAGGCCATCATAAACGCTTATAAACGCTAACAATGAGAATCATCTATCATGAATAAAATATTATATACTGTCATATTGGTGGCAGGCATGTGGCTTGCAAGCTCGTGCTCGGATGACGTCGTTCGTCCGGATGAGTGGCCTGAATGGCCGGCAAAAGCTGTGGTGAAAGTCAACGGACTTGAACTGACCGACACCTATTACACCACTTTCAACGGCACAAAGCTTTCGCTTACTCAGGGCCAGACCATAGATTTCGACGGGATTGACAAGCTGCAATATACCTTACAGAGCCATTTCTGGGATGTGACATCGGCCGGACAGGCGGTGTTCAAAGGCGAGACGGGCAATTACGACGTGATCTACGACCATATCAACAATCTGCTGTATATCGAGCAGCCTGAGGCGAAATATCCTGATGCGCTCTATGTCATAGGCGAGCAGCTGGGCCATTCCGGCGCGACTGGGGTGATATCCGACAGCTGGTCTGTCGACGCTCCCGATAATGTGCAGAGCTGCCGTCGCGTGGCTTCCGGCAAGTTTGAAATCAGTCTATATCTGGCACAGGGATTCAAGTTCAAATTCTTCCGTCACCATGGCTGGGGTTCACATGAGGAAATCGAGATCTGGGCCGAGGATCTCACTGTCCGTCAGCCGGCACTCGTCACCGGCACCGGTGACTTCTGTGCCGGGCCGCTGTTCCAGGCGGGTGTGTATGACATCACGGTCGATCTGTCCGCCAGTACTTTCGATATTGTGAGCCGAGTGCCGGTTCAGCAGGAAGATTATTATGTCAACGGTGTGCTGATGGAGCCTTCCGGAGCGTTTCTCCACACCCGTCAGACCCTTACCACCGGTCAGGAAGTGGTGTTCGGCAATTTCGGCGGTATCGCCGACATGGTTCAGCCACAGTTCTTCGAAGTCATCTCGGATGTCGAGGGGCGCGCCCGGTTCCAAGGTCCCTCCGGTGAATATGACATATATTTCGATGCGTCTGGCATGCTCGTTTACGCCGAGTGTCCGTCGATGAACGCCTATGACGGCGCATCGATGTGGGTTACCGGATCGGGCTTCGGGCATCCCAAGGACGGACACGCCACTGTCGGGGCCTGGAAACTTACCGAGCCGGTCGGTTCATTCCAGATGATCAGGGTCGCAGAAGGGGTTTATGAGACATCCATGTATCTTGCCAGCGATTTCGATGTGAAATTCTACCGTGCCCGTGACTGGGGCAGTGCGCGTTCCACCCAGCTGTTCGAGCCGGTACCCTCCGAGTTGCTTGCCAAAGGTGTGGCCGGAACTCCCGATTACTGTATGTTCACGGGAGATCTCCTCCCCGGGCCTGGCTTTACCGCCGGAAGCTATACTGTCCGCGTGGATTTCAACAATAAGATAGTGTATTTGGCCGAGATAACTCCTCGGGACAAAATCCGTCCTGTCGACTACAAGGTCAACGGAGTGTCGCTGAAGGCCGGGCGCTATGATGAGTTTCTGGAGGCGACCGTCAGTCTCACCCGGGGCGAACGCGTCAGCTTTGAGAACTTCCAGTGTATCGACTATATGCTGCAGCCGGAATATTTTGTACGCAACGACGACGGTTCATACACTTTCAACGCCATGAGCGGCGAATACCGCGTGCTCTATGATGCCGACGGTACCGAACATATCTGGACTGAGCGAACCTCAGATGACGGCCTCTGGATCACCGGACAATATTTCGGCCACGGGCGCACCGGCGGATGGGATGTCGGATATCACGACGATTCGATCTATATATCCAAAGGCTGGAGTTGGGACAATCCCCGCCAATATCTCTGTTGTGCCGAGACTGCTCCAGGCATCTATGAAACCACATTCCTTATCCACAGCAGCTGGTCGCAGCTGACCCTTTATAGAAACCGCGGCTGGGACAAGCGAATAATGTCGAGCGAGGTCACTATCACCGACACAAGTTCTTTCGGACGTTCATTCGCCTGGCAGGACGGAGTGGGCAATGATGCCAACTTCGGGTGTACGGTCGGCGGTATCGGTCAGGAATACGGCACATACCGTCTTGTGATTGATACTAACCAGAGTCCGATCGTTGTGAAGCCTGTGCTGCTCGACGGCCACGGACATCATTAAATCCCCGGGATTAACCGTTAAAGAATTTTGAGTGTTTTTGCGGAGCCTTGATGCGCATCTTATTTTTCCAATAGGTTGTATATAATCGCATCAGGCTCCGCTTATTTAATCAGAAACTTTAAGAGAGTGTTTGAATTTAACTTTATGAAATCTTTAGAAATCTTTCCGGCCTGTTTTAAGCTTTCATTCAGTCATTATGGAACCCCATAATTCCTTCATTCAATCTCAAAACATTCTCGGAAATCTTCTCTAAATCTTAACATAAGTCAAAAGTAAACAACCTCTAAATATTAAAATCATGAAAAAACAGATCAGAGCTTTAATCCCTCTGGCCTGCATGGCACTGATGTGCTCTTGTGGTCAGCAGGGTAATGATACCGACAGTCGGATGGACCTGTTTATCGACGAGCTGATGGGACGCATGACCCTTGAGCAGAAGCTCGGACAGATGAATCTTGTCACCGGGGGCGACATGGTCACCGGACATGTGATGAGCAATGAACTTGAGCAGATGATACACCGTCAGGAGATTGGAGGAGTGTTTAATGTCAAAGGTGCCGGAAAGATTCTTGAATTGCAGCGCATCGCTGTCGAGGAAACGGAACTCGGCATACCATTGCTTGTCGGTGCCGATATTATTCACGGCTACGAGACAGTATTCCCTATTCCTCTCGCTTTGTCGTGCAGCTGGGACCCGGTGGCCATAGAAAAGATGGCCCGCATATCGGCCATTGAGGCAAGCGCATTAGGTATCAGCTGGACCTATAGTCCTATGGTGGACATCTGTCGTGACCCTCGCTGGGGCCGCATCGCCGAGGGAAATGGCGAAGACCCCTATCTGGGGTCGGTTCTGGGGTCGGCTTACGTGCGCGGCTATCAGGGGAAAGATATGTCGGGAAAAGATGAGATAATGGCTTGTGTGAAACATTTTGCTCTCTATGGGGCGGTGGAAGGTGGACGCGACTACAACACTGTCGACATGAGCCGTCAGCGCATGTTCAACGAATATTTTCCCCCTTATGAAGCTGCCATACGCAGCGGCGCGGCCAGCGTGATGAATTCATTCAATCTTGTCGATGGAATTCCGGCGGCAGCCAACAGATGGCTTATGGTCGATGTACTTCGCGACATGTGGGGATTCGACGGGCTGCTCGTGACCGACTACGATGTGATTTCCGAGATGTCTACCCACGGCTATGCCTCACTTCCCGAGGCCTCGGTGAAGGTTCTTGAGGCGGGCACCGACATGGATATGGTGTCGTCGGGATACTTAACGACCCTGAAGCAGTCGCTTGACAACAAGGCAGTGACAATGGAGATAATAGACAAAGCCTGTCGGCGCGTGCTTGAGGCGAAATATCGGCTCGGACTGTTTGAAGACCCCTACAAATATTGCGACACTGCATCCGTTGCAGGAAAGGTCTACACACCTGAACACAGGCGCGTAGCCCGCGATATCGCCACAGAGACGTTTGTACTGCTCAAGAACGCCGATCAGACCCTGCCGCTTGCGCCAAAGGGGCGAATAGCGCTGATTGGACCGATGGCCGATGCCGCCAACAACATGTGTGGTATGTGGAGCATGACCTGCACTCCTTCCGCACATGAATCACTGCTTGCAGCAATGACCGAAGAACTTCAGGGAAAAGCAGAGCTGATCTATTCAAAGGGGTGTAATATCTATGCCGACAGTACGGTAGAGAATAATGCCAATGGCATAAGACCTATCGCGCGAGGCGACAACGAGATGATGTTGCGGCAGGCTATGGCGGCCGCATCCAAGGCCGATGTCATCGTGGCCGCCTTGGGCGAATCGGCCGAAATGAGCGGCGAATCGGCATCACGTGCTGACATCCAGCTCCCCGATGTGCAGCAAAAACTGTTGCGAAGTCTGGTCGCGACCGGCAAGCCTGTGGTGCTTCTCCTGTTCACTGGCCGACCCCTTGTCCTCACCTGGGAAGATGCCAATGTCGACGCCATACTCAATGTCTGGTTCGGGGGCAGCGAGGCCGCCGATGCCATCTGCGACGTGGTCTTCGGGAGGGTGTCCCCGTCCGGTAAACTAACTACGACTTTTCCACGACATGCCGGACAGATACCTTTGTATTACAATCATATGAACACGGGGCGCCCCGATCCGGATGCGAAAGTATTCAATCGCTACACCAGCAACTATATCGACGAGACCAACGAAGAACTATATCCCTTCGGCTACGGACTCAGCTATGCCACATTTGAATATGGTGCCGTGAGCCTCGACAAAACGACACTTACGGCCGGCGATTCCATCACGGCCTCTGTAAAGGTTACCAACACGGCTCACTGCAGGGCTACTGAGACAGTGCAGCTCTACACACACGATATCTATGCATCGCTTGTGCGTCCGGTTAAGGAGCTAAAAGGTTTCAGACGAATTACTCTCGAACCCGGAGAAAGCCGAGAAGTGACCTTTACTGTCACCCCCGGCATGTTGCGTTTCTATAATTCTGAACTTGAATACGTCTGGGAACCCGGAGAATTCGAGCTGATGACAGGTCCTGATTCAAAGAATCTCAGCTCTGTCCGTTTTGAACTGAAATAACAAGAGGTCGTACATTTATCCGTACAAATGTACGACTCTCTAAACCTCTAAATACAGATATGCGCTGAAATAAAATACACAACTAAATAGCGCGTAACCCGTTTTTTTTGTAGCCGACTCCATGCCCGGTACTTTTGAGCTACTCTTCGACAGGTCTCCGGCTAAGCCAACTCTACGGTGATGAGATGTGTTATGTGACTGACGGGGTGTTCGTGTATAAATCGCCGCAGTCCGGCAACCACCAAACCGATGACCGGCCCTTGGATTCAGGACCAGGAGCCTGTATTTTCCCGCGACGGAGGACATTTCGGCGGTGTCCTGAAACTGGTGTTTCTCCAGCCCAACAATCCGGAGGACGCGGAGCGTATGCAGCTTTAGAGATAGTATAGACCGGGAATGCCTTGAGACTTTAATAATATCTGCTCACTGATTCCTTTAGGAAGCGTCGGAACTTTTTTGTAAAAGATCGGTTTTTCCGGCTACAGTTTGAGTAGGTATTCCGGATGATGACGTTATTATATATGAACCTTTAAATCTATCATATCATTTATGAAGAATAGTATTTTACTTCTGTTTTGCATGGTCGGGCTTCCGGCTTTCGCCACTACCGGGATTGTCCCCGGTACACCCTATTACATGCGCAACGTAGCTAACGGAAAATTTTTAACCGCAGGTGGCTGGTGGGGCACTCACGCAATTATCGGGGAGTCCGGACTGCCGGTGACATTCGAGGCTGCCGGAAGCACCAACGAGTTTCGCGCAGTGAACCCAGCCGGCTATTTTCAGGCAAGAGACATGTATCTCGACAAGCCGGTAGATCAGTCTTGCGTATGGACTGCCGAGACTGTAGGGAATGGAAAATTTGTGTTCAAATACACGGTTGATGGTCAGGAAAAGGCCGTTGGCATGGATGGCGACATGTATATCAATGATATGGCCATCAACACCGGTGATGCTGCCCAGCAGTGGGAGCTTTTCACCCGCGAAGAGTTGATTCAACAGCTTGCCGACGCCGATGTTGACAATCCTATGAACGCCACATTCCTCTTCCCCGGGTCGTCTATCATCCCAAACTGTTCAGAAAACGCAAGATGGGTGCGCACCGATGTCGGCGAAAATGCTCTCTTCGAGCTTGCTTCTGCCACCAACAATGAAAATGCATGGCGCTTTACCCGCGTTTACAAATCTTATAACAATCAGGTCGAGAATGGCGCCACAACCGCCTACACAATAACGAATTCCGCCGAGGGACTGCCTGTCGGTGCCTATGTGATGACGGCATATGTCGTTTCAGACGGGGCAAGCCCGGTAATGACAGTCAACGGCCTTGAGGTGCCCTATACATGCGTTGGCGACGGGGGCACTTACAGCGCCATAGATTTCGGCACAGCTGTTTACGAAGGACGCTACAAGGTTTCAATTCCCGTAAATGTTACCGACGGCAAACTCGAAGTCAAGTTTGTGAAGGGGGCAGATGCCAACCCGACAGCGCTCTACTTCGACAACTTCGATCTGCTTTATATCGGCAATAAAGGTGGTGACGCCTATAACGTTATGTACAAAAATGTCAAGGAAGCCATGACCGAAGCCGAAGCTATCGCAGTACGTCTGGGTCTCACAGGTTTCAACAACCGCGAAGTTCAGGACCGTTGGGATAACCATGGCATCACAGGCGACGGCAGCGAAGAAGTTCATATGACCTACGAAGCTCTTGCTGCCGCATGCAAGACCCAGGGAGTGGTCCCTGCCGACATGACATATGCTATTCTTAATCCCAGCTTCGAGCTTGGATCATGGGGCTGGACGTTTGACACCGGCGGAGACACAGTTATAGCAGAAAATAAAGATGGCAAGGCAACCGAAGGCGGCGACGGCAAATATCTATATAACACATGGGATAATGCGAAAGGACATGCAATTTCACAGATAATCAGCGGCCTTCCCTCCGGCACTTATACAGCTGCCGTAAAAGTTTCGGCTCCCGCCAACAGCACTATCTATATCTTTGCCAATGACTCTCATCAGGCTGTGACTATTCCGGAGGATTCAAACGAAAGTGTGTTCTATCCAGTTGAGATACAGTTTGAACTCGCTCCCTCTCAACAGCTCAATCTCGGAGTCACCGGTGGCGACAAGGATGGCAACTTCGTGCCTGACAACGGTGCCTGGTTCCGTGCCGACAACTTCACCCTTGCCCACATGCTCCAGACTTCTGTAACATCAGTCGTAGCGGACTCAGACAACGCTCCGGTGGAATACTACAATCTGCAGGGAATCAAGATTACAACTCCTGCTGCCGGCCAGATTTACATTGTCAAGCAGGGCTCAACTGCCAGAAAAGTAGTGATGTGATAAATAATATAAAATGACAATTGTGTCTTACTGACGTTTCATCGATTTTTAGGTTATCTCGGCGCCGTACATTTGAACATATGCGTAAAAATGTACGGCGCTAATAGTTACATTATGAAGAAAATATTCGTAGCCGCCTTGTCGGCGTTATTTGGCATTTTGAATACACCGGCCGCTGAATGGCACGTAAGGACAGCATGCGCCGGTGACATCAAGGTTGTTTGTCAGCAACCTGGCGACTGGAAGTTTGAACTGCATGTAGATTCGATTGACGGTAAAGAGATTCTCGCTGTCGGGCTGACTTCAGACAGCCTGCGGATGCCCCCCCGGTTTGATGTCATCATATCGGTGCCCCAGCATGACATCCACCATCTATGGCGCCCCGGCGATATGGACCGCTGCCAGTTGCGCCCCGACTGGATGGGATATTATTCGAGTCATCTTGCTTTCGATATGCCTCTTTATGCCTTTATAAACAGCAACAACGGCAACAGGCTGACAGTTGCAGCCAGTGAACTGCTGCGAAATGTAGATGCTCAGTTCGGTCTGGTCGAGGAAGGAAGTACCCTGTTGGGGAAACTCAGCTATTTCAACGGACCACAGACTCAGATGATACTCTATGAGACTAAGATAATGCTCGACCCTCGCTCTGTAATGTGGAGCGAAGCGATTAAAGAGAGTGCCGAGTGGATGACGGCCGAGGCCGCTCTGGAATCTGTGGCCGCTCAGGAAGAGGCGTTTGCCCCCCTCTATTCAACATGGTATAATTTCCATCAGAATGTTACGGCCGACCGCATAGAGCAAGAATGCCTCGAGGCTTCGCGGCTGGGTATGAAGACTATTATTCTTGATGACGGCTGGCAGACTGATGACAACAACCGCGGATATGCTTTCTGCGGCGACTGGCAGGTGAGCCCTAACCGCTTCCCGGATTTCGCTGCGCATGTGAAGCGGGTGCGGGACATGGGCATGAAGTATATGGTTTGGTATTCGGTTCCTTACGTTGGCAAAAAAAGCCGCAATTACGAGCGTTTCAAAGGAAAGTATCTTTCTGAATCGGCAGAAGTCTGTGTGCTTGACCCACGCTTTCCGGAGGTAAGGGAGTTTCTCTGTTCCACATATGAGAATGCGATGAAAGAATACGGTCTTGACGGATTCAAACTCGATTTTATCGATAGCTTCCGTTTTGACAACGAGGATCCTGCAGAAGCCGACAATTATGCCGGACGCGATATAAAATCACTGCCTGCTGCTATTGATGTCCTGATGAAGGAAATATACAGGCGGTTAAGCGCCATCAGACCGGATGTGCTGATAGAATTCCGTCAGCGATACATGGGGCCGGCAATGCGTCAGTATGGCAACATGTTCCGCGCAGGTGACTGTCCTGCTGATCTGCAGAGCAACCGCCAGCGCATAGCCAACCTGCGTTTGACCTCGGGAGAGAGTGCAGTACATTCCGATATGCTGGAATGGAACCTGACCGAGACTCCGGAGAATGCCGCACGCCACATACTTTCGGCTCTGTTTGGTGTGGTACAGTATTCGATGATGCTCGGAGAGTTGCCCGAAAATCATACGAGAGTGATAAGACACTGGCTTGATTTCTCGCAAAAACACCGCGAGACATTGCTCAAGTCAGAATTCCGCCCTTATCATCCGGAGAAATGTTACCCGGTCATCGAGGCTGAAAGTGACGATGAACTGATAGTGGCCGTATACGATGACATGAGTGTGTCTGAGATGAAAACATCTGGGAAACGCACCTATATAATCAATGCCTCGGGAGTTCCGTCGCTTGTGCTGGATATGTCCGCGGTCCCCCGGCGTGTCGTGGCATACGATGTGTACGGCTGTGAGGCTACCGCACCTGAAATCGTCAAGGGGGTGCAACGGGTAGTGGTACCCTTGAGCGGATATTTAGAGATTGAATACTGAACCATGTAACTATTCAGCGGACACGATGAGGGAAGTCGCTTTTTAGAAAAGGGCGAGTATAGCATTGTATGACGAGTTTCCGTGTTTCTTTGTTGTCTCGACTATTGAATGCAGATCCATGAAGGCATCTGCACCAATGTCAGACCGGAAGCATCATGAGTTTTTGAGCTTGATTTTCAACTTCCGTATTCCGCGTTCGGAGGCATTGTTGTCAGGCGGTAAGGCCGGATCTCTCAAAAAGTTGAAGATATAGCCCCGACATTTCAACAGACCGTTCTTGAAAGTAGTGAACTTTTCGTTCAGTTTCGACAGATTCTCGTCAACGAGTCTGTCCAGACGCTCCAGCCACGTCTGTGTGTCTATCGACTCCATCGGCCTACGATTGCGTTCGTGTATCGCCTCCTGAAATGTAGAGTCCAAGGGCAAATGCAATATTAGCGAAAATGTTTGAAAAACTCTGCTGTAGGAGTTGAGAAATTGAGTTTCTCTCTTGGCCATCTATTGAGCTTGGTCTGTATCTTCTTGACGAATCGAGGCGTAACAGTGTTGAAA
>URMS01000023.1 GCA_900548975.1 uncultured Porphyromonadaceae bacterium
CCATCTCTGACTTTTTGGCCTGTGAATTCACATATGTTATTAAACAACCTCTTAATTCATAATCCATAATTCATAATTTTACTATGGATTTAGATAAGAAATTCTACCGGATTGGCGATGTGGCCGAACTTCTCGACCTGCCTCAGTCGACCCTCCGCTTCTGGGAAACCAATATCCCCGAGCTGCGCCCGCGACGCACCTCGGGAGGCTCGCGCATGTACTCGCCCGCCGATATCGAGCGTATGCGCATCATCAAATACCTTATCAAAGACAAAGGACTCAAAGTAGAGGCCGCCCGCGAACATCTGCGCAAAAACCGCAAGGCAGTCGAAAAGACACATCAGGTGATACAGCGTCTTCAGGACGTGCGCCGCAAGCTCGAGGGGCTGCTCGACGCTCTCGAATTCCGTCCTAAAACAATGTGAGCTGTATGCCCGGCTCCATCGGCCGCACGAACAGCGAACGGCGCTCGCGCCAGCCGCGGCTCGTATTGAGCACGGTAAGCTCCACAAGGCCCACCACCGAGCCGATGGCGGCACGGACGGCGCGGAGTACATCGTTGATGCTTGTGAAGCCGCTCGAAGTGAAAGTTGCAAGCTGACGGCCGCGTATCGAGGCGGTGGCGCAAAGAATGTCGGAAGAAGAGATTGTTGTCATGGCGTTTTGTCTTTTTACATGGCAAATTTAGGGGCTGACATGTGCACCATTTTTGCACACACCACTCAAAAAGTGTTAACACGTGATTAAATCGACATAGCAAACCGTTTATTAGAAAACACATACCCATGAAAGCTATCAGATATATCCTCGGCCTTGTGCTGGGCCTGTCGGTCCTTACTGCGGTCGCCGCCGACGACCCCATGGCCACGCGCTACTCCATGAAGCAGTGCGAAGGCTCGCTAACCCCCTACCCCGAACCGGCTCAGGAGCCGGCCTACCCCGACTCGCTCGTGCCCGTGTTCATAAACCATGTAGGCCGGCACGGCGCCCGCTATCCGGCCTCGGCAGCCAACTGCCTCACCCTGCGCAAAGCCCTCGACCTCGCCGACAGCCTCGGCACCATCACGCCGCTCGGGCGCCGTCTGCAGCAGCTCAACGAGCGTGTTATCAAGCTGAGCAACAACCGCTGGGGAGCGCTCGACTCCGTAGGCATGGCCGAACAGCAGGGTATAGCCACACGCATGTTCTACAACTACACCGAGGTGTTCTCCGAAGGTGCCGTAGTGCAGGCACTGTCGTCGTACTCGCCCCGCGCCATGATGAGCATGTACGCCTTCACCCATCAGCTCGACCGCATGAGCAACCGCCTGAATTTCACCACTACCACGGGCCGTATCAACTCGGCCCTGATGCGGCCGTTCGACACTGTGACGGATTATATCGACTTCCGCAAGGCAAAGACATGGGAAGCCCCCTACCTCGAATATCTCGACAAATTCTGCCCGACAACGGCACTGAGCCGTGTTCTCGGCCAGGGTTATCCCCACGACAACGCCCGCAAAGAGCGCGAGCTCGCCCTGGTGGAATACTATGTGGTCGCCGGTCTGCAGGCCATGGGGCTGCCGTCGGAGATGAACACATATTTTTCCGAAAGCGAGGCCAACGCCCTGTGGAGCTGCTTCAATCTCCGCCAGTACCTGCAGCGCACCGCCACCACGGTATCGTCGGTGCCGGCCGAGATTGCCGCACAACTGGTACAGAACATCATCGAGACCACCGACGCATTCATCAACGGACAGACCGAGACCTGCGCCGTGCTCCGCTTCGGCCATGCCGAGACCCTGATGCCGCTGCTGTCGCTGATACGCCTGCCGGGCTGCAACTATCTCACCAACTACTTCGACACCGTGGCCTCGCACTGGCGCGACTTCGAGGTCGTGCCCATGGCTGCCAACGTGCAGTTCGTGCTCTTCAAGGCACGCAAAACCGGAAAATACTACATGCGAATCGAGCTAAACGAACGCCCGGTGGCCCTGCGTCCCGGCGATACCGCCACCATCTATCCATGGGGCGAACTGCGCCGCCACCTCGACAACTGCCTGCCCCTCAGCGCCGGACTCTGAGAGTATGTTTACTTTTAACTTTATGAAATCCTTAGAGGCCTTTCAGGTCTGTTTGAAGATTTCGTTCAGTCGTTATGGAACCCCATAACTCCTTCACTCAATATCCAAACATACTCTGAAATCCTCTCTAAATCTTAACATAAGTCAAAAGTAAACATACTCTGAGAAAGGCATATGACCGCAACAAATTATTCAATTTGCATAATTCATTTTGAATAATTATATTTGCGCATATCATAAGCTATATGAAACCCGTCAATCCATTTATCGTTTCCGGCAAAATACTGCCCGATTATTTCTGCGACCGCAAGCACGAGTCGCAGCAACTTGCCAAATCCGTTATAAACGGCAATAACGTAGTACTCATCTCCCCGCGCCGCATGGGCAAAACCGGCCTGATACGGTTTTGCTATGAGACTGGCAATTTTCCGCAGGAATACAACACCTTTTTCATCGACATTCTGCAGACAACGAGTCTTCGCGAGTTCACTTATATTCTTGGCAGGGAAATCTTCAATACATTGAAGCCCAAAGGGCGACGCTTCGTGGAAAAATTCATATCCATGCTGCACTCGCTCAGCGGCCAGTTCGGTTTCGATGCCATGAATGGCACCCCTACCTTCAACATACAGCTCGGCGACATCACCGCTCCCGAATATACTCTCGAAGAAATATTCCGGTATATATCGGAGTCGGAAACGCACTGTATAGTAACAATCGACGAATTCCAGCAGGTGGCCAAATATCCGGAAAAAAACATCGAGGCGCTGCTGAGAAACCACATACAGAACTGCACAAACGCCAATTTCATATTCGCCGGCAGCGAACGCCACATAATGCAGCAGATGTTTCTGTCGGCGGCGCGTCCGTTCTACAACAGCGCCACCATCATGGAACTCAAGGCTATTCCGGCCGATGTGTATACCGACTTCGCAACCCGTATGTTCGCCGTCAGAGGCAAAAGCATCGATGCCGAAACTGTCGGAGAGGTCTACACCCGGTTCGAAGGCCATACCTATTACATGCAGAAAGCACTTAACTACTGTTTTTCTAATACTCCCGAGGGCGGCCGGTGCATGCCGGCCATGCTCCAGTCGGCCATCGACGAGATGCTCTACTCACTCGATTCGGTCTACCGCGATATGCTCTCGAGGCTGACACTGCGACAGAAAGAACTGCTCTTCGCCATAGCGGATGAAAAAATAGCCGAAAACATAACGTCCGAGCACTTCATCAGGCGCCATGCGCTGTCATCGGCGAGCGCCGTTCAGGCCGCGGAGAAGAAGCTCGTCGACAAAGATATCGTAACACGCTCCGGCAAAAGCTATTATATCACCGACAGACTGCTGGCCATATGGCTCGGGCGGCTGCAGGGATGACGGAATGGCTGCGGTTCCGGAGACCTTTTTGAGGGAATGTGCTTTTTTTTGATTATTTTTGCGGTCTAAGAAATTATTGGCATATGAATATATCGGTAATCCTCCGTTTTGTCGTACTGGGCCTTCTGTGGCTCGGACTGGCCGGGTACATACTGACTCATGCGCAAATAACCCTCTACACCATTTTTGTGCTGATTGCCTCGGCCATAATAATTTTTGTGCCGATGTATAAAAAATATATCCGCAAATGAGCACCGAATCCACCACCGGTTCGCTGCTCGAAACCATCGACAGCCCCGCCGATCTCCGCAAGCTCACCATAGAGCAGCTGCCGCAGCTGTGCGCCGAAATACGCCGTTTCCTCATCGAATCGCTTGCCGTCAACCCCGGGCATTTCGCCTCGAGCATGGGTGCCGTAGAACTCACGGTGGCCCTGCACTATGTTTTCGACACACCCTACGACCGTATCGTGTGGGACGTCGGACACCAGGCCTACGGCCACAAACTGCTCACCGGGCGCCGCAAGGTCTTTGCCACCAACCGTAAACTCGGCGGCCTCAGCGGCTTCCCAAATCCCGACGAAAGCCCCTACGACACATTCTCGGCCGGACACGCCTCCAACTCCATATCGGCAGCCCTCGGCATGGCCATAGCCGCACGTCTGAAGAACGACGAACCGCGGCGCAATGTAGTGGCCGTGGTCGGCGACGCATCCATCAGCGGCGGCCTTGCCTTCGAAGGCCTCAACAACGCCGCCAACACCCCGAACAATCTCCTTATCGTTCTCAACGACAACGATATGTCGATCGACGAGAATGTCGGGGCTCTCAACTCGCAGCTTGCGCATTTCAACACTTCGCGCATCTACAACGACATACGCTTCAAGGCATTCAAGGTCCTCAAGAAGCTGCATCTGGTGAGCGACCGCGGCAAGGGCGCGCTTCTGCGCTTCAACAACAGTCTGAAATCGCTCCTTTCGAAGCAGCAGAATATATTCGAAGGGCTTAACATACGCTATTTCGGGCCTTTCGACGGCCACGACATAGCCACAATAGTGCGTGTGCTCACCGACATACGCGACATGGAGGGTCCGCGCATACTCCACCTGCGCACAGTCAAGGGCAAAGGCTACGCTCCGGCCGAGGCCGACCCGGCCTCATGGCACGCTCCCGGCCGATTCGACCCCGCTACGGGCAAGCGCGAAGGCTCCAAACCCGGCGCCCCGCTCAAATATCAGGACGTTTTCGGCAACACTCTGCTCGAACTGGCCCGCGCCAACGACCGCATAGTGGCTATCACAGCGGCGATGTCGTCGGGGACCTCCATTGCAACCATGCAAGCCGAGATGCCCGACCGTGTATTCGACGTCGGTATATCCGAAGGTCATGCCGTGACCTTCGCCGGCGGCCTGGCCAAAGACGGCATGTGCCCATTCGTAGGCATTTACTCCAGCTTCCTGCAGCGAGCCTACGACCATATAATACACGATGTGGCTCTGCAACGTCTGCCGGTGACATTCTGCGTAGACCGCGCCGGCATAGTGGGCGAGGACGGTGCCACACACCACGGAGCCTTCGACATAGCATATCTGCGCACAGTGCCCGGCATGATCGTGGCCGCCCCACGCGACGAGCACGCCCTGCGCAACCTCATGTACACCGCCCAGGCGGCCGACCACGGCCCCTTCGCCATACGCTACCCCCGCGGAGGCGGCCGGCTCACCGACTGGCACAACGACATACACACCATGCCCATAGGCAAGGGCGAACGCCTCACATCCGGACACGATGTGGCCGTGCTCACCATAGGCCCGGTGGCCGGTGAGGCTGCCGACGCCGTAGCCCGCGCCCGCGCCGAAGGCATCGACGCGGCCCACTACGACATGATTTTCGCCAAACCCCTCGACGAGGACATACTGGCCGAAGTAGCCGCCCTGGGGTGCCCGGTGATAACGGTAGAAGACGGCACCGTCGACGGAGGCATGGGCAGCGCCGTGGCCGACTGGCTGGCCGCCAACGGCACACCGCGCCAGGTGACGCGGATGGGCATACCCGATCGCTTCATACCCCAGGGAACACCGGCACAGCTACATACCATATGCGGCTACGACACCGACGGTATCCTTGAGGCAATACACAAATCCGTGAACCGATGAAGATAGTAATCGCCGGCGCCGGCGAAGTAGGCTCGCATCTGGCCAAACTTCTGTCGGCCGAAGAACAGGACATAACGCTGGTCGATGAAAACACCGACCGCCTTGCCGTGCTCGACGCCAACTACAACCTCATGACCGTGGTCGGCGACCCGACGTCTTTCGCCGTGCTGCGCGAGGCACGAGCCGGACAGTGCGACCTGTTCATTGCCGTCACGCCCTACGAGTCGAACAACATCGTGGCCTGCTCGATAGCCAAAAATCTCGGCGCACAGACCACGGTGGCACGAATCACGTCGTACGACTTCATGAACCCGGCCAACTCGCAGCACGTGCGCCACATAGGCGTCGACCATGTAATCTACCCCGAACACGTGGCCGCCGAGGAAATCATAACCTCGCTCAGCCGCTCGTGGATACGAAACTGGTTCGAGCTCCACGACGGCGCCATAATACTGGCCGGCGTGAAGCTGCGCCAGGGTGCGCCCATAGCGGGCATGCGGCTCAAAGACTTCGCCTTCACCAACCGCCACTTCCACGTGTCGGCCATCAAGCGAAACCACGAGACCATCATACCCCGCGGCGATGACCAGCTGCTCAACGGCGACATCCTCTACTTCACCACCACACGCGACCATATCGACGATCTGATAGTGCTCACCGGCAAGACCGAGCACAAGATCAAGCGCGTGCTCATAATGGGCGGTTCGAAGATAGCGATCCGTCTGGTGAATCTCGCAGGCAGCCGGTTCAAGTTCAAAATCGTGGAGAGCGACATCGACATCTGCCGCAAACTGCCGCAGAAATGCCCCGACTGCGAGATAATACACGGCGACGCCCGCGACGCCGACCTCCTGGCCGACATCGGCATTGCCGACATGGATGCCTTCGTGGCACTCACCGACAGCTCCGAGACCAACATCTTCACATGCCTCACCGCCAAGGAGATGGGTATAAAGAAGACCGTAGCCGACGTAGAGAACATCCAGTTCATATCGCAGGCCGAAAACCTCAACATCGGCACCGTGGTCAATAAGAAGCTGCTCGCCTCGAGCACCATATTCCAGCTGCTGCTCGACTCCGACTCGTCGACGTCGAAATGCCTTGCGCTGGCCGATGCCGAAGTTGCCGAACTCGAAGTGCACGAAGGCTCGAAAATAACACGCTCGGCCGTAAAAGACCTCCGTCTGTCGCACGACATGACGCTTGCAGGCCTCATACGCAACGGCGAGGGCATGCTCATCACCGGTAACACCGTCCTTCAGCCCGGCGACCACGTGCTGGTGTTCTGCCTCACCGGAGCACTCCACAAGGTCGAAAAACTCTTCAACTGATGGCTCTGTTCAAACTCACGCACCGGCACTTCATCAACTGGCGCATGCTCGGCATGATAGTCGGATGGCTGCTCCTCATCGAAGGCACCTTTCTGCTCGTGCCCACAGGCACATGCGTGGCATACAGCGAAAGCGACTGGCTCCCCTTCGCCGCCACATCGGCCCTGACCCTTGTGGCCGGAATGCTGCTGGCCCGCTTCTCGCGCCCCACAGCCATGCATATGGGCAAGCGCGACGGCTATCTGCTCACGGCCATGGTGTGGGTGGTGTTCTCTGTCTTCGGCATGCTGCCCTTTCTGTTCTGCACCAAGGCGGTAAGCGTTCCCGATGCTTTCTTCGAGGCTATGTCGGGCTTCACCACCACCGGCGCTTCCGTGCTCGACAGCATCGAGGGCATGAGCCACGGCATACACCTGTGGCGAGCGCTCATGCAGTGGCTCGGCGGCATGGGTATCATACTGTTCACACTCGCCGTCATACCTATGCTCAACCACTCGGGCGGCATGCAGATGTTCAATGCCGAGGTAACGGGTATAACCCACGACAAAATACAGCCGCGCATCAGCCAAACTGCCAAGAGTCTGTGGCTTATCTACATAGGCTTGACAGCCGTGCTCATACTCCTGCTGTGGGCCGGCCCGATGAACCTTTTCGACAGCTTCTGTCACGCTTTCGGCGCCATATCTACCGGCGGATATTCATCGCACGAGGACGGTATCGCCGCATGGACCGACTCGCTCTACATAAAGGTAGTGCTGATAATATTCATGTTCCTCGGCGGTGTCAATTTCGGCCTCATCTACAAATGCCTCAGGGGCAACTTCGCCTCCCTGCGGCACAACGATGTATTCCGCACATATGTGAGCATAATAGCTGTAATGCTCATACTGTTCTCCACCACAATCCTGCTGCGCGGCCAGGCCTCGAACTGGGTTGAGGCCGTGGTCGATCCGCTTTTCCAGATTGTGTCGACCATCACCTCGACAGGATTCAGCACCAGCAACTACGAGGCCTGGGGGCCGTTTGTGCTGTCGCTAACCTTCGTCATGATGTTTTTCGGCGCCTGTGCCGGAAGCACCAGCGGCGGCGCCAAGATCGACCGCATACTCTATCTGTTCAAAAACGCCCACAACGAGCTGTACCGCTGCCTTTTCCCGAACTCGATAATGTCGGTGAAGGTCAACGACCGGGTGGTCAATCCCGAACTCGTGAGCAAGGTGATAGCGTTTCTGGGCATATACATGCTCCTTATCGTGGCCGGCGGTATGGCCCTGACGGCCTGCGGCGTACCCCTGGTCGACGCATTTTTCTCGTCGTTCTCATGCCTGTCGAACACCGGCCTCGGCGCCGGTATCACCGGCTACGGCAATTCCTACGACATCCTGCCCGATACGGCTAAGTGGATTCTGTCGTTCCAGATGCTCACAGGCCGTCTCGAGATTTTCACCATCCTCGTCCTTTTCACACCGGCATTCTGGAGAAGATAGCCGATAGTTAGTAGTTACAAGTTAGTAGTTAGAAGTTGGGAGCACCCAACCCTTAACCATTAACCAACAACCATTAACCCTTAACCATTAACCATTAACCCTTAACCATTAACCCATAACCATCAACCCATACCCCATGAAGCACAATGAGCTCGGCAAATGGGGCGAAAGCCTTGCCTGCGACAGACTTGTCGCCGAGGGTTGGGCCATAGCCGACAGGAACTGGCGCCAGGGCCACCACGAAATCGACATCGTGGCCGTCAACGCCCGCACCATCGTCTTCGCCGAGGTCAAAACACGCTCCGACATGGATGAGGACCCGCTCGAGGCCGTCGACCGCCGTAAAATCGCCAACATGGTACAGGCCGCCAACGCATATCTGGCCATGCACCCCGATCTGCGCCAATATCCGCGCTTCGATCTGTTCGCAATCAACGGCACGCCCGACAACTACCGTATCGAGCACCTTCCCGACGCATTCGAACCGCCACTGAGACATTACTGATAGCGCGCACTGCACGATTTCAGCTCATACATGGAGCGCATTTGCAAATTAATGCGTATCTTCGCGTAAGAAAATATAGAAATCATGAACATATACACAGAAAGAATCGAAGCGCTGCGCGGGCTGATGAAAGAAGCCGGTATCGCAGCCGTAATCATACCTCAGGCCGACCCGCATCTGGGCGAATACCTCGCACCGCACTGGCAGGCGCGCCGCTGGTTCTCGGGCTTCAGCGGCTCGGCCGGCGATCTGGTCGTAACACTCTCGGCAGCATTGCTCTGGACTGATTCCCGCTACTTCCTGCAGGCAGCCGACCAGCTCAGCGGCTCTGGCATAGAACTGATGAAAGACGGCCTCGAAGAAACGCCTTCGATTACGGCATATCTGTGCTCCGCCCTCAAAGCCGGCGACAAAGTGGGCGTCGACGGCATGCTCTTCTCGGCTCCGGCACTGCAGCAGATGGCCGACACACTGGCTAAACACGGCATAGCCCTCGACTGCCACTACGATGTTGTCGACAAGCTGTGGACCGACCGCCCCGCCCTCCCCGACGGCAAAATATTTATCCACGACGAAAAATACGCAGGCCGTTCGGCCCTTCTCAAGATGGCCGACATCCTCGACCGCGCCGACAGCGAAGGCGCCACGGCGGCATTCATATCGGCTCTCGACGAAATCGCCTGGACACTCAACATCCGCTGCAACGATGTCCGCCACACACCCGTGGCCACCGCATATCTCTACCTCTCGCCCGCACTGAAGGTTCTCTTCATATCGCCGGCCAAACTCACCGACGAGACCGTGGCCTATCTCGAGGCTCAGGGCGTCGAGACACAACCCTACGGCGAAGTGGCTGCATTCCTGCAGGCTCTTCCCGAGCATCACAAAGTACTCATCGACCCGGCCCACACATCGGGAGCCGTGGTCGACATCCTCGGACTCCGCTCCGTACGCACCGATGTTTCGCCCGCAGCCGTGATGAAGTCGGTGAAAAACGATGTTCAGCTCGATGGTGTGCGCCATGCCATGGTACGCGACGGTGTCGCCCTTGTCAAGGCATTCATGGAACTGGAAGAACGCATCGGCAAGGGCGTTCCCACCACCGAAATCGACGTCGACGGCCTGCTGCACAAATACCGTTCGGCACAGCCGCTCTTCTTCGAGGAAAGCTTCGGCACCATCGCCGGCTACGGCCCCCACGGAGCCATCGTGCACTATGAGGCCACTCCCGACACCAACGCCACACTCGCTCCCGAAGGCCTCCTTCTGGTCGACTCGGGCGCACAGTACCTCGACGGCACCACCGATATCACCCGCACTATAGCCCTCGGCACCCCCACCGAGCAGGAGAAACGCGATTTCACCCTGGTGATGAAAGGCCATATAGCCCTCGGCTCAATGGTATTCCCCGCCGGCACCCGCGGCGCACAACTCGACGCCATCGCCCGCCAGTTCCTGTGGAAAAACGGCCTGAGCTACCTCCACGGCACCGGCCACGGCGTGGGCCACTTCCTGAGCGTGCACGAAGGCCCCCACAGCATACGCCTCAACAACGTCGAGGCACCGCTCCGCCCCGGTTCCATCACATCGAACGAACCCGGTGTATACCGCGAGGGCGTCCATGGTATCCGCTGCGAGAACCTCGTGCTCTGCGTGCCTGTCATGGAGACCGAATTCGGCTCCTTCCTCGGCTTCGAAACGCTCACCCTCTTCCCCTTCGACCGCACCCTCTTCGATCTCAGCATAATGACACCCGAAGAAATAGCCTGGGTCGACAACTACCACGCCACCGTCCGCGAACGGCTCACTCCCGCCCTCACCACCGAGGCCGAGCGCACATGGCTCGCCGCCAAAACCGCCCCCCTCGCCTCCTAAAAAAGACCTAACCTCCTAATTTCCTTCCCTCATAATTTCCTAACTTCCTAACCTCCTCTCCTCCTAACCTCCTAAAAGAATGGCCCTCATCATACCCCTCCGCGGCTTCACGCCGAAAATCGGCCAGGACTGCTTCCTGGCACAGAACGCCACCATCATCGGCGACGTAACAATGGGCGACGGATGCTCCGTATGGTTCAATACCGTGCTCCGTGGCGATGTCAACACCATCACCATCGGCGACCGTGTGAACATACAGGACGGCTCCGTGCTCCACACCCTGTATCAGAAATCGACCATCGAAATCGGCAACGACGTATCCATAGGCCACAACGTGACCATCCACGGCTCCAAAATCCATGACTTTGCCCTCATAGGCATGGGCGCTGTGGTGATGGACGACGCCGAAGTCGGCGAAGGCGCCATCGTGGCAGCCGGTGCCGTAGTGCTGTCGCGCACCAAGATAGGCCCCAACGAACTGTGGGGCGGCGCGCCGGCCAAATTCATCAAGATGGTCGACCCGGCACAGGCCCGTGAAATCAACGTCAAAATAGCCCGCAACTACCTCATGTACTCCAAGTGGTACGACGAGCCCGAATCGAAATGAACTTCCCCGAAAAAATCAACGATTTCCGCCGGCGCCACCCCATCATCAGCAACCTGCTGCTGATGGTGGTCGTGGGTCTTGTGCTGCTCTGGGCAGTGCTCATATTCCTTGATTTCTGGACACTGCATGGCGTCACGTCGGTTGTGCCCGAGGTAAAGCAGAAAAGCTACACGGAGGCGAAGGCCCTCCTCGAGGCCAACGGACTCAACATCGAGATCTCCGACTCCATCTACGACCGCAGCATAGCGCCCGGCACCATCGTCGAGTCGTGGCCCAAGGCAGGAGCCGTGGTCAAGGCCGACCGCCAGGTCTATGTCACTGTCACGGCATTTTCGCCCAAACAGGTGACCATATCCATGCCCCTCACCGGCAATGTATCCTCGCGCCAGGCCATATCCTATCTCCGCGGTATAGGCATCACCGATGTCCGCATGGTCTATGTGCCCTCCGAGTTCCCCGATCTGGTCATGGGAGCGCGCTACGGCGACACACCGCTGACAGTCGGTTCTGTCATTCCGGTAACATCCACCGTCACTCTCGAGGTAGGTAACGGACCGGCCGCCGCCGAGCCCGATTCGCTTGCCGAATCATCTGAATCGATTCTCGACCCGGATGTCGACATATACCAGTAACCCGGCCATGGCAGAAGATGACGACAGCGACGACAGAATCGTCGAAATCGACGGAAACGAACTCTACGAGCACTTCCGCTTCGTTGCCGACAAGGGGCAGGAACTGCTGCGTGTCGACAAGTTCCTTGTTGCTCGCCTGCAGAAATCGTCGCGCAACCGCGTGCAGCAGGCCGCCGAGGCCGGCTGCATCCTCGTCAACGGACGCCCGGTCAAAAGCAACTACCGCGTCAAGCCCCTCGACGTGGTCCAGGTGGTAATGGACCGCCCGCGCTACGAATTCGAAATCGTGGCGCAGGATATTCCGCTCGACATAGTCTACGAAGACCGCCATGTGCTCGTGGTGAACAAGCCGGCCGGCCTGGTGGTGCATCCCGGTCACGGCAACTACGACGGCACCCTTGTCAACGCCCTGGCATGGCACTTCCGCGACACTCCCGACTACGATGTCAACGACCCGCGCCTCGGCCTCGTCCACCGCATCGACAAGGACACTTCGGGGCTGCTCGTCGTGGCCAAGACACCCGACGCCAAGACCGACCTCGGGCGCCAGTTCTTCAACAAAACCACCAAACGCGAATATGTGGCCGTGGTATGGGGCGTGCCCGAGGCCTCCGAAGGCACCGTTGCCACCAATATAGGCCGCTCGCCCAAGGACCGCCTGCAGATGACCACATTCCCCCTCGACGGTCCCGAGGGCAAACGTGCCGTCACACACTACTCTGTCACCGAAGAACTCGGACACGTCGCCGTGGTGAAATGCGTGCTCGAAACCGGACGCACCCACCAGATACGCGTGCACATGAAGTCGCTCGGCCATCCGCTCTTCAACGACGCCCGCTACGGCGGCGACGTCATACTGCGCGGCGTGCGCTCGGCGTCGTATCAGGCTTTCGTGCGCAACTGCATGGAGCTGTGCCCGCGGCAGGCCCTACATGCCCGCACCCTCGGCTTCGTACACCCCCACACGGGCGAGGAAATGTTCTTCACCGCCCCCGTCCCCGACGACATGCAGACGCTCATCGAACGCTGGCGCACATACATAGCCGGCAAAAACAATCTCTAAGATGCCTCTCGATCAGCTTTCCGACATAAACTTCGGCCTCATCGGCTACCCTCTCGGGCATTCGTTCTCCAAAGCCTTCTTCACCGACAAATTTCAGAAAGAAGGCAAGCCGCTCAAGTACGAAAATTTCCCTCTGCCCCGGCTCGATGCCGCAGCACTCTACTCGCTCGTGCTGCTCAATCCCGCCCTCACGGGCTTCAATGTAACCGCTCCCTATAAGGAGGAAATAATACAGTATCTCGACAGCGTCGAGGGCGTCGCCGCCGAAATCGGAGCCGTCAATACCGTCCGCGTAGTGCGCGACAACACCGGCCGTGTGCTCCGCCTCGTCGGATACAATACCGACGTCACCGGCTTTGCCGAAAGCCTGCGTCCCATGGTCGAAGGTATGCAGGGCAAAGGCGCCCTTGTGCTCGGCACGGGAGGCGCGTCCAAAGCGGCCGTGGCCGGTCTGCGTCAGCTCGGCCTAAAACCGGTAAGGGTATCGCGCTCACATCGTAGCGACGATACCCTCCTGTACTCCGACCTTACCGCCGACGTAATGGCGGCACATCCGGTGGTGGTCAACTGCACTCCTCTCGGCACCGCTCCCGCGGTCGAAGGGTGCGCGCCTCTGCCATTCGATCTTCTGCCCGAAGGCGCCGTATGCTTCGACATGGTCTACAATCCGGCCGAAACACTCTTCATGCAGCGTGCGGCAGCCCGCGGCGCCCGCACCAAAAACGGCCTCGAGATGCTCCACCGCCAGGCCCTCGCCTCCTACGCCATCTGGACCGGGCGCAAATAGCTATAATAGCTAATTTAGCTACCTTAGCTATAACTTAGCTATAAGTCAGCTTCTCATTCCTCGCCTGCACAAAGGAAGCGAACGAATCGAAGAGGTCGGCAAGGGCCACCGTGGCATTGCGTACCTGGTTCTCGTAGAGCTCCGACCCGCGGGCCGTCGAAAGGCCCTTGCCAAGCAGAGCCTCGCTTACGCCCGACACCTCCTCGAAAAGCTTCATCTGCAACTGCAGGAGCTGATAGGCGCCGTTGTTGTCGTTGTTTGTCACCACCTGATGAGGCTGTTGCGAACCCATGCCGGTAATGGGTATTATACCGTCGGGCTGAGCCCATCGCTCGGTGATATCGTGCCACGACATATCGGCAGGTTTCTGGTCGACAGGGAACAGAAGCACGCCCTTTGCCGAAGTAGCCATGATGTGGTCGATCTGCACCATTAGACGGTTGATGGCTTTCTGCTGGTCTACCACATCTTCCACAAAGGAGTGCACCTCGCCGTCGGTGAGAGGATAGAACTTCACCACAAAAGGATGCGACGCGGCCTCGTGCTCGCCGAGCAGCGTGCCGTCGGGGGCAAACCACCGGCAGTGCCACGAAAATATCCGTTTCGGCGACTCGTCCGACTCGCGGCGCGCATCGAGCGTCCACACCTCGGCCACCCGGCAATGTCCGGGGCGCCCGCTGAGCCCGAATGCCGACTCCATACCTGAGGCGGCGGCAATCCCCGGGCGGCATGAGCACGCCTCGAAAAGCCGTGCCAGCTCGGCCTCGCGCGCCGCATCATCGCCTGCAAAACGGTTCACCATCTCGGGGAAGCTCATGTCGTGCAGCATGCCCACAAGCTCTATATCCCAGCCGCGCGGGTCGCGGAAGGCATTCACGAAGAAATCCTCCGGCCCGACATTGTCCACCCATACGCCCTGACGGCCGAAACGCTCGCCGCGCCACACACGCTGCACCGCACAGCCCGATATCAGAAACTCCTCCAGCATACGGCTGTCGAGCTCGGCAAGGGCATTGAGGCGTGCCGCCGCCACGATGTCGCGGCCCGAATAGACGGCCGCTTCGGAGCACCGGGTGCGGTAGCGCCCGACGATGTTTTTCACCAGCTGACGGATAAGGTTGTTGGTAAGAGGCTGCTTGCCGCTCTGACGCACATAGCGGTCCTCGCGTACGAGGCGCCCCTCGCCGTCCTCCACCATATCGCTCCACTGGTCGCCATAGGTGAACCGCTTGTAGCGCCGTCGGCGTGCGCGAAGCGGCGCCCCGGCCGACCATGCGGCATATGCCGCTTCGAATACACTGTTCATAATTTCGGGTTATATTCCGACTCGCAGAGCACCGACAGCGCCCGCTCGTCGAGGGTATATACATCTGGGCCGGGGTCGCATACCGCCACCACACTCTCGGCAACGCTACCCCGGGGCCATGCCGCAATACGGCCATCCGACAGCCACACGGCTTTCGGAGCGGAAGCGTCGGAAGCTGTGAACGGATTGAGCTGCAAGGCCCGCACCCGTCCCTCCTCGGTCTGCGGCAACACCTCGGCGCAGCATTCCCAGCCCCCGAGGCGCACACTCAGCACCCTGCGGCAGGCGGCCGGCAGTACGAGCAGCGAACAGCCGTCGGCACCGGCGTCAACCGCCGTGTCTGCGGCGATATCGGCCGGGACAAGGAGAGCCACATCGGCAGTGTCGAGCAACTCGAGATAGCGGCCGCGCAACTGAGCCTCGAGCAACGCGTCGATATCCGTGCCGGCCGTGTCCTCGACCGTGCAGTCGGTGCGGAGGGGCTCGAAACCGCCGACGAGGCGGCGGTGTCCGAGCATTTCCTCTCTTGTGAACGATACTTTCATCAGGCTGTCTTTCCGATTACACGCATATGGGCGTCGGGATAGCGGAGCACCAGGCACGAAGCCTCGGTAAGCACCACGGCATCGGTGTTGCGAAGACCCGACCGACGGAGATCGAGGGTCTCGGCCTGGAAGGGCACATGCACATACTTGGTCATATAGTCCGGATCGAGGACAAAACCGTCGTTGCGGTGGCCGCACTGGTCGAAGACCTCTGAATGAAGCAGATAGAGCGAACCGAAATTCGAGCGTATCTCCTTGAACTCGATGCCCCACTTCACCATGCTCTCGCCTGCCGACACCACCTTGCTGTACTGCAGCTTGCTCAGCGCTTCCACCAGGCCGGTACCGGCCACGAGTATCTTGCGGCGCGAGCCGTTGTTGAGCGAGAATGCCGCGCTGCACAGGTCCACGAGGTCGGCCTCGGTGAGGCTGTCGAGCTGAAGCTCGTGCTTACGGCCGGCCTGCGACCAGATGCCGCCGGTAAAGTATATGTGCTCGTTTTTCGATGCGTCGAACAGACGCGCACGGCAGCCGAAGAGAAAATTCTTCTCCATGCCCAGACGCATGTCGATGATTGCGGCCTCCTCCTGGTCGGAGAACGTCCAGCCCACTTCCTTGTCGGCTATTTTGGCAAGCGTGCTCTGCTCTACCTGCATCTTGAATATCTGGCAATTGTTCGAAGCCTTCTGCGGCAGAGCGGCAAACTGGGCCGTCTGTACATCGAGTTCGGTGGAGGCGCGGGCCATGCGCACCAGGCGTGTGCCGGCGGGGATAGCGTCGAGGCGCACCGTTATCTCTCCCATCACATCCTGCACGCGCGGATTGATGGCGGCCACCTCTATACCGCCGCCGGCGGGGCGGTCGACCACGTAGAACATCAGCGCGCCGTTCTCGGCACCTTTGCTGTCGAAGCCCGGCATATCGGGCACAAGGATAGTCTCCGAGATCTCGAACAGCGAGTCGTCGGATGTCTTAAGTATATGTGTATATAAGTCTTCGGACTTTCTTGTACCGGTTCCACCGCCATAGGACTCGGTTAGAGTGGCTTCGGTCCTTTTCGTGTCGACCGAGTAGTATTCCACAGTCATAGAACCGGCATGGCGGGCACGGCCGCAACGCGACAGCTGGTCGACAGGTGTCGACATGGGGCGTACTTTCACTATGCGTTCGTCGATACTGTTACGCAGTAATTCAGGCGACTGCTGCGCCATGGTTTCGAGTGTTGTAATCATTCTTTCTACTGTTGGTTATCGGAATTTGTAAATCGGTCTACGACCAGAAGCTTTCTCTCACATAGCCTAAGAAAGCCGGGCGCGATGGTTGCGGCGCTTCGGCAGGCGCCGCCGGAGCGGTTTCTTCGGGTGCCGCAGCATCCTCTTCGGCATCTGTCGCCGGCAGCAGGGTGGCGAGCAATTCGGCGGCATCGCCCCCGAGAGCTATTTCGGCGAGCACATGTGCCGTGTCGGGGTTGGAGCGGATGGCGGCAAGCAGGCGCGGGGCGTCGTCGGCATCCAACTCTGCGTCGGCTGTTGTTGTTTCTTTCATATCATCATTTTTATTGGTTGACGGCACAAAGTTATTGGCGCCATCGGGCCTCCGAAACGACAAAATGATTTCCGGTGTCCTTTAACAATTCCGTCTCAAGCCGTAATAACCGATTTTTTCGTACCTTTGCAGAACTATGAAAAAGATACTGTCTTTCATCATCTTCATATCGGCCGCATCGCTGGCCGCAGTAGCATCCGAGTCGGTGAAATGGCTCGCGACAAACCACAATTTCGGAGCCTTCGACGAGAATATGGGCCGCGTGTCCACTGTATTCCGCTTCGTCAACACCGGTACCGAGCCGGTGAGCATAGTGGCTGCACGCGCATCCTGCGGCTGCACCGCCCCGCAGTTCAGCCGCGACGCCGTGGCTCCCGGCGACACTGCCGACATCAAGGTCACCTACGACCCCGCAGGCCGTCCGGGCCGCTTTTCGAAATATGTGGCCGTCGATCTGAGCTACGAAGGCTCGCGGCAGAAGCTTACCATAGAGGGCACCGTGGTGGGTAATTCGGCGAGCGTATCCCGGCAGTACCCCGCCAAGTGCTCCGACATACTGCGCCTGTCGCGCGGAGCCGCCATGATGGGCGATGTGGTGAAAGGACAGCTCAAGACCCTGTTCCTCAAGGCATATAATTCGGGCCACGACTCCATAGCCCCGTCGGTATCCAATCTGCCCGACTATGTGTCGGTAACCGTGGCCCCAGAGCGCGTGGCCCCCGGCGAGCAATGCTCGTTCATATTCTATTTCCGATCCGACAAATGCCCCCTCTACGGCCTTGTCTCCGACACCGTCTACGTATCGCCCGACCCGCTGTCGAGCACCATATGCCCACTACCCCTTACGGCTCTTGTAAACGAAGATTTCACCAAACTCACGCCTAAACAGCGTGCCAAAGCGCCCGTAATACGCATCGAGGACCCCACAGCCGACTTCGACCGCATCGACGCCTCCGCCGTCAGGGCCGAGCGCACCGTCGAAATAACCAATACCGGCAAATCGACACTCGACATACGCCGCGTCTACACCGTTACTCCGGGCGTGACGGCCACCGCAGACCGCACCTCGGTCAAACCCGGCAAAAAAGCCACCGTAACCGTCGCCGTCGACCCCGCCGCCCTCACCGGCGCTCTGCTCAACGCACGCATATCCGTAATCACCAACGACCCCGACTCGCCGGTGACCACCATACGCGCCGTAGGCAGCATTGCACGCTGAACCAAGCGCGCAAAACCTGCGTTGTAATTGAACAACCAAAATTCTTAGAATACTATGTCCAGTTACAACGATCTTATTTCCTCTTCGCGCGTAGTGATGATTGAATTCTACGCCACATGGTGCCCTCACTGCCAGAGAATGATGCCGGTGATAGCCCAGATACGCGAACTGCTCGCCGGTTCGGCCGAAATATACCAGCTCGATGTCGACCGCGACACCGAAGCCGCCACGCAGGAAGACGTGAATGCGACTCCTACTTTCATCATCTATCGCGACGGCAAACAGGTGTGGCGCTACAGCGGCGAAATCGACGGAAACACGCTGCTACAGAAGATACAACAATTCATAGGCTGACACCAGCATGAAACCGGCAAGTATCTTCACCGACTTTCTGGCCGATCTGGGCGTTCCGCATACCAGGAAATACAGCGACGAATGCTTCGACCACATGACATTCCGCTCGCTTTTCGGGTTCTCGAAACTGCTCGAAAGCTACGGAATACCCAACGAGGCGCTGTCTCTTCCCGATAAAAAAGCTGACATAGGGCAGATTCCCGTGCCTTTTCTGGCGGGCATGAACGATTCTTTCGTCATAGTGCGGCAGACGGCTCCCAACTTCGTGGTGATCGACGACGGTACCGGAGCCGGCGAACACAGCATACCCATCGACTCTTTTATCGACAGATGGTCGGGCGTAGTACTGGTGGCCTATCCGTCGCAATACTCCGCCGAACCGTCGTACTGCCGTCACCATCTCATCGACACGGCGGCAAAGGCCAAACGGTGGGTTCTTATGGCGGCAGCAGTGTTCATATTTGCCTATCTGTTCATTTCCAACGGCATATACGCTCACGTATCGACCATACTCCTCACTCTCATATTCGGAGCCGGTCTCTATGTCACCTATGAGCTCATGCTCAAGACGCTCAACATCCACTCCGATACCGGCGACTCCATTTGCGGCCTCATCGACCGCACCGGATGTCACACCGTGCTGTCGACCAAAGCATCATCTTTCTTCGGGCTGTTCAGCTGGAGCGAGGTCGGGCTCGCATACTTCGGCGTGAGTCTGGGATGCCTGCTGGTTTTTCCGCAGTATCTGCCATATCTGGCACTTATCAACGCTTGCTGCTGCCCCTTCTCCATATGGAGCGTATGGTATCAGAAAACCCGCGCCAAGGCATGGTGCACCCTGTGTCTCATCACCCAGGCATGTCTGTGGTGCGCACTTCTGTGCTTCCTTGCGGGCGGATGGTTTGCCGGAGCATTCCCGCTCTATGTAGAATTCTTTGTCCTGGCGGCGACATATGTGGCCGCTCTTCTGGCCATAAATGCCATAGCGCCCAGTTTCGACCGTAATATTCAAAAAAACGAAGACTCATGAAAGAAATTCCCAAAGTAAACATCCCCGGAGCCAAACGCCTCACCCCCATGGAGATGAACAATCTCCACTTCAAGGCGCCCGACTCCCATACTCCGATTCCCTCAAAAAAATGATATTTTTTTCAGCCCCCGGCGAACCATTTCCGTCGGGGGCTTGTTATATAAGTACAAAGCGAAAAATTACTTTTTCCATTGCAAGAAATGTGATAATGATTGGTTTATCTACAGCGGCGACACCGGGAGGCGTCGCCGCTGTAGTTTGTATATTCTAAATAAAAGCCGTAGCTTTGCATTATGAAGAAAAAGACAATCTGGGAAATGGGCCGTCTCTCGGTCGAGCAGTTCCACGCCGCCGCTAAGATTCCGGTAGTGGTGGTGCTCGACAACGTCCGTTCCCTCAACAATATCGGAGCCATTTTCCGCACCTGCGACGCCTTTGCCGTTGCGGCGGTGGTACCGTGCGGCATCTCGGCCACGCCACCGTCGCCCGAAATCCACAAGACAGCCCTCGGTGCCGAAGAATCGGTCGACTGGCGCTACTTTCCCACTACAGCCGAGGCCGTCGACGCCCTGAAGGCCGACGGCTACACCATAATCTGCCTCGAGCAGGTACATGGCAGCGTAGCCCTCGACGAATTCGAGCCGGCGGCCGATGCGCACTACGCCCTGATAGTCGGCAACGAGGTCGATGGCGTCGACCAGGCGATAGTCGACCGCGCCGATATATGCCTCGAGATACCCCAGAGCGGTACCAAGCACTCGCTAAACGTATCCGTTTCGACCGGCGTCGCCCTCTGGCACCTCTATTCCAAATTAAGAACTCAACTTTCACAAGCTCAAGTTGAAGTTGAAAAAAGTTAAATGAGTGTAAAGAGTCAAGATAATAGTTCCTTCAGAATCTATAGTCTGACAGACTTTATCCCTCCAGCATCCAAAACCATTATCTTAACTTATTAAACCTTTTACTTTTTCAACTATATTTTTAACCGTGAGCAAGTTGAAAACTTGCGAAACCTATATTAAGATAATCATGCCCGTTTTCCCCAAGCCTCTGAAAAAAGGCGACAAAATAGCCATCTGCTCCCCTGCCGGACGCATTGACCCCAAAAAAGTCGACGGCGCCGTCCGCGAACTCGCCCACCAGGGCTGGGAACCCGTCGTAATGCCTCACGCACTCGGCGAATACGGTAGCTACAGCGGCACGCCCGACGAACGCTACGCCGACATGGCCGCGGCTTTCAAAGACCCGTCGGTCCGCGCAATCCTCTGCTCACGCGGCGGTTACGGCGTGGTCCACATCCTCGACCGACTCGCAAAATTACCCATCGAAGACGATCCCAAGTGGGTTATCGGCTTCTCCGACATATCGGCACTCCATGCCCTCATGGCCACCAAAGGCATAGCGAGCCTGCACTCACCGATGGCCGCACAGATCATGAAAGGCCCCTCAGACCCCGACACGGCATCGCTCTTCGCCCTTCTGCGCGGCGACAGACCGGCATACACCTTCCCCTCGCACGAATACGACCGTTTCGGCATCGCCACCGGCACTCTGCTCGGCGGCAACCTCGCCGTGCTCGCCGAACTCATCAATACACCCTACGATATTCTTCGCCCCGACACCATCCTCTTCCTCGAAGACGTATCGGAACCGATCTATAAAATCGAACGAATATTCTACCAGCTGCGTCTGAGCGGCCTTCTCGACAAAATACGCGGTCTCATCGTGGGCCAGTTTACCGAGTATAAGCCCGACGCCACCTATGCCGACATGGAAACAATGATACGCGACGCCGTGGCGCCCTACAAATTCCCTGTCGCCTTCAATGTGCCAGTGGGCCATGTCGACCACAACATCCCCCTCATCGAGTCGGCCAAAGTCACCCTCAAAGTCAGCCCCTCGGGCACCAACAGCCTCATCTTCCACCGCTCGTCGCTCTGATCAGGCCTCAGCCTGAGCAAGCCCCTCGAGTACCAGCCGGGCTTTTGCCGCACCGACCACCGACGCTATATCGGCCTCCGAGGCCTCGCGGATGCGCTTCACGCTCTTGAAATGTTGCAGCAGCGCTTCGGCAGTCTTCGGGCCTATGCCCTTTATGCCGTCTAAAGCACCGACTATCTGCCCCTTGCTGCGACGGTTGCGATGGTGCGTAATGCCGAAACGGTGCGCCTCGTCGCGAAGATGCTGCACCACGCGCAGTGTCTCCGAATTCTTGTCGATATACAGCGGCACGCTGTCGCCGGGAAAGTAGATTTCCTCCAGGCGCTTGGCAATGCCCACCACCGCTATGGTGCCGCGCAGGCCCATATCGTCGAGCGCCTCCACAGCCGCCGACAGCTGTCCTTTACCGCCGTCGACAACCACCAGCTGCGGCAGCGGCTCGCCCTCCTGCATCAGCCGGGTATAGCGGCGCGTCAGCACCTCTTTCATCGAGGCAAAATCGTCGGGACCCTCCACTGTCTTGATGTTGAAATGCCGGTAGTCGCGCTTCGACGGCTTGCCGTCCTTGAACACCACGCACGAAGCCACAGGGTTAGTACCCTGTATATTGGAGTTATCGAAGCACTCTATGTGGTGCGGCAGTTCCGACAGCCTGAAATCGGCCTTTATACGCTCGAGCAGGCGCCCGGTGCGCTCCTCGGGGTTGTGGCGCTCCATGTGCTTGAGGTCGTCGACACGGTTCTGACGCGCATTGCGCTCCGACACCTCGAGCAACTTGGCCTTATCGCCGCGGCGGGGTATGGTGAAGCTCACGCCCGGCATTTCGACTTCGGGAGCCTCGGCCACGACAACCTCGTCGTACTCTGCGCCGAGGCTCTGGCGTATTTCCTCCATTGCATAGCCGAGAATCTGCGCGCGGTCCTCTTCGAGCGAACGGCGGTAGCGCAGGGTCACGCTCCGCACCACGGCGCCGCGGCGCACATGCATATAGTTGACATACACATCGTTGCCACCATCGTCGTCGAAGCCGAACACATCGATATCGTTGATAGTCTGGCTCACGATCACGCTCTTGGAGCGGTAGTTTTCCAGCAGTTTATAGCTTTCCTTGAGTTCCTGGGCTTCCTCGAAGCGCATCTCGGCGGCAAGACGGCCCATTTCCTCGCGCAGATAGTTCATCAGTTCCTGCGTTTCGCCACGCAGTATCTGGCGTATGCGGTCTATATATCCGTTGTAGGTGGCGTGGTCGATCTCGCCGGTGCAGCACCCGCGGCATTTCTTTATGTGGTACTGCAGGCAGAGCCGTCCCTTGCCCTTGGCGAGATATTCGGGCGTGATGGGTATGCGGCATGTGCGCACCGGATAGAGCTTGCCGATAAGATCGAGCACCGTGCGCGCCACTGCTGTATTGGTATAGGGGCCGTAATAGCGCGAGCCGTCGCGGATATGCTGCCGCGTGAGAAATACCCGGGGATACATCTCGTTGGTGACTACTATCCACGGATAGGATTTGTCGTCTTTGAGCAGCACATTATAGCGGGGCTTGTACTCCTTGATCATGGAGTTCTCCAGATTGAGGGCGTCCTGCTCGGTAGGCACCACTATATACTTCATATCCGCTATATTGCGCACCAGCAGATTGGTGCGCAGCACATCGTGCGTGCGGTTGAAATACGACGACACACGCCGCTTGAGATTCTTGGCCTTGCCCACATATATCACAGTGCCGGCAGCGTCGAAATACATATACACCCCCGGCGTATCGGGCAGAATAGCAATCTTCTCCCGCAATTCAGGCGACTTCTCGTGCTTCATAATTAATCATAGATTGTAAATTCAGAATACCGGAATAATAATCATTCGATTACTATCCATTTACCCCCGAAACGGCCGCCTTCACGACGCAGCATTCCATTTTCTTTCAATTTTCTCACACGCTCATATACGGCCGACTCCCCAATGCCAAGTTCCGACATAAGACCCTGATAAGTTACACGCGGATTTTTCCTTATCAGCTCCAATACCTCAATAAGTTCTTTCCTCGGTTTTTCCGGCTCTTTCCTCGGTTTTTCCGCTTCTTTCCTCGGTTTTTCGGCTTCTTTCCTCGGTTCTTCCGCTTCTTCCCTCGGTTTTTTCGGCTCTTTCCTCGGTTCTTCCGGCTCATTTACCGCTATATGTTCGATCACGAGAAATGCGGTGCCAAGATGCAGTTTGAAATCGGCCTCGCCATTTCCGTTCTCGCGCAACTCGTCCTGAACGGTCTGCACACCCCGGCTATATCTGTTGACAAAGCCCAGCACTTTCATCCCCTCGGCTATAACACCGTTGCGGTAATCGTTTACATAAGGGAAATTCTGCGGAGTTGCCTTACCGTACAGACCGCCCGGATTCATAATCTCGATACGGTCATCGTACTGATAGAACTGTACCGGACCGTTTCCCTCATAATCTCTGTGGCAAATAGCGTTCATCAGCAATTCTCGAGTGGCCCAATGCGGATAATCGACCCTGATTTCTTCCCTCAGAGCCGATACCGGCACGGGACGTCTGTTGGTGATCGAGGCGTCCACAAATGTATCGAGCTGTGCAAGTATCTTTACCAGATTCCCCGAAAACTTATATTCGCTGCGGATTTCTCCTGCTCTCGTCCCACCGGCGAATCGGACATACTGCACATAGCATCCCGGCATAAAACGCTCTGGATTTATACCGAACATCACAATACCGGCATAGGTAGGACAATCATATTTCACATTGAAATAGCCTAATGCCTGCATCTGCTGTTTGACAGTACGCCGGTCTGTTTTCAGTACCTCTTCCGGGAAAGCTTTAGGAAGATAGATCTGCTTGAAAGCACTCAGATCAATATCTTCCAAAGTAGCGTCGAAACAAGGCAAAGCATCGAATGTAAGCATTCTGCTTGTGCGCTTTTCCAACAAAATCTTCTCATCCGATTCACTGGCAATGCATTTACGCGGTCCGTTCCTTATCCATATCCGCCCCTCATATCTTACAGGAGTAAACGGACATGGCTGCACTGTCACAACTGCCACATCACCTTCGGGAGTAACCACTTTTTCCACGGTCATGGAAACCTGCGGCTGAAGTTTTCCGTCGGTCTTTATCCCACCGAGGTTCTGCAGCAACTGATCAGTAATTCTTACATCTCGGCTGATTTTACCTGTTTTGTCGTCTGCTCCGATTATCAGATATCCGGGCAGATTGTGGTCGGGCAGATCATTGGCAAACGCACAGATAGCCTGTCCGAACTTGTCGGTATTCGTAGTCGAGATGGTGCGTTCGATGCAGTCGCTTTCGATATCCGACAATAGCCGTTTCACTTCCTGTGGTGTTAGCATATAATTCGATTAACTGTCCGATAAAAAACAAACAGGCATAATTATATTAGCCGAAGAGGCCGAGGTCGTCGGCGCGGGTGTGGCCGAGGTGCTCGTAGGCGAGGGTTGTAACCTCGCGGCCGCGGGGGGTGCGCTTGATGAAACCCTCTTTTATCAGATATGGCTCGTAGACCTCCTCGATGGTGCCGGGGTCCTCGCCCAGAGCCGTGGCTATGGTCGACAGACCGACAGGACCGCCGCGGAATTTGTCGATAATCGTGCGCAGTATCTTGTTGTCGATTTCGTCGAGGCCGTAGCGGTCGATATTGAGCGCTTCGAGAGCGTAGCGGGCTATCTCGAGGTCTATCTCGCCCGAACCTTTCACCTGGGCGAAATCACGCACCCGGCGCAGAAGAGCGTTGGCGATACGCGGGGTACCGCGGCTGCGCATGGCTATCTCTGTGGCCGCCTCGCTGGTGCAGGGCACCCGCAGGAGGGCCGCCGAACGTGTGACGATGCGGCTAAGCACCGGATGGTCGTAGTATTCGAGATGGCATTTGATGCCGAAGCGCGCCCTCAGAGGCGATGTCAGCAGACCGCTTCGCGTGGTAGCGCCCACGAGAGTGAACGGGCTGAGTGTCAGCTGCACGCTGCGCGCGCCTGGCCCTTTGTCGATCATTATATCGATGCGGTAATCCTCCATGGCCGAGTAGAGGTATTCCTCCACCACGGGGCTCAGACGGTGTATCTCGTCGATAAAGAGCACGTCGTTCTCTTCGAGCGAAGTGAGGATACCGGCAAGGTCGCCCGGTTTGTCGAGCACTGGTCCGGAGGTGACCTTGAAACCCACGCCGAGTTCATTGGCCACGATGCCTGCAAGAGTAGTCTTGCCAAGGCCCGGAGGACCAAACAACAATATATGGTCGAGAGCCTCGGAGCGCATCCGAGCAGCCTGCACGAACACTCTCAGATTCTCTATTATTTTTTCCTGTCCGTTGAAACTCTCGAAGCGGCCGGGGCGCAGAGCCTTTTCAAACTCCGCCTCCGAACCCGATGCAAGAGCCTCGGACCGTATGTCGAATTCGTCGTCAGACATATTTCAGTATTTTTTCAATTACACTCTCGGGCTTGATGGCCGAGAGGCACAGCAGATCGCCGCGAAGGCATGCCTTGTCGCCGAACACCGAGCACGGACGGCAGCTCAGCGGCAGCTGAATGGTGTTATCGTCGTTCTGGCGCCAGCCTTTGAAGCCGCAGTAGGGATGCGTGGCACCCCACATGCTTATGGTCGGCGCACCGGCGATGGCAGCCATGTGCATATTGGCCGAATCCATGGTCAGCATCACATCCAGATGATTGATAAGCGCCAGTTCGGCCGCGAAACCGTAGCGTTTGCCTGCCAGAGACGTCACTGCCGGGTAGCGGGCCGCCCACTCCTCGAGCTGACGCTGCTCATCGGCACCTCCGCCGAAAAGGAACACCCGCAGAGGATGGCCGCCGTCGGCACGTGCCTGAAGCATAACCACCACCTTTTCCATCAGATCGACGGGATACACCTTGCCGGCATGAGCCGCAAACGGTGCTATGCCCACCCAGCGCTCGCCCGCAGGTTTGGGCGCAGTGATTGCAGCAAAAAGAGAGGGATCGGCCGTAGCAGCCCCGCTGTAAAGGCCGTCGAATTTCTCCGTCATGGCAAAGCCGGCCTTGAAGAAAGCCTCGCGGTAGCGGGCCCGCTGCGAGACCAGCGGCAGCATCACCTTGTTGTGTCGCCGCGTGAGGGCGCGCCGCTTGGCACGGGGCTTGAAAATACGGGCCGTTGAGATTCCCGACATGCGCAGAAACACGCTCATCAACTTAGTCCGCAGCACATTGTGAAGATCGATAAACACATCGGGCCGATATGTGGCCACAAGCTCGCCGCACAACCGGCGGATGCCGCGCACACCGTCGTAGGCGGTCTTCACATCGGCGCCGACCAGCACAAGATTGGCGGGAGCATTGACGAACATCGCCGTCATCGACGGCCGCGTCACCATGACGAAGCGCACTCCCGGATAGCTGCGGCACACGCTGTAGACCACCGGGATGGTCATGGCCACATCGCCCAGAGCCGAGAACCGGGACATCAGCACGGTCCGGTACCGGTGGGTATTGCCGTCAGGATTTTGCTCCATAAAGCACGGGGTTGGTGTCGGCGTCGTTGTACATCTTCATCTGACGGTACACCTTCATATACTTGCGCCCGGCCGCGATATCGTCCAGCAGAGCGTCGATAGCCGATATGAGGTCGGCCCGCTGCTCGGTGAGCACGGCAAGCTTGGCGGCGCACCGCGCCTTGTGTTCGGGGGTTGCGTCGGGGCGGTTCACCTCGGCCTCCATGTGGTATATCTTAAGAGCGAGGATCGACAGGCGGTCCAGAGCCCAAGCCGGACTCTCGGTATTGATTGTCGCATCGGCCGCAGGCACTACGCCGGCATATTGTGTGCGGAAATAGGTATCCAGTTCTTCGACCATATCGGTACGCTCCTGGTTGGAGCGGTCGATACGGCGCTTAAGCGCCAGAGCGGCCACCGGGTCGATTTCGGGGTCGCGTATTATATCCTCCAGATGCCACTGCACGGCGTCTATGCGGTTTTTGGCATAGAGTACACCCTCTATGCTCTCGGGAGCGTAGGGCTGACGGGTAGGAGCGTCGACATCGTCGTCGAGATGATAATCGGCTACTGACTGCTCGAAAATCGTGTAGCTTTTTTCTGCGAATTTCATAGTTATATAGTAGTTAAATGGAGAGTCCTGATATTATATGAAGAGAATGCTGTCTCTATACCACAAAGTTAATATAATATTGTGTAATTTGCAAATCAATGCAACATCCGCAGCACATCGAGCGACCTGAGCGAAGTAAGCGGCGCCAGGTGGATGGCATAGTAGCGCAGCATGTGGTCCAGAATCGTATTGCGGCCTTCATGGTCGAGCTGCCACAGGTGCATGTTGCGGTAGTTCAGACGGTCCATACGCGCGAGTTCGGACGCCGCCTCAGGCATCAGAAAATCGGCATGAGCCGGAGCGCTCGCACGGAACACACCGTCGCACATGTCGAACACATATCCCGGCCGCCACTCCGACACATCGGGCTGTATGCCCATCAGAGCCGCCAGATGATAGAGGAATACGAGGTGGAAATTGGCCATCGCCGTGGCGTCGGTCAGCGCCGAGAAACGCTCCAGCGACCCGAACAGGAAGTCCGACAGCGTGTCGTCGCGCTCCGAGCGGCGTAGCAGCAGATCGAGTGCTTCGGCCAGAAACAGCGAAGCAAGACTTTTCGACGGATCGCTGTCCAGAGCCAGACTGCCGGCCATGGGCCGCACATCGCGCACCGTAAGCAGCTCGCGGCCGGGCCGCACATCGCATTCGCACTCGAAAGTCGACAGCGGGCACGACAAAGCCCGGCGGCGACGCGCCTCGCGTCCCGCACCGGCCGGTACGAGCATCGACACGCGCCCGAGCTCGCGGCTCCACACCGAGAGTATATTCTTGCTGTCGCTGTGCTTCACAGTACGCAGCGATATGCAGTGCACAGTGGTATACATAGTCGCAAAGATAGCCACAAATCACCCCCGGAAACAAAAAGAGGGGTCTTAAATATTCATATAATTGCAAAAAAAACTTAAAATCGAACTCTTGCGTTTCAATTATTTGGCCACGTCGAAAATAGTGCCTATATTTGCACTCGCAAAAAGCGCGAGGCCCATTCGTCTATCGGTTAGGACGCAAGATTTTCATTCTTGAAAGAGCAGTTCGATTCTGCTATGGGCTACATAACCTCAAGAATTAAAAAGATTAACAGCATACAATGGCAAACCACGATTCGTCTAAAAAGCGCATCCGTCAGACAGCAAGCCGCCGTCTGCACAACCGCTACTATGCCAAGACAGCCCGCAACGCAGTCCGCAATCTCCGCAAGATGACTGACAAAGCAGCCGCAGAAGCTCGCTTCCGCGAAGTTAGCGCCATGCTCGACCGTCTGGCTTCGAAAAACCACATCTCCAAGAACAAGGCAGCCAACCTCAAGAGCAAGCTTGCTAAGCACATCGCCAAGATCGCCGCTTAAGCTAACTCTCTAAGCATACCATCTACGACCGGCTTCGTGCGGTCGATTCGGCCCATTCGTCTATCGGTTAGGACGCAAGATTTTCATTCTTGAAAGAGCAGTTCGATTCTGCTATGGGCTACTCATCCATGGCTCCGGTCGGGTTTCGACCGGAGCCTTTTTCTAATCGCAATGATACGCAATCTCCTTTTCGACCTCGGCGGCGTAATTATCGACATCGAACGCCGGAACTGTGTCGACGCATTCGAAGCCATAGGCCTCGAAAACGCTGACTCATACTTCGGGCTCTACGCCCAGACCGGCATTTTCATGGACATCGAAGACGGCACCATCGGCATCGACGAGTTCCATCGCCGCCTGCACGCCCTCCTGCCGCCCGACGTCTCCGACGCCCAGATCGACAGCGCATTCCAGAAATTCATCACCGGAATCCCCGTGAAGCGCCTCGAGGCACTGCGCAGCCTCCGCGAACGCGGCTACCGCCTCTATCTGCTCAGCAACACCAATCCGGTGATGTGGAACGACGTTATCGCACGCGAGTTTGAAAAGGAAGGACTACGACGCGAAGACTACTTCGACGGCATGGTTACATCTTTCGAGGCCAAAGCTGCCAAACCGTCGCCCCAAATATTCGAATACACCTGCCGTCACCTGGGCATAAGGCCCGAAGAAACACTTTTCTTCGACGACTCCGAGGCGAACACGCGCGCCGCTGCCGCCCTCGGCTTCAACACCGCCCACGTACGCCCCGGCACCGAGTTCACCGACTATATTCCGGCAGAATAATGTCCGACACCGAAGCGAGATACATGGCCGCCGTCGGCATGTTCGACGGACTGCACTCCGGGCACCTTTTCGTGCTCGGCCAGCTGCGCCGTCTTGCCGCCGAAAGAGGTCTCCGCCCCATGGTTATCACTTTCAGCCGCCATCCCGCCGACACTCTCGCTCCGGACAAAGCCCCCAAACTCATCATGGGGCCGGCGGCCAAAGCAGAGGCTATCAGCTCTCTCGCCGCAATCGACACTGTCGAGGTAACCGATTTCACACCCCGGTTCGCTTCCATGACAGCCGCCGCCTTCCTCTCCTCGCTTAAAGAACGCGGAGTAGCGGCACTCGCCATGGGCTTCAACAACCACATCGGCAGCGACCGCCTCGATGCCGACGCCGCACGCGCCCTCGGCATAATCGACATCGCCTCCCTGCCTCCCTGCCCGGGCGACGAAAGTACCAGCAGCTCAGCACTGAGGCAAGCCATCGCAGAGGCCGACTTCGGCACAGCCGCCCGGCTTTTGGGCCGACCCTTCGCCATCGAAGGCACCGTCGTCGGCGGCAAACAGCTCGGGCGCACCATAGGCTTTCCCACAGCCAACATCAGCCCCGAACTCGCCGACCGACAGCTACTGCCTCCCGACGGAGCCTACGCCGCCGACATAGCCATCGACGGCGAAAGCACCACACACCGCGCGATGGTAAACATAGGCATACGCCCCACCGTCGACCACACGGCCGCCCCTGTCCGCACCATCGAGGCACACATACTCGACTTCGACGCCGACATCTACGGCCGCCACACCACCCTCACCTTCCGCCGCCGTCTGCGTCCCGAACGTCGCTTCGACTCCCTCGACGCCCTCCGCACCCAACTCACCCTCGACGCCGCCGCCGCCCGCAACTCCTAAACAAATTTGCACATCAGCAGTCTGTTGATTAACTTTGCATCAGACAATACGCTTTTTTCCCGACGCACTATGGACTGGACCATAAAAAACATAAACATATCTAAACTTCTTGGTCGCCACGAAATCTCCTGGGAACTGTCGCCGACAGTTAATATTCTCGGAGGCCCTAACGGCAGTGGCAAATCTACAATACTTCGTGCTATCTACGCTGCTCTTGCAGAAAAAACAACACTAAGCGAGGAAATTGCGTGCCGGTTCGATTACATCCAGATTCTATTCAAAAACGGGAATACAGAATTTTTAAACCGGGCATATGATCCGTCGGCAAAAGATACGGCCAAAGAAGAAGATAAATCCCGGAAAATGAAAGACTGGGAAGGCAAAGGCTTCAAAATGGTCAAAATACGTCTTCAAGACCTTGATATCCCTGCAAGACCGGAGAATTTCAGAGCCATCTACATCAACTCGGCCGATCAGATCGCGTCCAATGCCAGTCTTTTCATCCAGGATTCATCGCTGCAGGACAAAGGCAATCTCACCTATCTCGATCTGCTTATCGAGCGGGAACTCAACCGATATAACCAGCTATTTACACAGCATACTCAAAAAGTATTCCAGACGCCTGAAGATTTTCGTGCGCCTGTACTTTTCCGCCTGAAAGAACTGTTCGATAAATTTGCCGGTTCGCTCCGGCATTTCATGCCCGACTATAAGATAGCCGACATGTCTTCGCTGAAATTCGAGCGCGACGACCGGGAGGATGGTTTCGAACATCCTTTTTCATTCACTTGTCTGTCGACCGGCGAAAAGCAGCTTGTATATCTGCTCCTTACCGTTACCAACACTCTCGAATCACCGACGCTGCTTCTGCTCGACGAAGCCGATCTGGGCATGCATATCGACTGGAAAAAGATACTGCTGCGGGAACTCCGCGCCATCAATCCCAACATGCAGATCATAGCTGCCACACACTCCCCGAGCCTGATCGAAGGCTGGTACAGCAACGTCAGGGAAATCAAAGAACTCTACAAGGATTAAGAGGTTGTTTAATAACATATGTGAATACACAGGTTGGTGTATTTTTGCTTAAATTGCACATTGTGAAGAGGGAGCATAGCGGTTGCTATGTGACCGATGAGCAATGGGCAAGTTAACAAAAAGACACCAAGACTGTACTAATGTTAAAAGACGGCCTCAATCAGACAGACCCAACAAACCCCATTATTATGAAAACAAAGGCTCCGCCTCCAAAAATTCAGAGTGTCTTTATATCTTCGTTTCAGTCACATAGCCACCGCTATGCTCCTTCAACTCAGTTATAAATCCATCTCTGACTTTTTGGCCTGTGAATTCACATATGTTATTAAACAACCTCTAAAAGCGCCCCAACATGTCCTCTTCCCTGCTTTCCAATTCCAACAGCCAGCAGCAATATCAGGCAAACATCCTCACCAACAGGCCGAATCTTGTCAAGGTGCTTGTCGAGGACGAAGAAGACGTCGTTGTATGGCATAAAATCCTGAAAAAGTGGCGTCCCGACAAAACATTCGAAATCACGCCCTACTTCCACGACGCATCGGTTGCCGACTCCAAAGGCAAAAGCCACATATTGAAGATGGGTCCTAACTTCGGACCTTACTTCATAGGCTGTGTCGACAGCGACTACGATTATCTGCTCGAACTTCATACCGCCGACGGACTCACCATGCGGTCCAATCCCTATATCCTCCAGACATTCGGATATGCCATCGAAAATCTTGCATGTCAGCCCTACGGACTCTCCGACACACTTTTCGAATGCCTGGCGCACTGCAGTCCTATGCAAAGAGATGCCGACGCCCACTACTCCGCATTCATAACCGAAGTGTCAAAAATACTATATCCGGTACTGATATGGCATCTTGTATTGAAAAAAGAAAACCGTCCGGCACCGAACTGGGATGAAGTTATCGGCAACGACCATTACCGGCCTATCTTAGCGGACCACTCTATGCCACTGCCTCAGAGAAGGGCGGCAGTGCTTCAGAAACTCGCTGCAGTGGCAGCGGCTGCCGAAACTTTATACGCCGCGGCACATCCCGACCTCGCCGTCGTTAAAACTGCTCTCGAAGCCGATATAAAGCGGGACTATGCCCTCGCGGAAGACAACGCCTACATGTATGTGCGCGGACACGACCTCTACGACTTTCTGCTTTTCACTTTTTTCGACCCGCTCTATAAAGCAATACGCGAAGAACACATAAGCACAATCCGCACCGCCCTCCCCGCACCGGAAATAGAAAGCGCCATAGAGCATTACAGAATGGTTGTCACAAAATTCATCCCAAAGCATATCCACTCCTGCGCTTTCCTCGCCGACACCGCCAACCATATCACCACGCGACTCGGACATTCAGTCTCCGCACTGCCTTTTTAACCACTGATATTTTTTTGCGGCGGGGCGCGGTTGCTATCATTATTTTGTGTATTTTTGCAAACGGGCGCGGCCGATGCCGTGCTCTGCACTAAGACATGGAACAATACATCGTATCGGCACGAAAATACCGCCCGGCCACTTTCGGCAGCGTGGTGGGACAGCAGGCGCTGACGATGACGCTCAAAAACGCCATCGCCACCGACCGTCTCGCCCACGCATACCTGTTCTGTGGCTCGCGTGGCGTCGGCAAGACGTCGTGTGCGCGTATTTTCGCCAAAACAATCAACTGCACCAACCGCACCCCCGACGGCGAGGCCTGCAACGAGTGCGATTCCTGTCGGCAGTTCAACGAAAACCGTTCGCTCAACATAATAGAGCTCGACGCCGCCTCCAACAACGGTGTCGACGACATCCGCAGCCTCATCGAGCAGGTGATGGTACCGCCGGCAATAGGCCGCTACCGCGTGTTCATCATCGACGAGGTGCACATGCTCACCCAGCAGGCCTTCAATGCTTTCCTCAAAACCCTCGAGGAACCGCCGTCGTATGTGGTCTTCATCCTCGCCACGACAGAGAAACACAAGATAATACCTACCATCCTGTCGCGATGCCAGATCTACGATTTCAACCGCATAGGCATCTCCGACATGGTGGCCCACATGCAGCATGTGGCCATGCAGGAAGGTATCGAGGCCGACCCGGCAGCCCTCAACATCATAGCACAGAAAGCCGACGGCGCCATGCGCGACGCCCTGTCGATCTTCGACCAGGTGGCAGCCTCGGGATGCGGCAAGGTGACATATCAGGCCACGGTCGACAACCTCAACGTGCTCGACAACAGCTACTACGGCCGCCTCGTCGACGCCTTCGTGAAGCAGGACGTCCCCGCAGCGCTCCTCATCTACAAGGAGATACGCTCCAAGGGCTTCGACTCGCAGTTCTTCATCAACGGCCTCGGCCTCTATTTCCGCGACCTCATGGTGGCGTCCGACCCGTCGACACTGCAACTGGTGGAGGCGACCGACGAAATACGCGCCGAAATGGCAGCCCGAGCCGCAAAGCTGCACCCGACGTTCATCTACCGGGCGATGGATCTGTGCAACGATGCCGATTTCAACTACAGGCAAGCTTCGAACAAACAATTCCTAATAGAGCTGACGCTCATCAAGCTCTGCCAACTACTCAGCCCCTCGCCCGATGAAAGCGGAAGTGACGGGGGGCAGCTGAAACCGCTCACCCCTCGCCCCGACGCCGCCCCAGCGCCACAGGCAGCACCACAATCAGCGCCACAGGCAGCCCCGGTACAGCCGTCGGCGCCGGTGACGCCACCCTATCAGCAGCCCGTACAGGCCGCCCCGGCCATGCCGGCCGCTCCCCGCACAGCACCTGTGCGCTCCACCGAGCCTCAGCACACCGCGCCGCGCACATCGCGCGCCGGCGGCACATACCGCATGGGCGCCTTCTCGCTCGGAGCACGTGCCGCAGAGCCGGCCGCAGCGCCCGCTCCGGAGCAGCCTCAGGCCCCCGCGCAGCTGCGCACGTCGCCCTACTCCGACGCCGACATGGAGTCGGCATGGCGCAAATGCATAGACCGCTACGCTTCCGAGCCTGTAATAGCCAGCACCATGGGCGCCATAACGCCCGAGCGCACTGCCGGCGACCGTTTCCGCATCACCGTCACCAGTTCCATACAGGCCGATATCCTCGGCAAGGAACTGCCCGCCCTCGAGGCCGCTCTGCACGACATTCTGGCTAACGATGCCGTCGCTCTCGCCATTGAGGTGAGCAAGGAAGACCTGCCGAGTTCGCTGTGGACCGACGAGCAGGTGATGCAGTCGGTGCTCGAGCGCCATCCTCGCGTGGCCGATTTCATTGCAAAATACAAATTACGTCTGATGTAATGGAAAACCGTATCGTTGTCAAAATAGGCAGCAATGTGCTCACACGTCCCGACGGACTCCTCGACGTCACCCGCCTCAGTGCCCTGGTCGACCAGCTGGCCGAGCTCCGCAAGAGCGGCATCGAGGTCATTGTGGTATCGTCGGGTGCCGTTGCCGCAGGCCGCGGCGAGCTGTGCCGCCTCGATGGCCTCGGGCGACTCGACCCGGTATCGTCGCGACAGCTGTTCAGCGCCGTCGGACAGGCCAAACTCATCAACCGCTACTACGATCTGTTCCGCGAACACGGCATACACTGCGGCCAGGTCCTGGCCACGAAGGAGAACTTCGACCGGCGCCTGCACTACCTCAACCAGAAAAACTGCATGGAGACCATGCTCAGCCACGGCGTCATTCCCATCGTCAACGAAAACGACACCGTGTCGGTGACCGAACTCATGTTCACCGACAACGACGAGCTATCGGGCCTCATCGCCGCCATGATGGATGCCTCGCGCCTCATCATACTCAGCAACATCGACGGCATGTATACGGGCGACCCCTCCGACCCCGCCTCGACGCTGATAGCCCGCATAGCCCTCGACGACGATCCGACATCTTTCGTGGCCGCGTCCAAGTCGAGCCACGGGCGCGGAGGCATGGCGTCGAAATGCCGCATAGCGCGTCTTGTAGCCGCCGACGGTATCGAGGTAGTGATTGCCAACGGACGCCGCGACGGCATCCTCACAGCCCTGTGCAGCGGCGCCGATGTTCCCCATACCCTTTTCGAACCGGCACCACGCCCCGCATCGAGTCTGCGTAAATGGATAGCGCACAGCGGTTCCTTCGCCAAAGGCGCCCTGCGCGTCAATGCCGGCGCCGCCGAGGCACTTCTGCGCCAGCCGGGAGTGAGTTTGCTCGCCGTAGGAGTCGATGCTGTCGAAGGCGATTTCGATGCCGACGACATAGTGAGCGTGGTCTCCGGCAAGGACGAAATCATAGGTTGGGGACGCGTGAGCGTGGATGCCCGCACAGCCGCCGCAATGCTTGGCAAAGCCGGCGGACGGCCACTCATCCACGCCGATTATATCTACATCAGTTGAAAGAAAAAATGTTTGAACAATCACGTATAGCGGCAAGAGAAATTGCCGCACTCGGCGCCGACCGTATCGACGCCATCCTTCACGCCGTCGCCGATGCCGTCGAGGCACGCGCCGCCGAACTTCTGAAAGCCAACGCCATCGACTGCGCCGCCCTCGACCCGACCGACGCCCGCTACGACCGACTGCTGCTCACACCGGAGCGGATAGCCGATATTGCCGCCGGCATACGGGCCGTAGCCGCCCTGCCCTCGCCCGTGGGCGTGGTACTCGAGAGCTCGCCCCGACCCAACGGCATGCTTATACGCAAGGTGTCGGTGCCCTTCGGTCTCATCGGCGTAATATTCGAAGCCCGGCCCAATGTGGCCTTCGATGTCTTCGCCCTATGCTTCAAGGCCGGCAGCGCATGTCTGCTCAAGGGCGGCCACGAAGCCGCCGCCACCAACGCCGTCGCCGCCGCCATAATGCGCGACGCTCTCGCAGCCGCCGGCGTCTCACCCGACGCCCTGGTGCTCCTCGGCGCGGGTCACGACGACGCCCTGGCCATGCTCCGCGCCCGCGGCGAAGTCGACCTGGTCATTCCCCGCGGCTCGCGTCGCCTCATCGACTGGGTGCGCGACAATGCCCTGGTACCGGTTATAGAGACCGGCGCCGGAGTATGCCACACCTACTTCCACTCTTCGGGCGACATCGCCACCGGACGCGACATCGTGTACAATGCCAAGACCCGGCGTCCGGGCGTGTGCAACGCCCTCGACTGCCTCGTGATCGACCGCGACCGTGTGGCCGACCTCCCTGCCATATGCTATCACATGGCCGACAAGCATGTCGAAATATATGCCGACGACGAGGCCTACAAGGCCCTCGAAGGCGCATATCCCTATCTGCACCATGCCGACAACACCCACTTCGGCCACGAATGGCTCGACTACAAGCTGTCGGTGCGCACCGTAGGCGGCCTCGAAGAGGCCATAGCGTTTATCGGCGAAAATACATCGCACCACAGCGAGTGCATCGTGGCCGAAAACCGCGAAGCTACAGAGACATTCCTGCGCGATATCGACGCCGCATGCGTCTACGCCAACGTATCGACGGCATTCACCGACGGCGCTCAGTTCGGCTTCGGGGCCGAGATCGGCATATCCACCCAGAAACTGCATGCCCGCGGCCCTATGGCTCTGCGCGAAATATGCACTTACAAATACCTTATAACCGGCGCCGGCCAGACACGTCAGTAATGAAAAACACATTTATCTTTATTGCGGCCATCTCGGCAGTTTTTCTGCCTGCGACGGCCGCCGAACCTGCCGGATACTACTCCGCCTGTGAAAACCTCGGAGGCCAGAACCTCCTCAAAGCCGTACACTCCGCCATATCGGACCACAACACCGTCAGCTACTCGGGACTGTGGGATCTCTACAAGACATCCGATGTCGATGCCGACGGCAAGATATGGGACATGTACTCAACCAAACGATGGAATCCCGGCCGCGAACAGTGCGGCACCTACTCCAAAATAGGCGACTGCTACAACCGCGAGCACTCGCTGCCGAAAAGCTGGTTCAACGACGCATCGCCCATGTACTCCGATGCGTTCCACATCTACCCCACCGACGGCAAGGTGAACGGACAGCGCTCCAACTACCCCTTCGGCGAATGCGCCAACGGTTCGCAGGTAGCATCGTCGGGAAGCGTGAAACCGCTCGGAAAACTCGGCGCGAGCACCTTCGACGGCTACAGCGGAACGGTCTTCGAACCCGATGACCAGTACAAGGGCGACTTCGCCCGAAGCTATTTCTATATGGCCGCATGCTACAACGACCGCATATCCTCGTGGAAGTCCGACATGCTCGCCAAAAACAGCTACCCCGTCTTCTCGTCGTGGGCCTTGAAACTGCTGCTGAAATGGCACCGTCAGGACCCGGTGAGCGACAAGGAAATAAAGCGCAACGAAGCCGTATACAGCCGTCAGGGCAACCGCAATCCCTTCATCGACCATCCCGAAATGGTCGAATACATATGGGGCGACAAAAGCTCGGAACGCTGGTCGTCGGGGGCCGCAATCGCGACAGCCATCAACAGCCCCCTCGACGGAAGCACTATCGAAATGGGGCAGATGATGGTGGGCATGAGCGCCGTCAAAACTGTCACACTCAAGACCACCGCCGCCAGAGAGACGGTGCGTCTGTCGACCGATGCCGACATGTTCGTGGTATCGCCGACATCGGTATCGGCTGCAGCTGCAAATGCCGGCACCACAGTCACACTCACATACACGCCTGTCCGCAAGGGATATAACCGTGCCATCCTGTACGTCACTGCCGGAACGACATCTGCCCTGGTCGATGTCGAGGGCACCGGTATCGACCGTCTGCCCGTCAACGGAGCCCTCGACATATCGTCCGACGCGTTCACCGCCACATGGGCCTATGTCGGCGACGACACCGACGGTGACTACACTCTCGATGTACGGCAGGGCGGAGTATCGATCGACGGCTATCCGCGTGCCGTCGACGCCCGCGCAGGCGCATATACCGTCGACGGCCTCGATGCGTCCACAGCCTATACCTACACCGTGCGTTCGCGCAACTACAGCTCCGACGAAGTCGCTGTGGTCACAGCCGCGCCCATACCGTACATAGCATTCCTCTACGAGGGCACGCTTACCTTCGCCACCGCGCCGGGCGTTCCCTCCGAGGCCGAGGAAATAATAGTTGATATCGATAATATCGACACCGACTATACCGTAAGCGTGTCCGCACCCTTCGAAATATCGCTCGACAAAGCCGGGTGGACAACTTCGCTCACCCTCACCCCCGACGATACACGGCTCTACATGCGTCTCTACAGCGAGACTGAGGGGTCGTTCCGCACATCGATCAGAGCCGTGTGCGGCGACTACACAAACGACGAATCGACTGTCGAAGGCATCGTGGCCGACGGCGCCGCTTTCCACGAAGACTTCGAAGCCGAGGGGCTCGGCTCCTACGACCCGCAGACATATCTTGGCACTGCATGCCGATGGAATCTGTCGGATGCCGGATTCTGGTCGGACAAAGCCAACACCGGCAAGCAGGCCCTTCGCGGCGGCAAGAGTGGCAAGGCTCTTATCGAAATGGACGAGGACCGCACCGCCGGCATAGGCACGGTATCGTTCTACGCCCATGTATGGAACAGCGACGCAGCGCCCGCATTCACCGTCGAGTACAGCACCGACGGCGGCGAGAAATGGACTGCCGCCGGCAACGTGACACTCGAGGGCACCGCCTACCGGCAGTACAGCGTGGCAGTGAATGTCGCCGGCACCGTGCGCATGCGTCTGCGGCAGACCGAGGGCAAACGCTTCCTCCTCGACGATATCGAGATGAACGGCTACACCGGCGGACTCGCCAACCCGGGCGATCCCCACTACAGCTGGGACGCCTTTGCTCGCAACGGTGAGCTCATGATAGAAATAAAGAATGCCAATGGTCTCGATGTAAACGTTTACGACCTCGACGGCACCACCATCTACACCGGTCACCTCATGCAGGGCGTCCACATCATCCCCGCCACCGCCCGCTTCATCATCGTAGCCGCCGGCGCCACAGCCCGCACCGTCCTCCTGCAAAGATAACAACAACCCCACCAACACCCACATGGCCCCGCCGGCACCCACTACCGGCAGGGCCATGTTTTCATTTTATAAAATAAGCAAACCCCACAACGTGATTGCGGAAGGGGGGAGACCCGCGGTGAGCGGGTCTGGGGACAATAGCGCAGGGTGGAGCGAAGAGAGACCCTGCGATTCGGTGTCCCCCCAAAAAAAAGGAAAACCCGTGTGAGCGGGTTGCGAGACAAATTCGTCTGCCATTGTCAAAGATTTACTCAATGAAATTACGCTGTCATTGAGCTTCTTCGGGCAAATCGAATTTGGTGTAATCAATTCCAAGGTTTTTGAGCCAATTTTCATACTCTTCACGAAAGGACATTCTTTTGTGATGTTCTTCCTGATTGGCTATATAGCGGATCACATCGGGTAAGGCCGAATGTGAATAACTCATTCGCCCGCTTCCGTCCTGCCATGCGAATTTCCCCTGCACGAGCCGCTTTTTGTTTACCCACAATGACGATTCCGTTTTCATATGTCTTATGATTTCATTCTCCGGGACGGCTCCGCGCGTGCTGAACAGTACATGCACATGGTCGGCCACTCCGCCAATTTTGATCGGTTTTACACCTTCGATGTCGGAAAGAGTCTGACCGATGGCTGCATATAATTGCTCGCGCCATGGCGGCATGATCAGGCCGAGACGGTATTTTACACCAAACACCGCCATGATATAGATTTGTGAAAAGGAATGCATAATGGCAAATGTACCACCATTTTATTTAATACCCAAATAAAAATCATTAGCTTTCGTATGTTTTCTTTTGGTATGCTCTTATTTTATCTCGCGACCCGCTCCCGCGGGTCTGTGTGAGGGGTGGGGGTACCGCACGCAGGGTCTCGCTTCGCTCCACCCTGCGCTATTGTCCGGGCACCCGCTC